>ABYL01000058.1 GCA_000173575.1 Burkholderia sp. H160 | reverse complement strand
CGGCGGCGACGTCCGAAGCTGCTTCGTCGTAACGGACCGCCGCGCCGATGAATATTTCCCGCCTGTTCATTCTTCGCCCGGTCGCGACGCTGCTGTTGATGATCGCGCTCGTGCTCGTCGGTCTGATCGCGATGCGCGTGCTGCCGGTGTCGTCGCTGCCGAACGTCGACTATCCGACGATTCAGGTGCAGACCTTCTATCCCGGCGCGAGCCCGACCGTGATGGCGACCACCGTCACCGCGCCGCTCGAAGTGCAGCTCGGCGAGATTCCGGGGTTGCAGCAGATGACCTCGTACAGCTCGGACGGCGCGTCGGTCATCACGCTGCAGTTCGACCTGTCGCTGAACCTCGACATCGCCGAGCAGAACGTGCAGCAGGCAATCAACGCGGCGAACAGCTATCTGCCTTCCGGCCTGCCGGCGCCGCCGACCTATGCGAAGGTCAATCCGGCCGACCAGCCGATCCTCACGCTCGCGGTCACCTCGAAGTCGATGTCGCTGACGCAGCTCGAAGACGTCGCGAACAACCGCCTCGGCACGAAGATCTCGGAAGTGTCGGGCGTCGGCGTCGTGACGACGAGCGGCGGCAACGTGCCCGCGATTCGCGTCGAGGCCGACCCGCACAAGCTCGCCGCCTACGGCCTGAACATCGACGATCTGCGCACGCTGCTGAGCTACGTGAACGTGAGCCAGCCGAAGGGCAATTTCGACGGCCCGGACCTCGACTACACGATCAACGGCAATGATCAGATCACCGATCCGAAGGACTATATGGACACGGTGATCGCCTACCAGAACGGCTCGCCGGTGTACATGCGCGACGTCGCGCGCGTGAGCCAGGCCGCGCAGGACGTCGAGCGTGGCGCCTGGTACAACGGCGCGCCCGCGATCGTGCTGAACGTGCAGCGCCAGCCGGGCGCGAACGTGATCAAGACGGTCAACCAGATCATGAAGGAGCTGCCGCAGCTCGAATCGACGCTGCCGGCCGGCATGAAAGTGACGGTGGTGTCGGACAGCACCGGCGTGATTCGCGCGTCGGTCGCGGACGCCGCGTTCGAGCTGATTCTCGCGATCGTGCTCGTCGTCGCGGTGATCTTCGTGTTTCTGCGCAACGTGCCCGCCACGGTGATTCCGAGCATCTCGGTGCCGGTCTCGCTGATCGGCACGCTCGCGGTGATGTACCAGCTCAACTACTCGATCGACAACCTGTCGCTGATGGCGCTGATCATCGCGACCGGCTTCGTGGTCGACGACTCGATCGTGATGATCGAGAACATCGTGCGCTATCTGGAAGAGGGCATGACGCCGCTCGAAGCCGCACTCGAAGGCGCGGGGCAGATCGGCTTCACGATTCTGTCGCTGACCGTTTCGCTGATCGCGGTGCTGATTCCGCTGTTGTTCATGGGCGGCGTGATCGGGCGCCTGTTCAGCGAGTTCGCGGTGACGCTCGCGGTCACGATCGTGATTTCGGCGGTCGTGTCGCTGACGGTGGTGCCGATGCTGTGCGCGCGGATGCTGCGCGCGCAGGCCGAGCGGCATCCGAGCCGCTTCGAGCGCATCAGCGAGAGGCTCTTCGACAAGACGCTCGCCGCCTACGAGCGCGGCCTGCGCTGGGTGCTCGATCATCAGACGCTGACGCTGATGGTCGCGATCGCCACCGTCGTGCTGACCGGCATCCTGTACGTGGTGATTCCGAAGGGCCTGTTTCCGGTGCAGGACGTCGGCGTGATCCAGGGCATCAGCGTCGCCGACAACTCGGTGTCGTACGCGGCGATGGTGCAGCGCCAGAGCGCGCTCGCCGATGCGATCCTGAAGGACCCGGACGTGGTCTCGCTGACGTCGTACGTGGGCATCGACGGCACCAATGCGACGCTGAATAACGGCCGCTTCCTGATCAATCTGCGCGAGCGCGACAAGCGCTCGGACAACGCGCAGGAAATCGCGCGGCGGCTCGCGCAGGAAGTGGCGCACGTGCCTGGCGTGAAGCTCTACATGCAGCCCGAGCAGGATCTGACGCTCGACACGACCGTGTCGCCGAACCAGTACAGCTTCGTGTTGCGTGGACCGAGCCAGGAGGCGTTCCAGAAGTACGTGCCGCAACTCGTCCAACGGCTCAAACAGATTCCGTCGCTCTCGGACGTGCAGAGCGATCTCAACAGCGACGGCCTCAGCGTGAACGTCGAAGTGAACCGGCAACTGGCCGCGCGCTTCGGCATCACGTCCGCGACGATCGACAACGCGTTGTACGACGCGCTCGGTCAGCGCATCGTCTCGACCATCTTCGAGCAGTCGAGCCAGTACCGCGTGATTCTGGTCGCGAAGCCGGAAACGATGCCGACCGTGCAGTCGATCGGCAATCTCTATCTGCCCAGCCAGACCAGCAGCACCGGTCAGGTGCCGCTCTCCGGGATCGCGAAGATCGAGATCAGGAAGGCGCCGCTCGTGATCAGTCATCTCGCGCAGTTCCCGTCGGTGAAGATCTCGTTCAATCTCGCGCAGGGCGCATCGTTGAGCACGGCGGTCAAGGAGATTCACGCGGCCGAACAGGCGATCGACCTGCCGCCGTCGATCACGTCGTCGCTGCAAGGCGCGACCGCGGCGTTCGAGGATTCGCTGTCGAGCGAGGTCTACCTGCTGATCGCTGCGCTCGTTGCGGTGTATATCGTGCTCGGCGTGCTGTACGAGAGCTTCATCCATCCGGTCACGATCCTGTCGACGCTGCCGTCGGCCGGTATCGGCGCATTGCTCTCGCTGATGCTCGCGGGTATGGATCTCGACGTGATCGGCATCATCGGCATCGTGCTGCTGATCGGCATCGTCAAGAAGAACGCGATCATGATGGTCGACTTCGCGCTCGACGCCGAGCGCAATCACGGCAAGGCGCCGCGCGAGGCGATCTTCGAGGCGTCGCTGCTGCGCTTCCGGCCGATCCTGATGACGACGCTCGCCGCGATGCTCGGCGCGCTGCCGATGCTGCTCGGCACCGGCACCGGTTCGGAACTGCGCCGACCGCTGGGTCTCGCGATCATCGGCGGTCTGACGCTGAGCCAGATGCTGACGCTGTTCACGACGCCGGTGATCTATCTGTTCTTCGACCGGATGGCCGCGCGCGTGAACCGCTGGCGCGCATCGCGCGCTGAGCGCAACGCAGGCGGCGCGGAGGGCACGCGGTGAACATCCCGGCGCTCTTCATCCGGCGACCGGTCGCGACGACGCTGCTCGCGATCGCGATCCTGATCTCCGGCACGCTCGGGTATTTCCGCATGCCGGTCGCGCCGCTGCCGAACATCGCGTTTCCGGTGATCGTCGTGCAGGCGAACATGGCCGGCGCGAGCCCGAACATCATGGCGTCGACGGTAGCCGAGCCGCTGGAGCGGCGGCTCGCGACCATCGCCGACGTCGAGGAGCTGACGTCGATCAGCTATGTCGGCTCGTCGTTGATCATCGTGGAGTTCGGTCTGAAGCGCGACATCAACGGCGCCGCGCGCGACGTCGAGGCGGCGATCCAGGCCGCGCGCGCCGATCTGCCCACCACGCTGCGCAGCAATCCGAGCTACCGTCAGTACAACCCGGCCGACGCGCCGATCATGGTGCTGTCGCTGACGTCCGACACGCTGACGAAAGCGCAGCTGTACGACTCCGCCGATTCGGTGATCCAGCAGCAGTTGTCGCAGGTGCAGGGCGTCGGCCAGATCACGCTCGGCGGCGGCGCGTTGCCGAGTGTGCGGGTCGAGTTGCAGCCGGGCAAGCTCAATAGCTACGGCGTCGGCATGGAAGACGTGCGCGCGGCGATCAGCGCGGCCAATGCCGACAGCGCGAAAGGGCACCTCGATGTCGGCGATCAGCGCTACGTGGTCACATCCAACGATCAGATCACGCACGCGGCGCCGTACCGCGATCTGGTCGTCGCGTATCGCAATGGCGCGCCGGTGCAGTTGCGCGATGTCGCCCAGGTGCGTGACTCGAACGAAAACATCCGCAATGCGGGGCTCTTCAACGGCAAGTCGGCGATTCTTGTGATCGTTTATCCGATGCCGGGCAGCAATGTCGTGAGTACCGTGCAGCAGATACGCAACGTGCTGCCTTCCATCGAAGCGACGTTGCCGAAAAGCGTGAATGTGGATGTCGCGATCGATCGCTCGCAGTCGGTCACGTCGTCGGTCAGCGATACGGAGCGCACGCTCTTCCTTGCGGTGCTGCTGGTGGTCGGCGTCGTGTTCATCTTCCTGCAGTCGCCGCGCGCGACGCTCGTGCCGGCGGTCGCGTTGCCGCTGTCGATCGTCGGCACCTTCGGGCCGATGTATCTGCTCGGCTATAGCATCGACAACCTGTCGCTGATGGCGCTGACGATCGGCACCGGCTTCGTCGTCGATGACGCGGTCGTCGTGCTCGAAAATGTCGTGCGGCACATGGAGCTGGGGTTGAGTCCGAAAGAGGCCGCGCTGAAAGGCGCGGGCGAGGTCGGCTTCACGGTGATCTCGATGAGCCTGTCGCTGATCGCGGTGTTTCTGCCGATCATCCTGTTTCCGGGGATCGTCGGGCTGATGTTCCATGAGTTCGCGATCACGCTGTCGATCGCGATCCTGATTTCGCTGGTGATCTCGCTGACGGTCACGCCCGCGATGTGCGCGTACGTGCTGAGCCGCAACAACGCGGGTCATTCGAAAGCGCGTTGGGCGCAGTGGATCGAGCGTCAGTTCGATCGCTTCAAGGATGTCTATGCGCGCTCGCTGACGGCAGTGCTCGATCATTCGCTGCTGGTGATTCTGCTGCTGTTCGCGCTGCTGGTCGGCAACGTGTTCCTACTGAAGCTGGTGCCGGCCACCTTCTTTCCCGAGCAGGACACCGGCATTCTGATCGGGCAGATCATCGCCGACCAGAGCATTTCGTTTACGGCGATGCAGAAGAAGCTCGTGCAGTTGCAGTCGATCGTGCAGAGAGATCCGGCGGTGCAGTCGGTCGCGGGCTTTACCGGCGGACGCGCGCTCAATACCGCGAACGTGTTCATCGAGTTGAAGCCGCTGTCGCAGCGGCACGCCACGGCTACCCAGGTCGTGAACCGGCTGCGGCCGCAGCTCGACGAAGTGTCGGGCGCGCGACTCTTCCTGCAGGCGCAGCAGGATTTGCGCATCGGCGGGCGGCAGTCGGCGGCCGAGTACCAGTACACGCTGACGAGCGACGATTCCGCCGCGCTGTTTACATGGACGCCGAAGCTCGTGGCGGCGTTGTCGAAGGAACACGGACGGCTGCTCGACGTGAACTCCGACTTGCAGCAGAACGGCCTGCAGACCTACGTGTCGATCAATCGGGCAACCGCCGCGCGCTACGGCTTCTCGCCGAATCAGATCGACAACGCACTGTACGACGCGTTCGGCCAGCGCACCGTGTCGACGATCTACAACCCGTTGAACCAGTACTTCGTCGTGATGGAGGTCGCACCCGAGTACTGGCAGTATCCGCAGACGCTGGGTCAGATCTATCTGAGCGCGGCCGCGGGCAATCCGACCGGCACAGCGGCGACGCAGATGCCGCACGGCACGGTGTCGGCGACGTCGACTACCGCGGCCACGACCAGCACGTCGTCGAATACGAACTCGCGCAATTCGGACGCGCAGTCGAACGCGACGAACAACAGCATCGCCAACAGCAAGGGCGGCAGCTCGACGGGCAGCGCGGACAGCACGGCCGCCGAAACGATGGTGCCGCTCTCGGTGTTGACGTCGTACTCGAACAGCCACACCTCGACGCAGGTGAATCATCAAAGCGGCCTCGTCGCCGCGACGATCTCGTTCAACCTGCCGGCTGGCGGGTCGCTGAGCCAGGCGGGCGCGGCGATCAACGAAACGATCCGCGAGATCGGCATGCCCGCAAGCATTCACGGTTCGTTCGCGGGCGCGGCGGCGGCCTATTCGCAGTCGCTGGGCGTGGTACCGCTGCTGATTCTCGCGGCGCTCGGCGTCGTCTATATCGTGCTCGGCGTGCTGTACGAAAGCTCGATCCACCCGCTGACGATCCTGTCGACGCTGCCGTCCGCGGGTATCGGCGCGACGCTCGCGCTGCTGATCTTCGGCATACCGTTTTCGGTGATCGCGATGATCGGCATCATCCTGCTGATCGGTATCGTCAAGAAGAACGGGATCATGATGGTTGACGTCGCGATCCAGTTGCAGCGCCAGGAACAGATGCCGGCGCGCGACGCGATCCACGCGGCCGCGTTGATTCGTCTGCGGCCGATCATGATGACGACGTTCGCGGCCGTGCTCGGCGCGGTGCCGCTCGCGATCGGCATCGGCCAGGGCGGCTCGCTGCGCCAGCCGCTCGGTATCACGGTGATGGGCGGGCTGATCCTGAGCCAGATGTTTACGCTCTATACGACGCCGGTGATTTATCTGTATCTCGACCGTCTGCGTGCAAGGCTGGTCAGATGGTCCGCGGGTCTGCGCTGGAACCGCGACGCGACGCCGGGACAACCGGATACGAAGGCATGACGATGAAGATTTCGATTGAACCTTTGAAAACGCCTCGCTCGCGGCTGCCGAGTGTTGCGACGCTCGCCGTCGCGCTGCTGACGCTGTTCAACGCCGGCTGCATGGTCGGCCCGGATTATCACCGGCCGCTGGTCAGCGTGCCCGCCACTTACTCCGAACTGCCGGGCTGGACCAAGGCCGAGCCGAACGCGACCGGCCCGAAGGGCACCTGGTGGACCGCATTCAACGACCCGTTGATCGACGAACTCGAACCGCTCGTCGCGGTGTCGAACCAGACCGTGCGCGCGGACTACGCGAACTACCAGGAAGCCCTCGCCGAAGTGCGCGTCGCGCACGCGGCCCTGTTTCCAACGATCGGCGCGACCGGTTCGGCGACGCGCGAACGCGCGACCAGCGGTTCGGTCAGTTCGTCGGGAAGCTTCGCCAATGGCACGACGGCGCGCATCGTCAATGCGGGCACGCTGGAAGGCAACGTGAGTTGGGCGCCGGACCTGTGGGGCCAGGTGCGTCGCACGGTCGAGGAAAACGCCGCGACCGCGCAGTCCAGCGAAGCGACGCTCGCGAATGCGACGCTCTCGGAGCAGGTCGCGCTCGCGACCGCGATCATCGAGCTGCGCACCAGCGACGCCAACATAGACCTGCTGCAGGAAACGGTCGTGGCGTATCAGCACTTTCTCGACGTCGTCAGCGAGCAGGATCGCGCGGGCACGATTCCGCCGAGCGACGTGATCACCGCACGCAGCCAGTTGAATACCGCGAAGTCCGATCTGATCGCGCTTGGTGTCGCGCGCGCGCAGAACGCGCACGCGATTGCGGTGCTGGTCGGCAAGAACCCGGAGGAGCTGTCGATCACGCATAGCACCGCGATGCCGGCGCTGCCGACGGTGCCGGTCGGTGTGCCGTCGACGCTGCTCGAACGCCGGCCCGACATCGCCGCCGCCGAGCGCAAGATGGCCGCGCAGAACGCGGCGATCGGCGTCGAGGTGGCCGCGTATTACCCGGATATCTCGCTGTCGGGGGTGGCCGGTTTCACGCAGTCGCCGCTGAACGGTCTGCTGAAGGCCGCGAACTACGTGTGGTCGCTCGGCGCCAGCGCGACCGAAACGTTGTTCGACGGCGGCCTGCGCGGCGCCAACGTCGATGCGGCGAAGGCGGCCTACGACTCGACGGTCGCCAACTATCGCGGTACGGTGCTGGGCGCGTTCCAGAACGTCGAGGACGATCTGTCCGGCCTGCGCATCCTCGCGGACCAGGCGGTCGTGCTCGAAGATGCGGTGCTTAACGCGGACCGCGGCGCGGAGATCGCGTTCAACGAATACGAGGCGGGCACCGTCGACTACACGACAGTCGCGACCGCGCAAGCGACGCAGCTGACCACGCGGCAGACCGCGCTGAACGTGCAGGAGTCGCGCCTGCTGCACGCGGCGTCGTTGTTCGGCGATCTGGGCGGCGGATGGTCGACCGATGAGCTGCATGATCCGCGGCATCCGGTGGCGGCTGCATCCACGGCTGCTTCTTCGGCTGCTTCTTCGGCTCCCTCGGCTTCCTCGCCTTCGGCTACCTCTGCGGCTATCATGCCGGGCGCGCGGCAAGCGCAGCATGATCAAAACGAGTAAGGAGGCGCATTGGCCAAAGGCACCCTGGAGCAAGACGTCAGCGACCCGGTATCGACACCCGCAGACGATGCGCCGCACCACGTATCGCCGTCTCCCGAAGTGACCTCGCTCGGCCTCTTCCTGATCTTTGCGCGCATCGGTCTGACGAGTTTCGGCGGCGGCTTGAGCGGTTGGTTCATGCGCGAGTTCGTGCACGTCCGGCACTGGATGAGCGAAGACGAATTTCTCAATGGCCTCGCGTTGTCGCAGGCGCTGCCCGGTGTCAACGTGAAGAATCTGGCGATCTGGATCGGCTACCGGCTGCTCGGCTGGCGCGGCGCCGTCGCGGGATTCTGCGGCATCATTTTTCCGCCGGCTGTCGTGATCATCCTGCTCGGCGTGTTCTTCTCGGCGATCGCCTCGTTTCCGCTCACGCATATCGCGCTCGCTGGCGCCGCGGCCGGCGCGATCGGGCTGTCGCTGTCGATGGCGATCACCGCGGCGCGCCGGCTGCCGCGCCGCGTGTTTCCGTATCTGGTGCTGGTCGCGACGTTCGCGGCCGCGGCGGTGTTTCGCGTGTCGCTCGTGTGGACCGTGCTGATCGCGGGCGCGTTGAGTGTCGGCTATGAATATGTGCGCGAGGCGCGCCAGCCCTGATCGCCCTGGATCGCCGTTAGTCAAACTCCAGAAAACCTATTGTCGTGTCTCGAACTCTCATCGCCCTGTTTTCGGTTTTCGCGCCGCTGTCGATCGTCACCGTCGGCGGCGGCCAGGGGATCATTGCCGAAGTGCAGCGCCAGGTCGTCGACGTGCACCACTGGATGACCCATGCGCAATTCCTCAGCGACTTCGCGATCGCGCGGCTCGCGCCCGGTCCGGGTTCGCTGCTCGCGACGCTGATCGGCTACCAGGTCGGCGGACTCGGCGGCGCGCTCGTCGCGACGCTCGCGCTATTCGGGCCGACCGCGTTCCTGATGTACGGCGTCGTGCACGTGTGGAACCGGCACGAAGGCGCGCGCTGGTTGAACGCGTTGCAGGCCGGCTTGCGGCCTGTGGCCGCGGGGCTGATTCTCGCGGCCGTCTACGTGCTGATCAAGGAACTCGAAGGCGGCTGGATCGCGTGGCTCACAGCGATCCTTGCGACCGTGCTCATGATGAAGACGCGCATCAACGCATTGGTGCTGATCGCGGGCGGCGCGATCGTGTTTGTGCTGGCGCATTTTGCGGGGTTGCTCTAACCAACAGAATCGATGGGAAGAAAGAATGCACAGGGAGCAATGGCGGCTGCTGGCCGCATATAACGCATGGATGAACGACAAGGTATGTGAAGCATCCGCCCGACTCACGCCTGATGAACTGCGGCAGGATCGTAAAGCCTTTTTCGGTTCAATTCTCGGAACGCTGAATCATCTTGCAGTGGGCGACACCATTTGGCTCAAGCGTTTCAGGGCACACTTGCCGCAAGCCGCCGCCCTTGAGCCACTGGACCGGATACCTGTGCCTGAACGGCTGGACCAGATGCTATTCGAGGATCTCCAGGGGCTGATCCCGTACCGGAAGAAACTCGATCAACTGATCTCGACATGGGTCGAAACGATCACGGAAGACGATCTGGTCAGCGTCATGCGTTACAAAAACACGAAGGGCGTGGAAAGCTCGCGTCGCTTCGCTGCGCTTTTGTTGCATTTCTTCAATCACCAAACACATCACCGGGGGCAAGCGATCGATCTGTTGGTTCAGGCTGGCATCGATGTCGGAGTGACGGATCTGCTGGCATTGATTCCGGAGGAAAGCTGACCCGCCTGGGTGCGAAATACCAGTCGCAATTCACGAGACACACCAATGAAGATAACGATTGCGTACATCGAAGAACCCCCGTTCGGTTGGACGGAACCGGACGGTACTGCTACGGGTGCTGACATTGATCTGGCCGATGCGGTTCTTCGATCAATCGGTGTCACCCGGATCGAGCATCGCCTGACGACGTTTAGTGAACTGCTTCCCGGCGTTGAAGCCGGTCGCTGGGATATGAATGTTCCGCTCTTCGTTACGCCTGAACGCGCCAGGAAGGTCGCATTCAGCGTACCCGTATGGGGGATAGGAGACGGCTTTCTGGTTCGGACTGGAAACCCGAAAGCGCTCAACAGCTATGTGTCGATCGCCAAACGCCCCGATGCGCGCCTCGGCATCATTGCCGGACAGGTGCAACACGACACGGCGAGAGTGTCAGGCGTAAGCGAGGACCAGATAGCCATCTTCGAGCGACAGGGCGACGCTATCGAAGCAGTTCTCTCCGGCGCGATCGATGCGTATGCGAGCACGGCCTTGGGAAATCGCATCCTTGTGAATCGGATCGGAGGCTCAGTGCTTGAGGCCGTCGAGCACGAATCGGGAATGTACGGCAAGCAGCAGAAGCCTCCGCTCGGGGCATTCTCGTTTAATAGAAGAAACAGCGACCTGATCCAGGCGGTGAACAAGGCGCTTCGTTCATATCTGGGCTCACCTGGCCATCGCGCGCGCATGGAGCGATTCGGCTTGACACGCAACGAGATTGATCCCGCGCTGGTGCGTTGAGTGTGGGGCGAGCGTCGGCCACCTTCGGTCACTCGACGGCGTGACCGGAATTGATGACAATCTCAGCACTTCCACGAGTCTCGGGCAAAAAATCCGCGATGAATTTCAACGAAAGGCTGATCGAAATAGCAAGGCGTTCGTCCTGGTGTATGTCCGCGCTGTCGGCGGTACGCGAAATGCGGCTGGAATCCTGGTGTATCGGCGCAGGAGCGATTCGTAATTTGGTCTGGGACTCACTCCACGGATACGAGACTCCATCGCACTTACCTGATATCGATGTCGCGTATTTCAACGCATCTGATCTGTCCTCGACTCGCGACGCGGAAATTCAAAGACAACTTGCTGAACGATGTCCCGGGATCCCGTGGGAAGTCACCAATCAGGCCGCCGTTCATCTGTGGTTTGAGAACGTATTCGGCCACTCGGTGCCGCCATTGACCTCCCTGGCCGAAGCAATCGCATCGTGGCCGGAGTACGCGACCGCCGTCGGATTGACTCTTCTCAACGACGGGACAATCGATATCTGCGCACCTTACGGTCTCGACGACCTTTTTTCTATGGTTGTGCGACGCAACCCACCGCGCGTCAGCATCGATACCTACCGTAAGCGGGTCGCGCAGAAAAGATACCTCGACCGCTGGCCCCAAGTCACGGTGGTCGGCTAGATTTCCGCGCGCGACGAAGGAACTGTGCACGGCCAGAATTCGGCCAGGAAGAGACACTCGGCACGATTGCCACATGGACATACGTGCGGCTGCTTCGCTTTGTCAGCGGACGGTCGAGTGCCAGGGATGTGCGTCGCGCTATAGCACTGAAACGACGTTTGCTGCGGGCTTCTCTCTATCGAACGCACCTCGCGGCCCGGTTCGGTGCGTTGAGTGAATTTACCAATGTTGCCCAAACTCCGTCGAATATCTGCTGAGCCGCAGTGCGTTAAGGATCATCATCGACGAACCTAGTCAAGTTGACAGCGCCTTAAGGCATAGTAGTTGTCGGCTTCGCATCTCTAGGTGTGTGGCCGAAGAATGTCTTGTATGCGCGACTGAAAGCGGCCTCGGATTCGTAACCAACAGACATGCCGACCTCACCCACGCGTGCATCGCCTTTTGCCAACATGTCGCGGGCGATGGTCAAACGCCATTCGTTGCGGTAACGAAGGGGCGATTTCCCTACAAGTGCCGTGAAGCGTTCGCAGAAGCTTGAGCGGGACATTCCAGCGATAGCTGCGAGCCCACCAATGGTCGAGCCTCGTGCCGGCTGCTCGTGGATCGCCTTCAAAGCGCGAGCAATGCGCTGATCTGCCAATCCGCCTAGCCAGCTAGATGCGTGACCATGATGAACCCACGCCCGCAACGCTCGCACAACAACGAGATCGATCATGCGGGAGACCATCAAAGCTGAGCCTGGTTGGTCATTGCCGGCCTCATACAGAAGAAATCGCATGATATTGTCGAGCCAACCGTCCGTCTCCGTTCGTCGAAGGTGGATCAGCGCAGGCAACCCGAAAAGCAAATTTTGCAGACTATCGGGATCAAACCAGAAACGGCAAACGACCACAGTCGCTGGTCCATTGCAAGCCGTGAGCCGGAAGTCGCGAGGTCCACGTGGGAACAACACCAACTCGCTCGATTGAATCTCAGAACAGGCTGTGTCATCGCCCGTGACTTCTATTACGCCGCTGCTGACTATGCACGCATGTGCAGCCTGCGTTGACATCTCCAGTTGCGCCAGCGGCAGCAATTTACACGAATGGACGCAGTCACCTGTCATGCGCATACGTGCGAGCACCTGTGACAAGAGATCGCCATTAGCTAGACCATCAAGTGTCAATTCCGGAAGAGTGGTCAAATTTTTCGTTGATTCGGTCATGTCAATTTGGGCTTCGTGAGCCTAAAGTACACGTCGATCACCAGAAGAGCTGCACTCAGATCGCACGCCTAATCCGGTTCCAAGACTGGGTTATTCATTTTCCGTACCTTTCACGCAAGACAAGGATTTGGCAATGTTTGGAATTTCGTCACTTGGCTGGGTTCACACTCTTGGCAGTCTACCGGCGATCCCTGTAGCCGTGTACATGTTTGTCCGTTACGGTCGAATTGTGCCGCGCTCGATTCCCGGAGCGGTGTACTTCTTTGCCATGCTGATCGGGTCTCTGACCGTGTATCTCGTGGCGCATCAAAAAGCCAGTTACATAATCGGTACAGCCTCTATTCTGCTGCTGGTCTTCGGCTATGTTGTCGGGCGTCTACCCGTACCTGGTCGAATAGGCGTATACGCCGAAACATTCTCCCTAACACTAACCACCTTTGTGTTGATGTTTCCTACGGTAACCGAAACTTTAAGACGCATTCCTGACGGTCATCCATTGGTCACCAATCTGAAGTCGCCCCTACTTGTCGGTGCCCATGGAGTGCTTGTAGTAGGGCTCATTTTTGGCCTGATAGCTCAAACCTACTATCTGCGTGGAAAACCCCAGGCGTTCCGCTCGTAAGCGGTCGGGCATCCCATCTTGAGGTTCGGTAAAGCTCTTGGGAGTAGCCAGGCCCCGAGCAGACATTCGTGGATGTGCGATCATTGATCTACGATTGAATCGGATCGCGCCAAATTCAGTGCGACGAGACATAGGTCTTATCAGCGAATACTGCCGGGATCGCGAAGCTCTCGCGCATACGCTTAGCCTCTGCGGCCGGTGTCAGGCCAAACAGACGCCTGAATTCTCTGCTGAACTGGGACGGGCTCGCGTAACCTACTGCGTGTCCCGCCGCCTCCGCGGTCAGCTCGTTGCGCACCATTAACAGGCGAGCTTGATGAAGGCGCGTCGACTTCACGTATTGCATCGGCGACACCTGCGTAATTGCCTTGAAGTGGCTGTGGAAACTCGGAATGCTCATACCCGCTTCGTCGGCCAGTTGCTGTACGTCGAGAGGTTGCGCATAGCTTGCATGAATCAGGCGGAGTGAGCGGCCTATCTGGCCGAACTGGCCTCGCATCGCCAAAGCCTCGCGCAAAGAGCTTCCCTGGGCTCCGGTGAGTACTCGGAAATACAGTTCACGCAGCATCCCGGCGCCCAACACGGCAGCTTCGAGCGGCCGATGCATCGCCTCGAGGAAGCGCAGCACGGACGCTTGCATCGCTTCATCCATCGGCGTCGACATCATGCTCTGCGGTGCTGGTGCGCGCTCCTCTGCGCCTTCGCGGTCGATCTGCTCCGCAAGTTCAGCGGCCAATGCGAAATCGAGGTGCAGATACAGCGCGAGAAGTGGGCGCTCCTCGGTTGCGTCGGTCTCCATGCTGAACGGCACAGGCACGGACACGGCCAGGTAGTGACGCTCGTCGTACAGGTAGAGCTGGTCGCCGAAATAACCACGCTTGCGCCCCTGGCAGACAATCACGATCCCTGGGTCGTACAGAACGGGCGTGCGCGATAGCGCCCGGTTCGACCGCAAGATGCGGACGCTCGGCAGTGCCGTCAGGTTGTAGCCCTCGTCGGGCGCCAACGCGTGTAGCAGGGCGACCATGCGTTTCTGGCTTCGCGAGGATAGGGCTGGATACTGGGTCGAAGCGCGTATCGTGTTCATAGTTTTATGCAAGAAAATCAGCGGAACTCGGCTTAATTTACCTCGCTCGTCAGATTAGTATGCACTGTCCAATCGACATTCGGGAGAAGCTTTAATGGCATCCAGCAAAACTCTGCTCATCACCGGCGTCAGCAGCGGCTTTGGCCGCGCGCTCGCACAGGAAGCGCTGGCGGTGGGTCACAAGGTCGTCGGTACGGTGAGAAGTGCCCAGGCAAAGCGTGAATTCGAGTCCGTATCCGCGAATGCCGCTTGGGGACGTGTGCTCGACGTGACCGACTTCGACGCGATCGACGGCGTCGTGGCGGAAATCGAGGCTGGCGTCGGACCAATCGATGTGCTGGTCAACAATGCCGGCTACGGCCACGAGGGCATCATGGAGGAATCGCCGCTCTCGGAAATGCGCCGCCAGTTCGATGTGAACGTATTTGGTGCGGTCGCCATGATGAAGGCCGTTCTGCCATTCATGCGTGAGCGCCGCCGCGGCCACATTCTGAATATCACATCAATGGGCGGCTACATCACGATGCCGGGAATCGCTTACTACTGCGGGAGCAAGTTTGCGTTGGAGGGCATCTCCGAGGCGCTTGGCAAAGAGGTCAAGCCCTTCGGTATCGCCGTGACGGCCGTGGCGCCGGGATCATTTCGCACTGACTGGGCAGGTCGCTCGATGACGCGGACACCCCGCTCGATTTCAGAGTACGACGATATTTTCAATCCCATCCGCCAAGCCCGCGAGGAAAAAAGCGGCAAGCAATTGGGAGATCCCAGGAAAGCGGCGCGCGCAATGCTGGCCGCCATTGCAGGGGATCATCCGCCCGCGCATCTTTTGCTCGGTAGCGACGCACTCGGGCTCGTGCGAGACAAGCTGTCGGCATTGAACGTGGAAATCGATGCGTGGGAGGCTACCACCGTTTCGACGGACGGCTGATGCGCGCCGGGGCGGAGTATCTCTCGAGAACCCGATCCCGTGGCGTCTGGTGCGAACGATGCGATACTTGCCCGGACATGAATGAGTCCGTTGTGAAGGACAGAAGCTTATAGACTGGGTGATACGCCGCCATCGATCCGCAGATTCACGCCGGTAATGTATCCCACAAGTGGACTGGCGAGGAAGGCGATGGCATTCGCAATTTCGTCCAGTCGCCCAACCCGGCCAACAGGAACCTGAGCAAACATGGGCAGGATTGCAAGCTCGATAACCGGCCATGGCGCGCTCTTATCCGCCACGCCGCGCTCTGCAGCAACTTCTCGGAAACGTCTATCGAGGGTGGAACTGTGTATCGTGCCGGGAGAGATAGCATTGATCCCGTCCGCCGCCACCGCCTTTGCCATTGACGCGGTTATAGCGGCCTTGCACGCTGAATAGTCGGGTGCAATTGGTGGCGGGATTGTCGCGGCCAAGCTCGAAATATTGATTACGCGTCCCCATCCTGCTTGCTGCATGCCGGGCAACAGCCGCGTAGTGACACGAAGAGCAGCCAGAACATTGCGATCATGGGCGGACGCCCATGAGGAGGGCTGTGTGTTTGCCCAGCTCTCTTTTGAACCACCCGAACCTCCGGCGTTGTTATGTTTCAGGGTAAGGAGAGGTGATGGACGAAACAAGTACGCACCTTTTTGTACCCACCTCGCAGGATGAGCGGGAAGCCTGTCTTGGACTCAACGGATCGGTTGCGCACGTGACCAGGGTTATACGGATGATCCACGGCCGCTGGAAGCTACCAATCCTCTTCAGGCTATACGCCGACCCCTCGATGCGAACCTTGCAGTTGAAGCGGGACTTACCAGCCATCTCGCAAAAAATGCTGACTCAGCATCTTCGCGAGCTAGCGAACGATGGCCTGGTCGAAAGAGTCGATTTCAGTGAAAAGCCCCTGCGGGTTGAATATTAGTTATCAGAAATGGGCAAACAACTGCTGCCCGTCCCTGATAGTGGCGCGTAGTTTTTCGACCCGTCACCCTACTTAACGGCCAGTGACGCATGGGATGGATGCCATTACGGCGGTCACGCTCGGCTTGTCCGCTCCCGACCGCTTGGCCGTCTTTCGGGGGCTCGCTGCCACCGCCTGTTCAGGCCGGTTGCTGCTCTCGATCCCGCACAATGAGTGGCCGGAGTTGCTTGAAAGCGCCCATTGAAGGCGCGCGAGCGCGACCGGCAGTTCAGGGTCGATCACTGGCGTACACGCGGTTCGACAATATCCCGGGCCTCATGCCCGCGTATCCAGACATCGCCGAACCCTCACCAGCACGGGTTTCAGGCGTCTATCCGGACCACCAGCTTACCGAAGTGCTGTCCCGACTCAAGATGCCTGTACGCGGTGGGCGCGTCGTCAAAACCAAAGACGTGATCGACCACCGGCCGGATTTGATGCGCGGACACGAGCCTGACAACCTCGTCGAGCATCGAGCGGCTGCCCACCATGACTCCATGCAGCCGCTTGATGCCGCCGATCACCGGAAGGAGTCCAAGCTCCGGTCCGCTAAAGCCGCTCACACCACCGATGATCGACACGAGTCCGCCCATTTTCGTCGCGGCCACCGAGCGCGGTAGTGTGTCCCGCCCACCGATCTCCAGCACGATATCCGCGCCTACCCCATCGGTCAGCCGGAGAACCTCGTTCTGCCATTCCGGCTTGGCGCGGTAGTTGATCGTCTCATCGGCGCCGAGTTTCTGCGCGCGTTCCAGTTTTTCATCGCTCGACGACGTGATGATCGTGCGCAGACCCGCCGCGCGCGCCAGCTGCAGCGCGAAGATCGACACCCCGCCTGTGCCGAGCAGCACCACCGTGGAACCGGGTTTCGCGTCGCCGTCCACGAATAGCGCGTTCCATGCGGTGACGCCGACGCACGACAACGTGGAGGCTTCTTCATAGCCCAGATGTGCCGGGATCATCGCAAGAGCCGTTTCGTCGACCAGGAGCCGCTCGGCCAGCACGCCGTCGACTTTGGCGCCTGGCGAACCGTCGACTTTCCACGGCGCCGGAGCGCCGTCAATCCAACGCGGGAAATATGTGTTGACCACGCGATCGCCCGGTTTGAAGCGGCTCACGTCGCGGCCGGTCTCGACGACTTCGCCCGCGCCATCGCACAGCGGGATCAGCGGCCCATCGCCGATGCCGAGATAGTCACCGCGAGCGAACATCAAGTCGCGATAGTTCAGCGACGCCGCGTGAACCTTGACGACGACCTCGGTCGGCCCCGGCGATCGGATGGTCGCGTCGCTGCGCTGGAGGCCGGAGATACCGGCGCCGGGTTTCAGTTTCCATGCGTTCATAGCCACTCCTCATCGGGTAGAAGCACCTATGTTAGTGTTGCCGCAAAGGACGCATTGACGAGATTTCGACGACTTACCGTCGCCAGAGAAGAAACAGAAACCGCGGTATTGGGAGCTCGCACGATGGACGATCGGCTAAGAGGCGTTGCGGAATTTGTGGATGTGGTGGATGCCGGCAGCTTCGCCGCAGCGGGCGAACGCCTTGGTGTCACGCGCTCGGCGATCGCGAAGATTGTCGCGAGGCTTGAGCAGCGTCTCGGGGTGAGACTGCTGCAGCGAACCACCCGCCATCTGAGCCTGACCGACGAAGGACATGCGTACTATGAGCAGTGCCGCCGCGTGATGGCCGAACTCGGCGCGGCCGAGGCGGCGCTGGAGGCGGGCCGCCGCGATCCGTCCGGGCGGCTACGCATCACCGCGCCGGTGCTGTTCGGCAGACAGTGCGTCGCACCCGTGATGCTGAAGCTGGTCGAGCGCCATCCGTTGCTTGACGTCGAGATGTCGTTCAGCGATCGCGTTTCGGACCTGATCGAGGACGGCTTCGATATCGCGGTGCGGATTGGTGCGCCGCCGGACCATGCAACGCTTGTCGGGCGCCGGCTCGGCGTTCAGCGGATGGGCATTTGCGCGTCTCCGGCTTGGCTCGATCGACACGGGCGGCCGTCGGGCCTCGCCGAACTCGGCTCGCACGTCGGCATCGCTTACGGCCGCGGTGGACAGAGCACACCATGGCGAGTGCTCGGCGCAGACGGCGAGGTGCAGGAGTGCCGACTGTCCGCGCGCCTGCGTTATGACGATCTCCAGGCCATCGCCGACGCAGCGGCTGCGGGCGCAGGCCTCGCCTGGTTACCATGCTGGCTCATGGCGCCCTATCTGCGCGACGGCCGGCTGTCGCTCGTGATGGATAGCAACAGCGTGCAGGGCGCTGAGGTTCACCTCATCCGCCCGCAATCGCGACATCTGTCCTCGAAGGTACGCGTCGCAATCGACGCGCTGGTAGACGAGATACCACGAGTGCTTGCCCGGGTCTGAGCGGTCGTGTGAAGTGTTGAGGTCGCAGCAGGTGCTGGGAACGGCTGCGGCGAAGCGTTCGCGCTAGTCAACAACCAGCCGGGGAGGAGGCGATCGGCAATTGGCATAGAGAGCTCGATCGTTGACGATCCTTCCTTGAAGGAGAGGGCGGGATGCAATGCAGCAAGGAGTTCTTCGGTCTGCAAACCCGCTTTGCCCGGGCCATTGCCGCCTTGAGTGACATGCCGATCGAGCAGGCGTTGCTCGACTATACGAATATCTAGAAGCGGCACGCGTTGCCGGAACTTCATGGCTCTACAACCTGCGTGCTTATCAACGGTGCTTTCCAGAGGGATACGTTGCAAGCGCCAGGATCGCGGAATCGCGGTTTCGCAACATGTCTCTATGGGGTCAATTTCGCGATCGCAACGGCTCGGTCAGAATGGCATCGCCGAAGATTTGATACGGCGACTATCGAACGTAACGAATGTTCGAGACCTGGCGCGGAGCTTCCCATTCCAGGCGCTCGCAGTCGAAGCCCCGATTGCGCAGTTTTACAGCCTTCTACGGGGATAGAGCATAGCCAGCGGAGATCCGCTTTGCGAAAAGGCGAATGAGGGCAACGGTCGACCATGAAAGTTCGGTTGCGCTCGAGGCTCGACCTCGCTCGGCCCACGAACTGCCGGGTTCGGCCACAACCGGTCGTTCGACATACCGGCGTGAATCGTCGACAATCCGGTGAAACACCTTCGCTTTCGACGGAAATCAGGCAGATGGAACCTTGCGAGATCCAGTTTACCGCGGATAACCATTGCCATTGGGCTGGCATGGGCGACTATCTGCTGACTCCGCCTGATCGCAGCTATGAGGTCACTCTGCGATATCAGGGCGAACCTCCGCACGGGGATTCATATCACGTTGTCGATGTGGCCGGTCGCCGGTTTCCGGGCTATGCGTGGGGTTGCATGTTCTCGATGTCAAACTGCTCGAACTTCATTGCCTTCAGTTGGATGGAGAGGAAATTCGAAAGACTGACGACTATTGTCGATGTGAGACATTCCCGATACTTCGTTTTGCCGCGATACATCTACAATCCGCGCATCGAATGGCCCTCAATTCTGGATGTGACGACACCTTCGCAGGCCCCCTTTTCGTTCATTGGCTCCGAAGTGTGGAGAATTTTTTGACATTCACCGAGGCAATTGCCATCTTGAAAACCTTCCCGTGCCTCTCGGACAATTGAACTCAGTCGAAATGACGCACTCTGACAGTGGCCCCAACAGAAAAATCGTCGTCACACGCGACAGCGTTGCAGCCGGAGACGATATTGACGCTCCTCACCGCCTGGAGTTTGGTGTTTCAAGCGATCGGACAATCGCTGACATTCTTCGATACGTTTCGCAATTGAGCTACCTACCTTCGGTAGCCGGCGGGAAAGCGACTTGGTCTGCAGTGTCGGGGCGTCCACTCGCCGTCATTGCGCAGCAGTGGCCCGCCCCCAAACCGCTAAGTGTGTCGCCCATTACACTTTCGGACCTTGACTCTCGTTCCGACGGGCTATATGTGCACTTCAACTACCACGCGCAAATCGATCCGGACATCGTATTCAATGTGCTCAATCGGCTACGCCTGAAATCGTTCTGACCGCGTGATTTCTGGAGAATGAGGTTTGGACTTCACCTTTCAACCTCGATGGAAAGAAGAATTAGTCTGCTCCTGTACGCTGGGCGAATTCGTCCTTGAGATGCCAATGGGGGTCCCCTCTGTGTACATTCCCACGGAACCCGCTTGGCTGGACCTAGCGCCAACATGGGCGCGTCCGTATTGGAGCTCAGTCTACGTCCAATTGGCGACGTGGTGCGCGAGTCACGGCTTTCCGCTGCATGTGGATAGCTCGGCGAGTATCTTCGTAAAGTAGCGCCCGCGTTTATTGACCGACATGATGAACACCGAGTTGTTGCTCAAGATCGACGAAGCGCTATCAGTCATCGGGCCCATGCTATCCCCTACATGGCCTAATGTGCAGAGCATTTACCGTCAACTGAGGTGGTGCTGCGCTCAAATTTCCGGCGAGCCGTCGGAGCATAAACAGGGACCGCTTACGATGGGAGTGATTGCGACTCGGGAATTTGACATGTGGGGAGACAAGCCAGAGCTTGCAACTCTGATCAACCAAATACAACGCGCCGTCGAGCGAGGTGAATGACTGCTTTGGGCGCTCGCGAAGGACCGCTTCGGGTCGAGCCGAGCCAGACGCTGTCGGACTCAGTGCGACTAGGTCGTGACGTTCTACGGCACTGCGCGAATCGCTGAGACGCATTTTGCACTTCTTGCGGTTTCTTTAGCCTGCAGCATAGGCTTGAATGTTCTTGTCGCCGGAACGCCACCCGCAACCGGTTCTTTGACGTTACGACGCACTAAACAGAAGCGAACGCGGAGGCTCCTGCGGCTGGATCTCTTTGCTGTTGCAACACTGTCCGTAAGGCCTTACCAAGGCGCTGGATACCAGCAGGTATGTCTGCCGCAACCGGAGCCGCGTAACACAGCCGGATGTGGCCAGATGTCCCGCCGTCGGGCAGGAAAGCCTCCCCGGCGCGAACGGACACACCCTCTGTTGCGGCCTCGGCCTCGATCCGATGCGCCTCGATACCCTCGGGCAGTTGCGCCCAGAGATAGAGCCCGCCCTGCGGCGTGACATAGCTCAGTTCAGGGCACCACGTTGCGAGTGCATCGATCAGGGCGTCGCGGCGCGCGTGCAGCGCTGCGCGAAATTGCGGCAGGTGGCGGACGTAGCCGCCGCTTCTCAGGAACCTGGTCAGGACGGCCTGGGTCAAGGTGGGTGTCGCGAGGTCCTCGCTTGCTTTGGCTTGCGCAAGGAGGGGCACTGCGGCACGCGGTGCGACAAGCCATCCAAGGCGGAAGGCCGCGCTGATGGTCTTGGAGGCGCTGCCCTGATGGATGACGATGCCCGCCGTGTCGAGGGCCTTCAAGGAGGGCGGCGCGTCGCCAAAGGCAATATCGCCATAGACATTGCTCTCCACGATCGGCGTACCGAAGCGGGTGCAGATCGCCAGAATCCGGCGACGGCGCGCGAGGCTCATCAGCCGGCCCGTCGGGCAGTGGAAGCTCGGGATGAGATAGACAAACTTGGGTCGCAGTCGGCCGAGCGCACCTTCCAGTGCATCGGGATCGACTCCCTCGCGATCCATGGCAACGCTCACCACGTGCGCTCCCACGGCTTGAAAGGCCCGAAACGCGCCGTGCCAGGTGGGGCTTTCGCAGACCACTGTATCGCCGGGCGAGAGCAGCGCGCGGGCGATGACGTTGAGGCCCTGTTGAGCACCGCCGGTGATGACAACCTCGCCGGAGCTTGTGTTCACCCCATTCGCGCACAGCATGTCGCTCAGCGCTTCGCGCAGAGCGGGATACCCCAGTATCGGCGCTGCCTTTGAGAGCACACCAGCGTCTTCCATCGTGCCTGCCGCGCAGCCCGCAAGTGCGGCATGAGGCGTGAGACCCGGATGCAGCCAGCCGTCGCCGAAGGAGATAAGGCCGGAATCTATGGCAAGACTGCGAGGTTGAGCGAATCGTCCGAGTCGCGACCACGCCACCGTGCCAGTGGACGATCGATCCGGGTTGTCAGCAACGACTACCGCTCCTCGCCCCACATAACCCCGTACCAGGCCCGCGGCTTTCAGCTCCTGATAGGCGGCGGTGACGGTAGTACGACTGACGCCCAGTTGCCCGGCGTAGATGCGCTCGGACGGCAACCTTGATCCGATAGGGATATGGCCGGTGCGGATTGCGTGCGAGAGGGCCGAAGTTAATTGAACGTAGAGCGGCTGGGACGCGTTGGAATCGGGCTGAAAACCGAGGTTGTCCAGCGTTGAAGGCGTCACCATGTCGAGCGCTTCCTCATATCCAATTTGAAATTGGATATTAACAGTGGCTGGCATGTCGTTTAAGTTTCCAATTATTGGCTTGAATGGATACGAAAATGATCACTGAATCTGCCGGCTGCGATTGCGCGGGCTCCATGAAGACTCCAGAACACACCTTTGACGTGTTCTTCTATGGCCTCAACATGGATGCCGACCTGCTTACCTCCAAAGGCGTCGTACCGCGCGACCCACGGGTGGCGTTGATCGAAGATCACGTCGTCATCCTCGGGGCAAAAGCGATGCTGCAGCGCTCGCACGGAGGACGGGCGTACGGCATGCTGTTCCGGTTGACGCATCGGGAGATGGGCACGTTGTATGCCGACTTGCACGACTACAGTCCCGAGCCATTCACGGCAATCCTCGTGAATGCCGACGAAGGTGCGAGGCCTGTGGCGGCCATCAGCATGGTGCATCGTGATCCTCCCGTCGACTCGAATCACGATCCTGCCTATTGCGCACGCTGGAAAGATCTCGTTCGGCAACTGGGATTTCCAGAGAGCGCATGAGTCGATACAGATTGAGGCACTTGCAACGTACTACTGATCTAGCCAAGGAGAATAAATGAATGTTCTCAAGATTGCCGCATTCTCCGACGGGAACGCCGGAGGTAATCCCGCGGGAGTCGTCATCGTCGATGAACTCCCAACGAGTACCGAAATGCAGGGGATTGCAAAGGAAGTTGGATTCTCAGAGACGGCCTTTGCCGCTCGAGCGGATAGCGGTTGGCGGGTTCGCTATTTCTCGCCGACATCGGAAGTGCCGTTCTGCGGACATGCAACGATCGCCCTCGGCGCGGCGCTAGCGCTCAGGCACGGCGACGGTGTATTCGCCCTGGTCCTCAACCAGGCGGAGATTACGGTCGAGGCGTGGCGCACCGGCGACCTCGTTGCGGCGGCCCTGCAATCTCCACCGACGCGCAGCGCCCCGGTTGCGGCCCCGCTCGTCTCTGCGGCGCTGGATCTGTTCGGCTACACGAACGAGGACCTGGACTTCAGCATCCCTCCCGCACTCATTCATGCAGGTGCGGATCATCTGCTGCTGCTTAACAGCCGGCGAGCCCTGGCGGCGATGAAGTACGAATTCGATGCGGGCCGAGCGCTGATGATTCGGGAAGGCTGGACAACCATTCTGTTAGGGCACGCCGAGACACAGCAGCGCTTCAACACGCGCAACGCATTTGCCTATGGCGGCGTGTACGAAGATCCTGCGACCGGTGCGGCGACGGCCGCCCTCGCCGGGTACCTGCGGGACATCCGCTGGCCGCATGCGGGTGCGATCGAGGTCGTCCAGGGCGAGGACATGGGCATGCGCTCTTACCTGCGAGCCGACATCACGCCGGACTCCGGAAGTTCAATCCGCGTCTCTGGTACTGCGCGGCTCATGCAGCCCTGAATGGTCATGTTTTGAAAGGTAACGTCATGCTCAAAATCCTCGGAAAGTCCTCCTCGATTAACGTGAGAAAGGTGCTCTGGCTATGTGCCGAGATGGAATTGCGTTATGAGCACGAGCAATGGGGTTCAGGGTACAGGTCTACTGAAGCGCCTGAATTCGTAGAACTGAATCCCAACGCAATGGTGCCTGTGATCAAGGATGGCTCGTTCGTCCTATGGGAGTCGAACACGATCTGCAGGTATCTCGCGAGCCGGAATCACCGAAGCGACCTTCTTCCTGCGGATCCCGAGAATCGGGCGCGCGTCGAGCAGTGGATGGACTGGCAAGCCACGGAGCAAAATAATGCCTGGCGCTTTGCGTTTATGGCTCTGGTGCGAAAGAGCCCGGCACACAACGACCCGCAAGCTCTCGCGGCAAGCGTTGCGAACTGGAATCGAAACATGCAGATGCTCGACGCACAGCTTGAGAAGACCGGCGCATATGCCGCGGGTCAGGGCTTCACGCTTGCCGACGTGGTGCTCGGACTGTCCACGAACCGGTGGTATATGACGCCAATGGAGCGCCCGGATCTGCCCGCTGTGCAGTCCTGGTTCGAGCGCCTGAGTCAGCGTCCGGCATTCATGTTGCATGGCCGGAACGGCCTCCCTTGACGCTCGCTCGGTCCGTCGCCGTGCGTTGGCGAACCTCGTTTCTCCGAGTGACGATTCGCCACCCGGAGAAACGACAGCGATCGATGATCCGTCAGCCGCTACTCTTCGCGTTTCCGGAACGCAGCCTCTCCGGCATCTGACACCTCGACCCACTTCGGATCGGGAGCAGCGCCGGGGACGTAAGTGTCGTTCCAGTTCCACCACTTGTACGGTCGGCTCTGCGGGTAGCCCTCCGGCGAGTCCTCCCACGTCTCCTGCCGCCCGAGCGCCGTCATGTCAAGGTAGCTCCAGACGTTGCCCATCGCCTCGTCCCCACGCCCGTTTATGAAGTACGTGCGGAACACTCGCTCGCCGTCCCGGATGAACGCATTGTGGCCGTGCCATTCGTCCACGCCGAAGTCGGCGTCGAAACTGTCGGTGATGGTGTACCAGGGGATCATCTCCCAGCCCATCCGGGCCTTCAGCCGCGCGATATCGGCTTGCGGCGCGCGGGAGGCGTACACAAGGGTCGTGTCGCGAGCGTGCAAATGGGCAAGGTGGGAGACCTGATCGGCCCCCAGGGAGCAGCCAATGCACGCATGCTCTGGCCACCCGTGCACGCCAGGCTCGAAAAAGGCGCGATAGACGACCAGCTGGTGGCGGCCTTCGAACAGGTCGAGCAGGCTGACTCTGCCTTGCGGACCGTCGAACGCATAGGTTTTTTCCACCGCAAGCCATGGCATCCGCCGTCGCTCGGCGGCCAGCGCGTCGCGCGCACGCGTCAAGGCTTTCTCCTTGACGAGCAACTGCTCGCGCGCAGCCTCCCACTCTTGCCGCGACACAATCGGTGGTGTCTTCATGGCAGGCAGTCCATCTTTCCCACTTTTCTCAGGTGACTTCGTCGACGTCATCGCAACCTCCGGGTTAGAGCGATGTCCTGTGCGTTCGGGGCGGAAGCCAATTCGCCCACCGGGCATCGCTTGCAGCTGATGATGGTTTAGTTTAGGCCGCCGGACTTCGAATGGTGGGAGTGACAAATTTGACGCGATTCAGGATTCATTGTCTGGCGGCCTGATGCAGATGCTGTATCGTGAGCGCCTTCGCCCCTTGCATGGGGTCACGATTTCCGTCGAGATGTCTCAGATGATTCCGCTCTACCGCAATCCAGCTTTCTATCAGCTCCTCGCCGACAGCTACGCCCGGCTGCTTGGTCGCCCCCTGGTGCCGCAGGCCATGCCCGTGGACGAAGCTACCGAATGGCTCTATGAGAGTGCCCCGTTCGCAGTACTCGCGCACAACACCGATCCCGACCCGCTCTTCATTTACGGCAACAAGGCCGCGCAGCGCCGCTTCGGATACAGCTGGGATGAAATCACCCGACTGCCGTCCCGACTCTCAGCCGAGGCCCCGAATCGCGAGGAGCGGCAGCAATTCCTGGCACGCGTTCAGCGGCTGGGCTACGAGGCGGGCTACAAGGGCGTGCGTGTTACCAAGTCAGGCCAGCGCTTCATGATCGAGGAAGCCACACTGTGGCAACTTCTCGATGCGGACGGCACACTGCACGGGCAGGCGGTTGTCATCCCGCGCACGCGCGACATCTGATCGCGCATGCCAAACGTTGATTACGCGATCCGCTCACAACGCCGCACGCAGTGACTCATCAACGACGGCAAGTCGGGTTGCGATGATCTTGACGAGAAACCGATGAAACTGCTGCGCGGCTGCCGGATCCTGTTGTTCGAGTCGCGTGAGAGCGGTTGTCGACAAGCGGCGGACCCGCGTCGGCGTCTCGGCGATCACGTCCGCACTGCGCTGTTGCTGCGTGTAGACCGCCATTTCACCGACAACCGTCCCCGGGCCGAACGAGCGCAGCCGGACCGACCGCCCATCGTCGAGCGGCAACGAAACCTCGACCCGTCCGTGCTCGATGAAATACAACGCGTCGGCCTGCTCGCCGCGAAGAAAGAGCGCCTGCCCCGCGAGCAGGTCATGCACCTCGAGGCACGCCAGCAGCATGCTCAACGCGCTGGCCGTGAAATGCGGCGCGAGCATCGCGTGAAAGTCGTAGCCATGCCCTGTCGCGCGCGAGTTAGCCGTGAGCAACTGGTCTTCGATCCACTCCAGACCCGCGTCGAGCGAGTCGAATTCATGAATCCGCAGGTTGAGTGTCCCGGTCTTCGTGAGCAGGTCGCGCGAGCGCGGCGGCAACGCAGTCAGCACCAGATCCGCGTTCTTCGCCGCGCATAGCTGCCTGAGCTTGACGAAGCTGATCGATACCGACGCGTCCATGCCCTGAGTCGACGCAAAATCGAGCACGACGAAACGGACCGGCACCGCATGGCTCGCGTCGAGCCGTCCACGCAGGCGCTGGAGAATCGAATTGGCAGTGCCGAAGAACAGGAACCCTTGCAGGCACATACCGCAGACCTGCGCACCGAGTTCGCGCAAAGACTGGCTCTCGTCGATGCTGCGCTCCACATTGGACATCCGTGTGCGCAGATCGAATTCCTGGCGTATGCAACTGACCCGGCCGTACAGCAGCGTGAACGTCACACACGCCGCGACGACGCCGACCGCCACGCCGACTAACACGCCGTAGGCAACGATCGTGCCGAGAATGGCAGGCACCAGCAGATACTCGTACCAGCTGAGCTTCGCATACGCGCCCACGAGCCAATGCACGATCAGGCGCAGGCCCATGAACAGCTGAAGGCCGACGAGCACCGGCACGGGAAAGAGCGCCACGAAATCGGGCGAGGTGCCAAGGATGACTAGGCAGGCGAGCGCCGCGAACACGCCGGCCACCCGGCTCGTGGCACCAACGCGCGCATTGAGCATCGAGCGATTGAACGACTGGTAGCCGACCATTCCTCCCAGCAGCCCGCTCGCGAGATTGGCAAGACCCGCAGCCCGCATTTCGCGATTGAGATCGACCTCCTCGCCGGTCGCCGCGCCGATCGCCGTCGAATTCATCAGGATCGTGACAGCGGAAACGGTCGTTACCAGCAGGCTCTCTGGCAAGTGTGCGGCGACGGCCGGCCAGTCGATGCCACCCTGCCTGAGTCGCGCAGCGATGTGCAGCTCTGGCATCCCGGCCAGGTGCATCGTGACGCGCGGCAGAAGCAACCCCATCCCGCGCGCGTCGGCAATCGAGAGGCCGGCAATGTGCAGGAGAACGTAGAAAAGCACGATCCCGAAGCCCAACGTGAGCGGTAGCGCGGCAATGTGCTGCCAGGCGCGCGTCAGGGCTGTGGTCATCACCCCGACGACGAGCGCGGGAACCCACGTGAGCCAGTGAACGTGCGTGAGCAAGGCCAGCATGTGCCACTGCAGTGCCTCGCCCGTCATCACGCGGAAGGCCCCGGCCAGCAGCAGATATCCTGTTCCGGCGAGGAATCCGCCAAGCACCGGATACGGGAGGAACTGCAACGAGCGGCCGTGCCTCGACGAGCCGATCGCGTACAGGATGACGCCCGTTACGAGCGAACAGAGCGCGATGGCGATCAGCACGGTCAGGATGAGGGTCCGGGGGGAACCGCCGTCCGCGCGCACGCTGCTGGCGACCCCCGCCGCGACACCCGCGAGAAACGCCGCGGCATTGCTGTCAGGACCGCCGATGTTCCAACGCATCGAGCTGGTCAATGCAATCACGAGCGCCGTGACGACGCAACTGACCAGCGCGGTGGGCACGCCGAGCATGGCGTAGCGGGCGAGATCGGCGCTGAAGATCATGGTGCCGAGGCTCATTGCGTAGCACAGCATGACGAGCGTCGAGACTGCGCCGGCCGCCACGTCGCCAGGCAGGCCCGCGAAGCGCGAGCGTAGCGGGATGTCGGAGACGGTCTTGCCCGGCTTCACGTGAATTCCCCGAAGAGTGCGAGGGCGCGGTTGGACGCGCCGCCCAGTATCCGTCGTGACTCGGAAGGCTGTCAAACACCATGCGCTTTGCGAGTTGTAGACCTACACTGGGTATTCATCGGACGGGTCGAGTGCCGGCCTGGGGCCGATCGGCTGGCATCGAAGGCAGGCGACGAAAATGGACATCGCGCAATGGCTGCGGCGCCTCGGACTCGAGCAGTACGCTCAGGCATTCGCGGCGAACGACATCGATGTAGCACTGCTCGTGCAGCTCAGCGATGCTGATCTGAAGGAACTCGGGGTGCAGTCACTTGGCCATCGCAAGCGCATCATGGCCGCGGCGGCGGCGCAACCGCTGACGGGCGCATCGCCGCCGCAGACGGCCGCCGCCACCAATGCGCCTGCGGACGAGCGCAGGCAGGTCACGATCCTCTTTGCCGATCTCTGCGGGTACACGGCGCTCTCGCGCTCGCTCGACCCCGAAGACCTGCGCGCGCTGATCGGCCGCTACACGGCGCTGGTCGACGGCGTCGTCCTCGCCTATGGCGGCACGATCGACAAGCACATCGGCGATGCCGTGATGGCGCTGTTCGGCGCACCGCGCTCGCATGAGACCGACACGCTGCGCGCGGCCCGGGCGGCGCTGGATATCCACGACGGGCTGATACAGCTTGGCGCGCAGGCGGGGCGGCCTTTGCAGGCACACATCGGCATGGCGAGCGGCGAAGTGGTCGCAGGTGCGCTTGGCCGCGCCGACGCCCAGGACTACACGGTGCACGGCGATCCCGTGAACCTCGCCGCGCGGCTCGTCGCCGCCGCGCCCGCCGGCGAGATCTGGATCTCCGACGAGTCGGCGCGCCTGCTCGACGATGCCGCTGTATGCGAGGCGATCGGCGAGCAGTTCTTCAAGGGCATCGATACGCCGGTGCGGGCCTGGCGGCTCGTTGCCATCGCGAGCGAACCCGGGAAGACGAACCGGAGCCGCTTCGTCGGCCGTCAAGCCGAGCTCGAGCAATTTCACGGTATCGTCCACGCCTGCATGGCGAGGCACGCCGGCCATGTTCTCCATGTGCGAGGTGAAGCCGGAATCGGCAAGACGCGGCTCGTGGAGGAAATGCGCCGCTACGCGCAGACCCAGGGCTTCACGCTTCATAAAAGCCTGGTGCTCGATTTCGGTGTCGGCAAGGGGCAGGACCCGGTGCGCGCGATCGTCGCCAGCCTGCTCGGCCTGCCGGCCAGTGCGTCGGCCGACGCGCGGCAAGCCGCGGTCGAGCGTGCCGCGGCCCGTGGTGTCGTGAACGAAGAGCAGCTCGTCTATCTTCAGGATTTCCTCGATCTGCCCAAAAGCGGCGAGTGGCAAGCGCTGTACGACGCCATGGATCACGGTGCGCGCCAGCGTGGCAAGCAGACGCTCGCCGCACGACTGGCCGAGGACGCATGCGCGCAAGCGGCGACGATGATCGTCGTCGAAGATGTGCATTGGGCCGACCGCGAAGCGCTCAGCTATCTTGCGGCTTTCGCGTCAGGCATCGTCAATGGAACGGGCTTGCTCGTGACGACTTCGCGTGTGGAAGGAGATCCGATCGATGCGGCCTGGCGCGCACGCTGCCGCGACACCTCGTTCGCTACGATCGACCTCGGGCCGCTGCGCAAGGATGAGGCACTCAACCTCGCGAGCAATTTCATCGACGCTACACAGCGCGTCGCGCTCGCCTGCATCGAGCGGGCAGCGGGCAACCCGCTATTCCTCGAGCAACTGTTGCGAAATGCCGAGGAAGGCAGCAGCGGCAACGTTCCCGCCTCGATCCGAAGCCTTGTGCTCGCGCGGATGGACAGGCTGGCGCCACGTGACCGCCTTGCATTCCAGGCGGCTGCCGTCATCGGTCAGCGTTTCGACCTGGCGTTGCTGCGTCGGCTCATCGACGACCCCGACTACGTTTGCGATGGTCTGCTCGCCAATGCGCTAGTTCTACCCGAGGGCGAGGATTTCCTGTTCGCCCATGCGCTGATCCAGGAGAGCGCATGGGCGACGCTTTTGCGGGCGCGCCGGCGCGAGCTTCATCGTTGCGCCGCCGAATGGTTCGCGCATAGCGACCCCGCGTTGCACGCGCAGCATCTCGACCGGGCGGAGGACGAGCGCGCACCCGGCGCCTATCTCGCCGCGGCGGCCGCCCAGCGTGCCGCCCATCGTTTCGAGGCTGCGCTGCGGCTGGCCGACCGCGGCCTCGAGATCGCGCGGACCGACACGGACCGTCACGCACTGCGCTGCGCCAAGGGCGAGCTCCAGCGCGATCTCGGCGACATTGCGGGATCGATCGCCACGTACCGCGCGGCGCTCGCGGCTGCCACCGACGATGACGCCCGGTGCGACTGCCAGCTCGGGCTTGCGGAAGGTCTGCGGGTGAACGAAGGTCTCGACGAGGCGCTCGCCCTGCTTGCTGCCGCGCAGACGATTGCGGAACGAGACGGCCGGCTGGCCGACCTCGCCAGCCTTCACCACCTGCGCGGCAATATCTTGTTTCCCCTTGGCAAAATCGACGCCTGCTGCGCCGAGCATGAGCAAGGACTTACCTATGCACGACGCCTCGGCATGCCGGAGGCGGAAGCTCGCGCACTCGGCGGCGTGGCGGATGCAGCGTACGCGCAGGGGCGCATGCAAACCGCTTTTCACCATTTCAGCGAATGCGTGGCGCTCAGCCGCAAGCACGGGTTCGGCCGAATCGAGGTTGCGAATCGTTCGATGCAGGGCTTCAGCAGGATCTACCTCAACGACGCACGGCAGGCACGCGAGGACGCGATTGCCGCGGCACGTGCGGCCGCGTTGATCGGACAGCCGCGCGCGCAATTGCTGTCCGAGACGCTGGGCGTGTTCGCCTGCCAGGAACTGGGCGATGAGCCGGCGGCTCGCGTCCATCTGGAACAGGAACTGCGGCTGATCAGGAAACTCGGCGCCCGCCGCTTCGAGGCGCAAAATCTGGAGATGCAGGGGCGGCTGTTGCTGGACAGCGGATCGAGAAGCGAAGCGGTAAAGAAACTTCGCGAGTCGATCGCGATCTCGCGCGAGGTAGGCACGCAGTTTTGCGGACCGAGAACCCTCGGCGCGCTGAGCCGCGCAATGGATGAGAACGTCGAGCGGGTGCGGTTGCTGGACGAAGGCGAAGCGCTGCTGCGACTCGGCGCGGTCGGCCACAATCATCTCTGGTTTTACCGCGACGCCATTGAAGCGATGCTCGCCGCCGGCGACGCGCCCGGCATGCTGCATTACGTAACGGAACTCGAGAACTACACCCAGCGCGAACCGTTGCCCTGGGCCCAGCTCTTTGCAGCGCGTGGCCGTGCTCTCGCGCTTGCCCTGCAGGACCCTGCCGGCGAACCGACGCTACACGAACTCGCGCGGGTGCGAATGGCGCTGCACGAGGCTGGTTTTCGGAATTACCTGAGCGCTGTCGATGTCGCTCTGGCGGCTTGACACTTAAGTGCGGGCGATGTCAGGCATTCACTTTCCCTAGCGCATCCCGCCCCACATTTTTTCGTCTAGATTGCTCTAGGACAATATTTTTCCGCCCCGTTTTGGCCGCACTATTGAGCCGAGGCGAGCCGACGCGACTCCACACGAAGCCAGCGTCCGCCATCACGGAGGAGCAGCGGTGATCGAGCAGTGGCGCGAGGCCGTGCGCGCGGTGCATGGCGTGGAATCGAAATACAAGCGGCTGGTCAAGGCGATTGCCGGCGACATCGAGAGCGCGTCGTTGCCGCCGGGCACGCGACTGCCGCCGCAGCGCGACGTCGCCGCCGAACTCGCGATCAGCGTGCAGACCGTCACCAACGCGTACAAGGAGCTGGAGCGGCAGGGGCTGATCCGCTGCGAGGTCGGGCGCGGCAGCTTCGTTGCGGCGCGCGTCACTGAAACGATGTCGCGCTACATGCTCGATACGGCCGAGCGCTCGGTGGTCGACTTTTCGATTGCGCGCATCATTCACACGTCCGAGCACGATGCGATGTGGCGCAAGGTCTGCGCGACGCTGTCGACGCTCGACGATCAGCCGTGGATTCGTGCGTTCCGGCCGATCGCGGGCTTCGAGCATCATCGCCAGGCGGGCGTCGCGTGGCTCGCGTCGCTCGGCATGCCCGCTTCGGCCGATACGCTGCTCGTCACGAACGGCGCCGCGCACGGCATCTTTCTCGCGCTCGCTTCGCTGGTGGGGCCGGGCGACACCGTGCTGTGCGAGAGCCTCACGGATCACGGCGTGATAGGTTCGGCCAACGTGCTTGGCTTCACGCTGAAGGGCCTCGAAATCGACGAATATGGGATTCACCCCGAGCACTTCGAGGAGATGTGCGACAGCGAGCGCGTCTCGGCGCTCGTCTGCACGCCAACGCTGAACAATCCGACCGTCGCGTTGATGCCCGATTCGCGGCGTCGCGCGATTGCGAAAATCGCCGAACGCTATGGCGTATACGTGATCGAGGACGACGTGTACGGCCCGTTGCCCGCCAAACACTCCACACCGATTTCGAGCCTGATTCCCGATCTTTCGTTCTACTGCACAAGTATGACGAAGTCGGTGATGGCCGGCTTGCGCATCGGTTATATGACCACGCCGCGCCGGCTCGCGCTGCGCGCCGAAAGCGTGTTGCGCGTGAGCAGCTGGATGGCGACGCCGCCGATGGCCGAGGTCGCGACGCGCTGGATCGTCGACGGCACCGCCGCGCGGCTCGTCGAAATCCAGCGCGAACGGCTCGGGCGGCGTCAGGCGCAGTTGCAGCAGACGCTCGGTAAATATGTGCTCGGCGCGCATCCGCAGGCGCTCTCCGCGTGGCTGCGAGTGCCCGATCACTGGCGCACCGATCGGCTGGTGCGCGAGCTGCGCAAGCGCGACATCGCGGTGACGTCGCCCGATCCGTTTCTCGTGCGCGACGCGGACCGGCCCAACGCGGTGCGGGTTTGCGTCGGCGCCGAGGTCAGCGAGGACACCTACAAAGCCGCGCTCGAAACGATGCGCGAGGTGTTCGAGCAATATCCGCAGGTGCACGATTTCACCTGATCGCACCATTGCGCGGATGGCGTAACGCGCTGCTCGAAATGAACTAGGACAATAGAAATCCATTTTTAGAACACTAGACTGGGCTGCATGGAAAGCGATGCGGCCGGGAATGTCTGCTACTGCCTGCATCGAACAGCGAATCGATCTCTTTGATGCAGGGCCTCGTGCATGTCCGTTCCATCGTCAGCCGAACTGTCGTTAGCCGACATCTACCGCGCGCGCAGCCGTATCGATGGCCGCGTATGCCGCACGCCGCTCGTCGAATCGCCCAGCCTGTCGGTGCTCGCGGGCACACCGGTCTATCTTAAGCTCGAAACCGTGCAGCCGACCGGCAGCTTCAAGCTGCGCGGTGCGACCAGTGCGCTCGCGTGGTTGGCCGAACAGGGCTGCACTCGCGTCGTGACTGCATCGACCGGCAATCATGGCCGCGCGCTCGCACATGCGGCGCGTGCGCTAGGGATCGACGCGACGGTGTGCCTGTCGCGGCTCGTGCCTGCGAACAAGGTCGACGCGGTGCGCGCGCTTGGCGCGCACGTCCGGATTACCGGTCAGAGTCAGGACGAGGCCGAGCATGAAGCATTGCGGCTCGCGCGCGAAGAACACTTTGCGTACGTGCCGCCATTCGACGATCCACACGTGATCGCGGGACAGGGGACAATCGGGCTCGAAATCGTCGAGGCGTTGCCCGATGTCGCGAACATCGTCGTGCCGTTGTCGGGCGGCGGACTGTTCGCGGGCATCGCGCTCGCGGCGAAAAGCGCGAATCCCGCGATCGGTATGACCGGCGTCACGATGGCGCGCGGCGCGGCGATGCATGCGAGCCTCGCGGTCGGTCAGCCGGTGCTGGTCGAGGAACTCGACACGCTCGCCGACTCGCTCGGTGGCGGTATCGGACTCGAAAACCGCTATACGTACGCACTGACGCGCGATCTGATCGACGAGACCGTGCTGCTCGACGAAGCGTCGATCGCGCGCGGCATCGTGCATGCGTATCGGCAGGAGCGGCTCGTCGTCGAAGGCGCAGCGGCGGTAGGAATTGCCGCGGTGCTCGATCGCGCGCTGCCCGCTGAACGCCTCGCGCGCGGACCGCTCGTGCTCGTCGTGACGGGCGCGAACATCGATATGGATCTGCATCGGCGGATCGTCGGCAACGAAACGTCGCACACCGCGGCGACTCTGAACTCACACACCCCATCATGACCTCGATCACGCTCCTTGGCGAAGCCGAGCTTCGCAAACTCGTACCGCTCGATCTCGCCGCTATCGACCAGATCGAAGCCGCCTTCGCCTCGCTTGCGACCGAAGCGGTCGCGATGCCGCCGGTCCTGCGGCTCGATCTGCCTGCGCACAACGGTGAAGTCGACGTGAAGACGGCATGGCTGCCGCGTCTCGACAGCTTCGCGATCAAAGTCAGTCCGGGCTTCTTCGACAACCCGTCGCTCGGTTTGCCGAGTCTGAATGGCCTGATGCTGGTGTTGTCGGCGAAGACCGGACTGACCGAGGCAGTGCTACTCGACAACGGCTATCTGACCGCCGTACGCACGGCTGCGGCCGGCGCAGTCGCGGCGCGCTGGCTCGCGAAACCGCACACGCCGCAGGTTGCGGTGCTCGGTGCGGGCGAGCAGGCGCGTTTGCAATTGCGGGCCTTGATGCTCGTGCGCCGCGTCGAACGCGTGCGCGTTTGGGCGCGCGACGCGGCGAGCGCGCTACGTTTCGCCGCGGAAGTGAACACGACTCCCGGCGTGCAATGTGACGTCGCACCCAACGTTCACGACGCACTCGCCGAAGCCGACGTCGCGATAACGACGACACCGAGCCGCACGCCGCTAATCGAAGCCGCCGATCTGCATCCGGGCCTGCACATCACGGCGATGGGCTCGGACGCCGAGCACAAGAACGAAATCGCGCCGGCCGCGCTGGCGGCGGCGCGCTACGTGTGCGACCGCGCGCAGCAAACGCGCGTGCTCGGCGAACTGCATCACGCGCTCGCGGCGGGCGCGATGCGTGCCGACGCCGCGATCGTCGAATTGGGTCAGGTGATCGCCAAACAGGCCGCGGGCCGCACGAGCGACGCCGACGTGACGATCTGCGATCTGACCGGCACCGGCGCGCAGGACACGGCGATTGCCGCGCTCGCGTTGCAGCGCGCGCGCGCCGCGAAGGCGGGAACGACATTTAGCAACGACGCGCCGGTGAAATGACGCGCAACGAACGGCAATACGCCGCGCAAGCGGCACACGAAGGAGTAGCACCGATGCGGGCATCCCCGATTCATCCGACGGTCGATTTCAACGCCGATGGCGAACAGCACGGCTTCCTGAAGCTGCCTCATTCGCACGACGTCTCCGCATGGGGCGCGGAGATGATTCCGATCACCGTGCTCCGCAACGGCGAGGGGCCGACCGCGCTGCTGACCGGAGGCAATCACGGTGACGAATACGAAGGGCCGATTGCGCTATCGAAGCTCGCCGGCACCCTGACGGCGAACGACATCTGCGGGCGCGTGATCATCGTGCCGTTCATGAATTTTCCGGCGTTTCGCGCAGGTACGCGCACGTCGCCGATCGATCGCGGCAATCTGAATCGCAGCTTTCCGGGCAAACCGGACGGCACGGTGACTGAGAAGATCGCCGATTATTTTCAACGCTATCTGCTGCCGCTCGCCGACTATGTGCTCGATCTGCACGCGGGCGGACGCACGCTCGACTTCGTGCCGTTCGCGGCGATTCATCTGCTGCCCGACGCGACCCAGCAGGCGCGCTGCGAAGCGGCGATGCGCGCGTTCGGCGCGCCGTACTCGATGCGGATGCTCGAACTCGACAGCGTCGGCCTCTACGACACGGCCGTCGAGGAAGCGGGCAAGGTGTTCGTGTCGACCGAGCTTGGCGGCGGTGGCACGGCAACCGTGCAGAGCGTTGCGATTACGGTGCGCGGTGTGCGTGGCTTCCTGCAACACGCCGGGATTCTCAAGCATGACGAAGCAATTCGAAGTGCACCGCGCACGACGACGCTGCTCGATATGCCCGACGGCACCTGCTACACGACGAGCGAACACGACGGTCTGCTCGAATTGTGCAAGGACCTCGGCGAAATGGTCGACAGCGGCGACGTGATCGCGCGGATTTACGATGCCACGCGCACTGGCGCGACGCCGATCGAATATCGCGCGCGACGCGGCGGCATGCTTGCCGCGCGGCATTTCCCGGGGCTCGTGAGGATCGGCGATACGGTCGCGGTGGTTGCGGACGTGCTCGAGCGAGGCATACCGGTAACGGTCTGAAGGCACGATGAAATTCGACCGCTACGATCTCGCGATTCTGCGCATTCTCGCGGGCGATGGACGCATTACCAAGTCGCGCCTCGCCGAAGAAATCAATCTGTCGATTTCGCCGGCGTGGGAGCGCGTGAAGCGCCTCGAAGAAGAGGGCGTGATTCGTGGATATCGCGCGGAAATCGATTGGGTGCGCGCGTTCAAAGGCAGCCGCGTGGTGGTCGAGGTCACGCTCGCGCGTCATACCGCGCCGGACATGCGGCGCTTCGAGGAGCGCGTCGCCGCTGCGCCCGAAGTCGTGCAATGCCTCGCGACGGGTGGCGGTGTCGACTATGTGATGCACGTGCTGTCGCGCGATATCGACCACTATCAGCGCTTCATCGATACCTTGCTCACCGACGAACTGGGCATCGAAAAGTACTTCACCTATATCGTCACAAAGGTGGTGAAAAGCGGCGCCGAAGGCTTGCCCGAATGGGCGGAACAGTCGATTGGCGAGAACGCTTGAATGGCGCGATAAATTCGGGCAAAACCTGACGAAACGCCCGACCCGAAAAAACACCAGCCTCACGGCCAATTGCAGAAAAAACGCGCTCTTCTACGAGCGACAACAAAAAAAACCGCAGTGCCTCTGGACCTACAGTGATAGCAGATATCGCACACAGGAGGTCGTCATGTTGCTGGGTCATCCGGTCCTATTCAAATCGCTGTGCTACGTCGATGGACGGTGGATTCATAGTGCCAGCGCCTCGAGCGTCGCGGTGCAGAATCCCGCCAATCAGGAAGTGCTCGGCCATGTGCCGATGCTCGACGCGGCGCAGATCACCGGCGCGGTCGATGCCGCGCAGCGCGCGTTCGACACATGGCGCTGGGTGCCGGTCGCCAAACGTTCGGCGCTGCTATTGCGCTGGCATGAGCTGATTCTGCGTCATCAACTGGATCTCGCCGCGATTCTGTCACTCGAACAGGGCAAGCCGCTTGCTGAAGCGCGCGGCGAAATCGCGTACGGCGCGAGTTTCGTCGAATGGTTTGCGCACGAGGTGCGACGCCTGAACGGCCGCACGATTCCGACGCATATCGATGGCGCGCATCTTGGCACGATCATCGAGCCGGTCGGCGTGGCCGCATTGATCACGCCGTGGAATTTCCCGTTCGCGATGCTCACGCGCAAGGCCGCCGCCGCGCTGGCCGGCGGCTGCACGGTGGTCGCAAAGCCCGCGCACGAAACGCCGTTCTCGGCGCTCGCGCTCGCGCAACTGGCGGAAGAAGCAGGCTTTCCGGCCGGCGTGTTCAACGTCGTGCTCGGCGAGCCGCAAATGGCGATGGAAACACTGGTCTCCGACGGCCGTGTGCGCTCGGTGAGCTTCACTGGCTCGACGCGTGTCGGAGCGTTAGTGATGCAAACGGCCGCCCGTGCGGGAATCAAGAAAACCGCGCTCGAACTCGGCGGCAACGCACCCTTCATCGTGACCGAAGATGCGGACCTCGAACAGGCGGTGCGGGTCGCCGTGGCGGCAAAGTTCCAGACCTCGGGGCAGGATTGCTGCGCGGCGAACCGGATCTTCGTCGCGCGTCCATTGTACGAAGCATTCGTCGCGCGATTTAGCGATGCCGTGAAGGCGCTGAAAGTAGGCGGTGCATTCGACGCGAACGTGGACGTCGGTCCGCTCATGCACCAGGCGGCGTTCGACGCGACCGTGCAGCGCGTAGCCGACGCGCGTGAGAAAGGCGCGCGCATCACGGTAGGCGGCGCGGCGCACGAGCGCGGCGGCTGGTTCTACGAGCCGACCGTGGTGGCCGATGCGGCGCCCGGCATGCGCATCTATGACGAAGAAAACTTTGCACCGATCTCGGCGGTCGCGCCGTTCGATTCGCTCGACGAAGTGGTTAAACGCGCCAACGACACCGAGTATGGACTCGCCGCCTACGTGTGCGCGAAAGATTTGAACACTGTGTTTCAACTGATCCGTCGGCTCGACTTCGCGATGGTGTCCGTCAACGGCTCCAAGTTCACTGGAGCGCCGATTCCGTTCGGCGGCATCAAGTCGTCGGGGCTCGGACGCGAAGGCGGCGTCGAAGGCTTCGAGCCGTTCGTCGAGACGCATTATTTCTGCCTTGGCCAGCTCGGCTTGCCGGTTAGCGACAGCGCACCCGCTCGCGCGGCGGCACGCTCGATGACGACGGCCGCAACGGCCTGAACCTACTCACTCACTCATTCATCCATCCAGACATCACACGAAGGAGCGACCCATGACTCAAATCGATCAACTGCTGAGCGCTGACCGCGCGCACTTCATGCATCCATCGACGCATGCGCACGATCACGCGAGCGGCGCGCTGCCGGGCCGGATCGTGACCGGCGCGAAAGGCATCCGTATCGAAGACCATCAAGGCAAGTCCTTTATCGATGCGTTCGCGGGCCTCTACTGCGTGAACATCGGCTACGGCCGCACGGAAGTGGCCGAAGCTATTTACGAGCAGGCGAAGAAGCTCGCGTATTACCACACCTATGTCGGCCATTCGACCGATACGATCATCGAGCTCTCGTCGCGCATCATCGACTGGTCGCCGCAGGGCATGAAGAAGGTGTACTACGGCATGTCCGGCTCGGATGCGAACGAAACGCAGATCAAGCTCGTCTGGTACTACAACAACGTGAAGGGCCGCCCGAACAAGAAGAAGATCATCTCGCGCGACCGCGGCTATCACGGCTCGGGCATCGTCACTGGGAGTCTGACGGGATTGCCGAGCTTCCATCAGTTTTTCGATCTGCCGGTCGAGCGCGTCAAGCACACCGTGTGTCCGCACTGGTATCGCCGCGCCCCGGCTGGCATGAACGAAGCGCAGTTCGTCGCGTACTGCGTGGACGAGCTCGAAAAACTGATTGCGCGCGAAGGCGCCGATACGATCGCGGCGTTCATCGGCGAGCCGGTAATGGGCACGGGCGGCATCGTACCGCCACCGGCAGGTTACTGGCCCGCGATCCAGCAGGTGCTGAAGAAGCACGACATCCTGCTGATCTGCGACGAAGTGGTATGCGGTTTCGGCCGGCTCGGCTCGAAGATGGGTGCGCAGCATTACGGCATTCAGCCCGATCTGATCACCGTCGCGAAGGGCTTGACCAGTGCGTATGCACCGCTGTCGGGCGTAATCGTCAGTGAAGGCGTTTGGGACGTGATCGATAAGGCTTCCCAGGAATCGGGCGCGATGGGGCATGGCTGGACCTATTCGGGCCATCCGATCTGCGCGGCCGCGGCGCTCGCCAACCTCGAGATACTCGAACGCGAGAACCTCGCGCAGAACGCGGCGCAAATTGGCGCCTATCTGCTCGAGCAATTGCATGCGGCGTTCGACTCGCATCCGCTCGTCGGCGAAGTGCGCGGCGTGGGCATGCTGGCCGCGCTGGAGTTCATGGCCGACAAGGATGTTCGCGTGCCGTTCGATGCGGCGCTCAAGGTCGGACCGCGAGTGTCGGCTGCCGCGATGCAGCGCGGACTGATTGCGCGGGCGATGCCGCACGGCGACATTCTCGGCTTTGCCCCGCCGCTGGTGACGTCGCGCGGCGACGTGGACGAGATCGTCAAGCTGACGCGCGAGGCGGTGGATGAGGTGACGTCGCAGGTGTTTGCGCCGGCTGCTTCGCTTTGATGAACTGATGGAAAGGAAGACCCCGCCGGAGCGGGGCAATCCTTATGCGACAGAATCGACTCAATCACGACTCGTCGCACGTGCAACCTGGCCGCTACTGCCCCGTACAACATTTGTTAGGACAATCAGGCTCAAACGATATTTCAACACGCCGGCCGTTTTCGACATCGTTCTTCGAGTAGACACGTGAACTTGTCTTTACCGTTCCACGCAAGAAGCCAAATTGTTCCAGCGCTGCCTTACCCGCTATCAGGCGAGCTTGAGCCAATTCCGTTGGATGCTGCTCGCTTTCCTCAGCATGCCCGCTTACAAGCGTTGTCTCTTTGGTTTTGTGATTCGCGTAGGTAATTTTTTGGTCAGCTACCCAGTTGGCGAGTCGCAAAACCTCGTCAACCGGGATGGCTGCGCTATTTGGTGGAAAGTAGATACCGAAATTCTCGCCAGGCATACACGCGAAAACTTGTCCCAATATCAGAATCGAAAAGATGGCATAGGACTTACGCATTGTAGATGACGTATCCGGCGATGCTATCAGCGTTATCGATTGCCCGCTCGGGGTTCGCCCTGCCCCACGAAAGGCACTCGTCCATGAAGTATTTCCAGTCTTTGGTCCCCAAAGTGTCCTGAAAGTGACTTGCCTCATGAATGAGCGTAGAAACAATTGAATCCTTGTCCCATGAGAAATCACGCATTGAACAAAAAACTACGTGAATAGCGATCGTGTACGTTTTGGTGTCCGGCGCGCATACTTCGGCGACCACGCCGGATCTTACGGGGTTGGGTACGCATCCCGGGTATCTTGCCGTACCGAGTTCCCATCGGACGAAATTTTCGCCGGTCAGTCCTCGCAACACGCACATAATTGATGTTAAACCACTCGCAAGCCGGCTTCTTGCCGACTCGTCGCAATAGCCAAACCATGCTAGTACCCGTTCCTGATCTGACGCAGACCAGCGTGCCAAATCCTTCAAGCGCGTCTCAACGTAACCTACGGCGCGATCCCGGCTCTTAAGAACCATGTCGCGAAAGTCTTTGTTGGACATATTCGGGCATATCTTGTCCGTGTTGATTACGACATCGACCATTGACCTAGGGTTTGTATTAGTGACTGCGCCAGAATGAACTTCGAACCATTCTTCACCTTCTTTGACCTGAAAACCTTATTTATTTTTTTCGCCAAAATCATTCATTTCCGATTGCTCACAAAGTGTAAAGTTTCAAACCCGGTTACCCGCGCAGAAGGTCGTATGGCTGGTGATTGCACTCGCGTTGTACCGGCACCAGTCGATCAGCGAAGTCGTCGACGAACTGGGCCTTGCACTACCCGCAGCCGATGAGTCATTTGTCAGCAGGAGTGCCATCACCCAGGCGCGGCCGCGCATCGGCGCTGCGCCCCGGGCGTGGCTGTTTCACGAATTAGCCGCAAACTGCGTCGCGCAGGACCAGGCGCAATACCTTTTCAAGGGGTTCTCGCTGTTCGCGATGGACGGCACGACGCTGCGAACCGCAGACAGTGCGGCCAACCGCGGGCATTTCGGTGCCTCGGCCCCCGCTCATGGCCAGATTGGCAGCTATGCCCAACTGCGCGCGGTAACGCTCACTGCCCTTGCGACACATCTGGTGCGTGATGCGGTGTTCGGTCCGTACGATATCAACGAGATGATCTGGGCGCGCGAAGACCGTTTCGTTACACCGTTCGCGTACTTAAAAGAGACCTTAACTGAACGGCATTAGCTCAATGCCGCCTTTCTTTCGTCCCGCGCCAGCAGGAATATGCAATAGAAATTGGGATATCCGAAACGATCGTCATGTTTTGTAAAAACGGGCTTATCCCGATATAAAGCGTTTGACGCTGGTCCGTTTCGATGGTTAATTCTCATGGCATCGCCAAACAACTCTTGAGGAGTCCGATGGAGCAACATATACCGAAAAGTACCGGGAGCGGAACGACTGACGAGGAGATCTGTGACCTTTGTCGCATTACCTATTCGATTTATTCCAACTTCCCGCCGATGCCGTCGGCGCAGGCCCTGAACGTCGAAACCGGCGAATTCTTTCCATTTGACCGGGTGCGCT
>ABYL01000059.1 GCA_000173575.1 Burkholderia sp. H160 | reverse complement strand
GCCGGCTGCGATGTGGTGTTCGCGGCGAGCGCCGAGCGCGGCATGGGCGCGAGTCTCGCCGCGGGTATCGCGGCGAGCGACGGCGCCGAGGGCTGGCTCGTCGCGCTAGCCGACATGCCGTGCATCGCGCTTCCGACGATCGAAGCGGTAGCCCGTGCGCTCGACAACGGCGCGCCGCTCGTCGCGCCGTTCTACGAAGGCCAGCGCGGCCATCCGGTCGGTTTCGGCATCGAGCATCGCGACGCGCTGCTCGCGCTGGACGGCGACACTGGCGCGAAAGCACTGCTGATGTCCCAAGCGCTGACGCGTATCGACGTCGACGATCCGGGCATTTTGCGTGACGTCGATACGCCGGACGATTTGCGCATGCTCTAGCGTCTGAACCGAGCCTCGCCAGGACTGGCCGACCTGTCGTGTATCCGACAGATTTCAGACGGCTTCGCGCACATCATGTGGACTCGCATCCTCAAACAGGGAGTATCGACGTGAGCACATCCGCAACCAGTTTGAAGAACGACGTTTCGCCGGCCGAATGGGAGGCACGCGTCAATCTCGCCGCCGCCTACCGTCTCACCGCGCTGTTCGGCTGGGACGATCTGGTGTTTACCCACATCTCGGCGCGCGTGCCGGGCCCGGAGCATCATTTCCTGATCAACCCGTACGGCATGATGTTCGACGAAATCACAGCGTCTTCGCTGGTCAAGATCGACCTCGACGGCCGCGAGGTCAGCGAATCGCCGTATGACGTCAATCCGGCCGGCTTCACGATCCACAGCGCGATCCATGCGGCACGCGAAGACGCGCTGTGCGTGATGCACACGCACTCGGTCAACGGCGTGGCCGTGTCGGCCCAGGCGGAGGGATTGTTGCCGCTCTCGCAGCAGTCGCTCGGCGTGCTCGCGTCGCTCGGCTATCACGACTACGAGGGCATCGCGCTGAACGAAGACGAAAAGCCGCGCCTCGTTCAGGACCTCGGAGACAACACGAATCTGATGCTGCGCAACCACGGCCTGCTGACGGTCGGCAAGACACCGGCGGACGCCTTCGTCGCGATGTATTTCTTCGAGGCGGCCTGCATGATCCAGATACGCGCGCAAGCAGGTGGCGGCAAGCTCGTGCCCATTGCACAGCCGATTCTCGACAACATCAAGGAGCAGATCCAGGTCGTGACGATGGGCGCGACGCCAGGAGCGCTGGCGTGGCCGGGCCTGCTGCGCCGGCTCGATCGCCGCAACCCCGGCTTTGCCGACTAACGGCCTGAGCCCCACGGAAATCGACCGGATCAACGGCGAAGTCGTGCGCCTCGCCGAGCGTCTTGGGCAAGCCGAGCGGGCCGACGTGCGTCCTTCGGGGTCAGGTGAAGCACTACTGGCCGAGTTGCGGGATGCGCGGCGTATTATCGAGTGAGGTCCCCGTACCGTTATCCAGCTGCACTTCAAATGATCGACGTCACAGCGCGAGGCAAACCCTCTCTGCTTCTGGCCACGAAGCTCGTGCCGCCGCGCTTGCCGTCCGGGTTGATCGAGCGCCCACGGCTGATCGAACTGACGGCCCAGGCCGAACACAAACGGCTCATCGTCATCAAGGCGCCCGCGGGCTTCGGCAAGACCTCGCTGGCGCTCGTGTGGCTCGAGCGGCTGCGTGCGAGCGGCGCACATGTGGCCTGGCTCTCGCTCGACACGGACGACGACGAGCCCGCCCGTTTTCTGCACTATCTCGCGCAGGCCTTGCGGCACATGTGCGGCGACGTTGGCGCGTCGGCGATCGGCCTGACGGCCGAGGCGTCCCTCGTGCCCGCGCAGTCGATCGTGGCGACGCTGATCAACGAGCTGCTCGAAGTCGATGACGAGGTTTATCTGTTCCTCGACGACTATCACCTGATCAGCCTGCCCATCATTCACGATGTGGTCGCGTTTTTCATCGAGCACATGCCGTCGCATGTGCATCTGGTGGTCTGCACGCGAGGCGATTCCCCGCTGCCGCTCGCCCGCCTGCGGGCCAGCAACGAACTGCTGGAAATCGACGCGGCGGCACTGCGCTTCAATTTCGACGAAACACAGAGCTTCATCGACCGTGAGTGCCCAGGCATGGGCACGTCCACCGTCAAGTCGCTCTATGCGAGCACCGAAGGCTGGGCCGCGGCGCTGCGCATTTCGGCCTCGGTGCTGGCACGCGAGGAACACCAGCCCGATGCGCAAGCGGGTACGCCATCGGGCGCATCGAGGCCGTTCGCCGCCTACCTCGAAGACATGCTCAAACATCTGCCGTCGGACATGGTCGGCTTTATGTTGCGCACGTCGATACTCGACCGGCTGAGCGCATCGCTATGCGAAGCAGTGACGGGCGTCGAGAACAGTCAGGGCATGCTGGAGGCGATCGCCGCGCGTCAGCTTCTGCTGGAACCGATGGACGTCGAGGGGCGCGCGTTCCGCTATCACCATCTGATGCGCGACTACCTGGGCCAGCGGCTCGAAACGCAGTACCGCCAGGAAGTCGCGGACCTGCATCGCCGCGCGTGTCAGTGGTACACGCAACAGGAGCAATGGACGGACGCGGTACGCCACGCGCTCGCGGCCGGCGCGACCGACGAGGCGATCGCGCTGATGGGCCGCTGCGCGATGAGCCTCGTCACGAAAGGCGATCTGCTGACGCTGCTCGGCTGGCAGCGGCAGTTCCCCGCACATCTGATGCGAGGGCAATTGCGCGTCAGGCTCGCGATCGCCTGGGGCATGGCGCTGGCATTGCGCTTCGACGACGCGCTGACGATGCTCGATGCAATCGAGCGCGACACCGCAATCGACGCCGGCCCCGACACCGCACGCATGCGCTGGGAGTGTCAGGCCATCCATGCGGTCCTCGCGGCGTTGCAGGACGACCCGCAACGCGCGCTGCCAATCGCGCAGGCCTGTCTCGATCGACCGTCGGAAGATGCGTGGACCACCAACGTCATGTCCAATGTCGTGCGCTTCGCGCACTGGAAAGCGGGCCGGCTCGAAGCGCTCTACGCGACCCCGTGGATTCCCTACTCGATCGAGGACGACCAGCGCAACGTGTTCTCCTCGGCGTACCGGCTGTGCCTGCTCGGCCACGCGGAAATGCAGCAGCTGCACTTCGTGCTGGCCGAGCGGTATTTCATCCGCTCGATGCATCTGGCCGAGCGCTACTCGGGCCCGCAGTCGATCTCGGCCGCGCTGTGCGCGCCGATGCTCGCGCAGATCCGCTACGAGCAAGGCCGCCTCGATGAAGCTGAAGCGCTTCTGCTCGATCTGATGCCGATCGTCGATGCGGCCGTCCTGCTGGACAGCGTGCTGATTGCGTATCGTCTGCTGATCCGGATTGCGATTGCGCGTTCGAACGCCGCGCACGCCTACGCACTGCTCGACCACGCACAAGACCTCGGCCACCGGCGAGGCTGGCGGCGTCTCGTTGCCGCGGCGCTCGTCGAGCGCACCCGGCTGCATATCAGCGAAGGAAGAATGACGGAAGCCGCCGCGTGCGTTTATCAACTCGACGGACTCGCCGCGCGCGACCCGCAATCGTCGACGCCCGTGTCGGCGGAAATCGACAACTATCGCTCGCTCGCCGCCGGCTGCGTGGCGATGGCGCAGAGCCGCACGCGCGAAGCCGTCGACCATCTGAGCGCCGCGCGGCGCAGCGCCGAAAGCCGTCACGGCGACTATCTCGCGTTACGCCTGCGCACCACGCTCGCGCTCGCGTGGATGAGCGCGGGCCAGGTGAGCGAGGCGATCGAGGTGTTCGGCGAGGTCGTCAAGGTGGCTGCGCCCGCCGGCATCTACCAGTCGATTCTCGACCAGGGCGCAGGCATCGGAACGCTGCTGCAGGCGATGCGCAACGCTGCTCGCAGCGCTGCGGGCGATCCCGCGCGAACGAAGGACGCGGCGAATTACATCGAGCGGCTTTGCGACGGCTGGCGCGCTCTCTATCAGCCCGCCAGCCACACCCAGCGCGACGCGGACCGCGAAGCGCTGAGCGCGCGCGAGAGCGAAATTGTCGGCTTGATCGCGCAGGGACAGTCGAACAAGGAAATCGCGCGCAGTCTCGGGATTGCGCCGGAGACGGTCAAATCGCACGTGAAGAGCATTTTCCTGAAGCTCGAAGTCGACAAACGCGCGCATGCCGTGTCGCGCGCGCAAGCGTTAGGGCTGCTGCGCAACGGCTAGCGAGCGTGCCGGCAAGCAGACACGTTGCGCCCACGCGCATACGGCGCAAGCTCAACCTTGCTCCGCGCGAAGGAACTTACGCACGATCGGCCCGACTTCCTGCGCGCGCGTGATCAGGAACAGATGACCGTCATCGATCACATACAGCGCGGCATGGGGGATACGCGCCGCAAGAATCTTCGCGTTCGCCAACGGCACGATCGGATCGTCGTTGCCATGCATGACGAGCGTCGTCTGACGCAACGTACAGAGCCAAGGCAGACTGGTCCAGCCCCATACGGCCATCAGTTGATACAGATAGCCGCGCCCACGCGGCGGCTGAATATGGCGGCTGTGCTCGCTGAGTAGCTCCGGATCGCGCCGGTAAGCGCCGCCGTAGATTTCCGCCCCTACCCGTTGCAGGTAGTCGGGATCGGTATAACGTCGCGGCCCGATCAGCTTCGTTAGAACTGAGAGTTTGGCCGGCACCATCAGCACACCCGGCGAAGTCGCGGCGAGAATCAGCCGGCGGCAGCGCTGCGGATACTGCCGCGCGAACTGCTGCGCGAGCGCGCCGCCCCACGATACGCCGAGCACATCGACCGGCCCAACGTGACCAAGCCGCCGCAGCAGCTTGTTGGTCAGCATCGCAATGGTCGAAAACCGGTACGGCGCGAGAGGCGCCGGCGAGGCGCCGACACCGGGAACGTCGAAAATGACAACACCGACATCCCCGAGTGCTTCGACGAAAGGCTCGACCAGTTCCAGATTGGCGCCAATACCGTTGAAGATGACGAGCGGCGGCGACGCGTCACTACCCTGCCGGACGCCGACACGCAACAATTGGCCGCCCAGATCGATCATCCGGATTTGCATGCTGCTGACAGACTCGGTCGTGGTATGCATTTCTTTCATCCGTACAGAACTTCTGCGCAACATAACTCGCCGTCGAATCGGCGTCTGACGCCGCCGTTGCCACCGTTGCCGCAGCCCTGCCTTAACGGGCAGGTCGCAGCATCGCCTTCAGTTCCTCGACGTTCTCGGCGACCCGGCGCGTGATCACTGCATTGCTGTCGGTGTGGATACGGTACGCCGTTTCGGCGAGTTCCCGCACGTCGGCCAGTGCCTTCTGCCATGCTTTCGACGCCTGCTGCGTCGCTTCGCCGGCGGCCGCAGCCGAAGCCGGCTTGCCTGTTGCGCCATTCTGCTGCGCGACCAGCGACTGCAGTCGCGTTATCGCGGCGCCAAGCATCTCCGACTGTTTCAGACCAAGCGCCTGCAGACCTGACAGCGCCATCGTGTTGGCGGTTGCCAGCGCCTCGAAGTCCTTGCGGCGTGATTCCAGCATGGCGCTCGCGTCAAAGGCGGGCAGCTTGAACTGTTTGAAAAGCTTCAGGTATTCAGCAAAAAAGCTGGGGTTCTGGGTTGCTTCCATAGTTGGTTCTCCGGGTAAAACGGGTTGAGTCGATGGCGGCACGGAACGCCGCCACGTCGTATGCGTCACGCTTCCATGACGTAGGTGCCGGGTGAGGCGGCGAGCGACGGATGCCGTTCGTTGCCGGGCGCAACCGGCGCGGCGCGTTTCTCGCCGGAGCGCGCGGACAGCCAGTCGCGCCAATCGCTCCACCACGAATCCTTGTGCGCCTGCGCACTCGCCAGCCACGCGTCGGCCTTCGACGGCAGTTCAGCATTGAGGTAGAACTTCGACTTCGGATTGCCGGGCGGGTTGATCAGACTCTGGATGTGACCGCTCGAACTCAGCACGAACCGCGTGTCGCCGCCGAATAGCCGGGCAGTGCTGTAGACGCCCTTCCACGGCGTGATGTGGTCGGTGATACCCGCCACCACGTACTTGTCGCAGGTCACGTTGGACAGGTCGACCGGCGTATCGAGAACGCTCAGCGCGCCAGGTTTCGTGAACAGATTGCCCATGAAAATGTCGAGCAACTGGCCATGTAACCTGGCCGGCAGGCGCGTCGTGTCGTTGTTCCAGTACAGGATGTCGAACGCGGGCGGGGTCTTGCCCATCAGATAGTTGTTGACCCAGTAGTTCCACACGAGGTCGTTGGGTCTCAGCCACGCGAACACGCGGCCCATCTCTTCGCCGGCGAGCACGCCGCGCGACGTGCTGTTCTGCTTGGCCGCCGCGACGGCCTCGGGGGTCGCGAACAGACCGAGCTGCGAATCTGCGGTGTTGTCGAGCACGGCCACCATCAACGAGGCCGCGTGCACCGATTGATCACCGCGGCTCGCCAGGTGTCCGAGCAAGGCCGAGATGGTCATTGCGCCGGAACACGCGCCGTGCAGATTGACGTCGTCGCTGCCCGTGATATCGCGCACCGCCGCGATCGCTTCGAGAAGCGCCGCGACGTAGGTGCCGAGGTCCCAGTGGGACTGGGCCGCGGTCGGATTGCGCCAGCTCACCACGAAGACCTGGAGCTCGTTCTTCACCAGATAATCGACGATGCTCTTGCCTTCCGACAGATCGAACACATAGAACTTGTTGATCTGCGGCGGCACGATCAATTGTGGACGGCTGTAGACCTGCGTGGTCGCCGGCGCGTACTGGATCAACTCCAGCACCTCGTTGCGAAACACCACGGCGCCGCGCGACGTGCCGAGGTTCTTGCCCACTTCGAACGCGGTCTTGTCGACCTGGGCCGGCATGCCCTGGTTCTTCAGCAGATCCGTCACGATGTTCCTGAATCCGCCCAGCAGACTCGCGCCGCCGGAATCGACGATCTTCTTGATGGCCGCCGGGTTGCCGAGCAGCGTGTTGGTCGGCGACAGCGCGTCCGCACACAGCGAGAGCACGAACTGCGCGCGCTCCTTGCTCCTCGGGTCGAGCGCCGAGCGATCGACGAACCCGGTCAGTGCGTCACGCCACGCGAAATACCCTTGCAGCGTCATGCGGTACAGCGAATTGTCCTGCCACGCCGAATCGCCGAAGCGCTTGTCGCCGGGCGGCGGCGTGCCTTGCCCATTGCCGCTCAGTACCGCGATCAGCTCGTGCGCAAGCTTTGCTTGCTGCTCGACGACGAGCGCCGGTTGCCGCAAGGCCTGCGCGCCGATCTGTTGCGCGGTGGCGAGAACGTCGCACGCACGCAGTCCGACAAACGGGTTGGGGCCCAACATGCCCTCCGTGGCGGACGCCGCGAGATCGTCCGGCTGTTCGATGCGCGCCACGCTTTCAGTGCTTACCGCCATTTTCCTGTTCCTCAAACGACTTGTTCAGTCCTGTCAAACATGTCCGCTCACGCGACCAGCATCGCCAGCGTCTCGGCGACCAGCGCCGGCTTGTCCTCGCCGTCGATCTGCAACTCATTGGCCATCCTGACGATGATCCTGCCGCCGCTCTTCCGGTCCACCGCCAGCAAGGTCGCGCGGTTTCGCACACGTGCGCCGGCTTTGACGGGCGTCATGAAGCGCACCTTGTCGAGCCCGTAATTGAGGCCCGCGGACGCGTCGCCCGGAATCACACCGATCTCGATCGCGAGCGCCGCCAGCAGCGACAGCGTCAGATAGCCGTGGGCAATGGTTCCACCGAACGGGCTTGCGCGTTTCGCGCGCTCGACATCCACGTGAATCCACTGCGTGTCGCCCGTGCATTGCGCGAACGCGTCGATGCGTGCCTGATCGACGACGATCCAGTTCGACACACCGAGTTCGCGACCGACGAAGTCCTCGAGCGCCGCCATGCTGTATTCCTTGCTGTTCATCGTTTCTGCTCCTTCCGTGTTGCTCGTGACGTATCAGGCGAACTGCGCGCGCAGCCACTTCTTGTTCAGCTTGCCGACGCTGGTCTTTTCGAGCGAGTCGATGAACCTGACGATCTGCGGCACCGCATACTTCGAGATCCGTCCCGACTCGCTGAATGTCAACACGTGACGCTTGATGTCGTCCTCGCTGAGCACGACGCCTTCGCCCAGCACGACCAGCGCGACCGGCCGCTCGCCCCATTTCTCGTCACTGATGCCGATGACCGCGACTTCGGATACGCCCGGGTACAGCGAGATCAGGCTCTCGATTTCCAGCGACGAAATCCATTCGCCGCCCGACTTGATCACGTCCTTCAGCCGGTCCGTGATCTGGATGCTGCCGCTCGGGTCGAGCGTTGCGATGTCCTGCGTGTGCAGGTAGCCGCCGCTCCACAGCTGCACGGAAGCCTCGGGGTTGTTCAGATAGCCTTGCGTCAGCCAAGGCGCGCGCACGACGATTTCTCCACACGCGCTGCCGTCGTGGGCCGCCTCCTCCATGTTTTCATTGACGATGCGCAGATCGACGAGCGGGACCGGCCGTCCCGTCGTGCAGCGCAGGCGCAACTGCTCTTGCGCGTCGAGCGCCTCGGCGCCTGGCGGCAGCTGCGCGAGACTCAGCAAGGGACACGTTTCCGACATACCGTAGCCCGCAAAAATATCGATGCCTCGTTCGAGCGCGGCACGCGCCAGCCCGTGCGTGAGCGCCCCGCCGCCGATCACGATCTTCCACTTGCTGAAGTCGGCGGAGCGCGCATGTTCGCAGCCGAGCATCATGTGCAGAATCGTGCTCACGCAATGGGAGAACGTCACGCCTTCGTCGCGCACGAGCTTCACGAGCCGGTCGGGCATATAGCGCCCCGGATAGACCTGCTTCACGCCGAGTACGGTGGCGATGTACGGCATGCCCCAGGCGTGCACGTGGAACATCGGCGTGAGCGGCATATAGACATCGCCGCGGTGAAAGCGCTGTCCGGATGCGGGGCTCGACAACGCCGCCATTCCGGTGATCGTGTGCAGAACCAGTTGGCGATGCGAAAAGAAGACGCCCTTGGGCAGGCCGGTCGTCCCGGTCGTGTAAAAGGTCGTGGCACGCGTGTTCTCGTCGAAGTCGGGAAACTCATAGTGGTCCGGACTTTCTTCGAGCATCGCTTCGTATTCCGCCGCGAATGGAATCGAGTGCGTAGCGACTTCACTGTCCTCGTCATCGATCCAGATGAACGTGCGCACCGTTTCAAGCCGGCTTTTGATCGCTTCGACGAGCGGCAGAAAATCGGTGTGCACGAACAGGATCTCCGCGCCGGCGTGGTTGATCGTGTAAGCGATCTCGTCCGGTGACAGGCGCACGTTGACCGTTTGCAGCACGGCACCCATCATCGGCACAGCGAAATAGCATTCGAGGTAACGGTGGCTGTCCCAGTCCATCACCGCGACGGTGGTGCCGTGCCGCGCACCGAGCCAGGAGAGCCCATTGGCGAGCCGCGCAATGCGCTCGCGCAGCGTCGTATAAGTCATGCGGACCTGTCCGCGATACACGATTTCCTGATCCGGCGCCTGAACGAACGGCGTATGCAGCAGTTGCTTGATCAGCAATGGATAGGCGTAGGCCGAGGGCGCGGCGGCCGTGGCGTTGTCCCGCATCTGAATCTCCTTGAGTCCTGAACTGGATGGATGGATGGCGGGCAAACACGGCTTCATTGCTGCGCGGCTGACAGTCTCGTCCCGCGGTGTCTTCCCGATCGACGAATGATCGGCGCGGATCAGATGGGGGACCATCCCCTGAACGGGGGAGCCGCGGGAGGGATGCGGGCGGAAAGTGGCCGGAGAATTCGCGAAGTACACAAAAAACGTGCGTTTCATCACCCCAGGCACGCGCTTTGCCTGCTGCAAGTTTCGCGCGCAAGCCGCGCCGATTGCGCCTAAGCTGAGGTGACGCTACGCTTTTTCGAGTGCGGCACCCCGGCAATGGTCAGCCTCGACGCCCCACCCGACTCGCCTCGCAGCCCGCAAGCAAGCCCATGAGCGAAACCAGCCCACGCCTTTTCATCGTCTCGCCCCATTTCGACGACGCCGTCTTCAGCTGCGGCGCGCTGCTGGCGGCCCACCCCGACGCCGCTGTCTGCACCGTATTCGCCGCGCCCCCGGAACACGACATGCACACCGAGTGGGACGAAAAAGCGGGCTTCGCGAACGCCCATGAAGCGATCCGCGAACGCACGATCGAAGACAACCGCGCGCTCGAAGTGCTCGACGCGATTCCGCTGCGCATGCCGTTTCGCGACAGCCAGTACGCCGATTCGCCGTCGATCAGCCAGATGGCGGCCGCGCTGGAGGAAACGATCTACCGCACGACCGCGAACACGCTGCTGATGCCGCTCGGCCTGTATCACGAGGATCACGCACGGGTCTTCGAAGCGTGCTGCGAAATCCTGCCGCGGCTCACGCATCTGAACTGGTTCTGCTACGAGGAAGCGATTCACCGGCTCACGCCGGGCGCAGTGCAGGCGCGGCTCGCCGATCTCGTGCAGCGCGGCATCGTCGCGACGCCGGCCATGCCGAGCGCGGGCCACAACACGATCGACGTGCAGCGCCAGACGCATCTGAAGCGCGAAGCAGTCAACGCGTACGCGAGCCAGTTGCGCGCTTTCGGGGCCGGCAATTACGACGATGTATTCGCGACCGAGCGCTACTGGCAGCTGAGCGTCGGCCGCAAACGCGCGAGAAAGTAGCAAAAACGAGCGAGCAGGAAGCGCGGCGAACGCCTACGCTTGAAGACGGATAACCAACGCGGCGGCGGGCATCGGCGGTAAAAGCCGGCCACGCCTGACTCGCGCATTTCAACCGCAAAGGTGACGCAATGAGCTACGACATGCACACCAGCCCGATTCCCGACCCGAATGCCGATCCCAACCGCGACCCGGAAGCCGACCCGCTCGTGCCGCCGTCGCCGGGGCATCATGTCGAGGAGCCGCAGCGGCCTGATGGGCCGCCGGACAAGGATCCAGTGTGAGGGGGCCGCGAGCGGCGCGACTTCAGCGCGTCGTGCAACTGCGGATATGCCACCCCTATCCGTACCGCTAAAGGATTCAAGAATCCGCGTATAGATCAGATCAATAGCGATACATAACAACGGGTTTCCCCGGCCTCGATTAATGCCGTTTCGCGCCGTAAACACAGCGAGCGGCACTCGACCGCGATCCAATGGACCCTACTGGCCAAAAGCCTATTGCCATCGCTATGACTCTGAACCGAAAACTGGCGTCAATGATCGCTGTACTGTGGGTCGGCCTGATCCTGATCGGCGGTTTTGGCGCGTGGCAACACCGCGCGTCGATGATCTCGGACCGGCGCGAACAATTGCGCTCGCTGATCGACGAGGCGAACCACATCGTCGGCCACTACTACACGCTCGCGCAGCAGCATGCGCTCTCCGAGGACGACGCGAAGAAGCAGGCGCTCGCGACGCTTGGCGCGATCCGCTACGGCACGGACGGCTACCTGTCGATCAACGACTCGCAGCCGGTCATGCTGATGCATCCGATCAAGCCCGCACTGATCGGCAAGAACCTCGCGCAGTTCACCGATCCGGCGGGCAATCATCTGTTCATCGATATCGTCAACGCGGGCAATCACGACGGCGGCGGCTTCGTCGATTACCTGTGGGCCAAGCCGGGCAGTGAGCAGCCGGTCGCGAAGACCAGCTACTCGATGCGCTTCGCGCCGTGGGACTGGTACCTCGTGACCGGCATGTATATGGACGACGTGCAAAGCGAGTTCTACCGCAACCTGCTGCGCTGGCTCGCGATCACGGTGACGCTCGGTGCGCTCTCCACGGTCGTCATGCTGGTCGTGCTGCGCAGCATCCGCCGCTCGCTCGGCGGCGATCTCGAAGTGGCGGTCAAGCACGCGCGGCTGATGGCGCAAGGCAATCTCGCGACGCCGGTGCCGACCGAGCCGCACGACAACGGCAGCCTGCTGCATGCGCTGCGTACCATGCAGGCCGGACTCGTCGACACGGTCTCGCGCGTGCGTCAGGGCACCGAAAACATCAACGTCGGCGCGAACGAAATCGCGGCGGGCAATACCGACCTGTCGCAGCGCACCGAGGAGCAGGCGGCGGCGCTCGTACAAACCGCGTCGAGCATGGATCAGATGACGGTCAACGTGAAGCAGAACGCGGACAGCGCAACCCACGCCGCGCAACTCGCGGGCGACGCCGCGAACGTCGCGACGCGCGGCAGCCGCGTGGTCGACGACGTGGTGCGCACGATGGGCGAGATCACCGCGAGCTCGCGGCAGATCGGCGACATCATCGGCGTGATCGACGGCATCGCGTTCCAGACGAATATCCTCGCGCTGAACGCCGCCGTCGAAGCTGCCCGCGCCGGCGAACAGGGCCGCGGTTTCGCGGTGGTCGCGTCCGAAGTGCGCAGCCTCGCGCAGCGCTCGGCGACGGCCGCCAAGGAGATCAAGGCGCTGATCGAAACCTCGACCGATACGGTCGAGACCGGCGCGTCGCTGGTCGCCAACGCGGGCGCGACGATGGGCGAGATCGTGCAGTCGGTGCGGCGTGTCAACGAGATTCTCGAAGAAATCAGCCACGCGTCGCGCGAGCAGAGCGCAGGCATCGAGCAGGTCAATCGCGCGGTCGGCGAGATGGATCAGGTCACGCAGCAGAATGCGGCGTTGGTCGAACAGGCCGCCGCCGCCGCGCATTCGCTGAAGGACCAGGTCGGCGTGCTGCGCGACGCGATTGCGAGTTTCGCGTTGCCGGCTTGAGCTTGCCGCACCGCGCCCGCGACGGGTGCGTAAAAAAGGAGGCGCTCCACAGGCACGGAGCGCCTCTTCAACACGCCGCGTCGGAGTCGACGCATCAATCGAACGAAACAGCCGCGCGGATTTTGCAAGTCCGCGCGGCGATTCGTTCTCGCCAAGCCTTTCACAATCCTCGCGTTTAAATTACGTTTTATTTACAATCAGCCCGGCATCGGTCCTTCCTGCCTGGCCTCGTGGTGCTGGCGGCCTCGTTTGATCGAAGGTCCGGACCGTTCACAACGTTCGCTGCACGCCGCCCATGATCCGCCAGAAAAAACCGCCCTCGCACGATCCGTACGCCTTGGCCGCGAACAACCCGCTGCTCGCCGCGCGCCTGCCCGCGTGGCGCTCGAAGTTCATCGTGCTGATCGTGTTCGGCGCGTTCGCGACGCTCGCGGTCCGCGCGTTCTGGGTCCAGGTCGTGAATCAGGCGTTCTACGTCGACCAGGGGCAGAAGCGCTATAAGCGCGTCCTCGAACTCGACGCGACACGCGGCCGGATCGTCGATCGCAATGGTTCGATGCTTGCGGTTAGCCTCGCGACTTACGAAATCTGGGCCTCGCCGAAGCTCATCGACGAAAGCGCGGTCGCGCCGCTCGCGAAGCTGCTCGATCTGCCGCTCGCGGAATTGCGCCGGCGCCTGAGCGGTGAGCGCAGCTTCGTGCTGCTCAAGCGCCAGGTCGATGCCGACACCGCCGCGCATCTGTCGCGCCTCGAGCTCGCCGGTATCACGCAGATCGCGGACACCAAACGCTTTTATCCCGAGGGCGAGTCGGCCGCGCACGTGGTCGGCTTCACCGACATCGAGGACAACGGCCAGGAAGGCGTCGAGCTCGCCGCCAACGCGCGGTTGCAAGGCGTGCCCGGCCAGCGCGAAGTGATCCGCGACCGGCTCGGCCGTGTGATCTCGGAGACGCGGCCGCTCGTGCCCGCGCGCAACGGCGCGACGATCCAGCTGACGATCGACCGGCGTATCCAGCAACTCGCGTACACGCAACTCAAAGCCGCGGTCGCGCAGCACCATGCCGAAGCGGGCAGCGTGGTCGTGCTCGACGCGCGCAACGGCGAGATCCTCGCGCTTGCGAATTACCCGAGCTTCGATCCGAACGACCGCACGCGCCTCTCCGGGCGCCAGTTGCGCAACCGCGCGGTGATCGACACGTTCGAACCGGGCTCGACGATCAAGCCGCTCGTCGTGGCGCTATCGATAGACGAAGGCAAGGTGCGGCCGCAAAGCATCATCGATACCGCGCCCGGCTGGTATCGGATCGGCCCCGCCGTAATCCACGACACGTCGAATCACGGCGCGATGACGGTCGCCGAGGCGGTGCAGAAGTCGAGCAATATCGCGCTCGCGAAGCTCGCGCTCAACCTGCCGGCCGAGACGATCTGGACCAAGTATCGGCAGTATGGGCTCGGCGCGAAGCCCGAGCTGCCCTTCCCCGGCGTGGCCGCCGGCAAGCTGCGGCCGTACAAGCGCTGGCGCCCGATCGAGCAGGCGACGATGGCGTATGGCTACGGGCTGTCGGTATCGCTGCTGCAGATCGCGCAGGTCTACACCGCCTATGCGGGCGACGGCACGATGCAGCGCGTGAGCCTGCTGCGCGAGCCGCTCGATGCGGACGACCCCGCGTCATTCGCCGATCGCAGCGTGCCGGTCACAACGCCCGGCACCGCGCGAGCGATCCGCAACATGCTCGAAATGGCCACGGGCGTTGGCGGCACCGGACGCGCGGCGACGGTGGCGGGCTATCGTGTCGGCGGCAAGACCGGCACCGCGCGCAAGCAGATTGGCGCGCGCTACGCGAAAAACCGCTACCGCGCACTGTTCGTCGGCATGGCGCCGATCAGCGATCCGCGCCTGATCGTCGCCGTGATGATCGACGACCCGGCCGGCAAGGCATTCTATGGCGGCACGGTCGCCGGACCGGTGTTCAGCGGCGTGACGGCTGGCGCGTTGCAGCTGCTCGGGGTGCCGCCAGACGCGGCCGGAGTGTAACGATCTGTTGCGAGCGATCAGCCCGGCTGATCGCCCGCATCGACGTGCGCCTCGATACGATTGCGGCCATTGCGCTTGGCCAGATACATCGCGCGATCGGCCTCGTCCATCATCGCCTGACCGAGCGACATTGCCTCAGCTGACGTGCCGCTGACCACCCGCGCGGCCACGCCGATCGACACGGTCAACGCAATGCGCTCGCCATGCTCGTCGCGCACGTCGAGATTCTCGACCGCGGACCGCACGCGCTCGGCGACGGTCAGCGCATCGGCGCGATCGCCTTGCAGCAGCGCGGCGAACTCCTCGCCACCATACCGCGCGACGGTGTCGCCAAGCCGAACCTGTTGCCGCACGCAGGCCGCCACCTCGGCGAGCGCGCGGTCGCCGGTCTGATGGCCGTGGGTATCGTTGATGAGCTTGAAGCCGTCGATATCGATGAAAAGACACGCGACCGGCGCGTGATAACGGACCGCGCGCATCAGCTCCTCGCGCAGGCGCTCGTCGAAATAGCGGCGATTCGCGAGGCCGGTCAGCGAGTCGGTCATGCCGAGCTGCTTGAGACGCTCGCGATGCGCGACGTTGTCCAGACTCGCGGTGACGATGCTCGAGAAGCGCTCGAGAATGTCGGTGGCCATGCCGGCGCCGAAGCGCGCGGGGTCGTCGCTGCCGAGGCATAGATAGCCGCTGACGCTCGTGCCCGCGGCCAGGGGCAGCAGGATCGCGCTGGCCGGCACGTAGGCCGGCGCGGCGCCGAAGAACGCGCGGCGCGCGTCGTCATCGAGTTCGCCGGGGCGGCCGAGCCAGGGCCGGTTGTCTCCGCATAGAGATTGCGCGACTGCCCCGCCTTCGCGCGAGGTCTTCAGCTGCGCGTGATCGAGCGCGCGCAGTGCAAGCGGCTCGAGCAGTTCGAACAGCATCGGCGCGCGGTCATCGAGCCACAGCGTCACGTTCGCGAGAGCAAACTCCTGCGGCAGATGGCTGAACAAGGTATCGAGAAACGACGCGAAATCCTGCGCGCCGATCAAACGCAACTCGACGTTCTGGAAGCGGCGCATGGTGCGCTCGTTGTGCTGCACGGTGTCGACGAGCGAGCGAAGGCGCTCGGAGAGCGGCGTTTGGGCGAGATTCGTCACGATATCTGCAAGGCAGGCCCGAAGGCGTAGCGGGGTCGACGCCCCAACTCTACTGATAACGGCCGATTCGCCGAGGTCTTGAGGGCGGAATTGCGGTGTGCTGGTCGCCACGCGAGTGTTCGTGCCCACTTTTGTCGGCTCGCGCTTGCAATTTCTTGCACTCGCTTACATGTCGTGAGATTCGTCTGCGTAATGATGCGCTTCTTAAGGTTCGCTTAATTGTTCCCTGCAACCATGTCGCGAATCCCCTGTTGAGCCGCCAGAACATCGGCGGCGTTTTTTCTTGAGGGTGCAAAAAACGCGGCTGAAACCGGTAACGCGCACGAGAAGAAAGAGGTAAATCATGGATGAAGAGATGGTAGTCGAACACCTGCGTGCGATGCCCGGCCATGAATGGACTCGCCAGATTCACTCCTGTAAGGTTTCCGATCCGCTGCAACCGCCTTGGGGCCGTTCATACCGGCTCGTCGAATGGACGATGAAGCACGTGCCCGAATCGAGCCGTCGCGTCGTTCCCGCCGAAAGCACTCCGCTCGAAATCGCCCAGGCCGTGGCCTCCCATGTGCCGGGCCGGCGCTTCTTTCAACAGGCTGATTGAGCGCTCTATTCGACGTTCAATGACGCACCGCGATCGCGTCGCAGTAGTCCAACGCATCCTCCAGCCTGTCATTACCCCAGAACATCTCCCCGCCGACAAAAAACGTCGGTGCACCGAAGATCCCCCGATTGATGGCCAGTTCGGTCTGCTCACGCAGGCGCAGTTTGTTCGCGTCGCTTTGCGCGGAGTCGATCACGCTCTGTGCGGGTAGGCCGAGAGCGTCGAGCGCTTCGCTGACGACCTCGATTGAACCGATGTCACGGTCGTCGGCGAAATTCAACTGCATGATCTTGCGGCACCAGGCACCGATCCACGGTTCGTTTGCACCGAGCACCGCGACGCGCATCGCGAGCAGGGCCGCCCGCGGAAACGTGCTGGGACGCGTGAGCGCAATGCCGTATTTGCGGCACTGACGCTCCATGTCTTTCCACACGTACGCGCCTTTTTCTTTCTGCAGTACGAACGGCGAGTTCTCGAAACCGAGCCGGCGAAATACCGGGCCGAGCAGAAACGGCCGCCAGACGATCGTCACGTTGCGGGCCACCGCCAACGCTTCGATACGCATCATGCTCAGATAGCTGTAATTACTGCCAAAATCGAACCAGAACTCGATTGCGCGGGCTGTCGAAGCTGCGTCGTCATTCATCGCTGTCTCCTGAATCCCGCTCGATGACTCAGCGCGTCTGCACGGCCACGCGCAGGCCGAGCGAAATGAACACCACCCCGATGATCTTGTTCTGCCAACGCGTCAACCACGTCAAACGCTTCACGAACTTGCCCAACGGCCGCATCGTCAAAACGAGAAGCGTCGTATAAAGCGCGCTCATGGCGACGAAAATCAGCCCGAGCGTCGCGAACTGCAGAAACGTCGAGCCATGTTCGGGGCGCACGAATTGCGGCAGAAACGCGAGGAAAAACAGCGCGGTTTTCGGATTCAGCACCTCGGCGGGAATCGCCTGCCAGAACGCTTTCGAACCCGACACCGGCGCGACGACCGGCAGATGCGCACTCGCCTGCTTCTCGCGCAGCGCGCGAATGCCCAGATAGACGAGATACGCGGCACCGACGAACTTCACCGCATTGAAGGCGAGCGCGGATGTCATCAGCAGCGCGGAGAGGCCAACCGCGGCGCCCAGTGTATGAACGAAATCGCCGGCTGCGATACCGAGGCCGGTCAGAATGCCGGCCTTGCGTCCGCCGTGCATGGTGCGCGTCAAAACCAGCAGCACGGCCGGGCCTGGAATCAGAAAGAGCCCGAGCACGACGGCAACGAAAGTCCCCAACGTGGATAGGTCAAGCATGTCGTCTCCTTGCGACGCGCGGGATCGAAGCCAGCGGCGCGCGTTCAGCGAACCATTGTAGACGAAGGCGCGAACCTTCTCTGCGCGTCCCTGGCGCAGGTGATCCGTTACCATTACGAACATCACGCCGCGTACTGCGTGCTTTTTTTATCCACCGACGTTTCCGCCTTGCCCACCTATACCCTACCCGCGCCGCTGAGCGCTGAACTCGAGATTCGCAAGAGCCGTTTCATCGCGCATGCGATCCCGGTCGCCGATCGCGATGCCGCGATGGCCGAATTGCAGCGTCTGCGTGACGAACATCCGGCCGCGACGCATGTCTGCTGGGCGCTGCTCGCGGGCGGCCAGTCCGGCATGTCCGACGACGGCGAGCCGTCCGGCACCGCGGGCCGGCCGATTCTGGAAGTGCTGCGGCATCACGATCTGGATGGCGTGCTCGCGGCCGTCGTGCGCTATTACGGCGGTGTGAAACTCGGCGCGGGCGGTCTGGTGCGCGCATACACCGATGCGATCGCGTCCGCGCTGCTCGACGCGCCGCGAGTCGAGAGGATTGCGCAGGTTTCGCTGAGCGTCGAAGTGACCTATGCCGACGAAGCCAAAGTACGCCGATGGATGGACGCCGAGGGCTATGCGCTCGTGGACAGCGCGTACGGCATGCTGGTGAAGATGACGATGCGCGTGCCCGCCAATGCGCTCGACGACGCGAGGCGAACGCTGATTGATATCACTCAGGGAAAGGCAGGTTTTTTCTGAGCGGCTCAGCGGCGGGATACCCCCGGGAGCCCGCCTGAAGGTCGACACTCCGGTTCGCTGCTACCATGCTGTACTCCACCGGAATGACTCCACTTGAAAAGGGGCAACTCCTCTGACTTCGACCGCCACTTTCTCCCGCATGGCTGCCGCGTGTTCGCCGTTGAGATCCGTCGTGCTCAAGGGCTGCGGCGCCGTTTTGCTGCCCATGCTGCTGTCGGCGTGCTCGTGGTCATGGTTCGGCCTCAACAGCAGTGCCAGCACGACGCACGTGAAGACCCACGGCACCGGGTCGCTGAGCGTTGCCCCCGCGCGTGACTTCGCCTATCTGCCCGCGCGCGACGGTCTTGTCTCGCCGAATCGCATCGAAAATACCGGCGTGACCGGGCTCGTATTGAAGGACGATATCAGCCTCATCGTGCGCAACGACGTCGCAAATAGCCTGCGACTGGCCGGCTTCCGTATCGACGACAACAAGCGCGTGCTCAGCGGTAGCATCGAAACCTTCACGGTGGACGACACGCGCTCGCCGGCGCTGTGGACGCTGAAGATGCACTACGTGGTCACCGATGCGGCAACCCAGAAAGTGATGTTCGCGACCACCCGCACCGTCAAGCAGAAGTCGCCGAAATTCACCAGCAATACGATTGCGATCGACGACACGGTCAAGCTCAGCGTCGATGCCTTGATCGACGATCCCGGCTTTGTCAAGGCAGTGAACTGAACTCGTGGTCAGCCGACACGCGGCGCGGATTCGCTACAATCCGGCTAACGCATCGCGCGCAATCCGCCGCGCGGCGCATCGTGATCTCCCGTTCGGAATGCGAACCGTCATGTCCCTTACCGCCTGGCTATTCTTTTTGCCCGCCTGCTTTGCGATCAATCTCGCACCCGGGCCCAATAACCTGCTTTCGATCAACGTGGCCGCGCGTCATGGCTTCATGAAGGCCTTCGTCGGCGGCACCGGCCGGCTGCTCGCCTTCGCGCTGATGCTCGCGCTCGCGGCGACCGGTCTCGCCGTCGTGCTGCACGCGTCGGAATGGATCTTTCTCGCGATCAAACTCGCGGGCGCCGCTTATCTGATCTGGCTGGCCATCCAGTTGTGGCGCAGCGACGCACCCGCCATCGATACGTCGCAAGCGCAGGACCCCTCGCTCACGCGAATTGCGCGGCACGAGTTCTTCGTGGCCGCGGGCAATCCGAAGGCGATTCTGGTTTTCACCGCGTTCCTGCCGCAATTCGTCGATGTTGCGCAGCCGATACTGCCGCAATTCGCCGTGCTCGGCGCGAGCTTTCTGGTACTCGAATGGGTCGCGATTGCAGTGTATTCGTGGGCCGGGATGCATCTCGGCAAATGGCTCATGCGCGCACAGATCCGCCGCTGGTTCAATCGCTGCTGCGGTGGCTTTCTGGCCGCGATCGGCGTGAGTTTCCTGCTGGTTCAGCGCGGATAAGGAATATAGGTTCGCAGCCTTTTCATAACGAATAGCTAATACATCGGCCGAGAAACTTTAACTATCAGCGTTCGTCGCTCCACCTTATGCTCGAACCGTGACCGGCCGCGATGTACTGCAGTGCGGCATTGGGCAAACGGCTTTTTCATCGGCACGGAGCGACATCATGAAAATCTGCATCTTCGGAGCGGGAGCGATTGGCGGTTTATTGGGCGTGCAATTGGCACGCGCCGGCGCGGACGTGAGTTTTATCGCGCGCGGCCCGCATCTGGCGGCCATGCGCGAACACGGCGCGCGCCTCATTATGGATGGCGAAACGTTCAGCGCGCCGGTGCGCTGCACGTCCGACCCCGGCGAGCTCGGCGTCCAGGACTTCGTCATCGTCACGCTGAAGGCGCATTCGCTGCCTGGCGTAGTCGATACGATGCAGCCGCTGCTCGGCAAGCACACCGCCATCGTCACTGGCGTCAACGGCATCCCGTATTGGTACTTCTATCAACATGGGGGGCGCTTTGCCGGCACTCGCCTGACGAGCGTCGACCCCAACGGCTCACAATGGACCAAGCTCGGCCCCGAACGCGCGATCGGCTGTGTCCTTTACCCGGCAGCGGAGATCGTCGAACCGGGCGTGATCAAACACGTGTACGGCAAGAAGTTTCCCATTGGCGAGCCGAGTGGCGAGCGCACCTCGCGCATTCAGCAATTGCACGAGATCATGCAGGCGGCCGGCTTCGAAGCCCCGATTCGCGACAACATCCGCGACGAAATCTGGCTCAAGCTGTGGGGTAATCTGTGCTTCAACCCGATTAGCGCATTGACGCATGCAACGCTCGATGTACTCACGAGCGACCCGGGCACACGCGCCGTATCACGCACGATGATGCTCGAAGCGAAGCAAATCGCGGAGCAATTCGGCGTGCACTTTCGCGTCGATGTGGAAAGGCGTATCGATGGCGCGGGTGCGGTCGGGGCGCACAAGACATCGACGCTCGTCGATCTCGAGAACCGTCGGCCAATGGAAATCGATCCTCTGTTGACGGTCGTGCAGGAAATGGGGCGACTCGTGGCGGAACCGACGCCCACCATCGACGTTGTGCTCGCACTGATCAAATTGCGCGAGAAAATGGCCTTGCAGGGCAATTGACCCGGTACTCGCCAATGACAAAAGGATCGGACGTCACGCGTCCGATCCTTTTTCGTATTGGACGTTATTGATCGATCGCCACCCACACCGCCTTCGGCTCCGTAAAGTTCTCAATCGCGACGTCGCCATGCTCGCGACCAAAGCCCGAATCACCAGCACCACCCCATGGCAAGCGTACGTCCGTATAGCCGTAGGTATTGATCCACACCGTGCCCGCTTTCAGGTCACGCGCCACGCGATGCACGCGGCTCAGGTCCGCACTCCACACGCCGGCCGCGAGACTATACGACGTGCCATTGGCGATTCTGATCGCGTCCGCTTCGTCGTCGAAACGGATCACGCTCGCGACGGGCCCAAAGATCTCTTCCTGCGAAATGCGCATTTCGTGCTCGACATTCGCGAACACGGTCGGCTCGACGAAAAAGCCGCGATCGCCGACGCGCGCGCCGCCGGTCACGAGCGACGCGCCCTCCGAGCGTCCTGTCTCGACATAACTCAATACGGTCTTCATCTGCGCGGCGGAAATCAGCGGGCCCATCGACGTTTCGCGCAGCGACGGATCGCCGACCTTGATCGACTTCGCACGCTTGGCCAGACGCTCGACCACATCGTCATACACGTCGCGATGCGCGAGTATCCGCGATCCGGCGGAGCACACTTGCCCCGTGTTGAAGAACACGCCGGACGCCGCCGCTCGCACTGCATTGTCGAGATTCGCGTCGGCGAAGATCACGTTGGCCGACTTGCCGCCAAGCTCCAGTGTTACGCGTTTGAAGTTGCCCGCCGCGCCCTGCAGGATGCCTCGTCCGACCGAAGGCGAACCGGTGAAGGTGACCTTGTCGATACCGGGATGCGTGACGAGCGCGTCGCCCACCACACTGCCCTTGCCGGTGACGATATTGAGCACGCCGGGCGGCACGCCCGCTTCGAGCGCCAGCTCGCCGATGCGCAACGCGGTGAGCGGCGTGATCTCGGCAGGCTTGACGATCAGCGTGCAACCGCACGCAAGCGCGGGCGCGATCTTCCACATGCCGATCATCAACGGAAAATTCCACGGCACGATGGCGGCGACCACGCCGACCGGTTCGCGCAACGTATAAGTCAATGCATCGGGACGGGTCGGCACCACCTGACCGTTGATCTTGTCGCACCAGCCCGCGTAGTATTCGACGGTATCGATCGCGGCGGGCACGTCCTGACGCATCACCGCGGCAATCGGCTTGCCGCCGTCAAGGCTTTCGAGCGCGGTGAGTTCTTCCATGTTCTCGCGCATCAAGCCCGCGAGTCGTTGCAGAATGCGGCCGCGTTCGGCGGCCCGGATCGAATTCCATACTTTCAAAGCGCTGCGCGCGGCGCGCACCGCGGCATCCACGTCGGCGGCGCTGCCTTGCGCGACCAGTGCGATCGGCTCCTCGGTCGCGGGGTTGATATCGACGGAATATTCCCCGGTGCCAGGCGGCACGCGCTTGCCGTCAATCAGCAGATCATGGTGCCTGAGGTCGGTCTGGGTTTCCATCATGAAGCTCCTTGAGTAGGACGTTATGTGGCTGACTGGCGACGCATCGATCGAATGCCGCGTATCGCGCGAGGCCTTCGATCGGCTCTCTTTCTAAGGTTCTTGCAGCAAGCTTCGCGTCGCGGATGGCCCGTTGAAGGTCTACGCCGCGCTAGCGCCACCCAGTGCGTCCGCGATCCGCGCATGCGCACTCGTCGACGCGACAAACTGCGCCCACGCAGCAGCCGCATTGGGACGAAGCGAGCGATTCCTGCGGTGCACGAGCACGGTCGTCAATGTCGTTTCCGGAACCAGCGGACGACTCACCAACGAAGCACCCGGCGAAGGCCGATACGGATCGACCGGCAGTACACCGACACCAAGACCCAATTCGACCATGCGCGCGACCGCCGCGACGTGTCCGAATTCCTGCAGCGGCCGGCGCTTCAATTCGTTCGCGGCGAGTGCCGCTTCGAGCGCAGCCCGCACACCGGTATCGGCATTCAGCGTAATCAGCGGCCATTCGCGCAACTCGCGCCATCGGACACTGTCGTGCCGCGCCAGCGGATGGGTGGACGGAATCACCGCATGCAGTGGCGTAGTGAAAAGCGCTTGCGCATGCAGGAGCGGACTATCGACGGGTTCGGCCACGCAGACCGCACCGAAATCCACTTCGCCATGCTCGACACTCGCCAGCACGCTGCTTTGAGGCTGATCCCTGACCGACACGACCAGCTCGGGAAAGGAACACGCACACTGCGCCAAAGCCTGCGGCACCCAGCTCGATGAAAGTACCGGATTGCTCGCGACCACGACGACGCCCGTGTGTCCGTCATGATCTGCGCGCTCTTCGCGCAGCGTCGATTCGATTTCGTCCAGCAACCGGCCGATCCTTCTCTCGAGACTCGCACCTGCGTTCGTCAGTTCAACCTGGCGTGTCGTGCGATCGAACAGCTTCAATTCGACCGCATCTTCCAGATCACGCACGCAACGGCTCACGGCCGACTGCGTCAGATCGAACTCGCGCGCCGCGCGCGTGAAACTGCGCTCACGCGCGACCGCGACGAATACCTTCAATTGCTGCAGCGAAACGTTCATGGCGTCGATTCCGGGCGCGCGACGCTCACGCTATTCGCCGGACTGCTCGGGCCAGCGGCTCATTCGCGACGCGTTGCCATTGCCATTGCCATGACCCGCGACGGCCAGCGCGCCCTGAGGTTGATTGTGCGATTCGATCCAACGCGCGCGCATCGGCTCGAGCACGAACTTCGCGGAAATGCCGGCCGCGATCGTGATGACGGCCGCGACGACGAAGACGAGATTCCAGCCGCCCGTCGCCGCGAGTACCGACGCGATCGGCACCAGCAACGAGGCCGTGCCTTTCGCCGTGTACAACGTACCGGCATTGGCGGTCGCGTACCTGCTGCCGAACGTATCGGCGCAAATCGCCGGAAAGATCGAGAAGATCTCACCCCAGAACAGGAAGATCAGTGCGGCAAAGACCATGAACGCATAGGGATTGCTGCCGAACTGCATCATGCCGAGCAGCGCGAGCCCCTCGCCGATGAAAATCACGAACATCGTGTTTTCACGGCCGATCTTGTCGGAGATGAAGCCGCACAGCGGACGCGTCAGGCCGTTGAAGATATTGTCGATCGACAGCGTGAGGGTCAGCAGCGGCAACGTCATGCCGAAGGCCACCATCGGAATGCGCGCTATGCCCCAGTCTTTCGCGATCGGGCCGATCTGTGCGGTCGCCATCAACCCGCCTGCCGCGACCGCCACGAACGACGCATAGATCACCCAGAACACCGGCGTTCTGATCATCTGGCGCGCGGTGAAATCGACTTTCGACACCGCGAAGCGGCTCTTGCGTACGCCTTGCTGACGCAAGCTCGGCCGCGTCAATAGCATCGCCAGCAACAGGATGCTGATTCCCTGCACGATGCCGAAGAAGAAAAACGTGTCTTCATAGCCGCGGCGCGTAATCATGTTCGCGATCGGAATCACCGTCAGCGCCGCGCCCGCACCGAAGCCCGCGGCGGTCAAACCGGCGGCGAGACCACGCCGGTCGGGAAACCATTTGAGCGCATTGCCGACACACGTTCCATACACGCCGCCCGCGCCGATTCCGCCGATCACCGCGGCCAGGTACAACACGCCAAGCGTCGTCGCATACGAATTGAGAATCCACGACAACCCCGCGCATACGGCACCGGCCGCCACTACCGGGCGCGGCCCGAATCGATCGACGAGCCAGCCTTCGAATGGCACGAGCCACGTCTCGGTCAGAATGAAGATCGAGAATGCAAGCTGAATGGACGCTTCGCTCCAGTGATGCCGCGCGTGCATAGGGGCCACGAACAACGTCCACGCATATTGCAGGTTCGCCACCAGTGCCATGCACACCATGCCGATGACGAGCTGACACCATCGATTACGCCAGGACAGGCGGGTCATCGATTGCTGAGTGATATCGTCCATGAGCCTTGTCTCCACTATTTATTTAGTGCAGCCGGCTTACGCGCCGCGCTGGATGCGTCCCGCCTTATCGTTATGGCCCGATAACTTCGCTATTCGGGAAAAATCGAAACTGATGCTATTTGATGCGATTCCGCAGTTCCCCCGAATTCGTCTTTCGATATAAAGTTCTTTCTTTATTCCGACCAGAACTCCGCTTCAGGCGGTAAGCATTGCAGCTTGTTTTCCACTATTGATTCCGCTACACCACATCTCTCTGCGTTAACCCGCACATTGCAGTGAAGCAATTCTGCTTCTTATACGCTGCATGCTAGGGTCATTGCTGAATTACGAATAATTAAAGTTTGTTATTATCTTGATTCACGATTCCTTATACATCGACCATGACGATGCGCAATGCAACTCTGCGGCAACTGAAGGTCTTTGAAACGGTGGCGCGCCACCTGAGTTTTTCGCGCGCCGCAGAGGAATTGCATCTGACTCAGCCGGCCGTCTCCACCCAGGTCAGGCAACTCGAGGAGCATGCGGGTCTGCCTCTGTTCGAGCAACTCGGCAAAAAGATCTATCTGACGCCGGCCGGCACCGAAATGCTCCACTACAGCCGCGCGATCATCCAGCAGTTCCACGAAGTCGACGAAGCAATGTGTCAGTTGAAGGGCGTCTCCGGCGGCAAGCTGAATGTCGCGGTGATCAGCGCCGGCGACTATTTCTTTCCGCGGCTTCTCGCCGAATTCACACGCCGCTATTCGGGCGTGGATCTGAATCTCGCGGTGCACAATCGCGAAGAACTTCTGCATCAACTGGCGACCAATCAGACCGACCTCGCTGTCATGGTGCGTCCGCCGCACGAAACCGACGCGACCAATGAGGCGTTCGCGCCGCATCCATATGTCATCGTCGCAGCGCCCACGCATCCGCTTGCGCACAAGCGCAATATCCGCTTCAGCCAACTCGCCAACGAAGCGTTCATCGTGCGCGAACGCGGCTCGGATACGTGGAATTCGATGGAAGAAGGCTTTGCCGGCCGTCTGTCCAATCTGAAGATTGCAATGGAGATCAAAAGCACCGAGACGATCAAGCAGGCGGTCATTGCCGGCATGGGCATCGCGTTTCTGTCCGCGCATACGATCAGCCTCGAATTGCAATTGGGTCACCTGGTCGTGCTCGACGTCGAGAGCTTTCCGCTCATGCTCAACTGGTACGTCGTGCATAGGAAGAACAAACGTCTGCCGCCCGTTGCCGTCGCCTTCAAACGTTTCCTGATGGAGGAAGGCGCGAATCTGATCGAGAAAATCACGCGCGTAAAGGAATTGAGCGTGCATAAGCCGTAGGCTATGGAAAGCCAATAAAACTTTAACTATTGCAAATCGATCGCGACTTCTATGCTGCAAGCGAGTTCTTTCACTTGCGAGCCGAGGAGGCCGATCATGAACCACGCTCCGCTTGAATCCCGTGTCAGTACACGCAATGCCCGCGCAGCGATCGCGGATCGCGAAGACCATCCCGACGATGCGCATCTGAGCGCCTACAATGCCGCGTTCAGCGAACTTGGGCTGCGGTTTCGCTGGGACCGTGCGACGCTCGACCTGCTGAAAGAGTTCAATGGCGAGTTGGCGCGCATCACTGCTTATATCGAGCGCTATCACAGTCATCTGCATCGTGCCTACGATGCAGACTTTCTCGCGCAACTGATTCTGCATAGGAAGACGCAGTACTACAGCGAATTCGGCGCGGCGGCTAGTGAATAGAAACATCGGGCAAGACTCGGGCGGCGGGGTCACCATCCCGCCGTCTTCGCTGTCGGCAAACAGGTCCATCCACACGGTACTCCCACAGGCTTGCGGCATGCGTGATCCTCCGTGATGCGATGAAAAGGCACGAGCCGCATGGGTGCGCGGCCAGGCCCTCGTCAAACGACGTTCGCGCTATCGCCCGATCTCTGCCGCTCGTCGCGCTCGACCGCGCTCAACGTATTGGTCAGCGTGCCGATCCCATCTATCGTGATCGACACCGTTGCACCGTCCCTGATCGACCCCACGCCCACCGAGGTGCCGCACGCAATCACGTCGCCGGGTTCGAGCGTCAAGTCCTGCGAGATCAGACTCACCTGCTCCGCTGGCGAAAAGACCATATCGGCCAGCGGATAGTTCTGACGCTCGACGCCGTCCAGCGTCGTCAGCAGACGCGCCGCCCGCCAGTCGAAGCCGGAAACGATCGCCGGACCGAGACAGCAGAACGTGTCGAAGCCCTTCGCGCGACACCACTGCGGAAAATGCGGATTCTCGTTGAGCAGATCGGCGGCGGTCACATCGTTGACGAGCGTATAGCCGAAGATCGCCGCCTCCGCCTGCTGCACGTCCACGTCGCGGCAACGCTGGCCGATCACGATGCCAAGCTCGCCTTCGTAGACGATCTTGCCCGCATAGTGGCGTGGTCTGCGGATCGGCTCGCCCGCGCCGATCACTGACGCCGCCGGCTTCAGCAGAAACAGCGGATGCGTGGGCACCGGCTTACCGAGCTTCGCCGCGAGCGCGTGATAGTTATTCCACAGCGCGACGATGTTGCCGGGCGCGCACGGCGCCAGCGGCGTCAATGCGCGCAGCGACAGTACCGCGCCGGTCGGCACCGGCTGCGCGAGACTGTCGTACTCGTGCAGATAGGCGCCTTCGACACGGCCGAACACGATGCCGCCGTCGCCCGACATGAACCGCATCCACGTCTGCATGCCTCGCTCCTAGATCGCGCCAGCCGTGCGCAGCGCCGTGATCTGCTCGGCCGAATAACCGAGCTCGGCCATCACTTCGTCGGTATGTTCGCCAAGCAGCGGGGAGCGTTTGACGTCGGTCGGGCTGTCGGACAGCTTGATAGGATTGCCAACGGTCAGATACTTGCCGCGCTTCGGATGATCGACTTCGACGATCGTGCCGGTTTTGCGCAGCGACGGCTCCTCGGCGATTTCTTTCATCGAGAGGATCGGGCCGCACGGAATGTCGTGCTCGTTCAGGATCTGCATCGCCTCGAACTTGGTCTTCGTCATCGTCCAGCGTTCGATTTCGGCGAAGATCTCCTTCAGTCGCGGCAGGCGCGCGGGCGCCGTCGCATAGTCGGGGTGCGTAGCCCACTCCTCCTTGCCGATCACGTTGCAGATCTTCGCCCACACGGGCGCCTGCGTGATGAAGTAGATATACGCGTTCGGATCGGTCTCCCAGCCCTTGCACTTCAGAATCCATCCCGGCTGACCGCCCCCCGACGCATTGCCCGAGCGCGGCACCGCCTCGGCGAACGTGCCGTTCGGGTATTGCGGATACTCTTTCATTACGCCGGTGCGGTCGAGCCGCTGCTGATCGCGCAGTTTGACGCGGCACAGATTGAGCACACCGTCCTGCATGGCCGCGAGCACGCGCTGACCGCGCCCGGTATGCGTGCGTTGATAGAGCGCGGTGACGATGCCGAGCGCGAGATGCAGACCCGTGCCGCTATCGCCGATCTGCGCGCCGGTCACGACCGGCGGCCCGTCGTCGAAGCCGGTGGTCGACGCCGCGCCGCCCGCGCATTGCGCGACGTTCTCATAGACCTTGCAGTCCTCATAAGGACCGGGACCGAAACCCTTCACCGACGCGACGATCATGCGCGGATTCAATTCCTGAATCCGCTCCCAGGTAAAGCCCATCCGATCGAGCGCGCCCGGGGCGAAGTTCTCGACCAGCACATCGCATTTCTGGATCAGTGCTTCGAGCACCTGCTTGCCTTCCGGATGCTTGGTGTCGATCGTGACCGAACGCTTGTTGTGATTGAGCATCGTGAAGTAGAGGCTATCCACATCGGGAATATCACGCAGCTGCTCGCGTGTGATGTCGCCCGCGCCTGCCCGCTCCACCTTGATTACGTCCGCGCCGAACCATGCGAGCAATTGCGTGCAGGTGGGACCTGATTGCACATGCGTGAAATCGAGAATGCGTACACCGTCGAGTGCCTTGGCCATGTCATATCTCCTGAAAGATGCGGGTTATTTGTACATGGTCTGGTTCTTCGTGCCCGGTGCGTATTCGCGCGGGTCGACCCAGATGTTGACCACCGCCGAGCGGCCGGTGCGATGAATCGCTTCGCGCGCACGCTGCAGCGCGCTCGCGATCTGCGAGGGATCGCGCACTTCTTCGCCATAGCCGCCGAGCATTTCAGCGAATTTGCTGAACGGCACGTCGCCGAGCAGATTGCCGACGTTGCCGCGCTCTTCGCCGTATTTGGCCAGTTGGCCGTAGCGGATCTGATTCATCGCCGAGTTGTTGCCGATCACCGCGAGATACGGCGCACCGAAGCGGTTCGCGGTTTCCATGTCGAACGCGGTCATGCCAAACGAGCCGTCGCCGTAATAGCAGAGCACTTCCTTGTGCGGATGCGCGAGCTTCGCCGCGAGCGCAAAGCCGGTGCCGACGCCGAGCGAGCCGAGCGCGCCGGGGTCCATCCACTGCCCGGGGCGGCGCGGGCGCACCGCTTGCGCGGAGATCGTCACGACGTCGCCACCGTCGCCGATATAAACGGTATCGTCAGAGAGGAACTCGTTGAGCTCGTACGCGACACGATACGGATGAATCGGCGTGCTGTTCGAGCGGAACAGTGGCATCAGTTTTTCGGTCGCGCTCGCTTCGGCATCGCGCAACTGCGCCATCCATTTGCGGCGCGCCTGACGCTTGTCGTCCTTGAGGCGACCGCTCACGGCCTGCAGCACCGCCGCGAGAATCGCGCCCGGATCGCCGACGAGGCCCAGATCGATATCGCGATTCTTGCCGACCGTCCGGTAGTCCATGTCGATCTGCACCAGCGTCAATTCCTTGCTGATGCGTCGGCCGTAACCCATGCGGAAATCGAACGGCGTGCCGACCACGATCAGCACGTCGGCATTCGCGAACGCCTGCGAACGCGTGCGATCGAAATGATGCGGATCGCCCGGTGGCAGCAGCCCGCGGCTCGCGCCATTGAAATAGCCGGGAATCTCGACACCGCGCAGCAGCGCGATCGCTTCCTCGTGACCGCGCGCGGTCCACACCTGCTGGCCATAAAGGATCGCGGGACGTTCGGCATCGACGAGTATGTCCGCGAGTTTCTCGATGTCGCGCGGGTCTCCGATCGATTTCGTCGACGCGCGATAGTGGCCAGGCTGCGGCACGATCGCGCGTGTCGCGTCGACTTCGCGGTCGAGCACATCGCGCGGAATTTCCAGGTAGGCGGGACCGGGCGCGCCGTTGAAGCATTCGCGCGCCGCCATCGAGATCATGTCCGCGATGCGCTCGGTGCTCGACACGCTCGCGGCGAACTTCGTGATCGGCGCCATGATGTCGACGTGCGGCAGGTCCTGCAACGAGCCCATCTTGTGCTGTGTGAGCGCGCCCTGCCCGCCGATGTGCAGGATCGGGCTTTCCGAGCGGAACGCCGTGGCGATGCCGGTCACCGCGTTCGTGCAGCCAGGGCCGGCGGTCGTCACGACGCAGCCGAGCTTGCCGGTTTGACGCGCGTAGCCGTCGGCCGCATGCGCGGCGACCTGCTCGTGGCGCACGTCGATGATGCGGATGCCTTCGTCGACGCAGCCGTCGTAGATATCGATGATGTGGCCGCCGCACAGCGTGAAGATCGTGTCGACCCCCTCGTTTTTCAGCGCCTTCGCGACCAGATGGCCGCCCGACACGACGCCCGCGTTGCGGGTCTTCTGCCTGAGCGTGTCGTCGGCGGTCGTGGTGGTCGTCGTGGTCGTGATGGTCGTGGCCGGACTCGGGGATGAAACAACTGCAGACATAGTCGACTCCTCATCGGTCAGGTGTGCAACGGTTATCGATGGACGCGTCCGCTTCGATCTACGTCCGGCTGCACCGACGTCTCACGGCCTCAAAGATACCGTATGTGATATATCACAGTCGTTCAAGGTCAATTCCGAGACATGGACGGCGACGGTCGCTGTTGATATATCACATACCATATTTTTTAGACCGTCAAGCAGGGCTTATCCCGCAGTGCGGCAGCGACCTCACTGTCGCGACTGGCGCGCACGCAAAAAAGCCCGCGGTGCTTGCACACCGCGGGCTTTTCGAAATCAGCCAGCAATCAGGCGCCTACGCCGCCCTCAATCGAGAAAATCGCAATTGGCTTCGACGAACGTCGCGAGATCGAGCGAATGCTGGCGCGTAAGGCGCTCGGCGAGTTCGGTATCGCGCTTCTCGAGCGCCTCGATGATCCGCAGATGATCGACGATCGAACGCGCGGCCCGGTCGCTCTGCGAGATGGTCATGCGCCGGATCGCGCGCACGTGGATGAAGATGTTCTTGATCGTATCGAGAATGATCTGCGACTTCGACAGCTCGACGATCGCCTGATGAAACGCGATGTTCGCGTCCGAATACTCGGCGATATGCTCGGCCGGCGTCGAATCGCGGAAACTGTCGAACATATGGCGCAGGCGGCCGATTTCCTCATCCGTCGCATGCAGTGTGGCGAGCCGCGCGGCCATGCTTTCGAGCGCGGCCCACATCTGGATCATCTCGACGATTTCGCGCTTGCTCTTGCGCACGATGTAGATGCCGCGCCGCGGCACCATACGCAGGAAGCCCTCCTGCTCGAGCAGCGTCATCGCCTCGCGCACCGGCGTGCGGCTCACGCCGAGCGATTCGCTGAGCACGCGCTCGTCGAGGCGGATTTCTTCGCGATTCCGGTAGATGTCCGCGTCGGCGATTGCCTGACGCAGCATGGCATAGGCCTGATCGCGCAAGCTCGCGCTCGCGCCGATCGGCTGCAACGACAGGGTCAGCGGGGTGGCCACTGTTTCAGTTGGAAGTTCTGACGACATTCATCGCCTCTGCTTGAACGTGCGCGCGATAGTGCGCCGCCGCTTTGCCGCGCTGCTCGCCCAGACCCACGAAGCGGCCATCTTGCGATGCAAGCGCCGCGACCGATTCGGGAATCCAGTCGGTCAGCAGAACGGTGGCGGCACAGCCCAACCCTACGACGGCAATGGCGAACAGCGCGAGAGATACGAATTCCACGTGTAACTCCGAATGATTGAGGAGATCAATTTCTCAATCATATGCTGCAATGCCGCATTTTTCAATATTCGGTATGTAGTATATCAACGTCTGTTGTTTTTAAGATTACTTTCACGTTAGCACGCCGTGGGCTCCGTGGTGTGCCCATGTCATTGCTCACGATGATCCCCGCAGCGCTCCGTGTAAACACGCAAAACGCGCGCTATTCGCGCAGCCGCGTGCGATGATCGCGCATTTTCAGCATCGCGTGGATTGTGAAATCCGAGCCGCATCATTAACCTTCCGGACATCCTGGCGCGGATCGACCGCGTCAAAGGCCCTGCCAGCGCGGCGCAATTCGTTCCAGTACTTGCAAGACAGAGGAGACCCAATGAGCACTACCCACCCGCAGGCCGCAGCGGCCACTCACCGCAATGCGCGCAGTCAGGCTCGCAAGGCTGCGCTCGGCAGCTTTATCGGCGCCGTGGTCGACTGGTACGACTTTCTGCTGTACGGCATCGTCGCCGCGCTCGTGTTCAACGCCGAGTTCTTCCCGAACGTCGGCCCGGCGATGGGCACGCTCGCCGCGTTCGCGACCTTCGGCGTCGGCTTCCTGTTCCGCCCGCTCGGCGGGTTCGTGTTCGGTCACTACGGCGACCGCCTCGGGCGCAAGCGCATGCTCGTGCTCACCGTGATGATGATGGGTCTGTCGACGGCCGCGATCGGTCTGCTGCCGTCGTTTGCGACGATCGGCTGGCTGGCGCCGGTGTTGCTCGTCACCCTGCGTGCGATCCAGGGCTTCGCGGTTGGCGGCGAATGGGGCGGTGCGGCGCTGATGGCCGTCGAAAGCGCGCCCGAGAAAAAGAAGGCCTTTTACAGCAGCGGCGTGCAGGTCGGCTACGGCGTCGGGCTCGTGCTGTCGACGGGTCTCGTCGCGCTGATCAGCCACTCGATGGACAACGCCGCGTTCCTCAGCTGGGGCTGGCGTCTGCCGTTCCTGTTCAGTGTCGTGCTGGTGGTGATCGCGCTGTGGATCCGCTCGAGCATGCAGGAGTCGCAGGAGTTCGTCGAGAAAGTCGGCCAGCATGGCGAGCGCCGTGTGCGCCTGCCGATCGTCGAAGCGCTGCTGCGCCATCCGAAGTCCTTCCTGCTGATCATCGCGCTGCGGCTCGCCGAACTGTTCACGATGTACATCGTGACCGCATTCGCGCTGAACTACTCGACTGCGAACCTGCACATGCCGCGCGAGTTCTTCCTGTCGATCGGCTTCATCGTCGGCGCGCTCAGCTGCGTGACGATTCCGTGCTTCGCGTGGCTCGCGGATCGCTTTGGTCGCCGTCGCATCTATATGATCGGCGCGCTGGTCGGCCTCGTCAGCGCGGTGCCGTTCTTCCTCGCGCTCGAAGCGCGTTCGACCGTGTGGATCGTCGTGTTCGCCGTGATGCTCGCGAACATCGCGCACGACATGATCGTCAGCGTGCAGCAGCCGATGTTCACCGAACTGTTCGGCACCGAGTACCGCTATAGCGGCGCGGGCGTCGGCTATCAGGTGGCGAGCGTGGTCGGCGGCGGTTTCACGCCGTTCATCGCGGTCGCATTGGTCGGCTTCGCGGGCGGCTCGTGGCATCCGGTGGCCGCGTATCTGGCGATCGGCTGCCTGATTTCGCTCCTCGTTGCGACGCGCATGAAGACCGGACGCAAGATCGATTGACCTCGGCGGGATTCGCCGTCGAGACACGACGGGCCGGCGCGGCGATAAGGCCGCGCCGGCCCGTTTGTCGTTTTTGAGCCGCGCTCTTTGCGCGATCGCACAGTCGGCACCCGCGACTCACCAGGATCGCACATTATGTCTGCACGCTTCATATTGCGAAGCCACCGTGCACGTCCTATTGTCGAGCCTGACGCGATTCGCGGTGCGTATGCGCCGCGCATATGAAATAGAAGTACATATAGCAATGACGGGGCGGCCTGCGCACGTTACACTGCGCGGGCTTGGGTAAATCCACCAAGCGTCGACAACAGAACTCCTGCAGGAGACCAACTTATGAGCAGCATCAGCGAACCGGGCGGCCAACGAGGTTCCGCCCCATTCTTTTCCAAACAGGCCACGATCGCGCAGCCCGGTTTTTCACGCTGGATGGTGCCGCCCGCCGCGCTCGCCGTGCATCTGTGCATTGGTCAGGCCTATGCGTTCTCGGTATTCAACGGACCGCTGACCAAAGTGATCGGCATCACGCAGTCGACGCCCGATGACTGGACGCTGACCGGGCTCGGCTGGATCTTTTCGCTTGCGATCGTGTTCCTCGGTTTGTCGGCGGCATTCGCGGGCAAATGGCTCGAACACGTCGGCCCACGCCGCACGATGTTCACAGCTGCGTGCTGTTTCGGCGGCGGCTTCCTCGTGTCCGCGCTCGGCGTGTATCTGCATCAGATCGTGCTGCTGTATCTCGGCTATGGCGTGATCGGCGGCATTGGGCTCGGGCTCGGTTACGTGTCGCCGGTGTCGACGCTGATCCGCTGGTTTCCGGACCGCCGCGGCATGGCGACCGGCATGGCGATCATGGGCTTCGGCGGCGGCGCGATGATCGCGGCGCCGCTGTCGGTCGCGCTGATGAAGCACTTTCAAAGCGCGACGAGCGTCGGCGTCGCGGAGACCTTCGTCGTGCTCGGCATCGTCTATTTCATCTCGATGACGGTAGGCGCGCTCGCGATCCGCGTGCCGCCCGCGGACTGGAAGCCGGCCGGCTGGACGCCACCCGCAGCGACACAGCACCGGCTGATCACGAACAACCACGTGCATATCGATCAGGCGCTGAAGACCCCGCAGTTCTATCTGATCTGGCTCGTGCTGTTCCTGAACGTGACGGCTGGCATCGGCATTCTCGGCCAGGCCTCGGTGATGATCCAGGAGAGCTTCAAGAACACGGTGACAGCCGCCGCGGCGGCCGGCTTCGTCGGGCTGCTGTCGCTGTTCAACATGGGTGGGCGTTTCGTGTGGGCGTCGGCGTCGGACTGGGTCGGCCGCAAGAACACCTACTTCATCTTCTTCGCGCTCGGCGCGGTGCTGTATTACTTCGTGCCGACCTTCGCCGCGAACGGACAGATCGCTCTGTTCGTGCTGACGTATTGCATCATCCTGTCCATGTATGGCGGCGGCTTCTCGACGGTGCCGGCCTATCTCGCCGACATGTTCGGCACGACGTTCGTCGGCGGCATTCACGGACGTCTGCTGACCGCGTGGGCCGCGGCCGGCGTCGCGGGTCCGGTGCTCGTCAATTACATCCGTGCGTATGAAGTCGCGAACGGTGTCGCGAAAGCGGACGCCTACACGATGACCGTGCACATCATGGCCGTGCTGCTCGTCATCGGCTTTATCTGCAACCTGCTGGTCAAGCGCGTGGATGAGAAGCACCACATGACCGATGCACAAGTCGCCAAGGGCGCGTGAGGAGATCCGTATGTCGACCGTTCAAACCGCACATCCGACCAACAAGGCGATGCTTGCCGTGTTCTGGCTGTATGTGATGATTCCGCTGGCGTGGGGCGTGATCAATACGTTGACGCAGGCGATGAAGTTGTTCAAGTGATGAAGTGATGTCGTGCGCACCCCGGCCCGTTGAGGGGCGGGGTGCGGATAGCGGGCCGCGCCGACCTGTCTGTCGCAATGCCCCCTCACCGCCCCAACCCGCTACGCGCAATCTGCTGCTCGACAAACCGCGCAAATAGCGAATGCATATGCGTCGTCGGATGAAGATCGTCGGCGAACATGTAAGTCTGATCCGCATTGGCGCTCACATAGGTCGCCGGCGAGCAGAGCAGCGAGGTGTTATCGGGTGTTTTCGTGGGATCGCAGGCCTGCCCCGTATTCGATACGGTGAAACCGTTCGCCTGAAAGTTCGCGATGACCTGATTGGTCCACGTGTACGAATCGATCTCGATCACCTTTGACTGCAGCCCATCGGTTTGCAGCGCGCTGTTCAACGTAGTGTTGAAAAGCTGCGACAACTGAGTCAGGTTCGCGCCACCATCGGCCGAACCGAGCCCTTTCGGCGCTAGCCCGATATTCGGCAGATTGATCACCACCACATGCGCACCGCCGTTCTGCACGATTTGCCCGACGAGCTGGGCGAGCGTGTTGGCCGCCGTCTGCACGATCGGGGCCGCGGCGGGCAGGTTGCCCGCGCGAAGCACATCGTTCGAGCCCACCCACACGAGCACGAGCTGGTTGGCGTTGAAGCTGCCGTGGGCGCTCAGATAGCTCGACACCTGCTGGTTGACAGGCATTTCGATATTGCCGATGACGTCGCTCAGGTAGTCGTACTGGTTCGCCGGCGTCGCCACCGTCGCGCCGCCTTCGGCATAACCGAGGCCGCTCTGCGCAGTCAGCTTGTGCGTGAGACCGATCGTGAACGCCGCGCTGAGCGTATCGCCGTAGTATTGCGCGACGTCCTGGCTCCACACCTGGCCGGGATTGGTCGTGAAACGCCCGCCGCCCACCGGGCTCGCGAGCGGCGCATAAGTCCCGACGTCCGACAGGCTGTCGCCAAACGACACCACTTGCAGCGTGACGCCGCCGGCCGGTCCGGCCGAGGTGCTGCTGCCGCTACCCGACCCGCCGCTGCTGTTGCCGTTGCCGCCCCCGCCGCAGGCCGAGAGCAACACGGTCGACATGGCAAAAACTACAGCGCGGAATTTGTCATTTATTCCTCGCATGTCCTCCTCCTTGCGGGACCGGCCGGACGGGACCGGTGCCTGATGGCTCGCGACTCTTCAGACAAGCATCGCGTATGCCCAGCAAGGAGATGCATCCAACTCAGATCTTCTCGAACACCACCTCCTGCGCACCTTCCCACAGCACCTTCGTGCCGAGCTCGCGCAGTTTCTCCTTGCCTTCGACGATCGTCAGAAAATGATTGCCCGCGAGCTGCCCCATCTTGCTCGCGAAGCAGCACGAGCCATACGCGAGGATGATCTCGGTCTCGCTATAGCCGCCCGGATAGAACAGGATGTCGCCGACCGATGGATGGCTCGTGTGATTCTCGAAGCCGACCGCGACGCCGTCATTCTCGAGCTTGAACTCGCCGAGCGGCACCCAGCAGCCCTCGCCGCTCCAGCGCACGTGGATCAGCTTCTGCCGGTACGGCAGCAGCTTCAGGAACGCGGCCACGGTCTGCGGCGCATCGGGATGGGTCTCGGCGATAAAGGTGTGGCCGCAGGCGGTCATTTTGAGTCGGGTCATCGCGGGTCATCCGGTGTGTGGGGGTGAAAGGCGCTTCGATTCTGTCGTCCCATGCAAGACTTCGACAGGTACAATTGCCACCATCGCGGTCAGGCCAGTTAGACCGCACATGATCGCAGGCGGTCAACCGTGCCGCAAAGCCTTGTGTGATCTACCGTGCCAGTTTGCGTCGCGCGCCGCCACGAAAGTTCGTAGTTTGCAAGCCGCGCAATGCAACGCACACTGCGCAGGTGCGTGATTCCGGCTGAAGAAAGGCTCGCCGTTACGGCAAGCCGTTACGGAGTCTCGCCCGTTTCGCGGCGAAACACCCGAGCAAAATGAAAACTGCCTGGCCCGGCCAGCCCGGCTATCGCCAGATCTTCGGAGAGATTGGCGCGGAGGTAGTCTGTCACCCGCCGGATCCGGCGCGGCACCAGCCGTTCGGGCCGCGTCGAGCCCCATCTGTTGCGCGACGTTGTCGATCAAACCGCGCTCGATGTGCACGTGCAAGGTCGACAGCGGCTCGTCACTGATCGAATGCCAGCGCTATGAGATCGGCGCGGGTGGCACGAACCGCAGATCATTCACGCGCATCGCGGCGCTTCGAGCAGATCTTGCCGCACCGGCTCGAGAGACGAGCGCAGCACCAGATGCCGCCATTCGCGATCCGCGCTCGACACGAGTCGCTGGCCGGCCATGTAGCGGTCGTACGCGAGCGTCGTCGTGAGGCTGGGAAGTCGTGCCATCACATCCCATCAAAGGAGGTGCCGTATGGAAGGAGAAGCGCCGCCGTACTCGTATTGCCGGTCCACTGTCACCGCAAGGTCACAAAAATGATAGCAAGGAACCGGCCACCAGAATTTCGCGAAATCGCTAATCATTGAGGTTGTCGTCTTTCAAGCGTTTAGAACGCCGGAGCTACCGTTTCATGGAACATGAATGCGATACGCTGCCGCAATGGCTGACCGGTTCGCCGCAAGGCGAGGCTGGGCACGCGTCGGCAGCAAACCCGAGAGCGGCATCCGCCCAACCGGCTTATCCGGCCGGCGCGCGGCACGCCGCAAAATCAGCCCACGCGGCTGAAGCATCGAAGACGTCTCCCCGCGCCGCGAATGGCGCGACGCGCAGTGGCTTTCTGACTCTGTTCACCGAGGAGGAGATCGGCGCGCCGTCGCCCGCGGCGCGCCGGGCTGCGCCGCTGATCAGTCCGCTTGGACGGTTCGGCAGCGCGCAAGACCGCATGGAGTTCGTGCGCCAGCGCATCAGGCAGCTCGGCTTCGACTCGTTCAGCTATGCCGCCACACGCACGTCGTCGCATCACAAGACGATATTCGTATTGACGAGCTACGAGTCGCCGGCGTGGCTCACGCGCTATTTCCGCGAGCGCTATTTCGAGCTCGATCCTCGCGTCGGGCTCGCGTCGCCGACCGGCATGCCGTTTATGTGGAATACCGCTGACATGCGCGCCGATCTGCCGCGTGCGCAGTTGCGCAGCGAACGGCTCGGCGAGCTGATCGACATGCTCGAGGCGGCTGGGCGCAAGAGCGGCATCCTTACGCGGATGCCGCTGCCCGAGCCGGATCTGAGCGCGAGCCTGTGCTTCAACTCGGAGATCGGCAATCCGCGCTGGATGACCGAATCGATCGTCGCGGAAACGTTGATGTTCGCGCACACGATTCACGAGTTCATCTGGACGCACGCGAAGAGCGTGATCGGCATCGAGCCCGAGCAGCAGCAGCGCGTCGCGCTGAGCAAGCTGCAGTATGCGGTGCTGAAGGCGGTCGTGGAGGGGCAGCGCGACAAGGAAATCGCGTATTTCCTCGGGCTGTCGCCGCACAACGTCGACTATCATCTGCGGCGCTTGCGCCAGCTGTTCAACGTGCGCAATCGCGTGCAGTTGATCAATGTCGCGCAGGCGTATCTGTCGTAGTTGGCGTCACCGCGTATCGATGAGCAGGGCGTGACGGCGTTTCGCCGTCGCGCCCGCGCGGTGCGATCCGCATCGACCTGTCAACTTTTCAATCGATAGCCGGTCCTGAAGATCCAGCCGACGATCGCGAGGAACACTGCGAGAAACAGCAGTGTCATGCCGAGACTCAGGCCGACGTCGACGTCGCCCAACTCGAAGAAACTCCAGCGAAACCCGCTGACCAGATAGACGATCGGATTGAACAGCGTGACGGTGCGCCAGAACGGCGGCAGCATGTTCACCGAATAGAAGCTGCCGCCGAGGAACGTGAGCGGCGTAACGATCAGGAGCGGCACCAGTTGCAGCTTCTCGAAGTTGTCCGCCCAGATGCCGATGATGAAGCCGAGCAGACTGAACGTGACCGCCGTCAGCACGAGAAACAGCACCATCCAGACTGGATGCATGATCTGCAACGGCACGAACAGCGCGGCGGTCGCGAGAATGATGAGCCCGAGCAGGATCGACTTGGTGGCCGCCGCCCCCACATAGCTGACAACGATCTCCAGATAAGACACGGGCGCCGACAGCAACTCGTAGATCGTGCCGGTGAAACGCGGAAAGTAAATCCCGAACGACGCGTTCGCGATGCTCTGCGACAGCAACGACAGCATGATCAGCCCCGGCACGATGAACGCGCCATAGCTGATGCCCTCCACTTCCTTGATGCGCGAGCCGATCGCCGAGCCGAACACGACGAAGTACAACGAAGTGGAAATCACCGGCGCGATGATGCTTTGCATCAGCGTGCGCCACGTGCGCGCCATTTCGAACTTGTAGATCGCGCGCATTGCATAGATGTTCATTGGTCCCCCCGCAGCAGGCTGACGAAAATGTCTTCGAGCGAACTCTGCGTGGTGTGCAGGTCCCTGAAGCAGATGCCGGCGTCGTCGAGCGACTTCAGCAGCGCGATGATGTCGGTACGCCCGCCCTCGCCTTCATAGGTGTAGGTCAGCTCGTTGCCGCCGTTCACGACCGCGAGCCCATAGCCGGCGAGCGAAGCCGGCACCTCGTCGAGCGGGCTCTCCAGTTGCAGCGTCAACTGCTTCTTGCCGAGCTTGCGCATCAGCTCGGTCTTCTCCTCGACGAGCATGATCTCGCCCGCGTTGATCACGCCGATGCGGTCGGCCATTTCCTCGGCTTCGTCGATGTAATGCGTGGTCAGGATGATCGTCACGCCGCTCGCCGCGAGCGAGCGCACGAGCTTCCACATATCGCGCCGCAGCTCGACGTCGACCCCGGCGGTCGGTTCGTCGAGAAACAGCACACGCGGCTCGTGCGACAGCGCCTTCGCGATCAGCACACGCCGCTTCATGCCGCCCGACAGCGTGATGATCCTGTTGTAACGCTTGTCCCATAGCGACAGGTCGCGCAGCACTTTCTCGATGTAAGCGGGGTTCTTCGGCTTGCCGAACAGACCGCGACTGAACGACACGGTGGCCCACACGGTTTCGAACGCGTCGGTGGTCAGCTCCTGCGGCACGAGGCCGATCAGCGAGCGGGCCGCGCGATAGTCGGTGACGATGTCGTGGCCGTCCACCGTCACGCCGCCTTCGCTCGCGTTGACGATGCCGCAGATGATGCTGATCAGCGTGGTCTTGCCCGCGCCGTTCGGCCCGAGCAGGGCGAAGATTTCTCCACGGTCGATCGCCAGATTGATGTTCTTCAGTGCCTGAAAACCGCTGGCATAGGTTTTCGACAGATTAGTGACTGAAACGATTGGCTGCATGGATTCCAGAATGGCAGACACCGCTGTTGAATGAGAGAAAACGGCGCGAATGGGCGCGCCGCATCCGCAATGTAATGGAAAGTGCGAAAGCGTGCAGCGCGCGAGAACGCGAGCAACGCTGTGCATGAAACCCTCCGAGGCACGCCCCTTGCGCGCTCCAATCGTGTGAGCGACCAAGCGCTTGCGTGACATCAACTCTTTTCGTGGAGGGAATCATGAAACGCATGACCAGAACGATTTTTGCTTCCGCGCTCGTGATGGCCTTGTCGGGCGGCGTCTACGCACAGGCGGCTGGCGGTGCCGGCGGTAGCGCCGGCGGCGGCATGGGCGGCGGTGGCG
>ABYL01000060.1 GCA_000173575.1 Burkholderia sp. H160 | reverse complement strand
ACAACTGGCACGACGCGCCACGGCGCGCGCCCTAAGCAGCCTCAGTAGATCATCGGCGGCAGCGAACCGCTGCGGGCGGTCGCCGGATTGGGCTCGGAGCCCATCGGCTCGATCTCGCTAACGTTTGCGGACGCGTCCGGAGAAGTCTGCACGTGCGGCTTGGTCGGATTCGCACCGGAAACCGCCGGCTTCGCCGCGACCTTGTCCACGTGCGGACGCCCGGTGTGACCCGCTGCGAAATTTGCGTGTACCACCTTGCCCGGAGCCGGGTTCGCATGCGCCAGTTGCACATGCGGCTGCGCGTGCCGCGCGGTGGCGCTGGCGGGCGTCCGGTGCTGGCCCGTGGCCGCGACTTTCATACCGCCCCTCGCACCACCCTTCACGCCGCCTTTCGCGTTCCCGCTCGCCGCAAGCTGTTCGAGGTCACAGCTACGCACCGAGAGTTTGCCGACGTGGCCCGTGCCGCCCGATGCAACATGGTGGGGTGCTCCGTGCTGGACGCTCGCAGTCTGCTTCGCATGCGCGCCGGCTTGCGCCTTGACTCCACCTTTGGCGCCCGCCTCCACCTTCACCGCCCCTGGCTTTTTCCGCGCGTGCGCCTGCCTGGCGGCATGCCCGCTCGCCTCCGGCGGATTCCACACCTCCGCATAACCGGCCGCCAACGCCGCTTCCGACACACACCACACGGCCAGCGCCGCTGCTACTGCTCGAACCCGCATCTCCTGCTTCTCCTGATCGACGACTGCCAAAACGAGCCGGGATTATATTCTCTTGCAAAAATCCACTTTTAGACTATTATCGAAAATAAGTACACATAGGGACTTACCCGAAATGGCTCACGCCGCCCGAATTTCCTCGCCCGAAGCATCGCCGCGGCGGTCGCTGTCGGAACCCACGCTCCCGCAAATGTCCGCGGCGGGTCTGCGCGCGTTCTTCAACATCGCGCGCGACTGGGACCTGAACGCCGACGAGCAGATCGTGCTGCTTGGCAAGCCGGGCCGCTCGACGTTCTTCAAGTGGAGGGCGACGCCCGAGACCGCGCGCCTGAGCCACGACACGCTGGAGCGATTGTCGCTGCTGCTCGGCATCTACAAGGCGCTGCAGATCCTGCTGCCGCAGCCGAGCGCTGCCGACACCTGGGTCAAACGCCCCAACAGCGCGCCGCCATTCGGCGGCAAACGCGCGCTGGACCGCATGCTGGCGGGCAACATCAGCGATCTCGTGGCGGTGCGCCAGTATCTCGACGCGATGCGAGGCGGCTGGGCGTGACACGACCGCAATGGCAGGACCGCTGGACCAGCGCCGCGCTCGACTGGTCGCCCGCGTATCGTGTGATTCCGACGCGCTTTCCGGCCGTCAATCTGTTCGACCGGGTCGCCTCTCCCGAAGATTTCGACGCGTTGTACGCGCTCGAAGCGATGACCAACGACCGTCTGCGCACCGAACTCGGCGAACTCGATCTGGTGCCGCGCGAGGAGCGCCGTTTCGGCCCCGGCTACGGGCCGATCATGGCCGCGCTCACGCATCTGAATCCGCTTGGCAGCCGCTTTTCCGACGGCACGTACGGCGTGTTCTATTGCGCGCGTTCGCGTGCGACTGCGATCACCGAGACGCGCTACCACACCGGCAAGTTCCTCGAAGCGACCGCCGAGCCGCCGATGCGTCAGCAGATGCGTCTTTACACGGTGATCGCGCAGGGCAGCGTGGTCGATTTGCGTCATGACCCCGAGCTCGATCCTGGCGTGCTGTCGCCCGACCAGTACCTGACCGGCCAGGCGCTCGGTCGCGCGGTGCGCGAGGCGGGTGCGCCGGGCATCGTCTATCCGTCGGTGCGCGACAGCGCCGGCGAATGCCTCGCCGCGTTCCGCACGACGCTGCTGCGCGACTGCCATCACGCGGCATACCTCGAATACAACTGGAACGGCACCAGCGTGGATATGGTGTTCGAGTTGAACCAGGTCGGGTGAGAGAAGAGCGGCGCAGCAGCGTGGCGAACTTCAGCCGCTCAAGGCAAGGCCAATGCCGCGGCCCCGTCCGCGCGCGCTGCCTCGACCGAGATCGACCAGCGGCGCAGTGCCTGCGGCTGCACGATCGTCAACGTGCCGTCCGGCCCGAACGCGCCGGTATCGATGAACACCTGCGAGCCGATCTGCGTGATGTCGCGCACCGGCGTATGGCCGCAATAGGTCAGCGACAGCCCGCGCTGGCGCAGTGGATCGCCGTTGCCGAGCAAGAGCTCGCGACCCCACAGCATCTGCTGGCGCGTTTCGTCTGAAAAATTGCCCGCATCGAGCTCGGCGTCCGAACCGAAAAATTCGGCATGCAGAACATTGAAGCGCGCCTTGCCGCTGCCGATCACGCGCGCGAGTGGCAGCGTGCGTAAATGCTCGGCGTAGTAGCGCAGACGCTCGTCGGGCACGTCGGCCGCCCACGCGCCGCCGATGCCGTACCACCACTGCCGCCGCAAGCGGCCTTCGGCGACCGCGCACAACGCGTCCTCGTGATTGCCGAGCACCGCGTAGAACCACGGCTTCGCGAGCAGCGCGAGCGCCTGCTCCGAGTGCTCGCCGCGATCGACCAGATCGCCAACCGAAAACAGCCGGTCGACCGTCGGATCGAACGCGATCTGACACAGCAGGTAACGCAACGCATCGACACAGCCATGCAGATCACCGACCACGAAATCGCGGCCGGCCTCGTTGGCGGCGTGATGCTGAACGAAGTTGAAGGGAGTGGCACTCATCCATTCATGATAATGCGGCCGACGCCAACGCGTATGCGGGGTGCCTATCGTTTCCGCACGCTTCATCGAGCAGGAAAGACCTCAATCGGCGCAAAAATGACACGGAAACGCCAGATTCGCGGTATGCGTTACCCGAAATGTATCGTTGCGCAAGTCACTCCTGCCGCGCGTTCGAGGTGCCTCGCACGCTACTGCAACGTGCGCAGCTTCGCCACCTGGCCGGTCGTGATCGTCGCCTGCGGATTGCCGAACTGCTTCGTCACGTAGTTCGTGATCGCCGCGATCTGCTCGTCGTCGAGATGGCCGCCGAACGCGGGCATCAGAACGTCCGCGTGCGCGGTCGTGCGGTTCACGCCGTGCAGAATGACCAAGGCGAGATTGTTCGCGTCGTTCGCACCGACCGTCGAGTTATGGATCAGCGACGGATACGCGCCCGGCGCGCTCGCGCCAACTCCCTGCCCGGTCCAGCTATGGCAGGTCGCGCAATTGGCGAGGAACAGCTGAGCGCCGTTCACGGCGGTAATCGTGGTGCCGCGCAACGCGGTGACGTCAGCGGCGGGACTGCCCCATTGATGGCGGGGACGCACATCGCCGCCGCTCACGGCCGGCACCGAGCGCAGAAACTCGACGATCGAGCGCAAATCCACCGGCGTCAGATACTGCGTGCTGTTCGCGACCACTTCGCCCATCGGCCCGGCCGCACTCGCGCGCCCCGGCGCCGCGCCGGTCGACAGATACGACGCGAGTTCGTCGTCGCGCCAGTCGCCGACGCCGCTCAGCTTGTCCGGCGTGATATTGAACGCATGCCAGCCGGCCTGCACCGCGCCGGAGAAACGCGCGCTCGACTTCAACCCCTGCATGAAATTGCGCGGAGTATGGCATTCCTCGCAATGCGCGAGTCCTTCGACCAGATACGCGCCGCGGTTCCTTTCGGGGCTTTGTTTCGGGTCCGGCACGAAGCGCCCTTCGGTGAAGTTGAACAGGTTCCAGAACACCATCAGCCAGCGCAGGTTGAACGGGAACCTCAGGCTGTTCGCGGGCGGCGTGTAGTGGATCGGTGCGACCGTGTTCAGATACGCGCGAATCGCGAGCACGTCCTGTTCGGTCACGCGCGTGTAGGCCGTGTACGGGAACGCCGGGTACAGCCGCTGGCCGCCTTTGCCGATGCCTTCGTGCATCGCGCGCATGAAATCGGCGTCGCTCCATTGGCCGATACCGGTGTCGGGGTCGGGCGTGATGTTCGGCGTCACGATCGTGCCGAAAGGCGTGCTGATCGGCAGGCCGCCCGCGAACGGGCGAGACTTGTCCGCCGTATGGCAGGCCGCGCAATCGGCGACACGGGTCAGGTACTGGCCGCGTTTGACGAGCTCGCCATTCACGAGCGGCACGGCGAGCGTGTCCTCGGCGTCCGACGCTTGCGCCGCGTCGTCGGCGCGCGCCTGGGTAATCGGCAGCTCATCGGTCGAGTGTGCCTCCGGGCCGTGCGCCTCGTACCACGCAATCGACAGGGCGAACAGCGAAAACGCCGCCGCGAGCGAGGCGCCGCCGAAGCGGCGACGCCGGTTCACGTGCGTCAGCGCAGGGTCCGGCTGCACGCGAGAGGTGTTCTTCATCATTGTGGCTCTCCGGTCAGCGCTCAGATTTCGCGCTTGAGCTTGTCGGCCAGCTTCAGCGACAAGGCTGCGATCGTCAGCGTGCAGTTCACGGACGCGGCGGTCGGCATCACGCCGCTACTCGCGATGAACAGATTCGAATGATCGTGCGTGCGGCAGTCCGCGTCGACGACCGAACTCGCCGCATCGCTGCCCATGATCGTCGTGCCCATGATGTGATTGTTGGGCGCGAAGCTGTCGTCGAACGACACCTCGGTGCCGCCGAATAGCGACGCGATCCGTGCGTACAGTTCGTGGGTATCGGCGGCGCTCTTCTTCACGTAGTCGTTGATCGAGTAATAGATCTCGGGCTGCGGAATGCCGAGGGCGTCCTTGTGATCGGCCGACGGCACGATGCGGTTCTGCGGCTCCGGCAAATGCTCGTGAAAGCTGTTGATGGTCAGCGTGCGCGACGCGCGGTCGCGAATCTGCCGGTCGAACTCGGCGCCGGTCAGGCCTTTTTTCAGCAGGCCGGCGGTCACGCTCAGGGTCGGCACACCGTTCGACAGATGCAGCTTCTTCGACGCGTAATCGGAACGGAACGCGCCGTCGCGGAAATTGACGATCGAGGTCATTTCCATCGGGCCGCGGCCGGGCCATAGCGGTTCGTTGGCGAGAAACGTGACGCCGGTGCCCGGATGGTCCATCAGGTTGCGGCCCACCTGATCGGAGCTGTTGCCGACGCCGTGCGGAAATTTATCGGAGGTCGACATCAGCATCAGCTTTGGCGTTTCGATGCCGTTCGCCGCGAGCACGAACAGCTTGCCGGAGACGCGCGTGACATTGCCGTTCGGATCCTTGTAGTGGACCGCGGTGATGAGCCCTTTGTCGTCCGCTTCGACGCGATACGCGACTGCTTCGGGAATCAGCTTCGCGCCGGCCTGCTCGGCCTTCTCCGCGTGAATCACGCCGTTGTACATCGCGGCGATCGGACAGATCGGCATGCAGTTGTTGTTGCCGCAGCAGGTCGGCCGCGCATCGTACGGCCGGCTGTTGCGCGCGACCGGTTCGGGCACGACCTTGAAGCCCTGCGCGTTGAGCACGTCGCTGAAACGCTGATCCATGTACGACAGCGGCAGTTGCTGCATCGGATAGGGCTTCGAGCGCGGCGAACCGAGATCGATCGAGCTATCCGGACCGGACACGCCAAGCTGCACTTCGGCGGCTCCGTACCACGGTTCGAGCGTTTCGTACGGATATGGCCAGTCGCGCCCGACGCCATAGAGCTTGTGCAACTGGAAGTCCGACGGCAGCAGCCGCCACGCGGCCGCCGCCCAGTGCCACGTGGTGCCGCCGACGAGCCGCACATATTGTGAGTTGTACGGATAATCGCCCTTCTGGATCAGGTAGTTGTTCGCGGGCGCGTACTCGGGATGCGGCGCGTAGGGCGTCGACGGATACGGCGTCGCGAAGTCGGCCTTGACCGGCGAGTTGCGAAAGTTCTCGACGATCTGCCAACGCGGAATCCGCGGCCCCGCTTCGAGCAGGATCACCGACGCGCCCGCCAGCGCCAACTGATGCGCCACCAGACTGCCGGCGACGCCCGAGCCGACCACGACGATATCGGCGGATTGTGTGTTTGCCATCGTTACCCTCTTTGGTGCCCGTCGTGCTACGGGCTTGGTACGTGCGACGCTTGCGCGTTCTTCGTGACGCTGCCGTTGCCCGCTGGCGGGCTCGCGCCGCTCACGCGGGCGTCGGCTTCTGCGTCCAGTAGAACGGCACGTCGCGGCAATAGGAGGGAATCGTGAGCACGTCATTCACGGGGTCGAACATCAGCGCCTTTTCATACGCGACCACTTCGACATGCGGCATGTCGCCAACGAGGCCCAGATACCACGCGCGCATGATCGCGCCGACTGTTTTCGCCAGCGCGGGCTGGTCGGTCTGCAGCGCCTGCGTGACCGTATCCGACGGCACGCCGCCGTGACCTTGCAGCCACGTGTTCAGCGCGGCGACGTTCTGCGTGAACTGACTATCGGAGCGAGACAGCGCATCGTAGACACGCTGGCCGAGCACGGCATCGAAACCGCTACGACCGGTGAGGCGTTGCGACAGCGCGAGGAAGGCGTTGAGTCCGCCGCCGGCGGGCGGCGTATCGGCGAGGGCGGGCGCGATCCACGACAGCGAACGGCTCGCGCCCGTGAACGCGAGCGCCGCGGCCGCCGCGCACACGCCGAGCACCCACGCCCTGCGTGAAGCGGAAAAAGACGGGGACAAGCCGGTGAAACGCGTGGCACTGCTATAGGACTTCGCTCCTTGCCGATGCGTCAGGTTGAGATGCGCATCGTTATGCTCAGGAACATCTGTCATGGGGGCTCCAGATGATGAGTCGTTCTCGACGAGCAGCGCGGCGATGGCATGATGCCGTTCGCGTGCCGCTTCGTTTGCTCTTCCCCAAACCTGGTCTTGCGCCGCTTCAGCGGTCTCGTATCGGTGCGCGCATTTCACGCGCGCAGCAAATGTGGTGTTGCATGCATGATTGCAATGACAACGGAATGACGACGGGCGTTGCGCGGCGGGCGCGGCGCTCTCATCGCCGCTGGTTGCCGCTTTCTACCAATCGCCTTTCAACTGCAAGCGGCGCGCGAGGCCGCTGCGAAAGACTATAGCTTGTGACCCATCATTCGACAATCGGTCTGCGCTGTACGCGTAGAATCCGCGACATCGGCCGTCATACACTTTCGTTGTTCATCGAGTCCCATGACCATCAAATATTATCCGCAGGTTCTTCGCAATCGGCCCCGCACGGTGATCGGCCTCGTGATCGGCATCATCGTCGCGTTCCTCGTGCCCAGTCACGCGAGTCCGATGGCACGAACGTTGTTCGGCTGGGACGCGGCCATCTGGAGCTACCTGCTGATGATCTGGGTGCACATGGCTCAAGCCGACGAACATCGCGTGCGTGAAAACGCGATACGCGACGACGAAAACGCGGGCGTCGTGCTCTTCGTGATCTGTGTCGCGACGGTCGCGAGCATCGCGGCAATCGTGCTCGAACTCGCATCGGCGAAGGGCGCGGGCGCCGCGTCCGTCGCCTGGCACTACCTGTTGACCGGTCTGACGCTGATCGGTGCATGGTTCCTGATTCCGACGATCTTCACACTGCACTACGCGCGCCTCTACTACGACACCGACGCGCGCGAAACCGCGTTGAAGTTCCCCGATCACCATTTGCTGCCGAACTACTGGGACTTCATGTACTACTCGTTCACGATCGCGGTCGCGTCGCAGACCTCCGACGTCGTGCTACGCACGCGCGAGATTCGCCGCGCGACGCTGGCGCAATCGATCCTGTCGTTCTACTTCAACGTCGCGGTGCTCGGCTTGTGCGTGAACATCGCGGCGGGGCTGCTGGGTTCCTGACCCTGCTCCTGTGCGGCTCCCGGATGAACGTCACGCGAATGCCACGCGCGTGCCATACGGTTGCCACGCGCGCAGCATCGTAACTCCGGTCGTGTAAAACCGGCCTCACACCGGTCCGTTTTACATGCCGGGCGACCCGCAGCGCGCGTAACAATGCACGCTTTCTCGCGCGCGCTCCGTGCGCCCGCGCACGTTCGGCGCCAGCGATCTCGCTGTACCCTCGCCCTTTCCCCGCCGGTGCGCCGCCCCTCGGCCGGCCGCGTTGGCACACGGTTTGCTCGCTTCCGCGACGAGCGATCACCAGCCCCGTTCGACCGCCGTCTGGCGTCAAAGCACCCGCGACTGGCCAGCGACGTGACGATCTTTGCACTACATTGACCAGTACGCGCCCCCGCTGACGCATCGCGTGGTATCCGGCTCGGGAAGCCCAATGAGCGCTGTGATCGCATGCCAACTGCATCCACACCGCAGCAGGACAACTCTGGAAACGACCGATGGAACCTCCAAACGGGTACGCGCCGCGGATTTACTTTTTTCATTCTCTTCTCGTCGGGCCCCTCGATGCCTGGCCCGCACAGTTCGCTCACGCGGCCGGGCTCGGCTTCGATCATGCGTTGATCGGCGGGCTGTTCGAGCCAGGTCAGGCTGGCCATGTCCAGGTGGTCGGCAATCACGCGCGGCTTCATCCGGTGTTCGAGGCAGGGCAATCGGCGCACGACGCCGTGCGCATGCTCGCCGATGCCGCGCGCCGCAACAACCTGACGCTGCTGGTCGATATCGTGCTCGACCGCATGGCCGCCGACGGCGTGCTGTACGCCGAGCGTTCGGACTGGTTCCATGCGCGCGAGTCCGAGCTCGCGCGGCTCGATCCGCGCCACGTGCATCGCGAAGACAACGTCGCCTATGCGAATTTCGACGACCCCACGACAAGCGCCGCACTGACCGTCTGGTGGACCCAGAAACTGCTCGGGCTCGCCGAGGCAGGCGTCGGCGGCTTCCGTTTCGATTCGCCGCATCGCGTACCGGCCGCCGTATGGCGGCTCCTCGGCGACGAAGTGCGCGCGAAGCATCCGCACGTACGCTTTCTCGCGGCAACGCCGGGCCTTTCGCGCGGCGATCTGCCCGGTCTCGAGGCAGCCGGCTTCGACAGCGCGTTTTCGTCGGTACGCTGGTGGGATTTCCGTTCGAGCTGGATGGCCGAGGAGCATGCGGCGCTCGCGCGCATCGGCGGCCCGATCGCGTTTCCCGAAGCGCCGTATGACACGCGGCTCGCCGCCGAGCTCAGTCACGCGCATGATGCGGCGATCGTCGAGCGTGCGTATCGACGCGCGCTGTTCACCTCGGTTGCACTGGGCAGCGGCTGGATGATGCCGATGGGCTTCGAATACGGCATCACCGAACCGATGTCGCCAACGCGCGGGGACGCCGCGCAGTTCGCGCGCGCCGCGCAGTCGCGCCGCTTCGATCTGAGCGGCGCCGTCACCCAGGCCAACGACCTCGCACGCAACACGCCGACGCTGCACGCGAACGGTGAATTGCGCCCATTGAGCGGGCCCGGCGCACCGGCCGCGGTTCTGCTGCGCGCCAACGCGGCCGATCTGCGCGATGCAACCGAAGCAGTCCTGATCGTCGTGAACCCCGAGCTCGGCATGCCGGTGCGCGTCGATCCCGCGCGCTTCCTCGCGGGCGTGCCGGGCAGTTTTACGCGCTTCGCGCCGCTCGAGGCGCGCTGCCAGGTCGAACCCGTGGCGCTCGCGCCATTCGCGCTCGCGCCCGGCGCGGTGCGGCTGCTGCGCGCGTCCGCCGAAAAGCCGATCTACCTCGCGCCGCCGATCGACAAGGCGAGCAACAAGCGCAGCGGCCACAAGACTGTGCTCGACGCGATCGAAGCGCCGCGCGTCGCGATCGAGAGTGTCTCGCCGTCGGTGGAGCACGGCCGCTTCGCGGCGAAGCGCAGCGTCGGCGAGCGCGCGGAAATCCGCGCGGCAATCTTCGCCGAAGGTCACGACAAGATCGCGGCCGCCGTGCTGTGGCGCGCCGCCGACGAAACCGCGTGGCACGAAGTGCTGATGTCGCCCGCGCCACCGGCCGGGCTCGACCTGTGGAGCACGCGCATTCCGCTCGAGAGGATCGGCCGTTACGAGTTCACCGTGATCGCGTGGCGCGACGACTTCGCATCGCTCGTCGAGCACATCCAGAAGAAGCTGAAGGCGGACCAGACCGTCGAGATCGAACTCGAAGAAGCCGCGCATCTGTTCGCGCTCGTGCTCGCCGAAGTCGAGACGGCCGAAGGCGCCGACAAGGAACCGCTCGAACACATCGTGCGCGACTTCCAGAAGGCCAACGCTGAACAGAAGCTCGCGCTGATTCTCGCGCCCGCCACCGCGCAAGCGATCACGGCCGCGCGCCATCGCCCGTTCCTGAGCCGCGACCCGGTGATCTACAAGATGGACTCTGAACGCACAGCCGCCAGTTTCGCGAGCTGGTACGAGATCTTCCCGCGCTCGATGAGCGACGACGAATCGCGCCACGGCACGTTCGCGGACGTCACCGCGAAGCTGCCGCGCATTCGCGACATGGGCTTCGACGTGCTGTACTTCCCGCCGATCCATCCGATCGGCCTCGCAAATCGCAAGGGCCGCAACAACACGCTGACCGCGCAGCCCGGCGACGTCGGCAGTCCGTATGCGATCGGCGGGGCCGAGGGCGGCCACAGCGCCGTGCATCCGCAGCTCGGCACACTCGACGACTTCAAGGCGATGCTCGCCGCCGCGCATGCGCACGGCCTCGAAATCGCGCTCGACTTTGCGATCCAGTGCTCGCCGGACCACCCGTGGCTGAAGGAGCATCCGACGTGGTTCGCGTGGCGCCCCGACGGCACGCTGCGCTATGCCGAGAATCCGCCGAAGAAGTATCAGGACATCGTCAATCCCGACTTCTACGCGCACGACGCGAAGCCCGACCTGTGGCTCGCGTTGCGCGACGTGATCCTGTTCTGGGTCGATGCGGGCGTGCGCATCTTACGGGTCGACAATCCGCACACGAAGCCGCTGCCGTTCTGGGAATGGATGATCGCCGACGTGCGCGCACGCCATCCCGATGTGATCTTCCTCGCGGAAGCGTTCACGCGGCCGCGCATGATGAACCGGCTCGGCAAGATCGGCTTCTCGCAGTCCTATACGTACTTCACGTGGCGCGAGTCGAAGCGCGATTTCATCGAGTACCTCAACGAGCTTACGCAGACCGGCGCGCGCGATTTCTACCGGCCGAACTTCTTCGTCAACACACCGGACATCAACCCGCGCCATCTGCAATCGCAGGGACGCACGGGCTTTCTGATTCGCGCGGCGCTCGCATCGACACTGGCGGGCCTGTGGGGCGTGTATAACGGCTTCGAACTGTGCGAGGCCGCCGCGCTGCCGAACAGCGAAGAATATCTGGATTCCGAAAAATATCAGTTGCGAGCGTGGGACTGGCACCGGCCCGGCAATATCGTCGGCGAGATCACTGCGTTGAACCGCATTCGCCGCGCGAATCCGGCGCTGCAAACGCATCTCGGCCTCACGTTCCTCACCGCGCACAACGATCACATCCTGCTGTTCGAGAAAGCGACCGAAACGCGCGACAATGTGATCGTCGTCGCGATCAATCTCGATCCGTTCAACGAACAGGGCGCGGACATCGAGTTGTCATGGGACACGTTCCAGCGCTGGCATCTGCACGATCACGCCGCGCTCGAAGTCGTCGACCAGATGACCGGCGCGCGCTTCGAATGGCACGGACGCTGGCAGCACGTGCAGCTCGGCTCGGGCCAACCGTTTTCGATCTGGCGCATCGCGCCGCTAGGCGGCCTGCCCGCCGAACGCCCGGAGGAGATTGACCACGATTTCGACAGCGCTCATCACGCCGACGCTGTCAACCCAACCTGGATGGAAGGTGGAACATGAAGCGTGACGACCCAGCCCAAACCGTGCACGAGGCCCAAACGGCCGTAGCCGCCGGCACCGCGGCCAAGGTACGCACGCGCCGACGCGGCAAGCCCGCGGCGCTCAGCGACGATCCGCTGTGGTACAAGGACGCGATCATTTATCAGGTGCACATCAAGTCGTTCTTCGATGGGAACAACGACGGCGTCGGCGATTTCCCCGGCCTGATGGCGAAGCTCGACTACATCGCCGAGCTCGGCGTCAACGCGATCTGGCTGCTGCCGTTCTATCCGTCGCCGCGCCGCGACGACGGCTATGACATCGCCGATTACCGCAACGTGCATCCCGACTACGGCCAGCTCGGCGACGTACGGCGCTTCATCCAGGAAGCGCACGCGCGCGGCATCCGCGTGATTACCGAGCTCGTCATCAACCATACGTCGGATCAGCACCCGTGGTTCCAGCGGGCGCGGCGCGCGAAGCCCGGCTCGAACTATCGCAACTACTACGTGTGGTCCGATACCGATCAGAAGTATCTGGACACGCGCATCATCTTCATCGACTCGGAGCCGTCGAACTGGACGCACGATCCGGTTGCGGGCGCGTACTACTGGCACCGCTTCTACTCGCACCAGCCCGATCTGAACTTCGACAATCCGGCGGTGATGAGAGAGGTACTGCAGGTGATGCGCTTCTGGCTCGACATGGGCATCGACGGGCTGCGGCTCGATGCGGTCCCATACCTCGTCGAACGTGAAGGCACCAACAACGAGAACCTGCCGGAGACGCACGAGATCCTGAAGAAGATTCGCGCGACCATTGACGCCGAGTACCCGAACCGGATGCTGCTCGCCGAGGCCAACCAGTGGCCCGAGGACGTGAAGGAGTACTTCGGGAACGAAGACGAATGCCATATGGCGTTTCACTTCCCGCTGATGCCGCGCATCTACATGTCGATCGCGAGCGAGGACCGCTTCCCGATCACGGACATCATGAAGCAGACGCCGGACCTCGCCGCATCGAACCAGTGGGCGATCTTCCTGCGCAATCACGACGAGCTGACCCTCGAAATGGTCACCGATTCCGAGCGCGACTATCTGTGGAACACCTATGCGAGCGATCGCCGCGCGCGCCTGAATCTCGGCATTCGCCGCCGTCTCGCGCCGCTGATGGAACGCGACCGCCGCCGCATCGAGCTGATCAAGTCGTTGCTGCTGTCGATGCCCGGCACGCCGGTCATCTACTACGGCGACGAACTCGGCATGGGTGACAACATCCACCTCGGCGACCGCGACGGCGTGCGCACGCCGATGCAGTGGTCGTCGGATCGCAACGGGGGCTTCTCGCGCGCCGACCCCGAGCAGCTGGTACTGCCGCCCGTGATGGGTTCGCTGTACGGCTTCGACGCGATCAACGTCGAAGCGCAGAGCCGCGATCCGCATTCGCTGCTGAACTGGACGCGTCGCATGCTGGCGACGCGGCGCTCGAAGCAGAGCTTCGGACGCGGCACGATCCGCTTTTTGAAGCCGGAAAACCGCAAGATTCTCGCGTATCTGCGCGAGATGCCCGGCGAGGCGCCGATCCTGTGCGTCGCGAATCTGTCGCGCGCGCCGCAGGCGGTCGAGCTCGACCTCTCCGAATTCAACGGCTTCGTGCCGATCGAGATGACCGCCGATTCGGTATTCCCCGCGATCGGTCAGCTGACCTATCTGCTGACGTTCCCGCCCTACGGCTTCCTGTGGTTCATGCTGTGCGAAGGCGGCGGGCGTCCGACATGGGCGCAGGCGCATTCCGAGCCGCTGCCCGAGTTCGTCACGATCGTGATCCGCGAGGGGCAGACCGGGCCGACACCCGAAAACGTGCGGCTGCTCGAATCCGAGGTGCTGCCGTCGTGGCTGAGCCGGCGCCGCTGGTTCGCGTCGAAGGATCAGAAGATGCATGCGGTGCGGCTCGCCGCGCTGACCACGATTCCGAACGGCGGCTTCGCGTTCACTGAAATCGAAGTGGACGTGGGCAATCACACCGAGCGCTACGTGGTGCCGATCGCGATCACGTGGGGCGGCGAGACCACCACGCCGCTGTTCCTGCAATTGGCTCTCGCGCGCGTGCGGCGCGGCCGCAACGTCGGCCATCTGACCGACGCGTTCTCGCTGCCGATCTTCGCTCACAACGTACTGCGCAAGCTGCGCGAGCACGCAGTCGTGCCGACCGTGCAGAAAAGCGAGATCAAGTTCCTGCCGACCGAGCGCTTCACCGATCTCGACAATCTCGGCGATCGGCCCGAGATTCGCTGGCTCGCGGCCGAGCAGAGCAACAGCTCGCTGATCGTCGCGGATGCCGCGGTATTGAAGCTCGTGCGGCGGCTCGTCGGCGGCATTCATCCGGAAGCGGAAATCAGCCGCTATCTGACGCAGCTCGGCTATGCGAACACCGCGCCACTCTATGGGGAAGTGGTGCGCGTGGATCCGGAGGGCGTGCCGCACACGCTCGCGATCCTGCAGGGCTTTATCGACAATCAGGGCGATGCGTGGAACTGGTCGCTCGACCATCTGCGCCGCTCGGTCGACGAACTTGCGATCGCGATCGACACCGAAACGCAGACTGTCCCCGACGCCACGAACGAATCGATCCTGCTGGACGGCTACGGCGAACTCGCGGGCATCATCGGCAAACGGCTCGGCGAATTGCATGTCGCGCTCGCCACGCCGACCGACGATCCCGCGTTCGCGCCGGAACCCGCCACCGCAAAGCAGGTGAAGGCGTGGGTCGGCGCGACGCAGAAAATGCTGGCCAGCGCGCTCGATCTGCTCGCGCCGCGCATCGCGGACATGAGCGACCCGGACACGAAGGGCCTCGCGCAAAGTCTGATCGATCGCCGTGCCGCGCTCGTCAAGGCGGTCGACAAGCTAGTGCCGGACGACGCAGGCGCGTTGCGCATCCGCATCCACGGCGACTTCCATCTCGGCCAGGTGCTGGTCGCTCACGGCGACGCCTATCTGATTGACTTCGAAGGCGAGCCGGCGCGTTCGCTCGAAGAGCGCCGTGAGAAATCGAGCCCATTGCGTGACGTCGCGGGTCTGATGCGTTCGCTGTCGTATGCGAGCGCGGCCGCGCAGTCGACCACCGAAAGCGCGCCGCAACAGACCGCCGATCGCAAGCGCGCGCTGTTCGAGCGCTTCCGCGCGCACGCGACCAGCGCGTTTCTGGCCGAATACCGCGCGGCCGCCGCGCAGTCGCCGACGCCGCTCGTCGCTCCCGAATCCGAAGAGGCGCTGCTCGATCTGTTCCTGATCGAGAAGGCCGCTTACGAGATCCGCTACGAAGCGGCCAACCGGCCAACGTGGCTCGGCTTGCCGGTGCGCGGCCTCGCCTCGCTCACGAGCCGGCTGTTGGGCGACACCGGCGCACCGCCGCACTACGATCCATCAACCCGGGTGCCCGGCGCCGCCACGCCGCCTACCCCGGCCGAGGGCGACTATGAGTGAGCATGATCCGGCCGCAGGCCTTCAACCCGTCGATCTCGACGCGCTCGTCGAAGCGCGTCACCCCGATCCGTTTTCGCAGCTCGGACTGCATCAGACCGGTGCCGGGCCGATCGTGCGCGCGCTGCTGCCGAACGCCGCGCACGTCACCGTGATTTCGCGCGCCGATGGCGCGACGCTCGGCGAACTCGAGCAGTTGCGGCCCGGCCTCTTCGCGGGTCGCATCACGTCGGCGATGCCGTACCGCTTGCGCGTCGACTGGCATGGCGTCGTGCAGGAAGTGGAGGATACCTATTCATTTGGTCCCGTGCTCGGCGACGAACCGCTCGAACGTCTCGCGCGCGGCGATCCGTACGCGGTGCTCGAATGTCTCGGCGCGCGGCCGGTCGACATCGACGGTGTTCCGGGCGTGCGCTTTGCCGTGTGGGCGCCGAATGCGCGGCGCGTGTCGGTGGTCGGCGACTTCAACGCGTGGGACGGCCGCCGCCATCCGATGCGGCTGCGCCATCCGGCGGGCGTCTGGGAGCTGTTCGTGCCGCGCGTCGGCGCGGGTGCGCGCTACAAGTACGAGCTGCTGTCGCGCGACGGCCATCCGCTGCCGCTGAAGGCCGACCCGTGCGCGATGCAGACGGAAAAGCCGCCGGGCACCGCGTCGATCGTCGCGCACGTCGACGAGATCGAGCAGTTTCCGTGGAGCGATCACGAGTGGATCCAGTCGCGCGGCGACAGGCAGACCGCGCGCACGCCGATTACGATCTACGAAGTGCACGCGGAGTCCTGGCTGCGCATCGCCGAACAAGGTCAGCGCGGTCTCGACTGGGAAGAGCTCGCCGAGCGGCTGATTCCCTACGCGAAGAGCATGGGCTTCACGCACATCGAATTTCTGCCGATCGCCGAGCATCCGTTCGGCGGCTCGTGGGGCTATCAGCCGCTCGGGCAGTTCGCGCCGTCCGCGCGCTTCGGCAAGCCCGAGCAGTTCGCACGTTTTGTCGATCGCGCGCACGAGGCCGAGCTCGGCGTGATTCTCGACTGGGTGCCCGCGCATTTTCCGAACGACGCGCACGGCCTGACTGATTTCGACGGCACGCCTCTCTATGAGCACGCCGATCCGCGCGAAGGCTATCACCAGGACTGGAACACGATGATCTACAACCTCGGCCGCCACGAGGTCAGCGCGTTCCTGATCGCTTCGGGGCTCGCGTGGTTGAGCCGCTATCACGTCGATGGCTTGCGAGTGGATGCCGTCGCCTCGATGCTGTATCGCGACTACTCGCGCGCGGCCGGCGAATGGGTGCCGAACATCTACGGCGGCCGCGAGAATCTCGAATCGATCGCGTTCCTGAAGCGCTTGAATCACGAGGTCCGCTACGTGCCGGGCGCGCCTGGCGCGATCACGGTCGCCGAGGAATCGACTGCGTGGCCGGGCGTCACCGCGCGCCTCGCGGACGGCGGCCTCGGCTTCGACTTCAAGTGGAACATGGGCTGGATGCACGACACGCTGCACTACATGCACGAAAACCCGGTGTATCGCCAGTACCATCACCACAACATGACATTCGGCATGGTGTACGCGTATTCCGAGCGCTTCGTGCTGCCGCTGTCGCACGACGAGGTGGTGCACGGCAAGGGCTCGCTGCTCGGCAAGATGCCGGGCGACCGCTGGCAGCGTTTCGCGAATCTGCGCGCGTACTTCGGTTTCATGTGGACGCACCCGGGCAAGAAGCTGCTGTTCATGGGCGGCGAATTCGGCCAGATGGCGGAGTTCGACCATGACGGCTCACCGGATTGGCATCTTCTCGACGATCCGAACCACCACGGCGTGCAGCTGCTGGTGCGCGACCTGAACCATCTGTATCGCAACGAGCCCGCGCTGCATCTGCTCGACAGCGAACCGGGCGGCTTCGAATGGCTGATCGGCGACGACAGCGGCAACAGCGTGTTCGCCTATCGGCGCACCGACGGCGCGGGTCAGGACTTCGTCGTGGTCTGCAACTTGACGCCGGTGCCGCGGCTCGGTTATCGGCTCGGCCTGCCGCGCGGCGGACGCTGGGCGGAAGTGCTGAATACCGATGCGGCCGTGTATGGCGGCTCGAACATGGGTAATGGCGGGCTAATTCATACCGACCATGTCTCAAGCCACGGCAGGCCGCATTCCGCTGCGCTGACCTTGCCCCCGCTCGCGACGATCGTCTTGCGCGCGGACTAGGGAAACGTGCCGTCACATGGGCGCGCGGCGCGCGGCAGGCGCCGCGCGCCCGTTGCATGAAGACCCAGGCAGACCCAGGCTCTAGCTCGACAATCAGAACAGGAAAAGTAAGTCATGTCGCATGCGTTGCCCGACCGGCTGCTGCCCGGCTCGCCGTATCCGCTCGGTGCGAGTTGGGATGGCCTGGGTGTCAACTTCGCGGTGTTCTCGGCGAACGCGCAGAAAATCGAGCTATGCCTGTTCGATACCACCGGCCGCAAGGAGATCCGCCGCTTCGCCATGCCCGAATGCACCGACGAGGTCTGGCACGGCTATCTGCCGAACGCGCATCCGGGCACTGCGTACGGCTTTCGCGCGCATGGGCCGTATCAGCCGCATTTCGGGCATCGCTTCAATCCGCACAAGCTGCTGCTCGATCCGTATGCGCGTAAACTCGTCGGGCAGTTTCGCTGGTCCGATGCGCTGTTCGGCTATCGCGTGCATTCGAATCGTGCGGACCTTTCCATCGATCGGCGCGATTCCGCGCCCGCGATGCCGAAGTGCGTGGTGATCGACGAGGCGTTCGACTCGTCGCACGACAGGCGCCCCGACGTGCCGTGGGGCGAGACCGTGATCTACGAAACGCACTTGCGCGGTGCGTCGATGCTGCGCGCCGATCTGCGCCAGCACGAACGCGGCACGTTCGCGGCGCTCGGTGCGCCGGAGTTCATCGAGCATCTGCTGAAGCTCGGCGTGACCGCGGTCGAGTTGCTGCCCGTGCACGCGTTTCTGAACGACCGCTTTCTGGTGGAGCGCGGCCTGCGCAATTACTGGGGCTACAACACCGCCGCGTTCTTCGCGCCGGAGCCGACCTATCTGAGCACGCACCGGCTCGACGAAATGCGCATCGCCGTGCGGCAGCTGCACGCGGCTGGCATCGAGGTCATTCTCGACGTTGTCTACAACCACACCTGCGAAAGCAACGAGATGGGCCCGACCATTTCGTGGCGCGGCCTCGACAACGCCAGCTACTACCGGCTGATTCCCGGCGACGAGCGTCACCAGATCAATGACACCGGTTGCGGCAACACGGTCAATCTGCCGCATCCGCGCGTGATGCAGATGGTGATGGATTCGCTGCGCTACTGGTCGACCGCGTTCAACATCGACGGCTTCCGTTTCGATCTCGGCGTGACGCTCGGGCGCGAAAGCCACGGCTTCGATCCGGGCTCGGGTTTTTTCGACGCGTTGCGCCAGGACCCGGTGCTGTCGCAGCGCAAGCTGATTTCCGAGCCGTGGGACATCGGTCCCGGCGGCTATCAGCTCGGCAATCATCCGCCGGGCTTCAGCGAATGGAACGATCGTTTCCGCGACACCGTGCGACGCTTCTGGCGCGGCGACGCCGGCCTGCGACCCGATCTCGCCGCGCGCCTGACCGGCTCGGCCGATGTGTTCAACCGGCGCCATCGCAAGCCGTGGGCATCGATCAACTTCGTCACATCACACGATGGCTTCACATTAGCCGACGTCACCGCGTACGAGCAGAAGCACAACGAAGCCAACCTGGAAGACAACAACGACGGCCACAACGAGAATTGCAGCCGCAACTGGGGTGTCGAAGGCGCCACCGACGACCCCGCGATCCTCGCAACCCGCCGTCGCGTGTCGCGCTCGCTGATCGCGACGCTGATGATCGCGCTCGGCACGCCGATGCTGCTCGCCGGCGACGAAGCGCTGCGCACGCAGCGTGGCAACAACAATGCGTATTGTCAGGATAACGATCTATCCTGGATCGACTGGGATCTCGCGGATTCGCAAGAGGGCCGGCGCATGACCGAGTTCGTCGGGCGCGTGATCGCGTTGCGCAAGCGCCATCCGCTGCTACGCGAAACGCGTTTTCTGTTCGGCGACCGCGAAATACTGCCCGGCCTGTTCGACGTCGGCTGGTTCGACGAGCAGGGCGATCCGCTCACGATCGAAGCGTGGCAGGACCCGGAGGGACGCGCGTTCACTTTGCGTCGCGCGGGTCCGGGCCTGAATGGCGAAACCGAAGTATTGTTATTGATGCTCAACGCGCACGAGGAACCGCTGCAGTTCGTGCCTCCCGCGCCGCACCTGGAATGGCATGTGCTGTTGGACACGGCCGATCCTGAGCGCGCGCCGCAGCGGCTCGATACAGCCGAACTTGGCGTCGCCGCGCACGGCCTCGTGATACTCGCCGCGCAGCCGACCGGCGAAGCGGATTGGCAAGCGGGCTGGAAGGCTGGCGCACAGCACGGGCCGCGGCTCCTGACCGCGCTGCCGCCCAATCCGGGCGCGCAGGCGTCGAACAGCGATGGTTCGCAATGAACGATGCGCCGCGGCGACACCGTTTGAGCGAGGTCAAATCGCAACGCAGCCGGGGTGGCAAGAATGTTGCGACGCAGTGCCTGTTGCGTCGCGTCGCATTGCGATCCAGGCTGGGCAGCAGATTCGAATGGTGAAGACATGTCTGAACGTCCGATTGATCCTCACGCGCATCATCACGCGCATTGCCTGCCGTTCAGCGCGCAGCTGATCGGCGCGAGCGGCACGCGAGCGTGCACGCGGTTCCGTTTTTGGGCACCGTCGTGCAAAAGCGTACAGGTGGCCATCGAAAATGGGCCTTCGCAAGGCGCGCATGTCATGGAGCCGACCGGCAACGGCTGGTTCGAGACCACCGTGGACAGCGGCGCGGGCACGCTGTATCGGTTCCAGCTCGACAATGGCCTGACGGTGCCCGATCCCGCCTCGCGTTTCCAGCCGCAGGGCGTGCACGGTCCGAGCGAGGTCATCGATCCGCGCGCCTACCGCTGGGAATGCACCGACTGGCACGGCCGGCCCTGGGAAGAAACGGTGCTGTATGAATTGCACGTTGGTGCAATGGGCGGTTACGCGGGGGTGCGCCTGCGCTTGCCCGGCCTCGCCGCGCTCGGCGTCACCGCGATCGAGCTGATGCCGTTGAACGACTTTCCCGGCCGTCACAACTGGGGCTACGACGGCGTGCTGCCGTACGCGCCTGACTCCGCATACGGCCGCCCCGAAGAACTGAAAGCGCTGATCGATGCCGCGCACGGTCTCGGCCTGATGGTGTTTCTCGACGTCGTCTACAACCACTTCGGACCGGACGGCAACTATCTGCATACTTATGCGGAGCCGTTTTTCCGCGCAGGCGTGAAGACGCCATGGGGCCCCGCGATCGACTTCGAGCGAAGCGAAGTCAGCGACTTCTTCATCGACAACGCGGTCTACTGGATCAACGAGTACCGCTTCGACGGACTGCGCTTCGATGCGGTGCACGCGATCGACAACCCCGCGTGGCTGCGCGAACTGTCGGACCATATCCGCGCGCGCGTGCAGCATGCCCGCCACGTGCATCTGGTGCTCGAAAACGAGCACAACAATGCGAGCCTGCTCGACGCGCATTTCGACGCGCAATGGAACGACGACGCGCACAACACGCTGCACGTGCTGCTGACCGGCGAAACCGAAGGCTATTACCACGCGTATGCAAACGAGCCGATTCGCCGGCTCGCGCGCGTGCTGTCCGAAGGCTTCGCGTATCAGGGCGAGCCATCACCGCTGCACGATGGCGCACCGCGTGGCGAAGCGAGCGCGCATCTGCCGCCTACATCGTTCGTGATGTTTTTGCAAAACCACGATCAGATCGGCAACCGCGCTTTCGGCGAACGTCTGCGCAAGCTGACTTCGGATGATGCGTTGCGCGCCGCGACCGCGTTGCTGTTGCTGTCGCCGCAGATTCCGCTGCTGTTCATGGACGAGGAACACGGCTCGACGCAACCGTTCCTGTTCTTCACCGATTACACCGGCGATCTTGCCGACGCCGTGCGCGAGGGACGGCGCCGCGAATTCGCGCGCTTCGCCGCGTTCAGCGACGAACAGCGCCGCGCGCAGATTCCCGATCCCAACGACGCCACGACCTTCACGGCCTCGTCGCCACCCGGGCCCGATGACAAGCCGACACCGGATCGGCTCGACTGGATGCATTTCTACAAGTCCGCGCTCGCGGTGCGCGCGAAGCTGATCACGCCGCGCCTGAAGCATACGAAGGCGCGCGGCGCGACCGTGCTGCGCGATACCGGCGGCGGCGACGCGAATGCGCTGATCGCGCGCTGGAAACTCGGCGATGGCGAGACGCTGTCGATCGCGCTGAATCTGTCGCAGCAGAACCTCGCGTTCGACGACATTCCCGAGGGCAAGGTCATTTTCGAAACACCGCCGCGCGCGCGTGAGCAGGCCGACGCGCGGGTGCTGCCCGCACATGCGTGCATCGCGTGGCTGAGCGGCGACGTCAACGAATTCGCGAGCCGCCATGATGCGCGCGTCGCATCGCACGAGGAGCAGCGCGCGTGACGACCCGACGCCCCAACGACAGGCTCGCCGCGCTCGCCACCCGCGCAGGCTTCGAGGTGGAGTGGCAGGACGCGCACCACAACAGGCAGCACGTGCCCGAGAGCACGCTCGCGACACTGCTCGAACGCATGGGTCTGCCATGCGCCAACGCTACGGAGATCCGCCACAGCGCCACTGCTTTGGAAGCCGAACTATCGGGCCGCAGGCTACCGCCGCTGATGACCGCGGTGATCGGCCGCGGCATTGCGCTGCCCGCGGCCGCGGTCAGGTCGGGCAGCCATTACCGGATCGAGCTGGAGAGCGGCGCGATCATCGACGGCCGCTTCACCGCGCCGAAGGGCGAGGAAGCGTTGCTCGCGCCGATCGACGAAGCGGGCTATCACACGCTCGTGATCAACGAGCACCGCATGACGCTCGCGATCGCGCCGCCGCGCTGCTACACCGTCGCAGACGCGTGGCGCACGCTGCACGACGGCACGGACGATCGTGAAGCCGCGCCGCCCGCACCGCCGCTATGGGGCATTGCCGCGCAGCTCTACGGCTTGCGCCGCACCGGCGACGGCGGCATCGGCGACTACACGGCGCTCGCTCAGCTTGCCCGACACAGTGCCCAGCGCGGCGCGCACGCGCTCGCCGTCAGCCCGACGCATGCGATGTTCAGCGCTCAGCCAGAGCGCTTCAGCCCCTACGCGCCGTCGTCGCGTTTGTGGCTCAACGTCACGCATATCGATCCGGCTGCGGTGTTCGGCGCGCAAGCGTTTGCTTCCGCATCGGCGCAGTCCGGCAACGTATGGTCGAAATACGAGGACCTGCCGCTGATCGATTGGCCCAACGCGACACCGCTGAAGCTCGCGGTGTTGCGCAACCTGTACGAGCAGTTCAACGCGAACGAGCGCCCACGACACTCGCCACACGCGCTCGAATTTCACGGTTTCTGCGAACGCGCCGGACGCGCGCTCGAAGATCACGCACGCTTCGAAGCACTGCAGGCCGCGCAGCTCGCACAAGGCGGCGACGGTCATTGGCGCAACTGGCCCGATGCCTTGCGCGACCCTCGCAGCCCTGAAGTCGAAGCGTTCGCGGCCGCGCATCGCCATGAAGTGGACTTTCATCTGTTTCTGCAATGGCTGGCCGCGCGCGGCTTGTTGCACGCGCAGCACACCGCGCGCGAAGCCGGCATGGCGATCGGCCTGATCGCCGATCTCGCGGTCGGTTGCGACAGCGCCGGCAGTCACGCATGGTCTTACCCCGACGACATGCTGCAGGGCGTGTCGGTCGGCGCGCCGCCCGACCTCTTCAACCAGGCCGGCCAGTCGTGGGGACTCACTACGTTCTCGCCGCGCGCGATGCGCACGCAAGGCTTCGCTGCGTTCATCGACATGCTGCGCGCGGCGTTCGCGCATGCCGGCGGCATCCGCATCGATCATATTCTCGGCTTGCGGCGTCTGTGGCTCGTGCCCGAGGGTGAAAGCGCGCGCAACGGCGCGTATTTGCGCTATCCGCTCGAAGACCTGCTGAGGCTGATCGCGCTCGAATCGTGGCGGCATCGCGCGATCGTGATCGGCGAGGATCTCGGCACCGTGCCTCCCGGTTTTCGCGAGCGGCTCGACGAGCACGGCATCGAAGGGATTCGCGTGCTGTGGTTCGAAGGCGCCGCCGACGGCCACGGCTTCAAGGCGCCAGCCGACTGGGACCGCTATGCGGTCGGCACGACGACCACGCACGATCTGCCGACCGTCGCCGGCTGGTGGCTTGGCAGCGACATCATGTGGCGCAACCGCATCGGCCAGACGTTGGCGCGCGCCGACGGCCGCGATCCCGAGAAAGCGGCGCTCGACGAGCGCGCACGGGAGCGCGCCGACTTGTGGCGCGCATTCCAGCAAGCGGGCGTGGCCGCGGCCGGCGTCGCGCCGCCGGCCGCCGACGATCCGCCGGTCGACGAAGCGCTCGCGTTCGTCGCCGCGACGCCTGGGCCACTCGTCACATTCCCGCTCGAAGACCTGCTCGCGCTCTCCGAGCAGCCGAACCTGCCGGGCTCGATCGACGAACATCCGAACTGGCGCCGCCGCATGACGCTGCCCGTCGACGCGATGTTCGACGACCCCACGTTCACCGACCGCCTGCTGGCCGTCGACCGCGCGCGCCGCGCCTCAATCCAACGCTTCTTCGGAGCCTGACACGCCATGACCGTCCCACGCTCCACTCTGCGCCTCCAGTTCCATCGGGGCTTCACGTTCGATGACGCCGCGCGGCACGTCGAATACTTTGCCGCGCTCGGCATCAGCCATCTGTACGCGTCGCCGATCACGACGGCCCAGCCCGGCTCGATGCACGGCTACGACACCGTCGACTACACCCAGGTCAGCGCAGAGTATGGCGGCGAGGCGGGTCTGAAGCGCCTCGTCGACAAGCTGCACGCGCACGACATGGGTCTCATCGTCGACATGGTGTCGAATCACATGGGCGTCGCCAGTTCGAGCAACCCGTGGTGGCTCGACATCCTCGAATGGGGCCGCCACAGCGCGTACGCGCGCCATTTCGACGTCGACTGGCATTCGCCCGATCCCGGGCTGCGGGGCAAGGTGCTGCTGCCGACGCTCGGCGCGTCGTACGGCGAAGAACTGGCGGCAGGCCGCATCGGGCTGCATTTCGCGGCCGAGAGCGGACGCTTTTATATCGGCTACGGTCCGCTCGTATTTCCGGTCTGCCCGGTTGACTACGCGGTGATCCTGCAAAGCGCCAACCGCGCCGATCTGAGCGCGCTCGCCAATCGCTTCGAGGGACTCACGACGCAGCCCGCCGATCACCCGCGCGCCGCCGAAGCGCGTGACGCGCTGCGCGAGTTCGTCGCGCGCGAGGGCAATGCGGCGATCGAATCCGTGCTGGAGACTTATGCGCCCGACGATCCGGTCACACGCGACCGGCTGCATCGGCTGCTCGAGCGGCAGCATTTCCGGCTCGCGTGGTGGCGCACTGCCTCCGACGAAGTGAACTGGCGACGCTTCTTCGACATCTCGGCGCTCGCCGGCGTGCGCGTCGAGCGGCCCGAGGTGTTCGAAGCGGTGCATGCGCTGATCTTCCGCCTCTATCGCGAAGGGCTCATCGACGGCTTGCGGATCGATCACGTCGACGGGCTCGCCGAACCGCGCGAATACTGCCAGCGTTTGCGCCAACGGCTCAGCGAGTTGCGCGACACTACACCGTACGTGGTGGTCGAAAAGATTCTCGGCCGTGGCGAGCCGTTGCGCGACGACTGGCCCGTCGACGGCACGACCGGCTACGACTTCATGAACGACGTCGGCGCGCTGCTGCACGATCCGGCCGGCGCCGAACCGCTCGCGCACACTTGGGCCGAACTGTCCGGCTGCAGCGAGCGTTTCGCCGACGAAGCGCTGGCCGCGCGTCGCAAGATTCTTGCGGAAAACCTCCCCGCGGAAATGGACCGCGCGGCGCGCGCGCTGCATCGGATCGCACGCGATTCGCTGAGCACGCGCGACTTCACGTACACGACCCTGCGCCGCGTGCTGGTCGAACTGGTCGTGCATTTTCCCGTGTATCGCATGTACCCGCAGAACGGCCTGCGCAGCGCCGCCGACAACGTCTATTTCGAGCAGGCGCTCGCCAGCGCGCGCGCTTCGCTGCCGCGCTCGGACCATGTGGCGCTCGAGTGCGTGAACGCGTGGCTCGGCGGCAGCGCCGAAGACGCGCCGCCCGCGCGTCCCGGCGCGCAGTCACACCAGCAGGCGCAAAGCGGCGGGCCGTCCCCGCATGCGGGTTCGTCGCGGCGCAGCGCGCAAACGCTGTTTTCGCAATTGACCGCGCCGCTCGCCGCCAAGGCGATCGAGGACACCGCGTGCTATCGCTACGGCCGTCTGCTGTCGCGCAACGAAGTCGGCTCGGACCCGGGCGAACTCGCGCTGTCGGTAGAGCAGTTTCACGTGGGCAATCTGGAGCGCGCGCAACGTTTTCCGCATGCCATGCTCGCGACCGCCACGCACGATCACAAGCGCGGCGAAGACGTGCGCGCGCGGCTCGCGGTGCTCAGCGAGATCGCCGACGAGTGGGCTGCGACGTTGCGTGCATGGTCGACGCTGAATGCGCCGCAGCGGCGCGCACTCGACGGTACGCCGATCAGCAGCGTGCGCCGGGACAAGAGCGACGCGTGGGCACCTGGCCCCGCCGCCGAGGCGATGCTGTATCAGACGCTGGTGGGCTGCTGGCCGCCGAAGCTGCGCTCCGACGATGAAGCTGGTGTCAAGAAATTGGCCGAGCGCGTCGCGCAATGGCAGTTGAAGGCGCTGCGCGAAGCCAAGCTGCAAACCAGTTGGCTTGCGCCCGACGAAGCCTACGAAGCCGGCTGCCGCGAGTTCCTGTTCGACATCCTCGCGCCGCAGCGACGCGACGGCTTCCTGAAGGAGCTATCGGCGTTCGTCGAGCGCATCGGTCGCGCGGGTACGCTCAACAGTCTGCAGCAGACGGTGCTGCGTCTCGCCTCGCCAGGGATTCCTGATCTTTATCAGGGCACCGAGCTATGGGACTTCAGCCTCGTCGATCCAGACAATCGGCGGCCCGTCGATTTCGCGACACGCGAGGCGTGGCTGCCGCAAACACAAACGCCGCCGTCGGAATTTCTCGCGGACTGGCGCGACGGACGCGTGAAGCTCGCGGTGATCCAGCGCGTGCTGGCATTGCGCGCGCATCTGCCTGAGCTGCTGAGTCAGGGCACGTATCTGCCGCTCACGGTGCGCGGCGCGCATGCGTCGAGTGTGATCGCGTTTGCGCGGCGGCATGGCAATGCGTGGGCGGTGGTGATTGCCAGCCGGCTGGCGGCGGGGCTGCTTGGCGATCATGGCGACCTGCCGTTCGTTGAGCCGGCGCAATGGGCGGAAACGGCCGTCGAAATGCCGTCCGATCTGTCGGCGCGCGCGCTGTTCGACTGGCTGAGCCCCGCCGCACCGAAAGTCGACGATCACGGGCTGCTGTTTCTGCGCGACGCGCTCGCCGCGATGCCGGTCGCGGTGCTGGTGGAGGATGGGGTGCCTCGAAGCTAAGGCGGCTCAGCCGCCTTCGTCGTCGAACACCTTCGGGTACACGCGCACGAGCACGATGCGCGGCCCCCTCATCTTCTTGACCACGACGTCGAAGTCCTCGAACTCGACGCGCTGCCCTTCGCCCGGCAGATCGTTGAGCGCCTGGATCACGAGGCCGCCGACCGATTCGGCCTTGCCCTCGTCGATGTCGATACCAAGCGCGCGTTCGAGCGACACCACCGGCAAGCTGCCCTTGCCCATCAGCGTGCCGTCGTCCATGCGCGTCCAATCGGCGTCGCCCTGACGGAATTCGTCGTGGATCTGCCCGACCAGCGCGCCGAGCAGGTTGTCGAGCGTCAGGAAGCCAATCGGCTTCGCGTTCTTGTGGCCGACCAGCGCGAAGTGCGGCGCGCCCTTGCGAAAGCGCCGGAATAGCGCCAGCGCCGGCATGTCGGGCTTCACGTACTGCACGGGCCGCACGTAGCGCGACAGGTCGTCGAGCGTGCTGCCCGCGTGGCGCGCGAGCAGTAAGTCCTTCAGATGGATCATGCCGGCCACGCGCTCGCCCGATGCATCCTCGAACAGCGGATAGCGGCTAAAACGATGCCGCGCGACCACCTGCATGTTGTCGCGCAATGGCAGGTCGCGCCGCAGGCCGACCATTTCATGCGACGGCCGCATCAGGTCCGAGACGGTCATGCGCGAAAAATCGAGCGAATGCGCGATCGTGTTCCATTCGTCCTGGCTGTACGCGCCGGGCGGCGCGCTCAGTTCGCTCGCGACGTTCGCGCGGCGGCCGCGCAGGATCAGCTTCAGTTCTTCGGTGGAGTAATGCGAGTCGTGACCGTGCTCGCTATCGAGGCCAGCGGCCTTCAGCACCGTGTTCGCGCTGGTGTTGAGCACCCAGATGGCCGGGTACATCACCCAGTAGAAACCGTACAGCGGTGTCGCGGCCCACAGCGAAATCTTTTCCGCCTCGCGAATCGCGAGCGACTTCGGCGCGAGTTCGCCGACCACGATATGCAGGAACGAAATGCACGAGAACGCGAAGACCAGCGAAATGCCGTGGATCAGCCGCTCCGAGTCGACGCCGATCAAGGTGAAAAGCGGCGTCAGTAGTTGCGCGAATGCGGGTTCGCCGATCCAGCCGAGCCCGAGCGATGCGAGCGTGATGCCAAGCTGACACGCCGACAGGTAGGCGTCGAGCTGTCCGTGCACCTTCGCGAGCAGACGTCCGCGCATGCCATGCTGGGTGGCGAGGCTTTGCACGCGGGTCTGCCGCAGTTTGACCAGGCCGAATTCGGCCGCGACGAAAAAGCCGTTGAGGGCAACCAGAAACAATGCACCGATAAGGGCGACAACCTGGATCAAAGCGAAGGGCTCCGGCAACAAAAGTTGTCAGTATAGAGGCTGAAAGCTCACTGAAATGTTTATCGCGCGCTAACGCATCCGCGTGCGGCGCTCATTTCGGCGCCGCCGCGCTAAACGGCACGCGCAGCACGAGCGTGGCGCGGGTCGCCGTGACGCTGTCCGCCTGCGTCGCATCGCTTTGCTCGAAGCTGCCGCCGTGCGCCTCCGCGACGCGCTTGCACAACGCGAACACCCACGCGATGCGCTTCGCCTCGCGCGGCTCGCCGGACTGCTTGCGCGCGAACGCTTCAAGCACGTGCGGCAGCGCGGCGTCGTTCAACGCCGCATCGTTCGGTTCGTAGGTGACGCTCGCGTGCCATGTGCCGTTGTCCGCGCGCGCGGCCAGTGCGACCTCGGTGCCCCGCGCGCTCGCTTCGACGGCGAACGTCAGCATCAGCCACAGCGCGGCGGCGAGGCGCCCGCGATCGCCGTTCAATTGCTCGGTGGCGAGCTGCGAGTCGAGCCGGACTTCGACTCCACGTGCGCGGGCGAGGCCGGTGCGGACTTCCTCGACGGTTTCGTCGAGCAGCGGATGCAACGGAAAGGGTTCGCACGTGATCGCAAACGATTTCGTTTCGGCGCGCGTCGCGTCGACGATCGTTTCGAGTAGCTTCACCTGCTGATCGACGCCACTGCGGATGCCGGCGATCGCGCGCTGCGAGTTGGGATCGTTCGCGTCGAGCTTGCGCTCGAGCACATACGCCCAGCTGTGAATCGCATTCAACGGACCGCGCAGGTCGTGCGACACCAGCGACAGCACATGATCGCGCATGAACAACGCGGTTTCCGCGCTCAGAAGCGCGCTACGTTCGGAGATGACGAAGCCGGCGGATGCCGGCTGGGTGCCAGCAGTCCCTGTGGGTGACGGTGTCACGATGGAGTCCTCTCAGGCAGTGCTGGGTGTGGGAAGGAAGCCTCATTATAGGCATCCCGTCAGGGCCGGCCAGTCTGGCCATACAGCGAGGCGCGATGCAATCCGCATGCCACGCTCCAGGCCCGCTGAGACCCGGCTAGACTCGGCGATCGGCGGCAACGCGCCTACAATGTCGGTTTCACGTTTTTATTTGAGGAGTAACGCATGTCGACTGTGACGACCGAATCCGGCCTGAAATACGAAGACCTCGTGGAAGGCACCGGCGCCGAAGCCGTGGCAGGCAAGACCGTGACCGTGCACTACACGGGCTGGCTGACCGACGGCCAGAAGTTCGATTCGAGCAAGGACCGCAATGACCCGTTCGCGTTCGTGCTGGCCGGCGGCATGGTCATCAAGGGCTGGGACGAAGGTGTGCAAGGCATGAAGGTCGGCGGCAAGCGCAAGCTGACCATTCCGCCGCAACTCGGCTACGGCGTACGCGGCGCGGGCGGCGTGATTCCGCCGAATGCGACGCTCGTGTTCGAAGTCGAGCTGCTCGCAGTCTGAGTTACACCTGAGTGTTGTCATGAACCACGCCGCCGTCACCGCTCCTAACGTTTCGCTGCGCTGCTACGGCGCGATCGAAGCGTCGGACGTGCACGACTTTCACCAGGTCGTGCTCGGGCTCGACGGCGCGATGGTAATGGCGGTAGACGGCGTCGCGCAACAGATCGACGCCGGCTCCGCCTGGCTGATCCCGGCCGGCGCGCGCCACGACTACGCAGGCGTCGGCGCCAACCGGCAGCTCGTGCTCGATTTGCCGGCGGTGTCGCTGGCAGTGCCCGAGCGGCTGTTCGAGCGCGCGCGGGCGGTCACTGTCGATGCATCGCTCGCGCAGCTCGTGCATCGGATCGCCGCGCATGCGGCGCACGAAGTGGACGAAGCGCAAGCTGATGCCTTCGATCACCGCCGCTTCCATTGGGATGCCGCGGCGCGTCTGGGCGCCGCGCTTGTCGCCGATGCCGGCACGCTCGCCGGCGCGCAGGCGAACAGCGTGGGGCTCGATTTCGCGCGCATCGACCGCTGGCTGCGTGCGCATCTGTCAGAGCCGCTGCGGATCGCGGACCTCGCCGCGCACTGCGGCTTCGGAATGCGGCGTTTTCATCAACTGTTTATCGATGCGTTCGGCGAGACACCACATCGCTATTTGCAGCGGCTGCGGCTCGACACGTCGGTCACGCTGCTAGCGGACCCGCGTCTTTCGTTGACCGATATCGCACTCGACATCGGCTTCGGCGACCAGAGCGCTTACACGCACGCGTTTACGCGACGGTTTGGGCTAGCGCCCGGGCAGTGGCGCGCGTTGCGAAACTGAATCAGCCTTCGAGCCCACGCTGCAGATCGGCGCGAATATCGCCGGCGTTTTCAAGTCTTTTCAAGTCCCGCCGCAATCCGGATCAGACCTTCGCTGATACCCGCCGCTGCGCGCGGTGCCCGAGCGGACGGCCAGCGTGTCGAAGCCGAAGTTCAGGGGGGCGTCCATGTTGGTTCTGGTCTCCAAGGGTCCGCAACTGCCTCGGTGGCGACGTATTGCAGCAACATGCCGGTAGCAACGGAAAAGCCCGCTTCTGCGTCGGCATAAGCGGGCTTCATGGAGGGGAGACTGGAGCCAGGGCGGATGATCGTGGCTTTCCGCCCTTCTGTGCGCTCAGCCGACCGACAGTTGCAGATGCAGCTGCGAACGCGCCGCGCCACCGTCGATCGCTTCGCTTGCAGCGTCACGGTCTGATTGCGACGACGGTGCGAGACGCGCGCTTTCGATGCGGTCGAGGTATTCGGTCGTGATATCGCCGGTCACATAGTTGCCGTCGAAGCAGGAAGCTTCGAACTCCTTCAACGCCGGGTTGATGTCACGTACCGCCTGCTTCAGCGCATCGACGTCCTGATACACGAGGTGATCCGCGCCGATCATGCGCGCGACTTCCTCGTCCGTGCGGCCGTGCGCAACCAGTTCGCCGCGCGTCGGCATGTCGATGCCGTAGACGTTCGGGAATTTCACCGGCGGCGCCGCCGACGCGAATATCACCTTGTTCGCGCCCGCATCGCGCGCCATCTGCACGATTTCGTGCGACGTCGTGCCGCGCACGATCGAGTCGTCGACGATCAGCACGTTCTTGCCCTTGAACTCGATGGTCATCGCGTTCAGCTTCTGGCGCACCGACTTCTTGCGCACCGCCTGACCCGGCATGATGAAGGTACGGCCTACATAGCGATTCTTGAAGAAGCCCTCGCGATACTCGACGCCGAGCTTCTTTGCGACCTGCATCGCGGCCGGGCGCGACGAATCGGGAATCGGCATCACCACGTCGATCGCGACGTCGGGCAGCTCGCGCTTGATCTTTTCGGCGAGGTAGTCGCCCATGCGCAGACGCACGTTGTAGACCGGCACGCCGTCGAGCACCGAATCCGGACGCGCGAGATACACGAGTTCGAAGATGCAGGGGTTCAGGCTTGGGCTCGTCGCGCACTGCTGCGAATGCAGCTGGCCTTCGGTGTCGATGAAAATCGCCTCGCCCGGCTGCACGTCGCGCACGAACTCGAAACCGACACCTTCGATCGCCACCGATTCCGAGGCCAGCATCCACTCGACGCCGTCAGCCGTTTCCTGCTTGCCGAGGCACAGCGGACGGATACCGAACGGGTCGCGGAAACCGAGCAGGCCGTAGCCGGCGATCAGCGAAACGATCGCGTACGAGCCGCGCACCCGCCGATGCACGCCCGACACCGCCTTGAACAGCGCGGCCGGATCGAGCTGCAGACCCGAACTCGACAGTTGCAGTTCGTGCGCGAGCACGTTGAGCAGCACTTCGGTATCGGAATTGGTGTTCACGTGGCGGCGATCGATGCGGAACATCTCATCTTTCAGCTGCTGCCAGTTGGTCAGGTTGCCGTTGTGCGCGAGGATGATGCCGAACGGCGCGTTCACGTAGAACGGCTGCGCTTCTTCTTCGCTCGATGCCGAACCGGCGGTCGGGTAACGGACCTGGCCGATGCCCGTCGTGCCCGGCAGGCTGCGCATGTTGCGCGTGCGGAACACGTCGCGCACCATGCCGTTGGCCTTGTGCATGTGGAAATTGCTGCCGTTCGCGGTTGCGATGCCGGCGGCGTCCTGACCGCGGTGCTGCAGCAGCAGCAGGCTGTCATAGATCAGCTGGTTGACCGGAGAGTGGGAAACTACGCCTACGATGCCGCACATGGCATGTCCTTCAAAGGTACGAAATTCTAGATGGCGGCCGGTGCCTGCGACCACGTCCGCGCCGCGATGCGACGCGAGCGCTACGACGTCAAGGCAACCGGCGTGCGCCGGAGTCCTGTTGCGCGTTGCTCGGAGTGCCCGGATCGTCCACATGGACGTACGCGGCAAGCGCCTTGGGGAGCAGCGGTTTCATTGCGCGTACTCCCTCGACCGCATAGGGGCGAAGCAACGCGTTGCGCCAGAATTCCTCTTTGGGCAGTTCGGTCAAGCCAGCGAGGGCGACCAGAATCAGCACCAGAACGACCCCACGCACGAGGCCGAACATCAAACCGAGCGAGCGGTCCGCACCGCCTAGGCCTGTGACCTGCACGAGGCGGCTGAGCATCGCGCTCACCACGCTCGCGACCAGCACCACGCCGATCACCACGAGCGAGAAAGCCAGCAGCCACTGGGTCAACGCGCCACCCGGCCAGTTGGACGGGATATACGGGACCACGTAGCCCACGAACTCGCAAGCCACGAAAAACGCCGCGACCCAGCCGATCAAACCAAACACTTCCGACAACAAACCGCGCCAGGCGCCTCGTAGCGCTGACAAGCCGATCACCGCCATTACAGCGTAGTCGAAGGCAGTGAACATCGCTCGCTTACTGCGTACTGCTACCGTTGGCGCCCGACACGAGGCCCGCCTCGCGAACCTTCGCGATCGCGGCGCTCGCTGCGGCGCGATCGGCGAACGGGCCGGCGCGCAGCAACGTCTGCGTCGAGCCGTCAGCCTGCTTCTTGTGCTCCGTATATGCGGGCACACCTGCCGCTTTCAACTTCGCGGCCCATTTGCGCGCGCTCGCCTCGTTCGTGAAGGCGCCGAGCTGCACCGCGAAACGGTTGCCCGGCGGCGAGGCCGGTGTGCCGGAGTTCGCGTCGGCGCTGGCGGCGGCCGTGTTCGTGTCGTCGTCAGTTGATGGCGACGGTGCGGCTGCGGGTGCCTTCGTCTGTTTGGCGGCGCCAGCAGGTGCGGTGTTGGCTGAGAGCGACTCGGCTTGCGCCTTCGCGGCGGGTTTGGGCGCAGTGCCGGTTGCGGCGGACGGTGTCGTGCCCTGTTTCGCTGCGGTCGATTGAGTCGATTGGGTTGGCTTCGCTGTGGAGGCCGAGGCTGCTGCCGTGGTCGCTGCGGTCGTTGCCGGCGCGAGGCTGGAGGCGGCGACGCCCGTGTCGGCAGCCGGCGGATTGTCCGGCGCGACGCCGGCTTGCACGTCTTCGTTGGTAGTGGATTTGGCGAGCTTTGGCGCGGGCCGGCTCGGAATGTCGATCGAGATGTCGTCGGTGACGGGCTTGGGGTGCGAATCCAGCACCATCGGCAGGATGATCACCGCCGCGACGACCAGTGCGATTGCGCCCACGAGCCGGCGACGCGCGCGCTGCTTTTCCGGCAGCGTGGGGTCAAGCAGCATGGCATCTGCATCGGCGGCTTGCTCGGTGCGGCGGGTGCGCCGCTCGACGCGCTCACCCCGGGCGGCCCGATTGGAACTGGTGTTTGCGCCGCGCCGGCTGGGCGCGTCGTCTTTCTTGCCGAACGAGAAAATTCCCATGAATCGCTTGGTTCGAGCCTGGCGCCCGCTCAGTGTTGCTGCGATTTCCGGTAGGCCATCACACCCGCTACCGTATAGAAACTGCCGAAGACCACGATTCTATCATTCTCTGACGCACGTTTTAGCGCGTCCTGGAAAGCCTGTGCGGGCGTCGCGTAACGCGTGATGCTGCTGTCGGCGCTGTCTTCCACACCCAGCTCGCGAAGCGCGGTTTCCAGCGCTTGCGCTGACGCGGCGCGCGGGGTCGGCAGATCGGTCACGCACCAGTGATCGATCTCGCCCTTCAGATGACTGAGGACGCCTGCAATATCCTTGTCGCGCATCGAGCCGAACACGGCGTACGTGTACGGGAAAAAACCCATGTTGCCGAGATTCTGTCCGAGCACCGCGGCCGCATGCGGATTGTGGCCGACGTCGAGAACGATGGCTGGCTTGCCCGGCAGCACCTGGAAACGGCCCGGCAGGTCCACGTTGGCGATGCCGAGCCTAATGTCCTGCGCCGACACCGGCAGGCGGTCGCGCAACGCTTCGAGCCCGGCCAGCGCCGCCGACGTGTTGATCAGTTGATTCGCGCCGCGGAGCGACGGATACGCGAGCGCCGAGCGCCGCAGCGTGGGGCCGACATAGCTCCACTGCTGGCGCTCGCTGCCGGCCTGGCCTTCGTAACGGAAATCGCGGCCGAACAGCCACAATTGGGCGCCGATCTTCTCCGCGTGCTCGATCAGCGATTGCGGCGGCACCGGATCCGCACAGATCGCCGGCTTGCCGGGGCGGAAAATGCCGGCTTTTTCGAAGCCGATTTTTTCGCGTGTATCGCCGAGATAGTCGGTGTGATCGATGTCGATGCTCGTGATGATCGCGCAATCGGTATCGAGGATATTGACTGCGTCGAGACGGCCGCCGAGGCCGACCTCGAAAATCACCACGTCGAGGCCACGCGACGCGAACAGGCTCATGATCGCGAGCGTCGTGAATTCGAAATAGGTCAGCGTAACCGGATTGGCGAGGCTCAGGCGCGCGGCTTCGACGGCTTCGAAGTGCGGCAGCAGATCTGCGTCGCTTGCCATCGCGCCGTTGATGCGCGCGCGCTCGTTGAACGACAGCAGATGCGGCGACGTGTGGCAGCCGACCGTATAGCCCGCGCGCAGCAGGATCGCTTCGAGAATCGCACAGGTCGAGCCTTTGCCGTTGGTGCCACCGACCGTGATGATCGGGCAGGCGAACGACAGCTGCATCGCATCGCGTACCTGGGAGATGCGGCCCAAACCCATGTCGATGCCGACCGGATGCGCGGATTCAAGGTGCGTGAGCCACGCGTCGAGAGTGGGGAATGTCGTCATCGGGTGAATCTTGAGTGAGTCGCGGTGGTTCGGTTCTGCGGTGCTGCGGATGGTGCCGGTCAGGCGGTTGCGCTCGGAGGGTCGCGCCCCCCGTCGGTCAGGGGCGGAAGCCACCGCGCGGTTTATGCGCACAAACCCGCACCTTGAGCCGTGTCAGCTTCGGCTTCAACCGCCGCTGCATCGCAGGCGACCGTAATTATCCCGGAAATGACAGCGCGCCGCTTGATTGCTCACGCGGCGCGCTATTTTTGATTGCTTGTCTGACCGGCTTTTACGCGACCGCGTCCGCCGGCTGGTGGCTCAGCAGCGCGAGCAATTGCGCGATTTCTTCGCGCAGCTTGCGACGGTCGACGATCATGTCGACCGCGCCCTTCTGCAGCAGGAACTCGGCGCGCTGGAAGCCTTCCGGCAGTTTCTCGCGCACGGTCTGTTCGATCACGCGCGGACCGGCAAAGCCGATCAGCGCCTTCGGCTCGGCGATCACGACGTCGCCGAGAAACGCGAAACTCGCGGACACGCCGCCCATCGTCGGGTCGGTCAGCACCGAAATGAACGGCAGCTTGGCTTCGGCCAGCTTCGTGAGCATCGCGGTGGTCTTCGCCATCTGCATCAGCGACAGCAGGCTCTCCTGCATCCGCGCGCCGCCCGAAGCGGTAAAGCAGATGAACGGCACTTTCTGTTCGAGCGCGTTCTGCGCGCCGCGCGCGAAACGCTCGCCGACCACCGAACCCATCGAGCCACCCATGAACGAAAACTCGAAGTTCGCCACGACGACCGGCAGCGTGTGAATCGCGCCGCCCATCACGACCATTGCGTCGGTCTCGTCGGTTTCGTCCATCGCCTCTTTCAGGCGCTCGGGGTATTTGCGGCTATCTTTGAACTTCAGAGCGTCGACCGGAACGATTTCCTGGCCGATTTCGTAGCGGCCTTCCGGATCGAGCAGGCTGTCGAGCCGCTCACGCGCGCCGATGCGCATGTGATGGTCGCACTTCGGGCAAACATGCAGATTAGCCTCGACGTCGTTGCGATACAGCACGGCTTCGCACGACGGGCACTTGATCCACAGGCCTTCCGGAATTCCCTTGCGGTTCTTCGGGTCGGTTTGTTTGATTTTTGGCGGCAGCAGCTTATCGAGCCAGCTCATAGGGAATCCTTCTGGGTCAGCAGTCGCGCGAACGGCGGGACAAGCCCGCCGCTCACGTTACCGCGACAAAAATAACTGTTATTGGGCAGTCGCGACGCTATCGAGCGCCTCGCGCACTTCGGCGACGAAGCGCGTGAGCGTCTCGGCAGCGACGTCGGGTGCTGCCTGTTCGAGCAATTGGACGATACGGCTGCCGATCACGACGGCGTCGGCCACCTCGCCCACCGCGCGCGCCGTTTGCGCGTCGCGAATGCCGAAACCGACGCCCACCGGCAGGGGGACGCGCGACTTGATGGCCGGGATTTTACTCGCGATGCTGGAAACGTCCAGATTTGCCGCGCCGGTGACCCCTTTCAGCGACACATAGTAGACGTAGCCACTTGCGATCCGGCCGACCTCTGCGATACGTTCGTCGGTAGAAGTCGGCGCGAGCAGAAATATCGGATCGATGCCGGCAGCTTGCATCTGTTCCGCGAAGTTAGCGCATTCTTCAGGCGGATAATCGACCACCAGCACGCCATCGACGCCCGCTTCCTTCGCTGCTTTCGCGAAGGCCTCGGCGCCCATCCGTTCGATCGGATTGGCATAGCCCATCAGCACGACCGGAGTTTTGTCGTCGGTTTCGCGGAAGCGTTTGACGTCGGCCAGCACGTGGCGCAGCGACACGCCCTTCGCGAGCGCGCGTTCGGACGACTGCTGGATCACCGGGCCGTCGGCCATCGGGTCGGAAAACGGCACGCCGAGTTCGATCACATCCGCGCCGCCGGCGGCGAGCGCGTGCATGAATTCGACCGTGCGAGCCGGATCCGGGTCGCCAGCGGTCATGAACGGAATCAAGCCTTTCTTACCTTGAGCGGACAGCGCGGCAAACGTGTTCTTGATACGGGACATGGAAGTATTCTCGAATTAGGGCTACTGCGCGCTCATCGAAGCGAGCTTTTCAGCGCACTTAGCGGCAAGTTTCACGCTTTTCACTGCACTTCGGTCGACGGCTGCACTTTCGGCTTCGCTCGGGTCCGACGCGGCGCAGCAGGCATAGCGGCGACGCTGACGCGCTCGCGCGCTATCGCGCAATAGCTCTCGTTGATCTCATAGCCGACGAATTCGCGCTGATGACGGACGCAAGCGACTGCGGTCGTGCCGCTGCCCATGAATGGGTCGAGCACGCGGCCGCCCTTCGGGCAGCTGGACAGCACCATTCGCTCGACGATTTCCAGAGGCTTCTGGGTCGGGTGCGCGACGCGCTCGGCATGCTGCCGATGCAGACGCGAGACCGACCAGACATCCTTCGGATTATAGCCAAGCTCCAACCACTTGCTTCCTTCGAACAACTTTCGCGAACGCGCCTTCTTCGTGACTGCATCGTACGGGATGCGGACGGGGTCGAGATCGAAGAAATAGTCCTTCGACACCGCGAAAAACCCGATGTTGTCGTGCACCGACGTGAAGCGGCGCGTGGTGCCGCCCATGCTCGGCACGCGCCGGTCCCAGATGATTTCGTTGACCATCGTGAGTTTGGTCTTCAGGAAACTGAAGATTTCCGGCGCGTATTGCCAGGTGCAGAAAATGTAGAGCGAACCCGTCGGCTTGAGCTTCGGGACTGCGAGCTCGAGCCAGCCACGCGTCCAGACGAGAAATTCCTCGCCTGTGCGCATGTCCGAGTCGTTGCCGTAGTCCTTCCCCAGCCCATAGGGCGGATCACAGACGATCAGGTCGATCGACCCGTCGGGAATGTTCGCTACATCGGTCAGAAAATCGCGGTTCAACAGCTGAATGCCGGCCGGCACCTGCGCCACCAACGGTGCAGATGCCGCGGCCGCCAATACCTCGGCGCCCGGATTCGCGGTTTCAATCGCCGGCTGCGGCTCGTCGAACTCGTCGCGCATCGTCGCGGCTCAGAACTGGATACCCGATCGCTCGGCGACCGTGTGCATGTCCTTGTCGCCGCGGCCCGACAGGTTGACCAGCAGAATCTTGTCTTTCGACAAGGTCGGCGCGAGCTTCGTAGCGTAAGCGAGCGCGTGGCTCGACTCCAGCGCAGGGATGATGCCCTCGATGCGACAGCAATCGTGGAATGCTTTCAGCGCTTCTTCATCGGTGATGCCGACATATTGCGCGCGATTGCTTTCTTTTAGCCACGCATGCTCGGGACCGACGCCTGGGTAGTCGAGGCCGGCCGACACCGAATGCGTCTCGATGATCTGGCCGTCTTCGTCCTGCAGCAGATACGTGCGGTTGCCGTGCAGCACACCCGGGCTACCACCGATCAGCGAAGCGGCGTGACGACCCGTTTCGATGCCGTCGCCGGCTGCTTCGACGCCAATCAACTGCACCGAACTATCGTCGATATACGGATAAAAGATCCCCATCGCGTTCGAACCACCGCCAACACAGGCGATCACGGCATCCGGCTGGCGACCGGCGAGTTCGGGCATCTGCACGCGGCATTCGTCGCCGATCACGCGCTGGAAGTCGCGCACCATCATCGGATACGGATGCGGACCTGCGACCGTGCCAATGATGTAGAACGTGTTTTCGACGTTGGTGACCCAGTCGCGCATCGCTTCGTTCAGCGCATCCTTAAGCGTACGCGAGCCCGATTCGACCGGCACGACCGTCGCGCCGAGCAGCTTCATGCGATACACGTTGGCGGCTTGGCGGCGCACGTCTTCCGCGCCCATGTAGACCACGCACTCCATACCGAAGCGCGCGCAGATTGTTGCCGTGGCGACGCCGTGCTGGCCGGCACCGGTCTCGGCGATCACGCGCGGCTTGCCCATGCGCTTGGCGAGCAGCGCCTGGCCGATCACGTTGTTGATCTTGTGCGCGCCGGTGTGATTCAGGTCTTCACGCTTCAGATAAACCTGGGCACCGCCGAGCAATTCGCTCCAGCGGTGTGCGTGATAAATCGGGGAGGGGCGACCCACGAAATACTTCAGTTCGCGCTCGTATTCGGCGACGAATTCCGGGTCTTTCTGATATTTCTCGTACGCTTCGCGCAGCTCGTCGAGCGCGGAAAACAGCGTCTCAGCGACGAATACGCCGCCAAACTGGCCGAAGTGGCCTCTTTCGTCAGGCAAGTTGTACATGGTGATCACTCTTCTCAGGATGGCTCGCGGCTTTCATCGGAAAGCGCCCGCGAGCCTGAATCATTCGGCGTCCGCGGCGCGCACAGCGCGTACGAACGCAGCCATCCGGGCGTGATCCTTCACGCCCCTGGCGCCCGATACTTCGATGCCGCTCGAGACATCGACCGCGTACGGGCGCACGCGATGGATCGCATCACTGACGTTTTGCGCGTTCAACCCACCACTCAAAACGGCCCGAGGCGCGAGCTCTGCTGGAATAAGTGACCAATCGAAAACCTTCCCACCGCCGCCGTAGCCTTCGACATGGGTATCGAATAGAAGACCACTGGCTGCTGAATAGTTGAGAGCCGATTTTACCAAATCGGCCGGTCGAGTATCCGCCGCAACGCGCAACGCACGCAACCAAGGCAAACCCGCAACGCCGGCGAGCATCTCGCATTGCTCCGGCGTCTCGTCGCCGTGAAACTGCAACAGCGTCAGGTTCACGTTGCTCGCGACTTCACGGACCCATTCCGGTGTCGCATTGACGAACAGACCGACGACCGACACGAATGGCGGCACGTCGTGCACGAGCTCGACCGCTTGCGCGACGCTCACCGAGCGCGCGCTCGGCGGATAGAACACTAGGCCAATCGCGTCGGCGCCGAGGTCGATCGCGTGGGCTACGTCGGTGGGTTTCGACAGTCCGCACAGTTTGATGCGCGTGCGGTGCGGCACGCTTTGCTGGGCGGTGGCGTCGGCCTGGTTGGCGAGGTTTTCTGGTGCTTTCATGTTTCCGGTTGCTCGGTCCATACGCTGCTCCACGGCACGCTGCCCGTCGCTGGGGCGGGCACGCCGAATTGCTCAGGATAGCCCACTTGCGCGAGGTACAAGCCGTCGGGCATGAAGGTCGGCGCCGCGCAATCGCGGCTGCGGCTCGCGAGTACGTCGGCCATCCACGCGGCCGGGCGGCGGCCGCTGCCGATTTCGATCAGACAGCCCATCACGTTGCGCACCATGTGGTGCAGGAACGCATTCGCGCGAAAGCGGAAATGCACGAAGTTACCTTGCCGTTTGACGTCGATCTGATACAGATGCTTGAACGGCGTTTTCGACTGGCATTGCGACGACCGGAACGCCGAAAAGTCGTGCTCGCCGATCAGGTGCTCGGCGGCCAAGCGCATCGCGTCGACGTCGAGCGGCGTGTGCACCCAGCCGGCACGCGTCGTGAGCATCGGCGAGCGCACCGGACTCACGTACAGCACGTAGTAATAGGTCCGCTCGAATGCCGAAAAACGCGCGTGAAAATCATCGGGCATCGGCTTGGCCCACTGCACGCCAATCGTCTTCGGCAGGAATGCATTCGGGCCGCGCACCCAGGAAATGTCGACGCGATCGAGTTCGGTGTCGAAATGCACGACCTGGCCAAGGCCATGCACACCGCGGTCGGTGCGGCCGGCCACGACCGTCTGCACGGGCGTGCGCGTGAATTCGCGCAGCGCCCGTTCGAGCTCGTCCTGCACCGTGTTGCCATGCGGTTGCGACTGCCAGCCGGCGAACGCCGCGCCGTCGTACTGGACGCCTAATGCGATACGCGTCACGACAGCGGTGCGAGAGTCGAAAGCAACGCGCGGGCTTCGGTGCGCGTGGCTGGATCGTTCGCTTCGATCACTTCGTTGATGAGCGCGCGGGCGCCCGCGAGATCGCCGAGTTCGATGTACTCGGAGGCCAACTCCAGCTTGTTGCGCGCAATACGGCCGAGATCGGCCGGCGTGAAGGCCGGCAACGGCTGGGCCGGACTCGGTGGCAGTTCGAGG
>ABYL01000061.1 GCA_000173575.1 Burkholderia sp. H160 | reverse complement strand
GAAGGCGAGGCGCAGTTCGCCGACATCATTCTGCCTGCATGCACATCGCTGGAGCGGTGGGATATCGGCGAATGGGCGAATTCCGGCGGCTACGCGCATCACGGTTTCAACACGGTGAATCAGCGTATGATCACGCTGCAGCATAAGTGCATCGAACCTCTGGGCGAGTCCCGCTCCGACTATGACATCTTCACGGCTATTCTGACCCGTCTGGGACTGGGCGGGGTGTTCACCGATGGCGGCGGGGAGTTGGACTGGGTCAAGCGGGTATTCGAATCGTCGGATCTGCCGGAACCGCATCCGATGCCGTCGCGGTACGCCGAAAAATTCGGCATGGGCCTGCAGACGCCCAGCGGCAAGCTTGAGTTCGTTCCCGAGTTGCTGAAGCGGCACACGGCGGACAACCCCGAACGACCGCCGGTGAACCGATACATGCCGTCGTGGGAGGGCTTGCGCTCCCCACTGGCCCAGCACTATCCGCTGCAGCTGATCGCCACGCATAGCCGCTACAGTTTCCACACCCATTGCGACGGCAAGAACTCGTCGATCAACAGCATCGAAGATCATCGTGCGTTGATTGGCGGACATCGCTTCTGGTTACTGCGACTCGGTCCCGTCGACGCGGTCGCCCGGGGCATTGCCCCTCGCGATCTCGTCAAGGTCTACAACGACCGGGGTGCGGTCATCTGTGCGGCTGATGTATCGCCCCTGGTCGCTCACGGGGTAGTCAAGTCTTACGAGGCGAGCGCTGAATTCCAGTTGATCGAAATAGAAGGCGAGCGCGTTGAAATTGGCGGCTGCATGAACCTGCTGACCCCCGATCGGCCCCAGACGACGGGTACAAGCAGCATGAGTCCGAATTCATGTCTTGTGCAGGTGGAAAAGTGGAAAGGCGGGGACGCTTTCATGATCCGTCGCGCGGCGTGAGGAGCATCCTGCGCCGCGTGCAGGGCGACTCCCACATGGTCGGGACGACGTACTTGCCGGTGATGTGCAATCACTGCGACGACGCACCCTGCATGCGCGTCGGCGGCGATGCGATCCGAAAGCGATCCGACGGCATTGTGATCATCGATCCGGAGAAGGCGCGAGGGCGCAAAGACATCGTAAAGTCCTGCCCGTACAAGGCGATAGTCTGGAACGAGGAACTGCAACTGCCGCAGACGTGGATCTTCGACGCGCATCTGCTCGACCAAGGCTGGAAGCATCCACGCTGCGAGCAGGCTTGCCCCACTGGCGTCTTCGAGGCTGTCAAGCTCGATGACGCCGCCATGGCGGAAAAAGCCCGGCGTGAAGGGCTCGAGGTTTTGCGGCCCAATCTGGAAACAAAACCTCGCGTGTGGTACAGCGGCTTGAAACGGTGGACAAGCTGCTTCATAAGCGCAAGCGTCAGCGCCACGGTCGGGGACGTAGTTGAATACGTCGCGGCTGCAGCGATTGCCCTGTATTCGGGCAATGAATGCGTTGCAGAAACTGTCTCGGACGCGTTCGGCGATTTTCGGTTCGGTGGTCTCGCGAAAGATAGCGGCATGTACCGCATCGAGATTCGTCATGCTCTGGGAAATGCGTCGCGCGAGTGTGTGGTCGGCGAAAGCGTGTACCTGGGTGAAATCAGCCTGGCACTGTCTGCGAGCGAGGTCGAGGCCGACTGATACGCCACAACTGATACGCCAATCTGGGCGTCTGTGCCTGAGCCGCCGGACCGAGCGTGCTGCCGCTGACTCCGGCCTCGCTCGCGCCCTCAATTTATATATTGACTAAATTATCAGTTATGAGTCTAATGTCGACTTGCCGCTGGGTGACCTGAGCCGATTTCAGCGGGGCCGTCGAGAAATAGCGATTTCACAGGTTCGTCTTTGCGCGGGCGAGCGCGAACGGTGGGACCGCCTTTAGCCACGCCATGAAGCCCGAACGCCTGAGCCACGCGCGCAGAAAAGAGCAGACCCGGGAGCGCCTGTACCGCGCCGCAAGGACCATGTTCATCGAGAAGGGTTTCGCTGCGACGAGCGTGGAGGACATCGTTGAGGCCGCAGGGTACACGAGGGGCGCGTTCTACTCCAATTTCAGGAGCAAACAGGACCTGCTGACGGAACTGTTGCGGCGCGACGCCGCTGAGGCGCAGCAGAATGTGCAGGCGATCCCTGAAGATGGCGGCACGCCTGAGCAGTCCACGGTGTGCGCGATTGCTCATTTTGTCCGCTCCCATCGTGAACGCGAATGCTTTCCGCTTTGGGTTGAGGCGTACCTCCTTGCGCGCCGCGACAGCGCCTTTCAGGAGCGGGTTCATGCGTTGCGACGCGAAACGCTTTTACAGGTCAGCGCCCATATCCGGACGCGCCTGACCGAAAGCGACCACGCCTTGCCACTGCGGGCGGACGCGCTCGCGCTCGGCTTCGTGAGTCTGTGCGATGGCATGCAGCTGTTCAATATGTGCGATCCGCAGGGAGCGACCGACCAGTCGATCCAGACAATGCTGGCGGAATTTGCTTCGTCTGTACTGTATCGGCAGCCAATGGAAAAAAACACCGCCGACGCATAGGGCACGAGTGCCTCAGGCGGGTGAATCGCTGACCGAGGCCGCAATGTGTTGCGATGGCAAGATGTCCGGATGCTCGAAAACGTAGACCATGGAATATATCGAAAGCTTGCGTCTGTTCCGCACCATCGTCGAAGTGAGAAACTTCCGACGCGCGGGCGAAATGTTGGACCTGTCACCATCGGTTGTTTCACGCTCAATCGCATCGCTGGAAGAGCGTCTGGGAACGCGCCTGTTTCACCGTTCCACGCGGCAGTTTTCGCTCACGGAAGCCGCGGAGCACTTTTACGAGGGATGCTGCCGCGTTCTCGACGATCTGGACTGCCTGGAAGCGAGCGCCGCAGGTCGAGGACGAATACCGGCGGGTGTATTACGCGTGGTCGCGCACACTACAACTGCGTTGACATGGCTTGCACCGTTGATTGCGTCGTTCAAGCGCAAACATCCGAATATCACTCTGGATATCACTTTGACCGAGCGATCTGTCGACCTGACGGCCGACGGATACGACCTGGGGATCGTGCTGCCGTATATGTTGGCGACGGATCTGGCTGTGACGCGCCTTCTCCAGCGGTTGCCGCTGGTCGTTGTCACAACGCAGGCGTACCTGGCGAGGCGCGCGCCGCCGCGGCATCCTGCCGACCTGGCCGATCATGTGTTTGTCACGGTGCCCCCCTCGATGCACAAGCCGACGCTTACCTTCCGGATCGATCAGGAAAACGTCGCTGTGCCAATCAAATACGAAATCGCCTCGAATAACCCGCTATTCAACCGCGACATCATCCTCGAGGGATTCGGTGTGGGCTTGCTACCCTTCACGCTTGTGGAACAGGATATCAAGGCTGGCCGGCTCGTGCGTCTGCTGGAAAACTTCGAGATCGTCGACACGGCGGCGGAAGTCCGACTGGCCTATATCGGGCGCGCGCTGTTGCCCGCAAAGGTCAGGGCATTCATCGACCATACCGCGGAGTTTTTCGAACGGGGCATGGAAGCTGCCCGCCGCTCGACGACTCACGCCGCGTTGGCTGTAGAGTCGGCCGGGACGGAGGATGCTCCATGACTCATGTGCTGCCTTCGTTGCTCGGCTATGAGTGACGCAAGGCCCTAAAAGCCCGGAGGGGGCGGCAAGGGTAGGCCGGGTGGGGGTGGCAGCGGTGGCCGGGATGGCGGGGACGGCAGCGACGGCGGGGACGGCAGCGACGGAGGGGACGGCAGCGACGGGGGCGAAGGCAGCTTTGGCAACCCACCTACGGGCGGCTTGAGGATGCTGATAACGGATTTGAGCTTCTCGGCGATGGCCTCGGTGACCGCCTTTTTCGCTTCGTCCGCGAGCGCCTCGCACACGGCACGGATGATCTCGGGCGGAGTCGCGCCGTTTGTGGTCGCGCCGACATTGGCGAGATGCAGCGGAGGCAGCGGTACCGTGAGCGCGCCTCCGGGCAGGTGAATGTCAAGTGAGAGCGCGCCGCCCATTACGGTGAGGTTGCGGATGATGACCTTGCGCGGGTTGCCGCCGGCCTGGATGGCGGCCGGGGTGGCGGAATAGGCTTGGGCTTTTTTCTTGATGGTCTCCAGGTTGCTGGTGGCGGTGGGACTTTGCGCCTCATAAGTAATCTGCGGGGCGATGACTGTGGCGGAATCAACAATGACAGGGCCGCCGCCGAGAAGTGAGCCGCTCTCCACATGCAAGGCGATACGGTCCACCACTACGGCGTAGGGCGAAGAGAAACCAGTGGGGTTTCCCACGCTAAGTCCATCAAGCGCGCCCACGCCGGTTAAGGGCGAGAATTCGACGCTACCCACGAGCACCTGCGTCTGGGTCGCAAGCGCGCCTTCCGTCTCGATGGCGGACTTGATGGATGGTTCGAACCGGGCGAGCAGGGTCCACAGCGCAATAGCGGCGACGGCGAGCAGGGTGGCAACGGCAAGTCCGAGGGTTTTTTGCATGGTGTTGGGTGATCAATGAAAGGCGGTGGCCCGTCCAGACGCGCGGCCGTGTTAATCAGCAGTTGCCAATATTGAAGTGGCTTGGAAAGGGAAAAATAGGAAGGCGGTCTGAAGGGCTTTGTTCGGATGGGGCTACTCTGCGATACCCCCATCCGAACAGCGCGGGGGCAGGGTCTTGTGTGTGCAGGGTAAGGGGACTGAAGAGGTAAGCGGTTGAGCGCGAAGCTCGCGTCCGGCGATCGGTCGTTGCGACTGACCTTGCCAGCCGCAACGACCTCAGGTTAGGACTGTTGCAAACAGGTCACTCTGCCTGAACCTTCTTCGGCTTAGGCGGCGATTGCACCTTCGCGTACTGGAAATCAGGCGTTGCCTTCAGGGCGTCCTTGGTGGCACCCGGCAGATATAGATTGCCGCCGCGCACGTCGAGAGCGGCGATGGGCACCGCTACGTCATGCGTGGCGACGCCGAGGAAGCCGCCTGTAGCGACGATGGCCGCCGAGACGGAGCCGTCCGGGGCCACGATCAAATCTTTGACCTCGCCGATTTTTTCGCTCTGGTCGTTGTAGACCGATTTGCCCAGTACGCTCTTCTTGACGCTCCATCCCTGCAGAAGCGCCTGGGACTGCTCAATGGTGACGCTCAGAGGCTGTATGCCGGCGACCTGTGCGTGCGCATCGATACATGCTACAAGTGCCACTGCTACCAATACTGCCTTGTGCAAAGCCATATCGTTCACTCGATGGTTAGAATCGGTTTCTGGCACGTTCTTCGGACCCCGAGGGCGACGCCGGCCGATGTCCCTTCGCTACCGCCGGCGATGTCCCGATGCCAGTTAAAGGTTGGGACGGCTGGAGTCGCATAGGTTAGTGAAACACCGGCCCGGCGGGGCCGAGAGCCTGTATGCCAGATCGTTGGGCGCCAGTTTATCCACTTGCTGTCGGCTTACAAGCCCCGTGCCGCCAACTCATAGTTCCCGTTTTTGCAACGAGCGCTGACATGCCGGTCAGCCTCGCGGGTGCATCGGCGTCCGGCCGCGGGACCGGCAAACTGCCGGGGCAGAGGGTCTGGGCGGGTCGGTGACGCGGCGGCACAGGTTGCCTCGGGCAAATTTAACTTAAATATAGTTGTCGCCAGATTCACTGTAGGTCCAAAGTTCAAATGTCGCGTTTGTGCTGCGAGTTGCAACTTCACCCGGCCTTCAGCGTCGTGGGTGCGTACGTGATCAACGGCCCGCGCTGCGCCCGGATCGACCGATTGCCGCGAGTGCGAGGCCTCGCACGCAGGGATGATCTCCTGGAACTCCTCACCATCCTGGAAGACCTCACCTCGAGAGGCTCGCTTGAACACCGCTCCCGTAAAACCTCACCGTAGCGTCATCTCCTGGAACTCCTCACCATTCGCGCCGAGACCATCCATACGATGTTTCATCCGCAGGCATATTAGCTGCCCTGATACCCGCCCTGCTTTTCGGCTAATTTGACGCCACTATCTGTCGCCTCGACACTGCGTACATCGTGCGAAGCCTTTCTGAAAGGCCGCCATCCCCCCATTTCAGATGCGAGCAGACATGGCTTCCGTTCAATCCCCGACGACGGCCGGGCGCGCCACGGCAGAGTCGGATCGCGCACTCAAGAAAATCATCATCGCGTCGGTGGCCGGCAACGCAATGGAGTGGTACGACTTTTTCGTGTACGGCACCGCGGCCGCGCTCGTGCTCGGCCAACTGTTCTTTCCCGCGCACGCGGACCCGCTGATCGGCACGATCGGCGCGTTTGCAGCGTTTGCGATCGGTTTCGTCGCGCGTCCGATTGGCGGCATCGTGTTCGGGCATATCGGGGACCGCTACGGACGCCGCGCGTCGCTCGTCTGGACGCTGCTGATCATGGGCTTTGCGACGTTTGGCATCGGCCTGTTGCCGACCTATGAGCACATCGGCCTGGCCGCCCCCGCGGCGCTTGCCGGATTGCGGTTGCTGCAAGGTATCGCGTCCGGTGGCGAATGGGGCGGCGGCGTGCTGATGATCAGCGAGAACGCCCCGCCCGAAAAACGCGGCTATTTCGCGGCGTGGAGCCAGTTCGGCGTGGGCGGCGGCTTCGTGCTGTCGTCGGGCGCGTTCCTCGCGGCGCAAGGTCGCTTCGCGGCATGGGAATGGTCAGACGCGTGCGTGGAAATGGCACGCGGGGAATTATCGTCAGAGGGCTTTCATGATAGCTGGCCGACAAGCGGCCGCAAAGCCTCGCTAACACTACCGGTCCATCTTGCGATAACTGGCAACCGGACACAGGAGACATCAACATGTCGAGTCAACCCATACCGGCTCATGCCGGGATCGATGAAAACCGCCAGCAGTTCAGGCAGGCGATGGCGCACCTCGGCGCCGCCGTGAACGTGATCACCACAGCGGGTCCGCACGGTTGCTGCGGCATCACGGCGAGCGCAGTCTGCTCGGTCACCGATACGCCGCCCACGCTGCTGATCTGCCTGAACCGTTCGAGCGCGATGCACGCGGTGTTCGTCGGAAACCGTGATGTGTGTATCAACGTGCTGCCCGCGAGCCTCGAAAGTATCGCGCGTCATTTTGCGGGCATGACCAGTCTTTCGATGGAAGAGCGCTTGAAGCTACCTGTGTGGGATCAGGGCGAAAACGACGTGCCGATGCTGCGCGGTGCGCTCGCGAGCTTGCAGGGGAAGATCGTGGAAGCGAAGGAAGTGGGCTCGCACTCGGTCATGTTCGTGGAGACGACGCAGATTCGCGTGCGCGCCGACGGCGACAGTCTGATCTACTTCGACCGGAATTTTCACCGGGTGCCGCGGGCCTGGAAGGGGCAATGAGTTATTTGAAGCGCTGCCGGCCGGTACAGGCACCGGCAGCACTTCCGTCGTCACCTGGGACATGGATCCCGTAAATCCTCACCATTGCCCAGACCTCCTGGAACTCCTCACCATACGCACTACCTGAGCAACGCCATCTGCACGACCTTGACGATCACGAGCGCGATCGCGAGCAGCAGATAGCCGCGCAGCACGCCCATCCACACGCGCTTGGCGAGCGTCAGGCGCGGCGGCGGCAGTTCGTCGAGCGGTGGCATGCGCCACGTGTTGCGCGCGTCTTTCGCATAGACCGGAGCTGGCTCGGCTGCGGATTCGCCCCGCAGCCTGCGAATCCCGATGGTCGCCACATACCCGACGACCGCGAGCAACGTGCCGCCCGCAAGCACTTCGATAATCGTCTGGCCCGACATGTCCGGATAGATCACCGACGCGGTCAGGATGATCGACAGCATCACGAGCACCCAGATCACCGCACCGGTAAACAGATTGAGCTTCTTCGAATTGGCCCACGGACCCAGCACCGCGCGGTCGTTGCACAGCAGCAGCAGGAAGACGGTCGCGCTCGGCAGCAGCACGCCGGCAAGCGTCTGCACCGCTTCGGTCAGGAGACCGAGCGGGCTGCCCGGAATCAGCACCAAAGCCGCGGCGGCCGCGACGATCGCGAAGTACACGACGTAGAAGCCCTTCGCATCCGACACGCTACGGTGCAGCGAATGGCGGATCTTGAACACATCGCCGATCGCATAGGCGGTCGACAACGACACGGCCGCCGCGCCGATCACGCATGCGTCGAACAGCGCGATCGCGAACAGCACCGCCGACGTACGTCCCGCATATTTCTCGAGACCGGCTATCACGCCACCCGCATCCGTGAAGTTGCCGAACTCGGGCCGGCCTTCGAACAGCGCCGCGCTGAACGCGATCATCGCGACCGCGCCGATCAGCACGAACACGATGCCGATCCACAGGTCGGCTTTTTCGTAGTTCATGAAGCGCGGCGTGATGCGCTTGTCGACCACATAGCTCTGCTGGAAGAACAGCTGCCATGGCGCAATCGTCGTGCCGACGATGCCGATCACGAGCAGCATCACGTCGGACAGCTTCGAATGCGCGGGCCAGTTCGGAATGAAGAAGTCGCGTGCCATCTGGCCGACCGGCGGATGAATCGACACGAGCACCGGCACGAGCAGCAGGCTCAACACACACAGCACTACCGCGAAGCGTTCGAAGCGGCGGAAGTCGCCAGTGCTGACGGCGGCCATCGTCAGCGCCGCGGCGATGCACACGCCCGCGATCTTCGAGACGCCGAAGAAGTCGAGCACGAACGTGATACCGATGAATTCCGTCACGATGGTCAGTGCGTTCAGCAGGAACAGATCGACGACGCTGAAGGCGCCCCAGAACTTGCCGAAGCGCTCGAATATCAGCCGCGCGTGGCCCACGCCCGTCACCGCGCCGAGCCGCAGCACCATCTCCTGATTGACGAACAGCACCGGTACCAGCAACAGCATGGTCCACAGCAACGTGGTGCCGTAGTTCTGGCCTGCCTGCGTGTAGGTGCCGAATGCGCCCGCGTCGTTGTCGCCGACCATCACGATCAGACCGGGGCCGAGTATCGCGAGCAGCGTGCGCAGGCGCGCCCACCAACTCGTGCGCGGCGCGGTGTCATGGTGAGCGATCGTGCCGAGCGCGCCCTTGATATCGCCGACGTGTGCCGAATCGAGCACGGCGCTGCGCGCGGAGGAAATGTTCGTCGGAGTGGACATGTCGTTCTCTCCTGGTTGTATTTGTTGAAGGACGGATCGCGAAACGCTATGCAACGCGCGACGTCAGACGCCGCCAGAACGCGACGATCTGATGCGGGTCGCGGACGTGCAGCGTCAGCAGGGCGTCGTAAAAGGCGCGGGCTTCCTGCACGTGCGGGAACTGCGAGAGAAGGAGGCCGAATTGCATGAAGTAGCTCCGTGCGCCTGTTTCGACGCGCTGGTGAAAAGCCAGCAGACACGGAGGCCGCGAAAGTCCGGGCGCGGCGGTGAAGGTCTACTTGCTTTCCTCAGTTAATAGAACGGCTAAGCGGCATAAGGGATAACTGTCACTGTCTGGCATGGCGGTTCCTTGTCGGCGTGTAGCGGGTACTGCGTACGTTCGCTACGCACGTCTGCTACGCGCGTGTTTATCCACGCATTCGCGAGGCTCGCGATACGACGATGCCGTATCAGCGTAGGGACGCGTTTGAACGCGGCGTTCCTGACATGCGGATACGACGTTACTAAAGGTGCACGGGAAGAGACTGCGGCGCGCACCGTCTGCCTGCTGGCAAGACGGCGGCTGATGAAGAAAGCGCGGACGTCCTGCTGGTCAGGCAGCGAGTTTGTTAGAAAGTCGGCTACTGCAGGTGTCCAAGGCGCGAGCCCCATTGATGATGATTTTTTTATTCTAGGGGGCGCTTTCCGCGGAGGTCAACCTGTTTCGTAAGCAGAGCAGAAAAAGTGTGCGGCGCGCCACGTTGCACACGCTGAATGAAGGGAAGGTCGAACAGGCGACATCGATCCATCCGACCGATGCCGCCAGCAATGCTCAATCGCCGGCGCCCCGTCGCACCGTCAGCTGGTTCTGCACGCTGCTGACGCCGCGAACCGAACTTGCGGCGTTGCCGGCCCGCTCGATTTGCGATTCCCGCGGCACCGTGCCGGTCAGCGTCACAGTGCCGTGGCGGGCCGCGACGTGAATGTTTGCCGTATTGAGGCTCGTCGTGCGCGTGAATGCGCGGCGGACGTCGCGGACAATCGCGCTGTCGGACCGGTTGTTGTTCCGATTCGAAGCCGCGGCCGCCGGCTGGCTTTGCATCGACGCGTCGTTCGGCATGCCGCCGGTCTGTGCGTTCGCATAGGTCGCGCAACTCGCGATGGCCACCGCGAACAACGCGCCGATGATTCTGCTCGCGCCGTTTGTTTTCATTCTTCCTCCTTTGCCGGATTGTCAGGAACTGCCGTTCGAGCTGCGTAATGCCAGCGGGGAAGAGGCGACACAGTGCGCTGCAGCCTCGCGACGAGTAATCGACCGTTGGCTCCGATTATATTCTGCGGCGAACGGCTCGATACCCATAGGTGAGAAGATTCGGGAGCCGCCGAGGTGAGAATATGCGCACCTGTACGCGCACTTCAAAACTGAAGGTGAGGGAATTCGGGAGTCGTCTGGACGGTGCGAGAAGTGCGAAAGGTGAGGATTTTCGGGGAGCCGCGCGCGGGCGGTTCTTTTGCAACTAACCGGCCACGCCAAAAACCGGACAAACCGCGTGGCAAGACGCTAGCGGGAATGCGCATCTTTGCCTGTTCGCCAATAGGTGAGGATATTCGGGAGTCGTGGATGCTGCATCGGTCGGCTGCACGCGTTATTGATGCGCAAAAGGCGAGTCATGCAGTCGCGAACCACGACATCCATCGCGCTCGCCGTTCGCCGGCTGTGTGACGTAAGTCGTTGAATGTCCAGGCGATCTGCCGCACGCACGGCCGGCATCGGCGAAGCGAACCGGCCGGGTTCGATCGAAGGTGAGCGTTTTCGGGAGCGGTGTCCGAGAGTAGTCACGCGCTCGCCGAAGTACGCCCTTGACCCCTCTTTTCACCACAAAGGTGAGGCTTTTCGGGAGCATTGGCGACGTCATCTGACGCCGATCCGCAGCCGCTCCGTGCCTGAGGTGAGGATTTTCGGGAGCGTAGAAACGCGGTAGCAACAGCCCGATCAGGCCGATTTCGCGATCTCGCGAAGGTCCGCGACCGGATTTTGCCCGAACGCATCGCTAAGGGCGTAGTCGATCAGTTGCGCCGCGCATTGCTCGGGCGTCGACAGTTGAGCGTTGCGTTTCAGGTCGTCGAAGCGCGCGCGCATCGGGAATTGCTCTTCGCCGCTGCCGCGGATCTGCGCCTGCATGTCCGTATCGATCACGCCCGGCGCGAGGCTGCAGATGCGCAGCGTGCGATTCGCGTCGAGCGCGACGGCGCGCGCGTGATGATCGAGCGCGGCCTTCGTCGCGCAGTAGATGCTCCAGCCCGCATACGCATTGCGCGCCGCGCCGCTCGAAATGTGTACGACGCGCCGGTCGGTCGCGTCGACGGCCGCGGCGGCGAGCGCGCTCGCGAGCATCAGCGGCGTCGCGACGTTCAGGCTCACCGCGTCCCCGACGATAGCCGCGTCCTGTCCTTCGATGGGACCGATCGGCTGCACCATGCCCGCGTTGTTGATCAGCAGCGCCGTCTGTGCGCCGCGCACGAAGTTGCGCAATGCGTCGGTGGCGATCCATTGCGCGACGCGCGCGGGCTCGGCCAGCGGCACCTCGATCTCTTCGAGCTGTGCGGGAAAGCGCGCCTTCAGTTCGGCGTGCCGCGAGCGCGACAGACCCAGCACCGTGACGTTGCGCGCGAGCAGTTGTTCGACGAGCGCCGCGCCCAGGCCGCGCGTATGACCGGTGACGATCGCGCGAATCGGAGAAGAGGAGGTCATGTCGTTCCTTGTGATCGTTGGCTTGCAGAGTCGACGATTTTCTCACGCCATATAATGCATCGCAGATGCGATGCATGGAGCGAATGATGAAAAGCGCTACTTTTCCGTCGGTGCGGGTCGAGCCCGGGCTGCGGGCCGCGGCCGAAGACGTGCTGCAGGACGGCGAAAGCCTGTCCAGTTTCGTCGAGCAGGCGATCCGCGACAACATCGCGCGGCGCCTGAATCGGCGTGAGTTCGTCGCGCGCGGGCTCGAGTCGCGTGCTGAAGCGAAGCAAAGCGGCGACTACGTCTCAGCCGACGATGTGTTCGCCGGTCTCGAAACACGGCTCGGCGAAGCAAAAGCAAAGGCCCGCGCGAAGAAGCACCGATGACGTATCAGGTACGTTTCACACGCGCCGCGGCGGCGGACCTGCAGAGACTGTATGACTTCATCCTCGAGCGGGACGACATAGATTTCCCGCTCGCCGAACGCGCCTTGCAAGCCATCCGCGATGGTATTGCCACGCCGCGCACATCACCGTTCACTTGCCGAAAGGTCCAGCGCGATACGCCGTTTTTGCGCGAGCTGCTGATCCCGTTTGGCCGCGCCGCCTACGTCGCGCTGTTCGAAATCGACGATAGCCAAACCGTAACCGTGCTGGCGGTGCGCAATCAGCTAGAGGATGATTATCACTGACCGAACTGCCGTCGCCGACCCATGGTCATCAAAAACCTGCTCCGCAAGCTCGACCTCACCACACTGCAACTCTTCCTCGCGGTCTTCGAAGAAGGCACGCTCACGCGTGCCGCCGAGCGTGAGGCAATCGCCGTGTCCGCCGCGAGCAAGCGGCTGCTCGAACTCGAACAGGCGGTCGGCGCGTCGCTGTTCCAGCGCAACGCGCGCGGCATGACGCTGACGCCGGCTGGAGAGACGTTGCTGCATCACGCGCGCCGGGTGCTGCGCGATATCGAGAGCATCGGCATCGAACTCGCCGGCCATGCGAGCGGCGTGCTCGGCTATGTGCGGATGATGGCGAACCTGTCGGCGATCGTCGAATTTTTGCCCGAAGACCTGCGCGCGTTCCAGTCTCTGCACGAGCGCGTGAAGGTCGACCTCGAGGAGCGGCCGAGCGGCGGCGTCGTCAAGGCCATCGATGAAAGCCTCGCCGATCTCGGCATCTGTTCCGGCGACGCCGATACGCGCGAGCTGCACGTCGAGCACTACCGGCGCGATTCGCTAGTGATCGTGATGCGCGACGATCATCCGCTCGCGGCACGCACGAGCATCGCGTTCGCCGAAACGCTCGATGGCGATCACGTCGGCCTGCATTCGGCGAGCTCGATCAATGCGCGCACGCACCTCGCCGCGCGCCAGGCCGGCAAGCCGCTGCGGCTGCGCATCCACGTGCCGGGCTTCGACGCGGTCTGCCGGATGGTGCAGGCCGGCATGGGCGTGGGCGTCTTGCCGCAGAAGGTCTATCAGCTGATGGGCCGCCCGCTCGGTCTGGTCGGCATGCCGTTCGACGACGATTGGGCCGAGCGCAGCCTCGTGCTCGTCGCGCGCGATGTCGATGCGTTGTCACCGGTGAGCCGGCTGCTGTTCGATCATCTGCGCACGGTCGAGGCGCGGGAATCGGCAGAAGACGCTCAAACCGAGCCCGCTCCCACCGTGACCAATGCTTCGCGCCGAGCCCGCGGCCGCCGCTGAGCGTTCGCCGTTCGCGAACGGTCGTTGGCGAATTGCGGTTGGACGCCGCCGCCACGCCGCTCCTAAGCTGTCTCCCAACACGAAACGAGTTCGGAGACAGCAATATGGGTGGACCACTGCAAGGTATTCGCGTCGTCGAGATCGGCACCCTCATCGCCGCGCCGTTCGCCGCGCGTCTGATGGCCGAGTTCGGCGCCGACGTGATCAAGATCGAAGCGCCTGAAACCGGCGATCCCCTTCGCAAATGGCGCAAGCTGCATGAAGGCACGTCGCTGTGGTGGTATCTGCAGTCGCGCAACAAGAAGTCCGTCTGCGTGAACCTGAAATCGCCGGATGGCGTCGAGGTCGTCAAGCGCCTTGCCGCCGATGCCGACGTCGTCATCGAAAACCTGCGCCCTGGTGCGCTCGAAAAGCTCGGCCTCGGCTGGAACGTGCTGCATGCGCTCAATCCGAAGCTGACGATGGTGCGTATCTCCGGCTATGGCCAGTCTGGTCCGTATCGCGACCGGCCAGGCTTCGGCGCGATCGGCGAGGCGATGGGCGGCATCCGCTACACGACCGGAGAAGTCGATGGCGCACCGGCACGCGTCGGCGTGAGTCTCGGCGATTCGCTCGCGTCGCTGCATGGCGTGATCGGCGCGCTGATGTCGCTGCTGTACGTGAAGACGGGGCAGGGCGAAGGCCAGGTAGTGGACGTGTCGCTCGTCGAGAGCGTGTTCAATCTGATGGAAAGCCTCGTGCCCGAATACGACCTGCTCGGTCATGTGCGCGAGCGCAGCGGTGGCGCGCTGCCTGGCATCGCGCCGTCGAACACGTATCGCACCGAGGACGATGGCTATGTCGTGATCGCGGGCAACAGCGATCCGATCTTCAAGCGCCTGATGCATCTGATCGGCCGCCCCGATCTTGCCGACGATCCCGCGCTCGCGCACAACGACGGCCGCGTGAAGCAGGTTGCGATGCTCGACGAGGCGATTACCGCGTGGACTTCGCATCACGCGACCGAAGACGTGCTGGCCGCGCTCGAACGTGCCGAAGTGCCGTCAGGGCGCATCTATTCGGTGGCGGACATCGTCGCCGATCCGCATTACCAGGCGCGCGACATGTTGCTGCAGGCGCAGTTGCCGGGCGGCGCGTCGGTGAAGATGCCGGGCATCGTGCCGAAGCTGTCGGACACGCCGGGCGAAGTCCGCTGGCAAGGGCCGACGCTCGGCGAGCACACCGGCAGCGTGCTAAGCGAGCTTGGATTCGCGGTCGAAGACATCGAGCGGCTACGTCGCGAGGGAGCCGTGCAATGAGCGACACGATCGATCCAATCCGTTTCGACGCACTGATCGTGCAGGAGGTCGCCCCGCGCGACGGCCTGCAGATCGAGCCCACGTGGGTCGAAACCGCCGACAAGATCGCGCTGATCAACGCGCTATCCACCTGCGGATTCACGCGCATCGAGGCGGGCTCTTTCGTCTCGCCAAAAGCGATTCCAGCGTTGCGCGACGGCGAGGCCGTGTTTCAGCAGATCGAGCGCCACGCTGGCGTGATCTACGTCGCGCTCGTGCCGAATCTGAAGGGCGCCGAGCGCGCATTGTCCGCGCGCGCCGACGAGTTGAACCTCGTGATGTCCGCGAGCCAGACCCACAATCGCGCAAACATGCGCATGAGCTGCGAGTCGTCGCTTGCAGCGTTCGACGAGATCGTGCGTCACGCGATGGCCGCGGGCGTGCGGCTCAACGCGACGGTGGCGACCGCGTTCGGTTGCCCGTTCGAAGGCCGCATCGACGAAGACCGCGTGATCGGCATCGTCGATACGTATCGCGAGATCGGCATCGCGGGCATCACGCTCGCCGATACGACCGGCATGGCGAATCCGCGCCAGGTCGCGCGGCTCGTTGCGCGCGTGCTCGAACGGCTTCCGGCCGCGGCGCTCACGCTGCACTTTCATAACACGCGCGGCCTTGGCCTCGCCAACGTCCTCGCCGCTTACGAAGCCGGCGCGCGCCGCTTTGACGCGGCGCTCGGCGGCCTGGGTGGCTGCCCGTTCGCACCGGGCGCGTCGGGCAACATCTGCACCGAAGACCTCGTGAACCTGTGCGACGAAATGGGCATCCCGACCGGGATCGATCTGCCAAAGCTGCTCACGCTGTCGCGCGGATTGCCTGCCTTGCTCGGCCGTGACGTGCCGGGGCAACTCGCCAAAGCGGGCCGCAATTGCGATCTGCATCCGGTGCCCGACTACGTTCTGCAGATCTGAACCGCACCCCGACGATCAACCCCTCAACCGATCAAACGACCGGACGGCGCTGCCGAATCCGGCATTGGAGACAAGCATGAGTGACCTGGGCGTAGTGGCGGGCAGCACCCGCGAACATGGTGCCGACGAGCTTGCGGTCATCATCCGCAAAGTTGCGTGGCGGCTCATGCCGCTGATCATGATCTGCTATCTGTTCGCGTTCTTCGACCGCATCAACATCAGCTTCGCGAAGTTCCAGCTGCAAAGCGATCTGGGCTTGTCCGATACCGCGTACGGTCTCGGCGCGAGTCTGTTCGTGATCGGCTACGTACTGTTCGAAGTGCCAAGCAATCTGTTCCTGTACAAGGTCGGCGCGCGACGCTGGATCGCGCGGATCATGATTTCGTGGGGACTCGCGACCGCGGCGATGGTGTTCGTCAACAACGAATGGCAGTTCTACGGGCTGCGCTTCGTGATCGGCGCGATGGAAGCGGGCTTCGCGCCCGGCGTGCTTTACTACCTGACGCTGTGGTTTCCGACCGAATACCGTGGCCGCATCACATCGATGCTGTTTCTCGCGTCGGCGTTTTCGGGGCTGGTCGGCGCGCCGCTCGCGGGGATCGTGATCGGCCATCTGGACGGCGTGCTCGGCATGCCGGGCTGGCACTGGCTGTTCCTGCTCGGCGGCTTGCCTTGCGTCGTGCTCGGCCTGCTGGTGCTGAAACTGTTGAAGGATCGCATCGACGATGCGGGCTGGCTGGCACCGGCGGAAAAGAGCCTGCTCGCCGGAGAGATCGCGCAGCAGAGCCGGCCGGCCGAGACCGGCCATTCGCTGATGGGCGCGCTGAAAACGCCGGGCTTCCTGACGCTCGGGCTTGTGTACTTCCTGATTCAGGTCGCATCGTACGGCCTGAATTTCTGGGCGCCGCATCTGATTCATGTGGCGGGCACAAAGAATCCCACCGTGGTCGGGCTGCTGACGGCGGTGCCTTATGTGTGCGGCGCGATCTGCATGGTGGTGGTCGGGCGCTTGTCGGACGCGAGCGGCGAGCGGCGCAAATTCGTGTTCGGGCTGCTGTTGATGTCGGCGCTCGGTTTCTTCGCCGCGGGCTTCTTCGACAGGCAGACTGCATTGCTGGTGGTCGCGCTGGCCGTGATGGGCGCGGGCGTGGTCGCATCGATTCCGGCGTTCTGGGCGCTGCCGCCGAAGCTGCTGACGGGCGCGGGCGCCGCGGGCGGCATCGCGCTGATCAACACGCTCGGGCAGCTTGGCGGAATCGTGAGCCCGGTGATGGTCGGGCGGGTGAAGGATCTGACCGGCAGCACGACGCCGGCGCTGTATGTGATCGGCGCGATGAGCCTGGTGTGTGCGCTGATCGTGCTGTATGGGCTGCCGGAGTCGCTGCGCCGTCGTGAAACGGTGCGGTGACATCGAGGTGAAGGGCGCGGCTGTTGGTTTGCATCGTGCGAGGTGCCACGCCGCTGCCCGCTACCGCATCCGCGAACGATTGGCCTGCCGCATCAATCACTTGGCAGGCCTGTGCGCAGGTTGTCCACAAGCTTGTTCCCAATATATGTGGACAACTGCGCTTTGAAGCCGGTGCGGGTGATACGGCATCCTTGCGAAACACGGTGGCAAATATCACGGACTCCCTGGCGGCGCGCACTGCCTACGCACGCACCGCGCGCAGATAGTTCTCACGCTTCAAGCACTTAAGCTCGCTGTGCGAAGGTTGTCCACAGGCTTGCCAACAATTTAGGTGGACAAGTTTTGTTTGCCGGCGGGGGAGCGTGACTCGACTTGAGTTGTCCGCGTCACACCTTCAACACAGAAGCCGAAGCCCCCGCCTCCTCCTGCACCTGCACCTGCAAAACCGCATCCCGCTTATCCAGCAGATGCTGCCGCAAAATCGCGCTGAGTTTCTTCCCGTCGCGAGCCTCGAGCGCCTTCAGCATCTCGTCGTGATCGTGAATCGCGCGGTCCCACTTTGGCGTCTGATAGTTCGAGCGAAAGCGCAGCGCCTGCAACCGGCGGTTGACCGACACATACGTCTGCCGCAGCGCCGAATTTCGCGCCGCTTCGTTGATCTTGTCGTGGATCGCCTGGTTGCGGCTGTAGTAGCCCGGCAGATCGTTCTGCGCGCGGCACGCGAGCATCGCGTAATGCAGCGCCTTGATCTCGGCGAGCTCCGCCGCGGTGATGCGCTCGGCTGCGAGTTCGCCGGAAAACGCTTCGAGGCCGCTCATCAATTCGAACGTTTCGCGTACTTCCGCTTCCGACATCTTCGATACCGACGCGCCCCGATTCGGCGAAATCTCGATCAGCCCTTCGGCTGCCAGCACCTTCAGCGCCTCGCGTAGCGGCGTGCGCGAAATGCCGAGCGTTTCGCACAACTCGCGCTCGTTCAGCTTCTTGCCGGGCTCCAGCGCCCCCTCGACGATAAAGCGGCGGATGTGCTCCACCACCGTGTCGTGCAGGCGCTGACGCTCGACCTTCGGCATCAGCGGGGCAGCGGTCAGACCCGCGTCGAAATCCGGATTTTGCATACAAAAACCTCAGCTTCACATGATGTGGAATTTTATCGGAACACTATCGATTAGTTAATCACTGCGCATGCGCGGGTAAACGCGGGCGCCAATGACCATTTTTCGTCTTGGGAGCGTCATCGTTACTCTGATATAGTTTTTTGCATGCAAAATTCAATTGGAGGAGCCCGATGCTGAAGCTAGATTTCCATCCCGCCGGCCGTCACTTCCTGCAGATTCCGGGGCCGAGTCCGGTGCCCGATCGCATCCTCCGCGCGATGAGCTATCCGACCATCGACCACCGCGGCCCTGAGTTCGGCGAACTGGGCCTCAAGGTGCTCGACGGCATCAAGAAGATCTTCAAGACGCAGCAGCCGGTCGTGATCTATCCGGCGTCCGGCACGGGCGCGTGGGAAGCGGCGCTGTCGAATACGCTGAGCCCGGGCGATCACGTGCTGATGTTCGAGACCGGCCACTTCGCGACGCTGTGGAAAAAGATGGCCGAGAAGCTCGGCCTGAAACCCGAATTCCTGGGGCTGCCGGGCATCGAGGGCTGGCGGCGTGGCGTGCAGCCGCAAATGATTGAAGAGCGTCTGCGCGCCGACACGCAGCATGCGATCAAGGCGGTCTGCGTCGTGCACAACGAAACCTCGACCGGCGTCACGTCCGACATCGCCGCGGTGCGCCGCGCGATCGACGCCGCGGGCCATCCGGCGTTGCTGCTCGTCGACACGATCTCCGGTCTCGCGTGCGCTGATTATCGCCACGACGAATGGGGTGTCGACGTCACCGTGGCGGGTTCGCAAAAGGGCTTGATGCTGCCGCCAGGCATCAGCTTCAACGCGATCTCGCCGAAGGCGATGGCCGCGAACCAGCACGCGAAGCTGCCGCGCAGCTTCTGGGACTGGCCGGAAATCGTCGAGATGAACAAGGCCGGCTACTGGCCGTACACGCCGAACACGAACCTGCTGTACGGTCTGCACGAGGCGATCGAGATGATTCTCGGCGAAGGGCTCGACAACGTGTTCGCGCGACACGCTCGGCTCGCCGAGGCGACGCGCCGCGCGGTGCGCGCGTGGGGGCTCGAAATCCAGTGCGCCGATCCTGCGGTCTATAGCCCGGTGCTCACCGGCGTGATGATGCCCGACGGCGTCGATGCCGACGCGGTGCGCAAGCTGATCTACGAACGCTTCGACATGTCGCTCGGCACGGGCCTCGGCAAGATGAAAGGCCGCATGTTCCGCATCGGCCATCTCGGCGATTGCAACGACCTGATGCTGCTCGCGACCTTGGCCGGCTGCGAAATGGGCCTGCGGCTTGCTGGTGTTCCGATCAAGGAAAGTGGCATGCCGGTCGCGATGGAGTGGCTGAGCCAGGCACCGAAGACGCCGGGGTTGAAGGCCGTGGCTTGAGGGTCGGACGCAGGCCCCGGCCAGGCAACAAAGAACAATCCGCAACACCAGGGAGCGCTTCCCTCATCGAGCCGCGCACAGAACGCGGCGACAGCAACATGCAATGCGTCCGTAGCGGCCCTCGCCGCCGCCGGGCGAAGACGCAGCGCGCCACTTCAGACGCGCCGTCGCCACATGCCATGGAGAGAGTCGATGAAGCGGTTTCGTTTGACCAGTGCGACCAGTATCGTTCTAGTGATGCTCTGCATCATGTACTTCATCACGTACCTCGATCGCGTGAACGTCAGCACCGCGGCCGCGGGCTTCGGCAAGGAATTCAATCTCACGCATACGCAGGTCGGCCTCGTGTTCTCGGCCTTCGCGTATCCGTATCTGCTGTTTCAGGTGATCGGCGGCTGGGTCAGCGATCGCTTCGGCGCGCGACGCACGCTGCTGTTCTGCGGCGCGATCTGGGGTCTCGCGACGGTGTTCACGGGCCTCGCGGGCGGCCTCGCTTCGTTGCTCGCCGCGCGGCTCGTGCTCGGTTTCGGTGAAGGCGCGACGTTCCCGGCGGCAACATCGGCGATGTCGCGCTGGGTCGCGAAAGAAAAGCGCGGCTTCGCGCAGGGCATCACCCACGCGGCGTCGCGAGTCGGCAATGCGGTCGCGCCGGCGCTCATCGTGCTAGTGATGACCACCTGGGGCTGGCGCGAATCGTTCTATATCTGCGGCGCACTGAGTCTCGTGTGGGTCGTCGTATGGGCGTTCACGTTCACCGAGCACCCGAAAGACCATCCGCGCATCACGCCTGAAGAGCTCGCCGTGCTGCCCACGCCGAAGCCGAAAACCGCCGGACTGCCATGGGGCAAACTGTTTCGCCGCATGACGCCGGTCACGATCGTCTACTTCTGCTACGGCTGGACGCTGTGGCTGTTCCTCAGCTGGATTCCGCTGTACTTCCTGCACAACCATCATCTGCAATTGCAGAAGTCGGCGATCTTCGCGTCGGTCGTGTTCTTCGCCGGCGTGCTCGGCGACACGCTCGGCGGCATCGTCACCGATGCGATCTTCAAACGCACGGGCAGCCTCAAACGCGCGCGCAGCTGGATGGTGTCGGTGTGCATGCTGTTCTGCCTGCTGTCGCTGATTCCGTTGATGTTCACGCATGACCTGACGCTGTCGATCGTCTGCCTCGCGTCGGGCTTCTTCTTCGCCGAGATGACGATCGGCCCGATGTGGGCGATCCCGATGGACATCGCGCCGGAATTCTCCGGCACCGCGAGCGGCATGATGAACACGGGCTCGGCGCTCGCCGCGATCATCTCGCCGGTGATGGGCGGTTTTCTGATCGACTACTTCGGCAACTGGGATCTGCCGTTCCTCGGCAGCATGTTGCTGATGGGCGTAGGCGTCGTGCTCGCGTTTCGCATGCAGCCGGAGAGCCGCTTCGAACTCAGCGCGTCGGAGAAGGTGCACGTTTCCACCAGCATGGGCATGTAAAACATGATTTCGGCGCACTCCCACAGGCCGACGAAATGACGAATCCCACTGCGGGCTTGCTCGTCAAGCCGATCCATCTGGTCCCCGGCGTCGCCCGCGCGATGAGCCCGCTCGCGCAGCATCTGCGCAAATCGCTGCGCGGCGACGTGCTGTTCGATCTCGCCAGCCGCGGCCGCTACGCGACTGACGCGTCGATCTATCAGATCATGCCGGTCGGCGTCGTGGTGCCGCGCGATCAGGACGATCTGCGCGTCGCGCTCGATATCGCGCGCAGCGAGAAGGTGCCGCTGCTCGCCCGCGGCGCGGGCACGAGCCAGTGCGGGCAGACGGTCGGCGAAGCGCTCGTCGTCGACACCAGCAAGTGGCTCAACAACGTCGTCACGTTCGATGCCGACGCGCGCACCGTCACGGTCGAGCCCGGCGTCGTGCTCGATCATCTGAACGCGTGGTTGAAGCCGCATGGGCTGTGGTTTCCGGTCGATGTATCGACGGCCGCGCAGTGCACGATCGGCGGCATGGCCGGCAACAACTCGTGCGGCTCGCGCTCGATCGAATACGGCAACATGGTGCACAACGTCGATGCGATCGACGCGATTCTCGCCGATGGCAGCGAAGCGCGTTTCGCGTCGCTGCGCGAGCCGCCGCAAGGCGAGCGCTTGCAGCAGATCGTCGCGGGTGTTACGCGGATCGCGCAGCGCGAGCGTGACGAAATCGTCGCGCGTGTGCCGAAGGTGCTGCGACGCGTCGCGGGCTACAACATCGATCTGTTCGACTGCCAGAATCCGCGCGCCTATACCGACGACGGCAGCGCGAACCTCGCGCATCTGCTGGTCGGCTCGGAAGGCACGCTCGCGTTCAGCCGGCAGATCACGCTGAAGCTCGCGCCATTGCCCGCGCACAAGGCGCTCGGCGTGGTCAACTTTCCGACCTTCCGGCAGTCGATGGCGCTCACGCAGCACATCGTCAAGCTGAAGCCGGTCGCAGTCGAACTGGTCGATCGCACGATGATCGATCTCGCGTTGAGCAATCCCGCGTTCCGTCCCGTGATCGAGAAGGCGCTGGTCGGCGAGCCGCAAGCAATCCTGCTCGTCGAGTTCGCGGGCGAGGATCGCGATGCGCAGCTCGCCTCGCTGAAGCAGCTCACCGAGTTGATGGGCGAGCTGGGCTTGCCCGATGCCGTCGTCGGGATGCCGGATGCGAACGAGCAAAAAGCGCTGTGGGAAGTGCGCAAGGCCGGGCTCAACATCATGATGAGCATGAAGGGCGACGGCAAGCCGGTGTCCTTTATCGAAGATTGCGCGGTGCCGCTCGAACATCTGGCCGACTACACGAGCCGGCTGACCGACGTGTTTCATCGTCACGGCACCGAAGGCACGTGGTACGCGCACGCAAGCGTCGGCACGCTGCACGTGCGGCCGATTCTCGACATGCGCCGCGACGGCGCAACGAAGATGCGGTTGATCGCGGAGGAGGCCGCCGAACTCGTGCGCGAGTACAAGGGAGCGTATTCCGGCGAGCATGGCGATGGCCTGTGCCGCGGCGAATGGGTCGCGTGGCAGTACGGGCCGCGGCTTAACGAGGCGTTCAGCGAGATCAAGGCGCTGTTCGATCCGGACAACCGCTTCAATCCCGACAAGATCGTGCGTCCACCGAAGATGGACGACGCGCGCAATTTCCGCTTCGCGCCGGGCTATCGCGAACAGCGCATCGATACGGCACTCGACTGGTCGGCGTGGAACGTCGAGCGCAATCCGCTGACGGGCGAAGAAAGTGCGCCGGGCAGCGGCGACGATCTGAGCGGCGGCCTCGCGAAAGCGGTCGAGATGTGCAACAACAACGGCCACTGTCGCAAGTTCGACGCGGGCACGATGTGCCCGAGTTATCGCGTGACGAAGGACGAGCAGCATCTGACGCGCGGGCGGGCGAATACGTTGCGGCTCGCGATTTCAGGGCAGCTCGGCGAAAGCGGGCTCGCGAGCGATGACGTGAAGGAAACGCTCGACCTGTGCGTGTCGTGCAAGGGCTGCAAGCGCGATTGCCCGACCGGCGTCGATATGGCGAAGTTCAAGATCGAGGCTCGGGCGGCGCGTGCAAAAACACATGGCGTGCGGTTGCGCGACAGGCTCGTCGCGTTCATGCCGCGCTATGCGGACGCGGCGAGCCGCATGCCGGGACTGCTGGCGCTCGCGGACAACGTGCCGGTGCTGTCGACATGGTTCAAGCGCTCGGTCGGGTTCGCGACCGAGCGGAGCCTGCCGCGGTTCAAGAGGGCGTTTCTGGCCGAGGCGGTGTCCACGCAATCCGCACGTAACACGACGCAAGTCCCCACCCTGAAAGAAGTCGTGCTCTTCGTCGACACCTTCAACAACCACCTGGAACCCGACAACGCGCGTGACGCGCAACAGGTGCTCGAAGCGGCAGGCTACAAGGTTCACTTCAACGCACGCCCAGGTGAGCGTCCCGTGTGTTGCGGTCGGACGTTTCTCGCAGCGGGTCTCGTCGATGAAGCGAAGCAGGAAGCCCGTCGCATGCTCGATCTGTTCAGGCCGTTCGTCGAACGCGGCGTGCCGGTGGTGGGGCTCGAGCCATCGTGCCTGCTGTCGTTGCGCGATGAATTCCTGCAGTACGGTTTCGGCGACGAAGCGCAGCGCCTCGCTCAGCACGCGTTTCTATTCGAGGAATTCCTCGTGCGCGAAGAACAGGCCGGACGTTTGCAGCTCAAATTGAAACCGCTGCCGATGCAGCAGGCGCTCGTGCACGGCCACTGCCATCAGAAGGCGTTCGACGCATTCACGCCGGTGCAGACCGTGCTGAAGTGGATTCCCGGATTGAAGGTATCGACGGTCGAATCGTCGTGCTGCGGCATGGCCGGCAGCTTCGGCTACGAAGCGGAGCACTACGCGACGTCGCAAGCGATGGCGGAGCTGTCACTGCTGCCCGCGGTGCGCAAGCTCGACGCCGCTACGGTGATGGTCGCCGACGGCACCAGTTGCCGGCATCAGATTCACGACGGCGCGGGCGTCGACGCGATCCACGTCGCGCGCGTGCTGGCGATGGCGCTGTCATGACGCGGAGCTTTCTCGAGCGCGAAACTCAAACGCCGATAGCTTGCCGGTAGCCACTCGGCGTCACCCCAACCGCCTCGCGAAACCGGTGACTAAAGTGGCTCGCGTTCGCATAGCCGCATTGGTCGGCGATTTGCGCGAGCGGCAACGTCGTCGTGCGCAGCAGCGTGCGCGCGCGATCGAGCCGCCGTTGCGCGATCCACGCGGCGGGCGGCAGCCCGAACGACTCGCGAAACATCCGCGCAAGATGAAACTCCGACAGCGCCGCGACACCCGACAACTCACCGAGCGTCAACGGCTGCGCGAGGTGAGCGTCGATATAGTCGCGCAGGCGCCGCCGTGTCGCGGCCGACAGTCCGCCCTTCAGCGCCACGTTCGCGCGCCGCACGCCTTGCCCGCGCAATAGCAGGCTCAGTACTTCGTGCGCGGTCTCGTTGGTGCGCAGCAGACCGTCGGGGTTCTGCCACTCCTGGTTGACGAGCGACTGACACAGACTCGCAATGCGCGGGTCCTCGAAATACGTGCGATCGGCGAGCGTCAATTCGCGCGGTTCACGGTCGAGTTCCTGCACCGCGCGTCGCGTGAAGTGCTCGGGCAGAAAGTACAGGTGCATGAAGTGCATGTGGCCGCGCACCCACCAGCGCGATTCGTGATCGCCGGGCAGTGCGCACAGCCGCGACGGCGCGCCGTAGTGCCCCGGCATTTTCTGGCGCTCGGTGCGATAGCCGCCGTCCAGATAGCACGACAGCGTGTGATGGCCGGGCCGTTCGTAGACGGTCTCGGCTTCCTTCGTGTCGCGCGTCCAGAGCGCGATCGCGAGTCCGTCGCCGAGCCACGCGAAGCGATCCAGATGCGCGTTCGCGCTGGCGAGCGTGTGACAGACCGACTGCAGGCCGAAAGGCGTGCCGGCGGCGGATATCACGGGGACGGACGGGCTGGCGTTCACGGCGGCGAGGGCTGGTTTTCCGGTGGATGGGGAAGGGCTGAGCGGCCAGTATACGGCGCGCCCCGTCTGGCCGCGCGTCGCCGCGAAAAAGTGCGCAATTTTGGACAATTGCGGGCGGCGGCGCGGTCGGATAGTGGGGCTATCGTCAACGCTGCGCGCGATGGCCATCCGTCATCGTCGCCCGTCATTGCAGTCTGAGGCCCGACCATGAATCTCCTGCTGTATGCCGTCACCGTGTTGATCTGGGGCACCACGTGGATCGCGATCAAATGGCAACTCGGCGCGGTGCCGCCGCCGGTATCGATTGCGTGGCGTTTCTGGATCGCCGCGCTGCTGCTGTTCGCGCTGCTGCGCATCATGCGCCGGCCGATCTGGCCACCGCGTGACGCCTGGCGCTACCTCGCCGCGCAGGGTCTCGCGCTGTTCTGCCTGAATTTCCTGTGCTTCTACTATGCCGAACAGATCGTGCCGAGCGGGCTGGTCGCGGTGGTGTTCTCGACCGCGCCGCTGCTGAACTCGATCAACGGGCGCCTGTTCATGGGCCGGCCGCTGCAGACGAGCGCGATCGCGGGCGCGTTGCTCGGGCTCGTCGGCATCGTCTGTCTGTTCGTGCAGCAGATGGCCGGGCATCTCGGCGATCACACCGCGTGGCTCGGGCTCGGCGTCGCGTTTCTCGGCACGCTGTGCTTCTCGGCCGGCAACCTGCTGTCGAGCCGCATGCAATCGATGGGCCTGCATCCGTTTGCGACCAATAGTTGGGCGATGCTGATCGGCGCGGCCACTCTGACGGTCGGTAGTCTGTTCGCCGGCTATTCGTTTGCGCTCGAACCGTCGGCGCGCTATCTCGGCGCGCTCGCGTATCTGGCCGTGTTCGGTTCGGTGATCGGCTTTACGGCCTACCTGATGCTGGTCGGCCGCATGGGCCCGGAGCGCGCAGCGTATTGCACGGTGCTGTTTCCGATCGTCGCGCTCGCCGTGTCGACGCTCTTCGAGGGTTATCGCTGGTCCGCGCTCGCGGTGGTAGGTCTGTTGCTCGTCGTGGCCGGCAATCTGGTGGCGTTCGATCTCACGCGACGGATTTGCGCGGGTCGCCGGGCGGCGCGAACCTGATGCGCGTATCGCTCAAGGTGAGGACTTACAGGAGCAGAAAAAGCGACTGAATTACTAATTGGTGAGTCTTTACGGGAGCCGGTATTTACCGGTTTCATTACGGGAATATTTTGTTAGAAACGTAATTATATGCAGTCGGAATTATCTTGGTGGCTTGGCATTAAATAACGATTTTTTTGTCAATAAATTTGCCATTTTTATATGAGAGGATAAAACTCCCACTTTGATGCGCGCGCATTGTCGGCGACAAAACCACCAATGCGCGCCTGGCAAGGAATGACCGCCGTGAACTTATTCCCCCGCCTTAGCGTGGCCGTGGTGTTAATCCATAGCCTGATCTCGCCGAATGTCTCCGCGCAATCCCAACTGAATTACACGACGTCGTGGATCGGTAATAGTTTCGGCTTTGGCGACGGTAAATGGATGCAGCAGGACATTCAGGCCATTAGCGTCGGCGCCGATGGCACCGTTTATACGAATTCGCCGTGGGACGAAAGCGGCAGCGAAATCGCCGCCTATCGCGCGGGCGACAAACTCGCGGTCGCCGGTTCGACGCACGGCTGGGGCGCGGCCGGCGGCGACGCGGTCGCGGTCAATCACACCTACCTGTATGGAGCGATGTCGATCGGCAACGAGAGCAATGCGCTGGTCGGCGCCGACTATCCGCCGTCCAATCAGACCTGGTACGGCATCACGCGACGCATGCTCGCGAATCTGGCGACCGGCGCCTCGTTTTCCGGCGGCATCGGCAATAGCGCGAACGCGACGAAGAACAGCTTCCTCAAGGTCGAAACGGTGACGACCGGCACCGACGCGAGCATTCGCGGCCTCGCCGCGACCGACAGTGAGCTCTACGTCGCCGACACCTACGGCAACCGGATCGTCGTGTACGACGCGCAGTCCATGCTGCCGCTGCGCTCGTGGAGCGTCGCGTCGCCCGCGCGCATCGCGATCGATACCGACTCGACGCTGTGGATCATCAGCGGCTTCGGGACAGCCAATCTGAGCATCCTGCACTACCGCGCCGACGGCACCGCACTCGCCGGTCCATTGTCGCTGCCCGCCGGCACCGTCCCGACCGACCTCACGGTCACGCCGTCAGGCCAACTGCTGGTCGCCGACAACGGCGTTGCTCAACAGATTCTCGTGTTCAACAAAGGCGCAAGTGGGCAGATGCAGGCTAGTACGACGATCGGCACGCGCAACGGCATCTTCCACCCGACGCGCGGCGTGCCGGGCGATGTGCGCTTCAACGGCATCACCGGCATCGGGGCCGATACGGCCGGCAATCTGTACGTCGCGCAAAACGGCGCGGGGCCGCGCGCACCGGGCTCGGCGCTGGTCGGACAAGGCGCTGTGCTCGAAAGCTACGGGTACGGCTCGCGTGTGCTCAACTGGCGGCTCTACGGCCTGACCTTCGTCGATAGCGGCGCGTTCGATCCGGCCACGCCCGCCTCCGTCTACACGGGCTCGAAGCGCTTCACGCTCAACTACAACCAGCCGGTCGGCCACGAATGGTCGTATGCGGCGTTCACGCTCGACCGCTTCGATTTTCCCGACGACCCCGCGTTTCACGAGCCGCGCGGCGTGCGCGGCGAACCGATGGTGCGCAGATTCGACGGTCAGCGTTTTCTCTATACGCTCGATTCGGGCGCGCACTATCTGAACGTCTATCGCTTCGATGCCACGCATGGCGAGATCGCGATTCCGTCGGGCCTGCTCGCGCAGAATCCGCTGCCTGGCACATGGCCTGCCGGGCAACCGACCTACGGCGAATGGCTGTGGCGCGACAGCAATGGCGATGGCGCCGTCGACGCGAGTGAGATCAGCAGCAATCCGTCGACCGGCAGTACGGTGGGCAACGGCTTCTGGTGGGTCGACGAAACCGGCAACGTGTGGCTCGCCACGCCATTGAGCGGCGTGCGCGAGATGCCGCTGCAAGGCCTCGACTCCGCCGGCAATCCGATCTACACGTACGCGAGCTCGAAGATGTTCGCGATGCCCGCGCCGTTCACGCGGCTTGCGCGGCTCGTCTACATCGCGTCGACCGACACGATGTATCTGTCAGGTTTCACGAGCGCGATTCCGTGGGACTCGACGCACTGGAAGGAAGCGGGGCCGTTGCTGGCCCGCTACGACAACTGGAGCACCAGCACGCCGACCCGGACATACACGATCTCGCTGCCGTGGAACACGCAAAGCGATCCGCAGACCACCACGGTCGGCGTCGCGGTGGCGGGCAACTATATCTTCGTCGCCGAGCTGTATACCGATCGGGTCGACGTCTACGACGCGCGCAACGGCTCGGCGGTCGGTTACATGACGCCCGGCGCGAGCGTCGGCGGGACGAGCGGCTGGGTCGACGTGTATCTCGGCATCAGCGCGGTGCAGCGCAGTAACGGCGAGTACGTGGTGCTGGTCGAAGACGACGCGCGCGCAAAAATCCTGATGTATCGCTGGACGCCTTGATGCAGATCGCCTCCACGCCGAACGCGAATAGACGGCGGCGCACGATCGGTATATAACAACTTTACCGATGCACTCAAAGGAGCGATGTTCGATCATGACGCAAGACGATTCTCCCAAGCCGCAGTCTGACGATCGTCCCCAGATCGAGCAGCTCGACGCGGCGCTCAGTCACGTCGATCAGCAGGTGTCGTCGGGCGGTATTGCATCGGGCGCGGCGAAAGGCATTGTGTACAGTCTGATCGAAACGCTCGGCGCGCTGGTCGGCGATCCGGATCTGCCAGCGCATGCGCGTTCGGGTTACGAAGGGCTGCTGGAGGCCGCGCGCGAGTTGCGCGCGAAGCTGGACCGCTCAGTGGACCGCTGAACCCGCGGCGCCGCGTCGGCGCGGCATCGTGCCGTCTGTGATACAAAGCGCACTGTGTAACTCACCGTGCGCTTTTTTCATGCTCTCTGCGACTCAGATCGCGTTGCTGGCCGCCGGCATCGTCGTGGTACTGGTGACGCCCGGCCCCACCAACACGTTATTGGCGGCGGCCGGTTTGCGCAACGGTACCCGGCGCGCGCTACCGCTGATCGCCGCCGAACTGGCGGGCTATCTGGTGTCGATTTCCGCGTGGGGACGCTTCTTCGCGCAGGCGGCGCAGGTGTGGCCGTGGCTGCCGTTGCTGCTGCGCGTGGCCGCGAGCGTGTATATCGCATGGCTTGCGGTCGACATGTGGCGCCAGGCGGTGGCGCTGCCCGGCTCGACGCGGCGCGCGGGTAACGTGCGCGCGCTGTTCGTCGCGACACTGCTCAATCCGAAAGGGTTACTGTTCGGTGGCACGATCTTTCCGGCCGTCGCGTTCATGCATTTGCCCGCTTATCTGCTCGCGATGGGGACGTTCGCGTGTATCGCCGCGCCGATCGCGCTTGCGTGGATCGCGTTCGGCGCCGCGCTCGGCAGCGGCCGGCTCGGCTGGCTCGAGCCGGCGAAGGTGCAGCAGGGTGCGTCGATCGTGCTTGCGGTGTTTTCGGTGTCGCTCGCGTGGGCTGCGTTGCACTGAAAACGTTGCGCCGAGGCTCAGGCACCGAGCGCCACCGCTTCGCCGCTCGTCTGCGCCAGCAACTGGTGAATTTGCGCGACCACGGCCGCGCCTTCGCCGACCGCCGCAGCCACGCGTTTCGTCGACCCGGCGCGCGCATCGCCGATCGCATAGACGCCCTCGACGGTGGTTCCGAGATCGCACGCCGTGGCTGAGCCGTCCGCGGCGATTCCGGTCAGCACGAAGCCCTTCGAGTCGAGTTGCACCCCACAGGTGCGCAGCCATTCGGTGTTCGGGTCCGCGCCGGTGAAGAGAAACAGTTGCCGTGTGTCGAAGTGATCGACGCCATCGGGCAGCGGTTTTTTCAACGCGACCGACACGAGCCCGTCCTCATCGCCATCGAGCCGGCCGACTTCCGAATTCGGATGCACGAACACGTTCGGCAGCGAGCAGATGCGGTCGATCAGATAGCGCGACATCGTCGCCTCGAAACCGCTGCGACGGATCAGCACGTGAACCTTGGCCGCGTGCGTCGCCAGATAGACGATCGCCTGGCCGGCCGAATTGCCGCCACCCACCAGCACGACCTCCTGACGCTTGCACAGCTTTGCCTCGACCGGCGACGCCCAGTAGTAGACGCCGCGTCCGTCGAAGCGCTCGAGCCCGTCGAGCGCCGGGCGCCGGTACACGGCGCCGCTCGCGATCACGATCGTCCGCGCGCAGATGTGACCGCCGCATTTCGTTTCGAGCCGATACGGTGACTGCCCGCAATGCAGCGCCTGCACGTTGACCGGAATTGCGACGTGCGCGCCGAACTTTTGCGCCTGCACGAAGGCGCGGCCGGCGAGCGCCTGGCCCGAGATGCCGGTCGGAAAGCCAAGGTAGTTTTCGATGCGCGAACTCGCGCCCGCCTGGCCGCCCGGCGCGCGGCTATCGAGCACGATCACCGAAAGTCCTTCGGAGGCCGCATAAACCGCGGCGGCCAGTCCCGCCGGCCCCGCGCCGACGATCGCGACGTCGTACACGTACGTGTCGTCGAGATCGGGCAGCAGACCTAAGCGCGTGGCAAGTTCCGGCATGCTCGGATGACGCAGCACCGAGCCGTCCGGGCAGATCACGAGCGGCAGGTCCTCGCGCTGTGCGGAGAACTGCTCGATCAGACGCAGCGCGACTTCGTCGCGTTCGTCTAGCACCGAATGCGGATGGCCGTTGCGCGACAGGAAGCCTTGCAGCATCACGAGCCGGGCGTCGCTGCTATTGCCGACGAGGATCGGTCCACCCGCACCCTTTTCGATCAGCGACACGCGGCGCAGAATCAGCGCGCGCATGATGCGCTCGCCGAGCTCCGCTTCGGCGACGATCAGCGCGCGCAGGCGCTCGGGCGGAATCAGCAGCGCTTCGACGTCGCACATCGCGAGGCCGTTCACTAGCGCGGGCTTGCCCGACAGTTGCCCGACCTCGGCCAGGAAATGCCCGGCGTCGCGCTCGTTGATCACGTGCTCGCGGCCGATGCCGTCACGCTGATAGATCTTCACACGTCCTTCGAGCAGCACGAACATGCCGGGTCCGATGCGCCCGGTCTCGAACAGCAGCTCGCCGGACTTCCAGTGACCGACCGTGCCGAAGCGGCGCAGCCGGTCGATCTCCGCGCAGGTGAGCGCGGGAAACATCTGGTGCATGCGCGTCGACAGCGACGAAAACGGCGCGTCGGCGACGACTCCCTGCTGTCCTTCTACCTCTTGAGTCGAAACGTCCTGAGTCGAAAGCATTGAACCGCTCCTTCGATGTTCATTGCACGATTAAACGGGAGGCAAAGCGATGCGCGCTCACACGCCGGGGCGAGCCATGCCGCGCGCTTCGGGCGGACGATGCCGCTGCTTATTCCAGCTAGACAGCTTTGGGCGCGATGGCGTCGACCGCGATTTCCGGCGGCGGCGTCTCCGGCAGCGAATCGACCGGCTTGCCCGAGTCGCGCCAGGCTTCCATGCCGCCGCGCAGCGGCAGCACGTCGGAGAAACCGGCTTCGTTGAGCTGCTTGGCCATCCATGCCGCCGAAATTTCGTTCGGACAGGAACAGTAGATCACCAGCTTCTGATCGTGAGGATAGCTGGCGACGATGCCGTCGAGTTGCCGTTCGTCGGCGAATTGCGCGCCTGGAATCACGAACGGATCGAGCTTGCGCTTCTCCTGCGAACGGATATCGAACACGACAGGCGCCTGGCCGTCCGCGAACAGGGTCGCGAGTTCATCGACCTCGATGCGCGCGGACGCGAGCTTCGCGATCAACTGACGGCGCCGGATCCACCGGTACACCGCGTACAGCACCAGCAACGCGACGACGACGAGTGCCGCGGTGCGACCGAGCCGCCCGGCGATCGCGAACAGCATGTCGATCTGCCGCGCGAACAGCGCGCCGATGATGAGCCCCGTGCCGGACCACAACGCGGCGCCGACGCCGTCGTAGGTGAGAAAAGTCCGGTAGCGTGTGTGCATCGCGCCCGCCATCGGAATCGACACGATCGACAGCCCCGGCACGAACTTCGCGACCGCGAGAACGCGCACGCCCCAGCGCCCGAAGAAGCGCTCGGTCTTTTTCACGCAGGTGTCACGCGACAGCGACAGCCGGCAGATCGTCTTCAGCGTATTGCCGCCATAGATGCGGCCGGCGACATACCACGCGCTGTCGCCGATCAGCGTCGCAAAGATCGACAAGATCAGAACCGGCAGCAGTTGCGTGCCGACCGAGCCGGGGTGCATCGCGGCCATCGCGCCGAACAGCACGAGCGACGGCATCGCCGGCACCGGCAGCCCAAGCGCGGCGGCGAGCACGTTGGCGAAGACAAGCATCGGTCCATATTGCGCGACGAGGTCATGTAGCATCGGTTTACATCCGCGGCCCTTGCGGGCGCAGCGCGGTGAGGAATGCGAATCGTAATGCGAAGATTATGGACGTATTTTCAAGACGTGCAAACGGCCCGGAGATCGGCCCGTCATCTCGCTGCGATCCGGCCGGCATGTGCGCGGCATGTCCAGGGACATAAGCGTGGCAATCGCTTGTGACAACGTGCTGAAGGCCGTGTAAGCGCGCTGGACGAATCGTGCGAAAGCGCTTGCTAAAACCCGTAGGGAAGCGTGGATTGTCGGCGCGAACGGAACAAACGGAAGCACGGCGCCGCGCGCAGGCGGGCCCAATGCGAATAATCCCGCGCACACGCGCCGGAGTGCGACGCGACAGGCGAGAGAGGCTGACAAGTCACGCGACGCTTACACACGCCGCGCTCCTGCTTCACTGACGATGATTGTGCTGCTCGCCCGGCAACTCGGCGCCATGCGCGCGGATCGCGGCAATCAGCTCCGCGGGCGTGATTTCGTAGCGCACTTCGCGATGTATGCCCGGCTTGCGCTCATCGACCTCGATCAGCAGGATGCCTTTGCCGTCTTCGGTCGATTCGAGGCGCAGCGAGCGAAGTTCGCGCGCCGTTGCGTCGTCGTATTCGGTGAGCAGGGCCATTGACCCGGAGGACCCGGTGATGCGCATCGAAGTTGTCCTTGTCGCGTTTTGGTGATGGAACCATTGTACGGGGCGGATGGCGTGCCGTCTGCCGCGCCGTCGGGCCGTGTTGCGTCTGCCTCTGTCCCGCCCGGGTTTTAGTCGAGTATGCCGCCGCTAACGCATTCGCGCTCGCGCAGCGTTCAATCAGTTTAACGCGACTCCTTGTCGCCACGGCCGCATTTTTCATGCCCCGCGGCGGCGCGAGGTGGGTTCGGTTTTTGTCATCCCGGTGACGCGGGGGCGGGCTAGGAACCGGTGAGCGGGGCCCGTGCGCCGGGCGGCTCCGCGTATCGCTGCTCCATTCCCGGATTCCCTCACCTTTCGCGCATGCATCGGGCGTACAAAAAATAGCCCGTCCGGATAGGGACGGGCCGCTAAACGCCGTTGTTACTCGGGTCAGCCTGCCCTTGCAACAATTGGGCGCTGACGACTCCATCCTCGTGCTTTGGCGGCGCGATGTCGAGGTGGGACTAATGCGGATCTATCAGATCAAAGACCCGTTTGCCGGTCCAACCTTCATACCAACCCGGTCGCGTAATGCACCGCGATCACGAAGAACACCGCAAGCGTTTTGATTACCGTGACCGCGAAGATGTCGCGGTACGACTGCCGATGCGTGAGGCCCGTCACCGCGAGCAGCGTAATCACCGCGCCATTGTGGGGCAGCGTATCCATGCCGCCGCTCGCCATCGCGACCACGCGATGCAGTACCTCGAGTGGAATATGCGCGGCTTCCGCACCTTTGATGAACGTATCCGACATCGCGGCGAGCGCAATGCTCATCCCGCCCGACGCCGACCCCGTGATGCCCGCCAGCGTGCTGACCGACACCGCCGCGTTGACGAGCGGATTCGGAATGCTCTTCAGCGCATTGCTGACGACGAGGAAGCCCGGCAGCGCGGCGATCACACCGCCGAAGCCATATTCGGACGCGGTATTGAGCGACGCCAGCAGCGCGCCCGCCACCGCCGCCTTGGTGCCGGCGGCGAAGCGCTGGCTGACGCGGCCGAACGCGGTCGCGACGACCATCAAGATGCCGAGCAGCAGCGCGCCCAGCACGGCCCAGATCCCTACGAGGGCCTTGACGCTCGTTTCGACCGGCGCATGCAGCCCCGGCAGGATGTCCGGCGAGACCGTGAAGGTCGGACCGTACCAGGTCGGAATCCAGCGCGTCAGCAGGAAGTTTGCGACGCCGACCAGGACGAGCGGCGCCACCGCCAGCAGCGGATGTGGCAGTTGCTTCGATTCGACGCGCTCCGGCTCGTTGACGAGCTCGGTGCCGTAACCCTCGCCGGTCGCCATCGTGGCGCGGCGGCGCCATTCCAGATACGACAGGCCGACCACGATGATGAACAGCGAGCCGATCACGCCGAGCGTCGGCGCGGCCCACGACGTGGTCTTGAAGAACGTCGTCGGGATGATGTTCTGGATCTGCGGCGTGCCGGGCAGCGAGTCCATCGTGAACGAGAACGCGCCGAGCGCGATCGCGCCAGGCATCAGCCGCTTCGGAATATTGCTCTGACGATACAGCTCGGCCGCGAACGGATAGACCGCGAACACGACGACGAACAGCGATACGCCGCCATAGGTGAGTAGTGCGCACACCGCGACGATCACCGCGTTCGCGCGCGAGCGGCCGATATAGCGGATCGCGGCGTGAACGATCGATTCCGAGAAGCCCGACAGCTCGATGACCTTGCCGAACACGGCGCCGAGCAGAAACACCGGGAAGTACAGCTTCACGAAGCCGACCATCTTGTCCATGAAGATGCTCGTGAAGACCGGCGCGACGGCGGCCGGTTCGGTGGCCAGGACGGCGGCGAGCGCCGCGATCGGCGCGAACAGGATCACGCTGTAGCCGCGATAGGCGGCAAACATCAGAAACACCAGCGCGGCGATGACGATGAGAAAGGACATTGAATCTCCGTAACCTGGTTGTTCTACATGTATGCCGTCCTGAACAAGCGACAGCGGGGCGCGGTCGGAATGCAGATTCGATGCCACGCTTGGCGGCTTGCCGCCGAAGCACCGTGGCGTAAGGCGCGGCCGCGCAGAGGCGGCCTAGGGTAACGTCAGCCGATTGTACTCAAACGTCTCCAAACATTGACACTGCGAAACAGATCGGCATGGGTCGCGCGACGCTGCACTAGAAGATTGCCGCGCACGGCATCGACGTTTAAGGCGTCGCACCGGTCGGGCCGTGCCACGCCAACTGACGCAGCACGAAGGCCGCGTGGCACAATCGCGGGATCGAAAAACAAGACGTGACCGGGGTCTCCATGAAACGCAGCCTTTCCTTCTTCGCGCGCCGTTCGAGCCTCATGCTGGCCGTCGGCGCGATCGTTGCGCTTGGCGGTTGCAGCAGCAGCGCGCCGTTGTTCCTGTCGGACGGCCGTACGACCACGCTCGTGCAGTGCCCGGTGGGTTCCGACTCGTGCACGCAGCAGGCGGCCGCGAGTTGCAACGGCGCGTTCGACGTCGTGCGCAAGTCAAGCCAGGGTGGCACGTTGAGCCTGCTCTACGCCTGCCGCGCGACCGCGAAATAAGCACCTGATATCGCGCCGGTGCAATACCGGCGCGCGGCTGGCCGATCCATCGGCGGCGTTTGGTTTTTTTTCTGCCAGATCCAGTCAATTTCCAATCTGCTCAATTAGCACACCCGTGTCATTCCGGTTAGCACACGGCTGTCATAAATCTCTGCGTGTAATGTGCGTCCGATAAGCGGTTTGCATGCGTATTGGGTTTAGTAAGCCAGCAAGCGGCTTTTTACAACGCTGAGTCGCCGCGCAGCGATTATCCTTTGCGCGCCGACGGCGAATTATTTTTAACGTTTGGGGTGTCGAACGAAGTCGGTGCGGCAGCTAACGGAACGCGAAGTTTGAGCGCAGTATTCTTTTTAAACCGTCGGCGATTCAACCTCGGCGAGCTGAATTTTCTGGGTTTTTCGGAGACGGCAGATGTACAGGAAGGTTTTTCCGCTGCTGGCGGGCGTTCCATCCGGCCGCGCGGGCCATCGCGGCTCCATGCTTTCGATTTTCTTGCTTCAACACTAATCCAATAGAATTCGGGGAAAGCAATGAATCATCAGCAACTCGAAAAAGACATTGAGCATCTGGAGCAGATAATTTCCCATATTTCGGCACAGGACCGTATTCCGTTGTCTTACTGGCGCAGCCGGCTCGAGCACGTTTCTGGTGCTGTTCACGTACCCGCCCAGGTAAAGCGCGTCAAACGCCTCGACGCCGCGCTTTGCGAATTGGAAAAACGGCAAAAAGCCTGAAAATCGTCACTGTGTCCGCCAATCAGAAACAGCCATAAAAGAAATTCGTCGTGTACGCTTTGGTCGGATAAGTTTTATCTTTCGTTTTAGTTACCAAAGCGGCATCAGCTCGCGACTGACGCGCACGCGGCCCACGAGGCGCACGCACGTTTTCTTTCATCGACACAGGACGAACATGCAGATTGCAGGACTTGCCGCGAGCCGGCTCGCGACGTTGACCAAGGCGATGCAGGGCTACGTGGAGCGGGGTGAAGTGGCGGGGGTGGTGTCGCTCGTGTGGCGGCGCGGCGCAATCGGCTACTTCGAACCGCTGGGCCTACGCGACGAAGCCGCGCAATTGCCGATGGAGCGCGACACGCTGTTTCGCATCGCGTCGATGACAAAGCCGGTGACGAGTGCCGCGATCATGATGCTGATCGAGGAAGACCGCATCGCGCTCGATTCGCCCATCTCGCCGTGGTTGCCCGAGCTTGCGGCGCCGCGCGTGCTGCGCGATCCGGGCGGCCCGCTCGACCAGACCGATCCGATCCGCGCGCCGCTTACGGTGCTCGACCTGCTTACGCATCGCGCGGGCTTCGCGTATCACTTCACGGCGACCGGTCCGCTTGCCGAAGCCTACGCCGCTGCGTTCAACGGCTTCGACGCGACCGGCCGCAACAGCGCATGGCTCGCGCGCATCGCCGCACTGCCGCTGATGTTCCAGCCCGGCTCGCGCTGGCACTACGGCATTGCAACCGATGTGCTGGGCGTGCTGATCGAACGCGTGAGCGGCATGTCGCTCGGCGAGTTTTTCCGCACCCGCATTTTCGAGCCGCTCGGCATGCGCGACACCGCGTTCTGGGTGCCCGACGCGCAGCTCGCGCGCCTCGCTACCGCATACAACATCGATCCGGACACGCGGCGTCGCGTAGTCGAGGATCATGCGGCGGCAAGCCGCTGGGCGAATCCGCGGCGCTTTCAGAGCGGCGGCGGCGGGTTGGTCTCGACCGCCGAAGACTATCTGCAATTCGCGCAACTGCTGCTCGGGCGCGGGCGCGTCGGCGACACGAGATTGCTGTCGCATCGCTCAGTCGATCTGATGCGCAGCAATTTCCTGAGCCGCGACCAGCGCCGCCTGCCGGCCTTCGGTCGCGAGATCTGGGCGGGGCAGGGCTTTGGCCTCGGCCTGTCGATCGTCGACGATCCGGCTCAGCAATTGCCGCTTGGCTATCGCTCGCCCGGTTCATTCGGCTGGCCTGGCGCGTACGGCACGAGCTGGTTCGCCGATCCGGTCGAGAACATGATCGGCCTGATGCTGATCCAGCGCCGCTCGATCGACCCCTTCCCGATGGCCGTCGACTTCGAACGCCGCGTCTACGATGCGATCGACGACTGAGCGCATCCGCCGCGCATGCACTTGGCCGCGTGATTCACTATCCTGAGAATTATTCGTCTGATAGTGTCCGCCAACAACGACTCACCGTTCGTCGCAGCTCGTCCAACCGATGGGGGTACACCGGCATGGCCTCTTACAAGCAGTTGACTGTGCAACTCGAAAAACTCCACAAAGAAGTCGCAGTGGCACGAGAGAAAGAAGTCGCGCAAGCTATCGCCGAAATCAAGGAGAAGATCGCCGAATACGATCTGACCGCTGAAGAGCTCGGATTGACGAGCGCCTCGCCCAAGCCGCGCCGCAAGCCGTCATCGCCGTCGGTCGCCAGGTACCGCAATCCGAAGACCGGCGAAACCTGGAGCGGCCGGGGGCGTTCGCCTGCCTGGCTCGTTGGGAAGAATCGCGAGCGGTTTCTGATCGAAGGTTGAGCCCCTTTGTGCGGGGTTATTGCGGCCGGCTTCCCTGAAGTGATGCGCCGTTTGATTCGTTCCGCACCGTTGTAAAGGTCCCGAAAACGCTCACCTTTGCGTGACGCATGAGCGTGTTCGGCGTGATTTACCGAGGTATTCAAACCTCGCGGGATGCTTCGGTGAGCCAGGCTTTGTTGCGCGACGCACCGCCGCGCATAGGAATTGCCATCGCGGCGCGGTGCCGCACCGCTCACTGCAAACCCGCGCCAGCCTTTGCTGGTGGGCGTTTCCACGCGTCGAGCCGGATCGTGTTGGTAGCGGTGCGAAGCTTTACCGCCGTTTTGCCGCGCATCGCGTTTGCGGTGCTCACGCCTTGGCAGGTGCGCGCGTGCGCTTCGCGATCCTCACCTTTGGCCGCGAATCGGGATTCGCCGCCGCAAGTCCCGAAAACGCTCACCTTTCGCTGCGAGCATGCGCCGCGCCCCCCTTTCCCCCGGCCGCCTCGCGGGACGTGTATCATTCGCACCTTGCGCCGTTTTGCGCCAGCGATTCCCGCATTGTCGAACGCTGGGTCGTGACCCGTTCGCCACCCGTTTTCGGACGCGGCGCGAGCGCCAGCCGATCCGGGCCCGCGCCCGACTCCCGCAGCTCGACGCCGCCGCGCCACGCGCGGCATACCGGCCGCCCAAGGCCGCCGGGAACCGCCCGAACCCCTTTCCGTGACCGCCAGACCGATGTCAGTCTCCGAACTCAAACGCCGCCGCACGTTCGCGGTCATTTCCCACCCGGACGCGGGTAAAACCACGCTCACCGAAAAGCTGCTGCTGTTCTCGGGCGCGATCCAGATCGCCGGTACCGTGAAGGGCCGCAAGAGCAACCGCTACGCGACGTCCGACTGGATGGAAATCGAAAAGCAGCGCGGCATTTCGGTCGCGAGCTCGGTGATGCAGTTCGAGTACGGCGATTGCGTGATCAACCTGCTCGACACGCCGGGGCACGAGGACTTCTCCGAGGACACCTACCGCGTGCTGACCGCGGTCGACGCCGCCGTGATGGTGATCGACGGCGCGAACGGCGTCGAAGCGCAGACGCTGAAGCTGCTCGAAGTCTGCCGCAGCCGCAAGACGCCGATCGTCACGTTCATCAACAAGCTCGACCGCGAAGTGCGCGAGCCGCTCGAACTGCTCGACGAAATCGAGCAGCACCTCGGCGTGTCGGCGGTGCCGTTCACGTGGCCGATCGGCATGGGCAAGGATTTTCAGGGCGTCTATGACGTCCAGCGCGATCAGGTGCGCGTGTTCCGCGCCGGCCAGGATACGGCCGGCGGCGCGGTCGAGACGCTGCAGGCACTGAGCAACGAGGAAGGCGAGCGCCGTTTCGGCCACGCGTGGGTGCGTGCGAAGGAAGAGATCGACCTGATCAGCGGCGCGACGCCCGAGTTCGACCGCGAGGAGTTCCTCGCCGGCCAGCAGTCGCCGGTGCTGTTCGGCTCGGCGATCAACAACTTCGGTGTGAAGGAAATTCTCGACGCGCTGGTCGACCTGGCGCCGCCGCCGTCGATGCGCATGACCGTGCAGCGTCCGGTGCAGCCGGAAGAGTCGAAGTTCACCGGCGTCGTGTTCAAGGTGCAGGCGAACATGGACCTCGCGCACCGCGACCGTGTCGCGTTCATCCGGGTGTGCTCGGGGCGTTTCGAGCGCGGCATGGCGGTGAAGGTGACGCGCTCGAACAAGACGTTCCGCGCGAACAACGTGGTGACGTTCCTGTCCCAGCGTCGCGAGACGGTGAGTGAGGCGTATCCGGGCGATATCATCGGTATTCCGAACCATGGCACGCTGAGTCTCGGCGATACGCTGACCGAAGGCGAACAGTTGCAGTTCGTCGGCCTGCCGTTCTTCGCGCCGGAAATTTTCCAGACCGTCGAAGTGGTCGATCCGATGCGCGCGAAGCAGCTTGGCGAAGCGCTGAAGCAGCTCGGCGAGGAAGGCGCGATCCAGGTGTTCCGTCCCGAAGCGGGCGGTCTGATGATTCTCGGCGCGGTCGGGCAGCTCCAGTTCGAAGTGGTGTCGCACCGTCTTTCTACCGAATACAAAGTCGACGTGCGCATGGCGCCGGCGCGCTACCGGCTGTCGCGCTGGGTGACCTGCGACGATGCGGCCGAACTGCGCCGCTTCACCGATTCGTACTCGGCACGGATCGCCATGGATGCATCCGATGCCCCGACCTATCTGGCCTCGCACGTCTCGGAGATCGAAGTCGCGCAGAAGGCGTGGCCAAAGATCGTGTTCAACGAGTTGCGCGAGCACTCGGGCGCGCCGTTCAGGAAGGCGATGTAAAGCCGCAAGTTCGCTGGTTTTGCAGGTAAACAGCCGCGTCGTTCGACGCGGCTTTTTTTTTTGCCGCCGCAACAACCCCCGCAGCGGCGCGCGACTTCGCCTATGCTGACGGAACCACCTGCCGGCCCCGAAGCCGGCTCCAATGCCTGTCCAACCGCATGGAGCGACCGTGACCGTTCGCAACCTCGACGCCTTGTTTCGGCCGAAATCCGTCGCCGTGATCGGCGCGTCCGAGCGGCCCGGCAGCACCGGCGCGATGGTCTGGGCGCGGGTGCTCGAAGGCGGCTTCGAGGGTCCGCTGTGGCCGGTCAATCCGAAGCACGCGACGCTTGGCGGCCGCACGGTGATCTCCGACGTCGGCGATTTGCCGCAGGCGCCCACCGTCGCGGTGATCTGCACGCGGCCCGCGACGTGGCCCGCGCTGATCCACAAGCTTGGCGGCATGGGCACGCGCGCGGTGATCATCGTCGGCGAGGTGCGCA
>ABYL01000062.1 GCA_000173575.1 Burkholderia sp. H160 | reverse complement strand
TCCGGCAGCGCCTAGTGGGACTGCCGCCCGGCGCGGGCGGCGTATCTACCGCGCCAGGGCTTCGGCCCGCGCAGCTTTCTGGCGGTACACATGACGACGAAGAAAACCACGCTCAAATCGGTGTTTCTGACCGGCCTGCTGGTGCTGGTGCCTCTGGCCATCACCCTGTGGGTGCTCGGCCTGATCATCGGCACGATGGACCAGACACTGTCGCTGCTGCCTAACTCGTGGCAGCCGGAACGCGCGATCGGCTATCGTCTGCCCGGGCTCGGCGCGGTGCTCACGCTCGCGTTCATCTTCGTCGTCGGGCTGTTGACGCAGAACTTCGTTGGGCAGAAGCTCGTGAAGTGGTGGGAACTGCTGGTCGCGCACATTCCCGTGGTCGGCCCGCTCTATACCAGTGTCAAACAGGTGTCCGACACGCTGCTGTCGAGCAGCGGCAATGCATTCCGCAAAGCGCTGCTGATCGAGTACCCGCGCCGCGGTTCCTATACGATCGCGTTTCTGACCGGCATCCCGGGCGGCGACGTGGTCAACCACCTGAAGGAAGATTACGTCAGCGTCTACGTGCCGACGACGCCGAACCCGACGTCCGGCTTCTTCCTGATGGTGCCGAAAAGCGAAGTGATCGAGCTCGACATGTCGGTCGATGCTGCGCTCAAGTACATCGTCTCGATGGGCGTCGTGGCGCCGTCCGCGCCACCGCCGGCGCCGGTGCGCCGCACCACCGTCGAGCCTCCGCTCTAATGCCGGCGCGCAACGCTTCATGCAGGATCGTCTGCGGCGCGCCGTTCAACCAATGCAAAACGAAAGACAAACATCATGTCGATGAGATCTGAATACTGCGGTCTGGTGACCGAAGAACTGCTGGGCCAATCCGTCTCGCTGTGCGGCTGGGTAAGCCGCCGCCGCGACCATGGCGGCGTCATCTTCATCGACCTGCGCGATCGCGAAGGGCTCGTTCAGGTCGTCTGCGATCCGGATCGCGCGGACATGTTCAAGGTCGCCGAAGGCGTGCGCAACGAGTTCTGCGTGCAGGTCAAGGGTGTCGTGCGCGGCCGTCCGGAAGGCACGACCAACGCCTCGCTGAAGAGCGGCAAGATCGAGGTGCTGTGCCACGATCTGATCGTGCTGAACGCTTCGGTCACGCCGCCGTTCCAGCTCGACGACGACAACCTGTCGGAAACCACGCGTCTCACGCACCGCGTGCTCGACCTGCGCCGTCCGCAGATGCAGCACAACCTGCGTCTGCGCTACCGCGTCGCGATCGAAGTGCGCAAGTACCTCGACGAGCAGGGCTTCATCGACATCGAAACGCCGATGCTGACGAAGAGCACGCCGGAAGGCGCGCGCGACTACCTCGTGCCGTCGCGTACGAACCCGGGCCAGTTCTTCGCGCTGCCGCAGTCGCCGCAGCTGTTCAAGCAGCTGCTGATGGTCGCGAACTTCGACCGTTACTACCAGATCACCAAGTGCTTCCGCGACGAAGACCTGCGCGCTGACCGTCAGCCGGAATTCACGCAGATCGACTGCGAAACCTCGTTCCTGTCGGAACAGGAAATTCGCGATCTGTTCGAAGCGATGATCCGTCACGTGTTCAAGACGACGATCGGCGTCCAGCTCGACGAGAAGTTCCCGGTCATGGAATACGCGGAAGCGATGCGCCGTTTCGGTTCGGACAAGCCGGACCTGCGCGTGAAGCTCGAATTCACCGAGCTGACCGACGCGATGCGCGACGTCGACTTCAAGGTGTTCAGCACGCCGGCCAACACGAAGGACGGCCGTGTCGCGGCGCTGCGCGTTCCGAAGGGCGGCGAGCTGTCGCGTGGCGACATCGACAGCTACACGGAATTCGTGCGCATCTACGGCGCGAAGGGTCTCGCGTGGATCAAGGTCAACGAAGCGGCGAAGGGCCGTGACGGTCTGCAAAGCCCGATCGTCAAGAACCTGCACGACGAAGCGCTGAAGGCGATCATCGAGCGCACCGGCGCGCAAGACGGCGACATCATCTTCTTCGCGGCGGATCGCGCAAAGGTCGTCAACGACAGCCTCGGCGCACTGCGTCTGAAGATCGGTCATTCGGAATTCGGCAAGGCCAACGGTCTCGTCGAATCGGGCTGGAAGCCACTGTGGGTGGTCGACTTCCCGATGTTCGAATACGACGAGGAAGACAACCGCTACGTCGCCGCGCATCACCCGTTCACGAGCCCGAAGGACGAGCATCTCGAGTACCTCGAAACGGACCCGGCGCGCTGCCTCGCGAAGGCCTACGACATGGTGCTGAACGGCTGGGAAATCGGCGGCGGCTCGGTGCGTATCTATCGTGAGGAAGTGCAGAGCAAGGTGTTCCGCGCGCTGAAGATCAACGCGGAAGAAGCGCAGGCCAAGTTCGGCTTCCTGCTCGACGCGCTGCAATACGGCGCGCCGCCGCACGGCGGTATCGCGTTCGGTCTGGACCGCATCGTCACGATGATGGCCGGCGCCGACTCGATCCGCGACGTGATCGCGTTCCCGAAGACGCAACGCGCGCAGGATCTGCTCACGCAGGCGCCGAGCGAAGTCGACGAGCGTCAGCTGCGCGAGCTGCACATCCGTCTGCGTTCGCCGGAACCGAAGGTGTAACGCCGCGGCCGCTTCGCGCGGCCGCAAAAAAGCGACACAAGCGCAACGAAAAGGCGCTGAGGTGATCTCCACCTCAGCGCCTTTTTCAGTTTTTGCGTTACAGTGAAGCCACCGCTTTTCAGACCTTTCGACCGTCATCCGACATGTACCGCGCGTATCGTCGCGCCCAGTTTTGAGCCATGCCGAAACCGCCGAAAATTCCGCAGTCCGTCCTCGTCATCATTCATACGCCTGCGCTCGACGTGCTGCTCATCGAGCGCGCCGATCATGCGGGGTTCTGGCAGTCGGTGACGGGTTCGAAGGACCGGCTCGACGAACCGCTCGCCGACACGGCGGTGCGCGAAGTCGGCGAGGAAACCGGCATCGCGATCGGCGGCGCGCAGGTGCCGCGTAGCGCATTGTTCGACTGGCAGTACTCGATCGACTACGAGATCTACCCGGAATTTCGTTACCGCTACGCAGCGGGCGTGCTCTACAACACCGAGCACTGGTTCAGCCTGCAGGTGTCCGGGCGCATCGACGTGACGCTCGCGCCGCGCGAACACACTGCTTACATGTGGCTGCCGTATGAAGAGGCGGCATCGCGCTGCTTTTCGGCGTCAAATGCCGATGCGATCCTGCAGTTGCCGCGTCGGCTCGCCGCGCGCCCCGTAGACTCGCAAACCGGCCCGCTGGCTGGGGAGCGTGGCCAGTGAGTGCAGGCGGCTCGGGCCGTTTCGCGCGTCTGCGGCAAACGTTGCTCGGCCGCCGCTACTGGCAGCGCTACCGCTTCACCAGTCACAACGAGGTCGAGCTGCTGCGCTTCGGCGACGATTTCTTCGACGCGCTGATCGGGCGAATCGACGCCGCCGAGCACGATGTCGCGCTCGAAACCTACATCTTCTCCGATGACGAAGCCGGCCAGGCGGTCAGCGAGGCGTTGCTGCGCGCGGCCGCGCGCGGCGTCAGGGTGCGCGTGATCACCGACGGCATCGGCACTGCGCGCCTGAAGATGTTCGAGCAATGGCCGGCTGGCGGCATCGAGCATCGCATCTACAACCCGCATCTGTTTGGCCGCTTCGGCTTTTCGCGCACGCACCGCAAGCTCGCGGTAATCGACGATCAGATCGCCTATTGCGGCGGCATCAATATCGTCGACGATTACGAGAACAACGGCGAGAAGCTGCCGTACCGCCGCTGGGACTTCGCGGTCGAGCTGCTCGGGCCGGTGGTCGCGGACGTGCGCGATGCGATCGAGGTGCAGTGGCGACGGATTCGCGTCGGCCATCGGCCGCTCGAATCGATGAAGCCCGACCTCGCGCCGCACGACGCCTACTCGCTCGGCAGTCTGCGGCGGCGCCGGCGGCGCCGCAACGAGGCGCTATGGGCGGGCGGCGAGCCGTGCGTTGCGTTCGTCGCGCGCGACAACCTGATCAACCGCCGCGCGATCGAAAAGGCCTATCTGGCCGCGATCGGCCAGGCGCGCCACGAAATCCTGCTTGCCAATCCGTACTTCATGCCGGGGCGCAAGCTGCGTCGCGCGCTGGTGTTCGCGGCGCGGCGCGGCGTGGTCGTGAAGCTGATCATCGGGCGCAAGGAGTTCAGGGCGCTCGATTACGCGGTGCCGTTCCTGTACAACGCGCTGCTGCGCGCGGGCGTGCAGATCGCCGAATACGAGAAGACGCTGCTGCACGGCAAGGTCGCGGTGGTCGACTCGAACTGGGGCACGGTCGGTTCATCGAATCTCGATGCGCTCAGCCTGATGCTCAACAACGAAGCGAACGTGGTGCTAGTCAACGATCCCGCGATTCCGAAACTGCGCGACGCGATTCTCGAGGCGTTCGCGGAGGCGCACCCGATAGATGAGGCGCACTACGAATCGCGACCGGCGCGCGTGCGCGCGCTGAGCTGGATCGCCTACACGAGCTACCGCGTCGCGATGAAGCTGCTGACGGTGGGCGGCTACGACTAAGCGCACTCGCACGAAAGCCCGCGCTTGCTGCATCATGCTTGCCACCAATCGGCGCCAGCGTACCCGGGCAAAGAAATAGAACACATGCGAGCTGATCGGCAACCATCGATTCAAGGCAAACGCCTCTAAAAATCTGATTGATCTGATGGTCGAAAGCCGCAAAATTAGAAGCCGGTTAGAAACCGGTTTCTAATAAAGTCCTTGTCTCGCGGACGGCAACACTCAATAATAGTACGGCCGTTCGATTTTCATTTCGGTCACATTAGAACGGTAAAAACAGCTATGCGAAAAGGCGAACAAACCCGAGCCGCGATTCTTGACGCAGCACTCGATCTGGCAGGCCGAGACGGACTGGAAGGTCTGACCATTGGCCTGCTGGCCGAGCGCATGCAGATGAGCAAGAGTGGTGTGTTCGCGCATTTCGGGTCGCGCGAGGACCTGCAGGTCGAGGTCGTGCGCGAATATCACCGCCGTTTCGAGGACGAGGTGTTCTTCCCGAGCTTGCGCGAGCCGCGCGGTCTGCCGCGCTTGCGCGCGATGATTTCCCGCTGGATCGAGAAGCGCATTCAGGAAGTCACGACCGGGTGCATCTACATCAGCGGCGCCGTCGAATACGACGATCGCGCGGACAGCCAGGTGCGCGAGCAACTGGTGTCGAGCGTGAACATGTGGCGTGCGGCGCTCACGCGCGCGATTTCGCAGGCAATGGAAGAAGGGCATCTGCGTGCCGATACCGATCCGCAGCTGATGTTGTTCGAACTGTATAGCGTCACCCTCGGCCTGCATCACGACGCGCGCTTCCTGCATCTGCCCGATGCGGTGAGTCTCACGTGGGCCGCGCTGGAAAAACTGATCAATTCGTATCAAAGCGAAAGCCGTTAGCAGCGTCGCCGGAACTTACCGGACGCACGCAGCGCAGAAGGTCCGTCCACGGACCCGGCCAACGGCCTGGCTTTTCGTCAAACTAGGGAGAGAGTCATGGGACAGTACGCCGCGCCGCTGCGCGACATGCAATTCGTGTTGCACGAACTGCTCAACGTCGAGGCTGAACTTCGGCACATGCCGAAGCACGCCGATCTCGACGCCGACACGATCAATGCGGTGCTCGAGGAAGCCGGCAAGTTCTGCTCCGAAGTGCTGTTCCCGCTCAACCACAGCGGCGACCAGGAAGGCTGCACGTATGCCGGCGACGGCGTCGTGACCACGCCGAAGGGCTTCAAGGAGGCCTACCAGCAATACGTCGAAGCCGGCTGGCCGGCGCTTGGCTGCGATCCGCAATACGGCGGCCAGGGGCTGCCCGCGTTCGTCAACAACGCACTCTATGAAATGCTGAACTCGGCGAATCAGGCGTGGACGATGTATCCGGGCCTGTCGCACGGCGCGTACGAATGCCTGCGCGCGCACGGCACGCCGGAGTTGCAGCAGCGCTATCTGCCGAAGCTCGTCGCGGGCGTCTGGACCGGCACGATGTGCCTGACCGAGCCGCATTGCGGCACCGACCTCGGCATTCTGCGCACCAAGGCCGAGCCGAACGGCGACGGCTCTTACTCGATCAGCGGCACGAAGATCTTCATATCGAGCGGCGAGCACGATCTGGCGGAGAACATCATTCACCTCGTGCTCGCGCGTCTGCCGGATGCGCCGAAGGGCACCAAGGGCATTTCGCTGTTCATCGTGCCGAAGTTCGTCCCGAACGAAGCGGGCGAACCCGGCGAGCGCAATGGCGTGAAGTGCGGCTCGATCGAGCACAAGATGGGCATCCACGGCAACTCGACCTGCGTGATCAATCTCGACAACGCGAACGGCTGGATGGTCGGCGAGCCGAACAAAGGCCTGAACGCGATGTTCGTGATGATGAACGCCGCGCGTCTCGGCGTCGGCATGCAGAGCCTCGGCCTTACCGAAGTCGCGTATCAGAACTCGCTCACGTATGCGAAAGAGCGTCTGCAGATGCGTTCGCTGACCGGCCCGAAGGCGCCGGAGAAGGCAGCCGATCCGATCATCGTGCATCCGGACGTGCGCCGCATGCTGCTCACGCAGAAGGCCTATGCCGAAGCCGGTCGCGCGTTCACCTACTGGTCGGCGCTCCAGATCGACAAGGAGCTGTCGCACGCCGACGAAGCCGAGCGCAAGGAAGCCGCCGACCTCGTCGCGCTGCTCACGCCGATCCTGAAGGCGTTCCTGTCAGACAACGCGTTCGAAGGCACCAATCACGCGATGCAGATCTACGGCGGCCACGGCTTCATCGCCGAATGGGGCATGGAGCAGTACGTGCGCGACGCGCGCATCAACATGATCTACGAAGGCACCAACGGCATCCAGTCGCTCGACCTGCTCGGCCGTAAAGTGCTCGGCGACATGGGCGCGAAGCTGAAGAAGTTCGGCAAGCTCGTCGCCACGTTCGTCGAAGCCGAAGGCATCAAGCCGGAAATGCAGGAGTTCGTGAACCCGCTCGCCGACATCGGCGAAAAGGTCCAGAAGCTGACGATGGAAATCGGCATGAAGGCGATGCAGAACCCGGACGAAGTCGGCGCCGCGGCCGTGCCGTATCTGCGTACGGTCGGCCATCTGGTGTTCTCGTACTTCTGGGCGCGCATGGCGCGCATCGCGCTCGACAAGGAAGCATCGGGCGATCCGTTCTACAAGGCAAAGCTCGCGACCGCGCGTTTCTACTTCGCCAAGCTGTTGCCCGAAACGGCGATGACGATCCGCCAGGCGCGCGCGGGTTCGAAGCCGATGATGGACGTCGAAGAAGCGTTGTTCTGACGCTCACCCAGCGAGCGAGGCTCCCGCGCGTAGCGAACTCGCGGTGCCTCGCTCAACGCCACACACATCGCGCGAAGCATGGCTGACGCTTCGCGCCACCGCACAACTCTCCGGAGAAACGACGTGAGCAATCTGATCATTCGCAAGGTAGCCGTGCTCGGCGCCGGCGTGATGGGCGCGCAGATCGCCGCGCACCTGATCAACGCCAAGGTGCCCGTGCTTCTGTTCGACCTGCCCGCCAAGGAAGGCCCGAAAAACGGGATCGCGCTGAAAGCGATCGAGAACCTGAAGAAGCTGTCGCCGGCGCCGTTCGGCGTGAAGGAAGACGCGCAATACATCGAGCCCGCGAATTATGACGACGACATCGCGAAGCTCGCTGAATGCGACGTCGTGATCGAAGCGATCGCCGAACGGATGGACTGGAAGCACGACCTGTACAAGAAGGTCGCGCCGCACATCGGCCCGAACGCGATCTTCGCGACCAATACGTCGGGTCTGTCGATCACGGCACTGTCCGAAGGATTCGCCGATGACCTGAAGGCGCGCTTCTGCGGCGTGCACTTCTTCAATCCGCCGCGCTACATGCATCTGGTCGAATTGATCCCGACCGCGACGACGCGCCCGGAAATTCTTGACCAGCTCGAAACGTTCCTGACCAGCGTGGTCGGCAAGGGCGTCGTGCGCGCGAAAGATACGCCGAACTTCATCGCGAACCGTGTCGGTATTTTTTCGATCCTCGCGGTCATCACCGAAGCCGCGAAGTTCGGCCTGCGTTTCGACGAGGTGGACGACCTGACCGGCGCGCGTCTCGGCCGCGCGAAGTCGGCGACGTTCCGCACCGCCGACGTGGTCGGTCTCGACACGATGGCGCACGTGATCAAGACGATGCAGGACACTCTGCCGTACGATCCGTTCTTCCCGGTCTACGAAACGCCGGCCGTGCTCGCCGAACTGGTGAAGAAGGGCGCGCTCGGTCAGAAGACCGGCGGCGGCTTCTACCGGAAGGAAGGCAAGGCGATCAAGGTGCTCGACCCGAACACGGGCGAGTACGTCGACGGCGGCGCGAAGGCGGACGAAATCATCGGCCGCATCCTGAAGCGCCCGGCCGCCGAGCGGCTCAAGCTGCTGCGCGAAACGCAGCATCCGCAGGCGCAGTTCCTGTGGTCGATCTTCCGCGACGTCTATCACTACATCGCCGTGCATCTCGAGTCGATCGCCGACAACGCGCGCGACGTCGACCTCGCGATCCGCTGGGGCTTCGGCTGGAACGAAGGCCCGTTCGAAGGCTGGCAGACGGCCGGCTGGAAGCAGGTCGCACAGTGGGTGCAGGAAGACATCGCGGCAGGCAAGGCGCTCGCCAACGTGCCGCTGCCGTCGTGGGTGCTCGAAGGCGCGGTTGCCGAGAAGGGCGGCGTGCACACGGCTGAAGGTTCGTGGTCGCCGGCCACGCAGACCTTCGTGCCGCGCTCGTCGCTCGACGTGTATCGCAAGCAGGTGTTCCGCGCGCCGATCGTCGGCGAAACCGGTGCCGATCCGAAGACCTATGGCAAGACGCTGTTCGAGACCGATGCGGTGCGCGCGTGGGTCGACGATCGCGCGGGCGAGAACGATGTGTTGATCGTGTCGTTCAAGAGCAAGATGAACACGATCGGACCGGCGGTGCTCGACGGTCTGACGCAGGCGATCGAACTGGCCGAGAAGGAGTACAAGGGCCTCGTGGTGTGGCAGCCGACGTCGCTGAAGCTCGGCACGCCGGGCGGTCCGTTTTCGGCGGGCGCGAACCTCGAAGAAGCGATGCCCGCGTTCATGATGGGCGGCGCGAAGGGCATCGAGCCGTTCGTGAAGAAATTCCAGCAGGGCATGCTGCGCGTGAAGTACGCGAATGTGCCGGTGATTGCTGCGATCTCGGGCATCGCGCTCGGCGGTGGCTGCGAGCTCGCGCTGCATAGCGCGAAGCGCGTCGCGCACATCGAGAGCTATCTGGGTCTCGTCGAAGTCGGCGTGGGTCTGGTGCCGGCGGGCGGCGGCCTGAAGGAAGCGGCGCTGCGCGCGGCCGAAGCGGCCACCCAGGTCGGCGCGACGAACGATCTGCTGAAGTTCGTGCAGAAGTCGTTCGAGAACGCGGCGATGGCGAAGGTCTCGGCCTCCGCGCTCGACGCTCGCGCGATGGGCTACCTGAAGCCGTCCGACACGATCGTCTTCAACGTGTTCGAACTGCTCGACGTCGCCAAGAAGGAAGCGCGCGCGCTCGCCGCGGCGGGCTACCGTGCGCCGCTGCGGGCGACGCAGGTGCCGGTCGCGGGCCGCTCGGCGATTTCGACGATCAAGGCGTCGCTCGTCAACATGCGCGATGGCCGCTTCATCAGCGATCACGATTTCCTGATCGCGAGCCGCATCGCGGAAGCGGTGTGCGGCGGCGACGTGGAAGCCGGCAGCCTCGTCGATGAAGAATGGTTGCTGCAACTCGAGCGTCGTGCGTTCGTCGAGCTGCTCGGCACGCAGAAGACGCAGGAACGGATCATGGGCATGCTGCAGACCGGCAAGCCGGTGCGTAACTAAGCGGCGCTTCGCAACTATGTGCATGGGACCAGAGTAAGAGCTTTGCATGGGACCGGAGTAAGCGCTAAAGCGCCAACTCCGGATCGACAGCTAAAGCGCTAACTCTGGTCGACAGAGGAGCTTCAAATGACCAAGCAATTGCAAGACGCATATATCGTCGCCGCGAGCCGTACGCCGATCGGCAAGGCGCCGCGCGGCATGTTCAGGAACACGCGCCCGGATGAACTGCTGGTTCACGCGATCAAGTCGGCCGTCGCTCAGGTGCCCGGCCTCGACACCGGCGTGATCGAAGACGCGATCGTCGGTTGCGCGATTCCGGAAGCGGAGCAGGGCCTGAACGTCGCGCGGATCGGCGCGCTGCTCGCCGGTCTGCCGAACACGGTCGGCGGCGTCACGGTGAACCGCTTCTGCGCGTCGGGACTGACCGCGCTCGCGATGGCCGCGGACCGCATCCGTGTCGGCGAGGCCGACGCGATGATCGCAGGCGGCTGCGAATCGATGAGCATGGTGCCGATGATGGGCAACAAGCCGTCGCTGTCGCCGCATATCTTCGATCGCAACGAGGACGTCGGCATCGCGTACGGCATGGGCCTGACCGCCGAGAAGGTCGCCGAGCGCTGGAAGATCAGCCGCGAAGCGCAGGACGCGTTCTCGGTCGAATCGCACCGCCGCGCGATCGAGGCGCAACGGTCCGGCGAATTCAACGACGAAATCGCCGCGTACACGATCACCGAGCGCTTTCCCGATCTCGCAACCGGCGAAATCAGCGTGAAAACCCGCGAAGTGAAGCTCGACGAAGGTCCGCGCGCGGACACGTCGATGGAAGGGCTCGCCAAGCTGCGCGCGGTGTTCGCGAACAAAGGCTCGGTCACGGCCGGCAACAGCTCGCAGACCTCGGACGGCGCGGGCGCCTTGATCGTCGTGTCGGAAAAGATCCTCAAGCAGTTCAACCTGACGCCGCTCGCGCGCTTCGTCAGCTTCGCGGTGCGCGGCGTGCCGCCGGAAATCATGGGCATCGGCCCGAAGGAAGCGATTCCGGCCGCGCTGAAGGCCGCGGGCCTCACGCAGGACGACCTCGACTGGATCGAGCTGAACGAGGCGTTTGCCGCGCAGTCGCTGGCGGTGATCCAGGACCTCGGTCTCGATACCTCGAAGATCAACCCGCTCGGCGGCGCGATCGCGCTGGGTCATCCGCTCGGCGCGACGGGCGCGATCCGTGCGGCGACCGTGGTGCACGGCTTGCGTCGCCGCAACTACAAGTACGGCATGGTGACGATGTGCGTCGGTACCGGCATGGGCGCGGCGGGCATTATCGAGCGCCTGTGAGCCGGTGATCGACCGGGGGGCCTTCAGTGATCCAGTAAGGACCGCGCAACGGTTCGCAGGCCGCCCGGCTCGCGAACCGTTTTTACATTCAGCAGCAGCGATAGGAGATGAACGGGATGACGACGGATATTCTGGTCGAGTGCGCCGACGCGGTGCTGACCATCACCTTCAACCGGCCCGGCAGGAAGAACGCGATCACGGCCGCGATGTATCAGACGATGACCGACGCGCTCGTTCAAGCGCAGGGCGACCCGTCTGTCCGCGCGATCCTGATCCGCGGCAGCGCGGGCATTTTCAGCGCCGGCAACGATCTCGAGGACTTCATGAAGATGCCGCAGGTCGGCTTCAACCCGCCGGTGGTTCAGTTCCTGCGCGCGATCAGCTCGGCGGAGAAGCCGCTCGTCGCGGCCGTGGCGGGACCGGCGGTTGGCATCGGCACGACGCTCCTGCTGCATTGCGATCTGGTCTACGCGGCCGACACCGCGAGCTTTTCGCTGCCGTTCACGCAGCTCGGGCTGTGCCCGGAGGCAGCGTCGAGCCTGTTGCTGCCGCGCGTGGCCGGCTATCAGGCGGCGGCGGAAAAACTGCTGCTCGGCGAGGCGTTCGATGCGGCGGAAGCGCATCGCATGGGCCTCGTGAATCGCGTGCTGCCGGCGGGCGAAGTCGAAGCGTTCGCGGCGTCGCAGGCCGCGAAGCTGGCGGCGCTGCCGGCGGCGTCGTTGCGCGTGACCAAGAGCCTGATGAAACGCGCGAGCCAACAGGAACTGCAAATGCAGATCACCGAGGAATTCGTGCACTTCGGCAAGATGCTGCTGGCGCCCGAAGCGCGCGAGGCGTTCAAGGCGTTCTTCGAGAAGCGCAAGCCGGATTTCCGGCAGTTCGACTAAGCGGCGCGCGGCGCGGACGGGATTCGGGTGGGTCGGCCGTGAAGCGCCGCTGCGCCGCTTCAGTCGCTCAGGGCCGCGGTTGCCACGTGTCGTAATCGACGTAGCTGCCTTCGCGGCAGAAGCTCACGAGCCGCACGCCCGCCTCGCGCGCGATCGCAATCGCGAGCGACGACGGCGCCGAGATCGTCGCGACCATCGGCACATCGACGCGCGCGGCCTTGCGCACCAGCTCGTAGCTCGCGCGGCTCGACAGGAACACGAAACCGTCGCGCGTATCGGCGCGCTCGAGCACGAGCCGGCCGATCAGTTTATCGAGCGCGTTATGGCGGCCGACATCCTCGAACGCATAGCGGATCGCGCCTTGCGCATCGCACCACGCGGCCGCGTGCAGGCCGCCTGTCAAACGCGTGAGTGCCTGGTGCTCGGGCAGCGCGCGCGCGGCGCGCGCGATCGCATCGGGCGCGAGCCGCTGCAGAAAGCCGGTGTCGGGCACGCGCTGCGGTTTCAGATCGAGCAGATCGATGCTTTCGATGCCGCACACGCCGCAGCCGGTGCGCCCGGCCAGCGCGCGGCGCTTTTCCTTCAGACCGGCGAACGCCTGTTGTACGACCTGCAATTGCACCTCGGCATGCGGCAGCTCGCCGTGGTCGTGCAACTCGACTTCGATGTCCTGAATGTCGCTGCCGCGCTCGACGATCCCCTCCGAAATCGCAAAGCCGACCGCGAACGCTTCGAGGTCGCGCGGCGTGCACATCATGACCGCGTGCGAAATGCCGTTGAACACGAGCGCGACCGGCCACTCCTGGCCGACGTAGTCAGCGACGGTTTCGATCGCCGCGCCGCGATGGCGGCGCACTGCGAGTTGCACCGCGCCGGGTTGTTCGTCGTCGGTGTCGTGGGCGGGGGGCCGACCGATCGCCTGTGCGCTTTCCCGCCCGTCTTCCTGTCTGTTCAAGCTGCTTCACTCCTGTACCATGCCGCGCCTTCCGGCGTGCGCCGGGCCGCCGGGTGGGCCGCCGTCGCGCGAATAAGGTTCTAAAATACCTCAAGCGACGCCCGCACGCTGTCCGACACCGACAAGGAGCACTGACATGGGACTCAACGAAGCACCGCTTCTGTTCGACTTCGAAGTCGCGTCTTCGGAGAATTTCACCTATATCCCGATGTCGGTGCGCTTCAATCTCGACCGTTTCGGGCTGCGCATCACGCTCGCGCAGTGGCAGCAACTGCCGCTCGAAGACCGCAAGCTGCTCGCGCGTTTCCCGGTCGACGAAGACACCCAGATCGAACCGAATTTCGATCACGCGCTGTTCGAGATGCTGCGCACGCATGCGAACGTCGAACCGGAGTGGTTCACGCCGGAGGAGTCGCCGGCCTGGCGACGCACCGACAGCGTGCCCGAAGGCGTCGCGCATCACGCGGGACTGGCCGGTCTTGCCGCGCCGAGCGTCACGCTCTGGGCCGAGCTCGATCCATTCAAGCGCTACGTGCTCGCGAAGCTATCGCGCAAGCCCGAGGTGAGCCACGATTTCGTCCCGGCGATGAAGGAATTTGGCGCGGCCGGCTAGGCGCGGCCGGCTAGGCGCGGCCGGCTAGGCGCGGCCGACTGAGGCGCGGCCGCACAAGCGCAGCCTTACACCCAATCCTCATATTTTTTCACACCAACCCTCAAGCCCGTTCGAACGCTGCCGATATCCAAAGGTTAGCGCGTAAAAGACTTGCATCGATGCGGACCGACGCACCGAGAGCGAGAGCGTCGCGCTCCCGCCCTCGGAACGATTGACGTTCGGAACCCATGACTTCTTTCTTATCGAAGCGGCTGCTGATCAATATCACAGTCGTGGCCGTCGCCGTCGGTGCAAACGCGTTCGTTGCGTACACGCAGATTCGCGGGCAGCGCGACGCCGATGGGCGCCTGCAGCGCTCGACCAGCGTGCGCCAGAACCTCGATGCGTATCAGGCCGCGCTCGATGACGGGCTCGCCGCGCTGGATCGCCTGAAGGCATCGGGCAAACCGGTGCCGCCCGACGCGGCCGATTCGATGACGAAGACGCTCGCGAGCCGCGAGCAGGTACTGCGCGACGAGCTCGCGAGCGAGCCGGACCTGTCGGCCTCGCTCGCCAGCCTGAGCGCGGCGCGTCACGCGCTGCAACAAGATATCGAAGCCAGCTTGCGCAACAGCGCGAGCGACGCGCCCGGCGCGGCATCGACCGAACTAGCGGAGGCGGCGCCCCTCGAAGCCGCGCTCGCCACATTGCGACGCGAGGAAGACCGCTCGTTGCAGACCTCGCTCGCGGCATCGGCGAGCGACCGCCAGCGCTCGATGTTCGTGCTGCTCGTGACGATGCTGACCGGCGGCACGCTGCTGATGCTCACGTTCGGCGTGCGCGAGAACAGCGCACGCGAAAAGCTGCGCGATGCCCGCGCGCTGGTGCGCAACGACGATCGCTTTCGCAGCCTGTTCGACGATCACTCGGTGCCGATGTATATCTTCGATCGCGACACGCTGCGCTTTCTCGCCGTCAACACGGCCGCGATCCAGCAATACGGCTACACGGAAAGCGAGTTTCTGGGCATGACGATCCGCGCGATTCGCCCGAACTCCGAAATCGCGCGCCTCGATAGACATCTGCAGCGCATGGCCGACCTCCGTCAGAGCCACACGATGGCGGGCATCTGGCGGCATCGGCGCAAGGACGGCTCGATCATCAGCGTCAACGTGTCGTATCACGCGCTGAACTTCGTGGGCCGCGACGCGTCCTTCGTGCTGGCGGACGACGTGACCGATCAGATCAACGCTGAAGCCGAAGCGCAGCGCTCGAATCAGATGCTCGAAGCGGTGATCGACAACATTCCGCAGCGCATCTTCTGGAAGGATCTGAACTCGCGCTACCTCGGCTGCAACATGGCGTTCGCGCGCGACGCGGGGCTCGCGTATCCCGAGCAGGTGGTCGGCAAGAGCGACGCCGATCTGCCGTGGCGTGCGTTCGCCGATATGCTGACCGAGCACGACCACGAAGTCGCGAGCACCGGCGTGCCGAAGATGAACTTCGAGGTCGACTTCATGATCGACGGCGTGCATCGCACGACGATCACGAGCAAGCTGCCGTTCACCGACGTCGACGGCCGCGTGATCGGCGTGCTCGGCTCGTACACCGACATCACCGAGCGCAAGCGCGCCGATCTCGCGCTGCGTCTGCAAAGCCGTGCGCTCGACGCCAGCGTCAACGCGATCCTGATCACCGCGCCGTCGCCGTCGGGCAATCTGATCGAATACGTCAATCCGGCGTTCATGCGCATCACCGGCTACGATCCCGCCGAGGTGATCGGCCAGGACTGCCGCGTGCTGCAGCGCGACGACCGCGACCAGGAGGGTGTCGCGTTGATCCGTGAGGCGCTCGCGGCGAACCGCGAGGTCAGCGCGGTGGTGCGCAACTATCGCAAGGACGGCGCACTGTTCTGGAATCAGCTGTTCATCGCGCCGGTGCCGAACGCGAATGGCGTGATCACCCATCATATCGGCGTGATCAACGACGTGACCGAGCTGATCCGCTATCAGGAGCAGCTCGAATATCAGGCCAACTATGACGGCCTCACGCGGCTGCCGAACCGCAACCTGCTGCGCGACAGGCTCGAACATGCGCTCGTCGTCGCGCAGCGGCATCACGCCGGCGTCGCGGTCGTGTTCCTCGATCTCGACGGCTTCAAGAACGTCAACGACAGTCTCGGCCATAGCGTCGGCGACCGGCTGCTCGGCGTGGTCGCCGAACGGCTCGCGCGCTGCTCGCGCACCAGCGACACGGTCGCGCGCCACGGTGGCGACGAGTTCGTGATCGTGATGACCGATGTCGTCGACGAACAATCACTGATCGCCTGGATGGAGCGCGTGCGCGCGTCGATCGCCGAGCCGGTGTGGCTCGACGGCACCGAGCTGTACGTCGGCTGCAGCATGGGCGCGAGCCTGTTCCCGCAGGACGGCGACGACGCCGAAACGCTGATGAAAAAGGCCGACGTCGCGATGTATCGGGCGAAAGACATGGGCCGCAACACGTACCAGTTCTATCAGCCGGAGATGAATGCGAGCGCGGGCGCGCGCCTGAATCTCGAACGACGCCTGCGCCGCGCGCTGCGCGACAAGGAGTTCCTGCTGCACTATCAGCCGCAGGTCGATATCGGCAGCGGACAGATCGTCGGCATCGAAGCGCTGGTGCGCTGGCACGATCCTGAGGTCGGGCTCGTGCCGCCGTCGTCGTTCATTCCGCTCGCCGAGGAAAGCGGGCTGATCGGGCCGCTGTCGGAATGGGTGCTGCGCGAGGCGTGTCGCCAGAACAAGGCGTGGCAGGACGAAGGGCTGCCGCCGGCACGTGTGTCGGTGAACCTGTCGGCGCGCGTGTTTCAGCAACGCGACATTGCGAAGCTCGTGATGCAGGTGCTCGACGAGACCGGGCTCGAACCGAAGTACCTCGAACTCGAGCTGACCGAAAGCACGATCATGCGCAACGCGGAAGAAGCGGTGTCGATGCTCAACGAACTGCACGCGCTCGGCATCGGTCTCGCGATCGACGACTTCGGCACTGGCTATTCGAGCCTCAGCTATCTGAAGCGCTTCCCGGTCGACCGGTTGAAGATCGACCGCTCGTTCGTGTCGGATATCGGCGTGTCGGGCGACGACGAGACGATCACGTCGGCGATCATCGCGCTCGCACATTCGCTGAAGCTGCAGGTGATCGCCGAGGGCGTGGAAACGTCGGCACAACTCGACTTCCTGCGGGAACGCGCGTGCGACGAGATGCAGGGCTTCTACTTCGCGAAGCCGCTATCGACCGAGGCGATTTCCGAGTTGCTGCACGGCGGGTTGGTGGGGGAACTGGAGCCGGCTTGAACGGGGCGTGACGCAACGGCCCATATCGCCCCGCGTCGGGTCAAACACCGGTCATTCCGCTGGCGTGTCCTTGAACACCGGCAGGCTTGCCGCGAACGCGGAAAACTTTTCGAGCTGCGGATGATCGGCCTTGCTGACCGTATCCGGCAGCAGCATGTGGGTGAACTGCCACGCGACGGCGACCGTCACGTCCGCCGCGGTGAACTGCTCCTGGCTATCGGGCAGCGGCCCTTTGCCCAACTCGCGTTCGAGTTCGGCGTAAGCGGCGAACAGCTGCGTGCGCACGCGCTCGACCCACGGTTCATGCTGCTTGTCCTGCGGCCGCAGATTGCGCTCGTAGACGATCTGCACGCTCTTTTCGCACGCGGCGAGTGCGAGACCGGTCAGACGCGCGGCGCGCAATGCCGCGTCGGCTTGCGTCGGGAACAGCGGGGTGGGGCCGGCGAGCGTCGCGAGATACTGCAGGATCACCGTCGAGTCCATCAGGATCGTGCCGTTGTCGGCGACGAGCGTCGGTGCCTTGACGACCGGGTTGATCTTCGCGAACTGGTCGTAGGCGCGGAATACCGAAATCGACTCGTGTTCGAAGTCGAGTTTCAGCAGCTTCATGCAGATGGCGAGGCGCCGCACGTAGGGCGAATCGAGCATACCGATCAGTTTCATCTCGTTTCCGTTGGAAGATCGACAATCGGGCGCCCGGGCCTCGTACGCTATTCGGCTGAAACGGCTAGCCGGCGGCGCGGCGGGTGACGCGTGGCGCGTGGAATCGCTAGCTTAAGCATCCTTAATCGCTCAGTCCAGCACGGGCAGCGCGCGTGGACGACGATCGCTGTCGGTGGCGACGTAGGTGAGGATCGCTTCCGTGACCTTGACGACTTCCTGCGAGACGCTCAGCCGCTGCGCGTACACCTCGACCGACACCGTCACCGAGGTATTGCCGGTCTTCACGATATCCGCGTAAAAACTGAGCAGATCGCCGACGAACACCGGCTGCTTGAACAGGAACGAATTGACCGCGATCGTCGCGACGCGCCCATTCGCGCGCCGGCTTGCCGGAATCGAGCCGGCGATGTCGACCTGCGCCATGATCCAGCCACCGAACACGTCGCCGTGGATGTTCGCGTCCGAGGGCTGCGGCATCACGCGCAGCGCGCAAGGCTTGGACGGAAGTTGAGGAAGATCGGTCATCGGGACATCCTTGAGAAACGTATTCGAGCGTGGGCCACGAAAAGCACAGCCAGCCGGCTTCTGCGACAATACAAAGATCAGGAATTGTACGGGAAAGCGCCCAGCGAGGCGCGCCACCCCGCGCCGCTGCGAACTCCGGCAGTTCCGCTCTCTCCCCACGATCCATGCGCCGCGCCCCTTCGTCCGAACCCTCGCCGATTTCCACCGGACCCCGCAACGACTGGCAGACGATCCTGTCGCTGCTGCCTTATCTCGCGACCTACAAATGGCGGGTCGGCTTCGCGCTCGGCTGCCTGATCGGCGCGAAGGTCGCGAACCTCGGCGTGCCGATCGTGATGAAGCACATCGTCGATAGTCTCGCGTCGGTCCGGCATCTGACCGCGCTCGGCCGCGCGCAGGACGCGCCCGGCATCGTGCTGCTCGGCGGCGTCGGCTTGCTGGTGATCGCGTATGCGGTGGTGCGGCTGTCCACTTCGTTCTTCACCGAGCTGCGCGAGATGCTGTTTTCGAAAGTCACCGAAAGCGCGGTGCGCCAGCTCGCGCTGAAAGTGTTCCGCCATCTGCACGGGCTGTCGCTGCGTTTTCATCTTGAGCGGCAGACGGGCGGCATGTCGCGCGATATCGAACGCGGCACGCGCGGCATCACCCAGCTGATTTCCTATTCGCTATACAGCATCCTGCCGACGCTCGTCGAAGTCGGGCTCGTGCTCGGCTTTTTCGTCGTCAAATACGAGGCCTATTACGCGATCGTCACGTTCATCGCGCTCGCGGTGTACATCGCGTTCACGGTGAAGGTCACCGAGTGGCGCACGCACTTTCGCCGCACGATGAACGAGCTCGATTCGAAGGCGAATTCGCGTGCGATCGACTCGCTGCTCAATTACGAGACCGTCAAGTACTTCGGCAACGAGGAGTGGGAAGCGAGCCGTTACGACGAGAACCTGAAGCGCTATCGCGCGGCGGCGATCAAGTCGCAGCGCTCGCTGTCGGCGCTGAACTTCGGGCAGCAGGCGATCATCGGCACGGGGCTTGTGTTCATCCTGTGGCGCGCGACCCAGGGCGTGATGGCCGGGCGCCTGACGCTCGGCGACCTCGTGCTGATCAACACGTTCATGCTGCAGCTCTATATTCCGCTGAATTTTCTGGGGGTGGTCTATCGTGAGCTGAAGCAGAGCCTGACCGACATGGACCGCATGTTCTCGCTGCTCGGCGCGCCGCAGGAAGTGCCCGACGCGCCCAACGCGGTGGCTTTGCAAGTGAGCGGCGCGCAGGTGCGCTTCGACAACGTGAGCTTCGCGTACGAGCCTTCGCGAGCGATTCTGCACGACGTGAGCTTCACGATCGCGGCCGGCACGACGACCGCGGTGGTCGGCCACAGCGGCTCGGGCAAGTCGACGCTCGCGCGGCTGCTGTTCCGCTTTTACGATCTCGACCGCGCGACGGGCGGCGCGATCCGGATCGACGGTCAGGATATTCGCGACGTCACCCAGGATTCGCTGCGCGCGTCGATCGGCATCGTGCCGCAGGACACGGTGCTGTTCAACGACTCGATCTACTACAACATCGCGTACGGCCGGCCGACGGCGTCACGCGACGAAGTGATCGCGGCGGCGCGCGCCGCGCATATCCACGAGTTCATCGAGAGTCTGCCGAAGGGCTACGACACGTCCGTCGGCGAGCGCGGGCTCAAGCTCTCGGGCGGTGAAAAACAGCGCGTCGCGATCGCGCGGACCATCCTCAAGAATCCGCCGATCCTGCTGTTCGACGAAGCGACGTCCGCGCTCGATTCCCGCTCGGAGCGCGCGATCCAGCATGAGCTCGATCAGATCGCGCGGGAACGCACGACGCTGATCATCGCGCACCGGCTGTCGACCGTTGTGCACGCGCAGCAGATCATCGTGATGGACAAGGGGCGCATCGTCGAGCGCGGCACGCATGCCGAGCTGTTGCGCGCGAACGGCCTGTTCGCGCAGATGTGGGCGTTGCAGCAGCGCGCCGCGCAGACCACGGACGCGGTGGAAAGGGCGGAAGCGGTCGACGCGGGCGAGAGCGCGTCGAAGTGAAGCTCAGCGCGCGCGCAACAGCCGATCGAGCGCGTCCAGCTGCGCCTGCGTGCCGACGTTCTCCCATAAGCCTTCATACAGCTCGCCGCTCGCGAGCCCTCGCGCGATCGTCTCGCGGTAATACGGGCTCAGCGCGCGTCGCGTGCCGCGCGGCAGAGCGCGGAACATGCGCGTGTCGTAGAGCCCGAAACTGCCGAACGTGAGGCGCGGCTGCGTTTCGAGCGACAGCACGCCGTCGATGAGACCGAAGTCCCCGTTCGGGTGAAACGCCGGATTCGGCACCATCACCAGATGCATGCCGGGCTCGGGCAACGCCTTCAGTTGGCCGGCGCGCGCGTGCAGCGCGGCGTAGTCGTACTCGGTGTACACGTCGCCGGCCACCGCGACGAAGACGTGATCCGCGCCGTCGTCGGTCAGCAGCGGTAACGCCTGGGCGATGCCGCCCGCAGTCTCCAGCGCCTCGTGCTCAGGCGAATAGCGCAGTTCGACCTGCCAGCGCGAACCGTCGCCGAGCGCGGCTTCGAGCTGCGCGCCGAGCCACGCATGATTGATCACGATGCTGCGGATGCCGGCCCGCGCGAGCCGTTCGATCTGCCACACGATCAGCGGCTTGCCGCCCACTTCGAGCAAAGGCTTCGGGCACGCGTCGGTCAACGGACGCATGCGCTCGCCGCGGCCCGCGGCGAAAATCATCGCTTTCTTTACGGACATCGTCATCGGTCAGAAGGTGTAGCCGATTTCCTGCGCGCGGCCTTCGAGGTCGTCGAGCAGCTTCGCGAACCCGCGCAGCGGCGCGTAGCGCTCCGCCACCTTGCGTGCATAGCCGATGAAGCGCGGCAGGTCGTTCATGTAGTGCGCCTTGCCGTCGCGGTAGTTGATGCGGCAGAACAGGCCGAGCACCTTGATGTGGCGCTGCAGCCCCATCCATTCGAGCTGGCGGTAGAACTCGCCGAAATCGGCGTCGACCGGCAGGCCGGCTTTTTTCGCGCGCTCCCAGTAGTACACGAAGCAGTCGAGCTCGAACTCCTCGTCCCAACTGAGGAACGCGTCGCGCAGCAGCGACACGACGTCGTACGTGATCGGGCCGTACACCGCGTCCTGGAAATCGAGCACGCCGGGGTTCGGCGCGGCGATCATCAGATTGCGCGGCATGAAATCGCGCAGCATGAAGCTTTGCGGCTGCGCACGCGCGCTCGCGATCAGCAGCGCGAACGTGCGATCGAGCTGCGCGCGGGTAGCGGCGTCGACCTCGCGCCCAAGGTGCCGGCCGATGAACCATTCGGGCATCAGTTCCATTTCACGGTGCAGGAATGCTTCGTCGAACGGCGGCAGGACGTCTTCGCGCGAGCTGAGCTGCCAGCGGATCAGCGCGTCGAGCGCGTCGCGCATCAGCGTGCGGGCCGTGCGCATGTCGCCCGCGGCCTGCGCGTCGGTCAGCGCGCCGAGGTACGACGCGGCGCCGAGATCGGTGACGAGCATGAAGCCCGCGTCAAAGTCGACTTCGAGCACGCGCGGCACGTGCACGCCGGCGGCATCGAGCAACTGCGCGATCTGCGCGAATTCGCGGCATTTTTCGGGCGGCGGCGCGTCGACGGCGATCAGCGTGGCCGCGCCATTGCCTTTCTCCGCCTTACCGGCGAGCCGGAAATAACGGCGGAAACTGGCGTCGGATGAGGCCGGAACGAGGGTGTCGGGCTCGAGCGCATGGCGGGCCGCATGGCCTTGCAGCCAGGTCTTGAGCAGGGAGAGACGGGTGTCGGTGAAGTCTTGGGAGGAAGGCAGCGTCATGAAAAGCGGCAGCAAATTCTTGGGGACAACGTCTTGCCATATAATACCCCACGACTTTTTTGACGCGACTCACACGCCAGCTTTCGCGTGCTCCGTTTTACCGCCCGCCTTATCACTCGGCAAATTGGGAATCCAGACGTGCAGCCGACTCTCACGGTCGCGGTGTGCAGGCGGTGGATCGTGATGACGGAAGCTTGTGCACGAGTCGACTCGCCAAACGATACATGCCGCCCAGACAGCTTTCCGATACCACTCCTTCCTGTGCAGTAGTGCCGCGCAAAAGGCGGCTCGTCGCGGCGTTGATCGCCGTTCCGGGCCTCGTACCCGCGCTTGCGCACGCCCAGCTGACGGGGGAAGCTGCACAACCGCAACCGGTCTACCCGCCGTGGGGCATGCAACTTGCTCCGCAGCTCGAAGAGCATCCGTTGCAAACGGGCCAGCGGCCGGCCACCTTCGTGCTCGGCGACCACGCGAGCGGCACGATCGACCAGGACCTGGCCGCCAAGGGCTCAGCCGAAGTCCGCCACAACACGTCCGTGATCAAGGCCGACGACCTGCACTACGATCAGGACACGGACATGGCCGATGCGTACGGCAATGTCCACGTGATCAATACCGGCAACACCTTCATCGGACCCGAAGCGCATTTGCGCGTCGATTCGACCGAAGGCTTCATGACCGCGCCGAAGTACCACTTCACGCTGACAGGCGGTTCGGGCAGTGCGCAGCGAGTCGATCTGCTCGACGCCGAGCGCTCGGTGTTCACGAAGGGCACCTACACGGCGTGCGCGTGCACGGACAATCCGGCCTGGTACATCAAGGGTAGCGAGTTCGATTTCGACACCGGCGCGGACGAAGGCGTCGCCTACAACAGCGTGCTGTTCTTCCAGGGCGTACCGGTGTTCGCGTCGCCGTGGCTGTCGTTCCCGCTGTCGGGCGACCGCCGCAGCGGCCTGTTGCCGCCCACGTTCTCGCTGAGTTCGTCGAACGGCTTCGAGCTGTCGGTGCCGTATTACTTCAACATCGCGCCGAACCGCGATCTGACGGTCACGCCGCGTCTGATCTCGAAGCGCGGTGTGCAACTGCAGAGCACGTTCCGTTATCTGTCGCCGACGTATTCCGGGTCGATCACCGGCGAATTCCTGCCCAACGATCGCCTGACGAAGACCAACCGCTACGCGCTGTACATCCAGCACAACCAGAATTTCGGTAACGGCTTCGGCGGCTACATCTACTACAACAAGGTTTCGGACAACACTTATCCGGAAGACCTGTCGTCGTCGGTCAACCAGTTCATGAATGGCACCCAGCTCCTGTACCAGCAGGAAGCCGGGTTGACCTACAACAACGGACCGTGGTCCGTGCTCGCGCGCGAGCAGCACTGGCAGACGCTGGAGCCGTCGGTCGCGCCGTACGGCCGCGAGCCGCAGTTGAACGTGAAGTACGCGAAGTACAACATCGGCGGCTTCGACTTCGGCGCCGAAGCCGACTACACGAACTTCCGCATTACCACTGCGGACCTGACCGAAGGCCAGCGGGTGATCTTCAACCCGTACCTGTCGTATTCGGTGGTGGGGCCGGGCTACTTCGTCACGCCGAAGGTGCAGTGGCACTTCGCGTCCTACAACCTGAACAACATCGGCACCGATCTGAACCAGGTGCCGAACGCGCAGAAGAATTTCACCGAGTCGATCCCGACCTTCTCGTTCGACACGGGGCTGACCTTCGAGCGCTCGGTGCGCGTTTTCGGCGCGGACTATATCCAGACGCTGGAACCGCGCCTGTACTACGTGTACACGCCGTACCGCAACCAGAACAACGCGCCGCTGTTCGACACCGCCGAATCCGACTTCGGTCTCGCGGAAATTTTCACGCCGAACACGTTCGTCGGTAACGACCGGATCGCCGACGCGAACCGCCTGACCGTCGGTCTCACCACGCGCTTCATCAACCCTGCCACCGGCGATGAACGCGCGCGCTTCGTGATCGCGCAGCAGTATTTCTTCCAGGATCAGCGCGTCACGCTGGAGCCGACCCAGACCAGCACCCAGGCCACGCACTCGGACCTGATCGCGGGTGCGTCAGTCAAGCTGGGCGCCGGTTTCGCTTCGGAAACGGCGTTCCAATATAATGCGGACAATAACCAGCTGACGAAGACGAGTGTCGGCTTCGGGTTCAGTCCGGAGAGCGGCAAGGTCATCAACGTCGCATATCGCTACACGCGCGCCAACACCACGCTCGACAACCAGCCGATCAATCAGGTGCTGATTTCGGGCCAATGGCCGCTGTCGCATCGGATGTACGGAGTCGGCCGGTTCAACTACGACCTCGGTGGCCACCGTATTGTCGACGGCCTGGTGGGCCTGCAATACGACGCAGACTGCTGGACGCTCGGCGCCGGCATCCAGCGCTATGCGAACGGCCTGAACACGTCGGGGCAGAATCAGTCGAGCACGCGGTTTCTGGCGCAGTTGACGTTCAAGGGCCTGTCGAGCGTCGACAACGGACTGATGACCGCGTTCCGCAGCAGTGTGGCCGGCTATACGCCGTTGCCGCCGCCGCCGCCGCCGGAGTCCCGGTTCACCAACCTCGAATGACGGTCGCCCGGTCATTCGTCGCTTGCGAAAAGACGGGCGAAGCGCCCGACATCATTGGAGTATTTGTGGCAATCATGAAACAGCTTCGCTTGGCAACGCTCGCGGCGGGTCTCGTCGCCGCGGCGTCTTTCCTTCCGGTTGCGTCGGTGCAGGCGCAGGCGTTGGGCGGCAATGGCGGCGGCCAGACGGTCGACACCATCGCCGCGGTGGTCAACAACGGTGTCATCACGCAGCGTGAACTCGATGAGCGGGCCGGCCTGATCGCGCATCGGCTGAACCAGCAGAATGCCCCGGTGCCGCCGATGGACCAGCTGCGCCAGCAGGTGCTCACACAGATGGTGCTCGAGCGCATCCAGCTGCAGAAGGCCAAGGAAGACGGCATCACCATCGACGACACAGCCGTGGAGCGCACGCTCGAGCGTCTCGCGCAGGCGAACAACATGACGCTCGCCATGTACCGCGCGCGCATCGAGGCGCAAGGCGTGCCCTGGACCACCTTCACGAACGACGCGCGCACGGAACTGACTCTGTCGCGTCTGCGCGAGAAGGAAGTGGACAGCAAGATCACGGTGACGGACGCCGAGGTCGCGAACTACATCGCCAGCCAGCGCGGCCCGGGCGCCGGCCAGACGAACGACCTGCACATGCAGCACATTTTCGTGAAGGCGCCGCTGAACGCGCCGGAGACCGACATCGAGGCGGCGCAGAAGAAGGCCGAAGGGCTGCTCGCCGAAGCGAAGGGCGGCGCGGATTTCGAAAAGCTCGCGAAAAACAATTCGCAGGCGCCGGACGCGTCGAAAAACGGCGGCGATCTCGGCTTCCTCGCACCGTCGAAGCTGCCGCCCGAGTTTGTGAAGGCCGCCTCGGGGCTGCGTCCGGGTGAGATCAATCCGGATCTGATCCGCACCAACGACGGCTTCGAAATCGTGCGTCTCGTCGAGCGCCGCGCCGGCCAGGGCAACAGCTCGGATGCCCCGAAGCTCGTGCAGACGCACGTGCGCCACATCCTGTTGCGCGTCGGCGACGGTCTGTCCGAGCCGCAGGCACGCCAGAAACTGCTCGACATCCGTAGCCAGATCGCCGCGGGCGGCGAGTTCGAGAAGTTCGCGCGCACCTACTCGCAAGACGGCTCTTCGTCGCAAGGCGGTGACCTCGGCTGGATCAGCCCGGGCGAGACGGTGCCCGAATTCGAGCGCGCGATGAATTCGTTGCAGGACAACCAGATCAGCGATCCGGTGCGCAGCGAATACGGCTACCACCTGATCCAGGTGCTCGGCCGCCGCGATGCGGAAGGCTCGATTGCGCAGCAGATGGATCTCGCGCGTCAGGCCATCGGCCAGCGCAAGGCGGAACAGGCCTACGCCGACTGGCTGCGCGAGCTGCGCGACACCGCGTACGTCGAAGTGAAGCCCGCCGTGGCGAGCGCGCAGTAACGGACTCAATGCCATGACAAGCGCTGCCGAGTCCGCCCACCGCCCGCTGCAGATCGCGATCACGACCGGCGAGCCCGCCGGCGTCGGTCCCGAGCTGACCGCGCAGGCGCTGGCCGGCGCGGCGGCGCATTGGCCCACCGCGCAGTTCACCGTGCTTGGCGATGCGCAGCTGCTCGCCGAGCGGGCGCGCGCGGTTGGTGTCGACTGGGCCGCGCTGCTCGCGCAGGGCCCGCGCGTGCGGGTCGAGCATCGCGCGCTCGGCGCGCCGTCGCAGGCAGGCAAGCTCGACGCCGCGAACGGCCGCTATGTGCTCGATCTGCTCGATGCGGCGATCGACGGCGCGGTGGCCGGCACGTATGACGCGATCGTCACCGCGCCGCTGCAAAAAAGCACGATCAACGATGCCGGGGTGCCGTTCACCGGCCACACCGAATATCTGGCCGAGCGCACCCATACGCCGCGCGTCGTCATGATGCTCGCGGGCACCGGCAAGCGGCCGTTGCGCGTCGCGCTCGCGACCACGCATCTGCCGTTGAAGGACGTGTCGGCGGCCTTGACGATCGAAAGCCTCGTCGAGACGCTGCGTATCGTCGATCACGACCTGCGCCACCACTTCGGCTTGCCGGCGCCGCGCATCCTCGTGACGGGGCTCAATCCGCACGCGGGCGAAAACGGCTATCTGGGCCGCGAGGAAATCGACGTGATTACGCCGGCGTTGCAGCAGGTGAACGGCGAGGGCATCGACGCGCGCGGTCCGTATCCGGCCGACACGCTGTTCCAGCCGCGTTATCTCGAGGAAGCCGACTGCGTACTCGCGATGTTTCACGACCAGGGCCTGCCGGTGCTGAAGTTTGCGACGTTCGGCGAAGGTATCAACGTGACGCTCGGTCTGCCGATCATCCGCACCTCGGTCGACCACGGCACCGCGCTCGATCTGGCCGGCACCGGCCGCGCCGACGCGGGCAGCCTGATGGCTGCCATCGAGACGGCGGTGTCGATGGCGCAGCAGCGTCGCGCGGGCTGAGGCCGAGGCTCTGGTCAAGTGAGCGGTTGCGGCGCGCGGCGCCGCATTTCCGCCGTGACGTATTTCATTCTCAAGCAGTTTTCTTTGTAGCGTTTCTCCGATGTCCACCAGCAGACAGCACGGCCGGCACCAGGGCCATCTCGCGCGCAAGCGTTTCGGTCAGAACTTTCTGGTCGACATGGGCGTGATCGATTCGATCGTCGACGTGATCCGGCCGCAGCGCGGCGAGCGCATGGTCGAAATCGGGCCGGGCCTCGGCGCGCTGACCGAGCCGCTGATCGAGCGGCTCGCGACACCCGAAGCGCCGCTCCATGCCGTCGAGCTGGACCGCGATCTGATCGGCCGTCTGAAGAAGAAATTCGGCGATCTGCTCGAACTGCACGCGGGCGACGCGCTCGAATTCGACTTCGGCTCGCTCGCGGCGCCTGGCGAGAAGGCGTCGCTGCGCATCGTCGGCAATCTGCCGTACAACATTTCGAGCCCGCTGCTGTTTCATCTGGCGACGTTTGCAGACCGCGTGATCGATCAGCACTTCATGCTGCAGAACGAGGTGGTCGAGCGGATGGTCGCGGAGCCGGGCACGAAGGCGTTCAGTCGCCTCTCGGTGATGCTCCAATACCGCTACGTGATCGACAAGCAGCTCGACGTACCGCCCGAGGCATTCCAGCCTCCCCCGAAGGTCGATTCGGCGATCGTGCGGATGATCCCGTACGAGCTGCACGAACTGCCGGTGGTCGACGAAAACGTGCTGGGCGAGGTGGTGACGGCGGCGTTCTCGCAGCGTCGCAAGATGCTGCGCAACACGCTTGGCGCGCTGCGCGATACGGTCGATTTCGATGCGCTCGGCTTCGATCTGCAACGCCGTGCGGAAGACGTGCCGGTTGCCGAATACGTGAGCGTTGCGCAGGCGGTGGCGGCGCGCTCGGCGGCTGCGCCGGAATAGTCTCGACGCCTACCGCTTGGCCGGTGCGTTGACGAGTGCGATGCCGGTCAGCACCAGCAGCGCGGCGACCAGAAAGCGTGCACTGAATGACTCACCGAGCAGCAGCACGCCGAAGGTCACGCCGAACAGCGGCGTCAGAAACGAAAACACCGACAGCCGCGACGCGATATAGCGCGTCAACAACCAGAACCACAGCAGATAGCTGACGAACGCGACCATCACGGCCTGATACGCGAGGCTCGCAAGCGCGAGCGGCGTCACACTTTCCATGCGCACCTGGCCGAGCCCGAGCGCCAGCGCGAGCAGCACCGCCGCCGATACCGTCAACTGATAGAACAACGTCTTGCTTGCGCTCGTCTGCGCGAGCCGTGACCCGCGCACGACCACCGTGGTCGCGGCCCACGCGATGCCGGCGAGCACGCCGAGCGCATCGCCGGCCACGCCCGTCAGCGTCGAGCCGTGGGCTGCGCTTGCAACGGGACCGGCGCCCGCGTGCAGGAAGCCATCGGCGAACGCGAGCGCGATCCCCGCGAATGCGACGACGATGCCGAACCACTGGATGCGCCGCATGCGTTCGCCATCGACGAACCAGTGCAGGCCGAGCGCCGTAAAGCACGGCGCCGTGTACAGAAAGACCGCCATGCGCGACGCGTTCGTCAGCGTCAGGCCGAGAAAAATGCACACGAACTCGGCCGCGAACAGCACGCCCGCGAGCAGGCCCGCGCCGAGCGTGCCGTCGTCGCGAAAGAGCGGCGTGCCGCGCGAGCGCGCCCACGCCCATACGAGCACCGCCGCGATCGCCGAGCGCAGTCCTGCCTGAAAAACCGGCGGAACTGTCGCATTGGTGGTCTTGATCGCGACCTGCTGCAGTCCCCAGATCGCGCACAGGCCGATCATCAGCAGAATCGCGAAGCTATCCGGGGCGCGGCGCGTGGGCAGGGCGGTGATCGTGCTCATCGTGCGTGGTGTGTCGACGATCCGTGGGCGAGAGGGACAACGGGCTGGCGACCGTTCGGTCGCGCAGCCGAGGCCATACGATAGCAAAACTGCCTGCGCGCCGAGTGAATCGTCTTTGTCGCACGCGCGTGCCACGCTGTCCTGCAACGCGACCCGATTCCGGGTACATTGACGGTCTCATTATCCAGGCAACAGGGGAGTGCGCGATGCGTCTGCTTCACACCATGATCCGGGTCGGCGACCTCGATCGCTCGATCGATTTTTATACCGGGCTGCTCGGCATGAAACTGCTGCGCCGCCAGGACTTTCCGGATGGCAAATTCACGCTGGCGTTCGTCGGCTATACCGACGAGCGCGACGGCACCGTCATCGAACTGACTCACAACTGGGACACGCCGTCGTACGACCTCGGCAACGGCTTCGGCCATCTCGCCGTTGAAGTCGAAGACGCGTATGCCGCGTGCGAGAAGATCAAGGCGCAGGGCGGTACCGTCGTGCGCGAAGCCGGTCCGATGAAGCACGGCACGACCGTGATCGCGTTCGTCACCGATCCGGACGGCTACAAGATCGAGTTCATCCAGAAGAAAAAGTGATGTGACCTGCGAGCGAGGGCGCGGCCGGCTGCATGCGCAGGGCCGCGCTTTTTGCTTGCCCTGACGGCCTCAAAGCGTCGGCAACAACTCCGGCGGATGCGACTTCAGCGTCTGCCGCGCCTCGCGGAATTCCGGAAAAATCGATTCGACCGTCTGCCAGAAGCGCGGGCTGTGATTCATCTCGCGCAGATGCGACAGCTCGTGCGCGACGACGTAATCGATGATCGATAGCGGAAAGTGAATCAGCCGCCAGTTCAGGCGGATCTTGCCGTCACTCGAACAGCTGCCCCAACGCGTCGCCGCGGAGGACAGCGCATACGCGCGATAGTTGACCCCGAGTTTTTGAGCGTAAATCGCAAGACGCTCGCCGAACACCCGCTTCGCTTCGCCCTGCAGCCAGCCCTGCACTCGATCCTTGATCTGCTGCGGATCGGCTTGCAACGGCAGCGGCAATTGCAGCGCCGCGTGCTCGGCGCTGAACGCGAGCATGCCGCGAGGCGCGCCGAGCGTCACGCGCACCGGCTGACCAAGGTAGGGCACTTCGGCGCCGTCTTTCCAGTCGATCTTCGGCAACGCACGCTGCTCGACGCGCGTTTGCCATTCGATCAGCTTCGTGAAAATCCAGCGCTGTTTTTCGCTGATCGCGGTTTCGATATCCGCGAGTGTGACCCAGCGTGGTGCGGTGATCGTGAGGCCGGTGCTGTCGATCGCAAAACCGATCGAGCGGCGCGAGGAACGCTTGAGCGCGTAGTGCAGCGTGCGCGAACCGATGGTGAGACTGCGCAGTTTGCTGCCGTCCGGCGCGAGCGGCACGGCGGGCGACACGACTGGCGCTGAGTTCGATGGAGCAGGGGCGGAAGGTGAAGGAGACGACGACGTCGACCCCGGCTCGGCGAAGAGCGGGAGATCGAGCTGCCGGTTTTCGAGCGCCGCGGCGGGCTGCGGCGTAGGAGACTTCTGCATCGGCTTCGCTTCGCGCAATACGCCTTCGGGCTTCGAAGGCGTGGCGCGTCAGATGGGAGCGGCGGCGGAACCACCTGCCGCTGCGCTATAGGCAGTCGGATCGATGCGGCGCATTTCGGCTTCGATCCACTGTTCGACGCGCGTGTTCACTTCTTCGGGCGTGAGCCCAGTCGTGTCGATCGGCTTGCCAATCGACACCGTGACTATACCCGGATATTTCATAAACGAGTTACGCGGCCACACGCGGCCCGCATTGTGTGCGATCGGCACGACGGGCGCACCGGTCGCGATCGCGAAACGCGCGCCGCCGGTCTTGTACTTGCCCTGCTTGCCGGTCGGCGTGCGCGTGCCTTCCGGAAACATGATGACCCAAGCGCCTTCGGCCATGCGCAGCTTGCCCTGGTTCGTGACCGATTGGAACGCGTACTTGCCTTCCTTGCGGTTGATGTGAACCATCTTCAGCATGCCGAGCGCCCAGCCGAAGAACGGCACGTACAGCAGTTCGCGCTTGAATACGTAGCACAACGGGCGCGGCATGATCGCCGGAAACGCGATCGTTTCCCACGCCGACTGATGCTTCGAGAGCAGCACGGCCGGACCAGTGGGCAGGTTCTCGAGGCCTTCGATCCGGTAGCGGATGCCGTTCAGGTAGCGCACCGTCCACAGCGACAGACGGCACCAGCCGGCCGCCATCCAGTAGCGGTTTTCCGCGCGCAGGAACGGAAACGCGATGAAGCACGCGGTCGCGTACGGCACGGTGACCACAACGAAATAAATCAGCAGCAGCAGGGAGCGGATAAGGCGCATCGGCGTGGTCGGTGAGGGTTGGGAACGCGCGGTGCGCGGGTCACTCGTGGACGTGGGCGAGGAAGTCGAGCGCGAACGCGCGCAGGTCGTCGTGCACGATCGTGCCTTCGGGCAGGCCGCCGGCCGCGAGCGTCTTGCGGCCCTTGCCGGTCAGCACGAGGTGGGTCGGATGACCGAGCGCCGCACCCGCCTGCAGATCGCGCAGCGAATCGCCGACCGTCGGCGTATGCGCCGGATCGATCTCGAATCGCTCGGCGATCATCTTCAGCATGCCGGGCTTCGGCTTGCGGCATTCGCAGTGATCTTCCGCCGTGTGCGGGCAGAAGAACACCGCGTCGATGCGCGCGCCGACGGCCGCCGCCATCCGGTGCATCTTCAGATGCATCGCGTTCAGCGCGTCCATGTCGAACAGACCGCGGCCAATTCCCGACTGGTTCGTCGCGATCGCGACGCGATAGCCCGCCTGGTTCAGGCGCGCGATCGCTTCCAGCGCGCCGGGCAGCGCGACCCATTCGTCCGGCGACTTGATGAACGCGTCGGAGTCGACGTTGATCACGCCGTCGCGGTCGAGGATCACCACTTTCTTGATCGGCATGGCGCGGTGCTCAGGCGGCGAGTCGGGAAATATCGGCGACGCAGTTCATCTGCTGATGCAGCGCGCCGAGCAGAGCCAGACGGTTCGCACGCAACGCCGGGTCTTCGGCGTTGACCATCACGTCGTTGAAGAACGTGTCGACCGGCTCGCGCAGCGCGGCCAATGCCGTGAGCGCGCCCGTGTAGTCGCGCACGGCCAGTTGCGACTGCACGCGCGGCGTCACCTGTTCGAGCTGCGCGTTCAACGCCTTCTCCGCTGCTTCGGTGAACAACGCAGGCTGCACGCCGCCGTTCGTCACGCCTTCCGACTTCTTCAGGATGTTCGAGATGCGCTTGTTGGCCGCCGCGAGCGACTCTGCTTCGGCGAGCGACGCAAATTCGCGCACCGCGTCGAGGCGCGCGACGATGTCGTCGAGCCGCGTCGGGTTCAGCGCGAGCACCGCGTCGATTTCACCGGCCGCGTAGCCGCGTTCGCGCAGCAGGCCGCGCAGGCGGTCCATGCTGAACTCGTAGATCGCGTCGGTCGAATCGGCGACGTTCGGCACGCCGGCGAATTGCGCATAAGCGACGCGCAACAGCTCGACGAAGTCGACGTTCAACTGCTTCTCGACCAGAATGCGCAGTACGCCGAGCGCATGACGGCGCAGCGCGAACGGGTCTTTCTCGCCGGTGGGCTGCAGGCCGATGCCCCAGATGCCGACCAGCGTTTCGAGCTTGTCCGCGAGCGCGACGATGGTGCCGGTCGCGGTGGTGGGCAAGGCGTCGCCCGAGAAGCGCGGCTGGTAGTGCTCCGAGCACGCGAGCGCGACTTCTTCCTGCTCGCCGTCGTGGCGCGCGTAGTACGTGCCCATCGTGCCTTGCAGCTCGGGGAATTCGCCGACCATGTCGGTGATCAGGTCAGCCTTCGCGAGACGCGCGGCGCGCGTGGCCAGTGCGACGTCGCCGCCGGTCAGTGCGGCGATCGCGCCGGCCAGCCCTTCGAGCCGCTCCACGCGTTGCAGCGCCGAGCCGAGCTTGTTGTGATAGACGACGTTCGCCAGCAGCGGCACGCGCTCCGCGAGTGGCTTCTTCATGTCCTGCGTGAAGAAGAACTTCGCGTCGGCGAGACGCGGACGCACCACGCGCTCATTGCCTTCGACGATCTCGACCGGCGTCGCCGTCTCGATGTTCGACACGATCAGGAAGCGCGAGCGCAGCTTGCCGTTCGCATCGGTCAGCGCGAAGTACTTCTGGTTCGTTTGCATCGTCAGGATCAGGCATTCCTGCGGCACCTGCAGGAATTCGTCCTCGAAGCGGCACTCATAGACGACCGGCCATTCGACCAGCGACGTCACTTCTTCGAGCAGCGCCTCGGGCATCACGACCTTGTCTTCACCGGCGTGCGCGAGCAGTTGCGAGCGGATCGCTTCCTTGCGCTTGGCGAAGCTCGCGATCACGCGGCCACGGTGTTCGAGCGTTTCGGCATACGACTGCGCGTGCTGGATCTGCACGAAGCCTTCGGACAGGAAGCGGTGGCCGAGCGTGGTGTCGTCGGCGTCGATGCCGAGCACGCTCACCGGGATGATCTCTTCACCGTGCAGCGCGGTCAGACGATGCGCTGGGCGCACGAACTGCACGCTCGAACCGTCCGGGCGCTGATACGTCATCGGCGTCGGAATCGGCAGCTTCGGGAGCGTTTCGTCGAGCGCGGCCTGCAGGCCGTCGGCGAGCGTTGCACCCGGCGCCGCGTAGCGCAGGAAGAACGCTTCGGCCTTGCCGTCCTGTGCGCGTTCGAGGTCGTTTACGGTGAAGTCGGGGAAGCCGAGCGCGGCGAGCTTCTTCGCGAGCGGCGCGGTGGGCTGGCCGTCTTTATCGAGCGCGACGGAAACCGGCAGCACTTTTTCGCGCACGTGTTTTTCCGGCGCGACCGCGCGCACGTTGTGAATCGTCACCGCGAGGCGACGCGGCGTGGCATAGCGTTCGAACGACGGTTCGCCTTCGATCAGGTCGCGCGCCGCGAGGCGCTGCGCAATGCCCTCGGCGAAGGCGTCGCCGAGGCGCGCGAGCGCCTTCGGCGGCAGTTCTTCGGTCAGCAGCTCGACGAGCAGGGTAGCGTGTTGAGATTGAGTCATTGGTTGAAGTTCTCGTCAGTCCTGGTCGATCTTGCGTTCGACTTTCAGCGGCGGCGCCCACGCGGGCATCGCGGCTTCCTGCTCATCGGTGGTGAGGCCGGGCACGCCGTGCACCGGATTGCCGAGCATCGGGAAGCCCAACTTTTCGCGCGAGTCGTAGTAGGCCTGCGCGACCAGACGTGACAGCGCGCGAATCCGGCCGATGTACGCCGCGCGTTCCGTGACCGAGATCGCGCCGCGCGCGTCGAGCAGGTTGAACGTGTGGCCGGCCTTCAGCACGAGCTCATAGGCGGGCAGCGCGATCTGCGCGTCGATCATGCGCTTCGCTTCGGCTTCGTAACTGTTGAAGAACGTGAACAGCAGATCGACGTTCGCGTGCTCGAAGTTGTAGGTGGACTGCTCGACCTCGTTCTGGTGATACACGTCGCCGTAGGTCAGGCGGCGCAGTTCGGGGCCGTTCGGGCCTTGCTCTTCCCACTCGGTCCAGACGAGGTCGTAGACGTTCTCGACCTTCTGCAGGTACATCGCGAGGCGCTCAAGGCCGTAGGTGATTTCGCCGAGCACCGGCTTGCAGTCGAGACCGCCGACCTGCTGGAAGTACGTGAACTGCGTCACTTCCATGCCGTTCAGCCACACTTCCCAGCCCAGACCCCAGGCGCCGAGCGTCGGGTTTTCCCAGTCGTCCTCGACGAAACGCACATCGTTCTGCTTCAGGTCGAAGCCGAGCGCTTCGAGCGAGCCGAGGTACAGGTCGAGAATGTTTTCCGGCGCGGGCTTGAGCACCACCTGGTACTGGTAGTAGTGCTGCAGACGGTTCGGGTTCTCGCCGTAGCGGCCGTCCTTCGGGCGGCGCGACGGTTGCACGTAGGCGGCGCGCCACGGCTCGGGGCCGATCGCGCGCAGGAACGTATGGACGTGGGATGTGCCCGCGCCGACTTCCATGTCGATCGGCTGGAGCAACGCGCAGCCCTGCTTGTCCCAGTAGGACTGCAAGGTCAGGATGATTTGCTGAAACGTGAGCATGAAGTGCCTTTCGGGCATGGGGCCATGCCGCGTGTGCCTAAGCGCGCGACGGTGCCGTGGAGCGAAGTGCTAAACCCGAGATTTTAACGGAAAGGAAAGGGGGCGGCCCGATTTGCGGGGTCGAACGGCCTGCGAGGCGGTTTTTGGGCGACCGTTGCGATGAGACGGGCCGTGAAGGGCCCGTCAAGGCCGCCGCAACGCCAGTTTAGGCATGGCCTCTCAGCTCGCCGCCTGCTCCGCCTTCGGTGAAAACGAATCGCTTTGCGCGATCGGCCAGTACTTCTCGTACAGCGTGTAGCGATAGTTGCCGTTGAGCAGATCGTTCGGTTCGAGATACTTGAGCAGATCCGACATCAGCCGCACCTCATGCGACGACACGCGCCGCACGATGTGATGCGCGCGCAACTCCGCCGGATGCCCGAGCCCGGCGGCCTGGATGATCTCCTGCAACGCGTGCAGCGTGTTGTGGTGGAAGTTGAACACGCGATCGGCCTTGTCCGGCACGACGAGCGCGCGCTGACGCACCGGGTCCTGGGTCGCGACGCCGGTCGGACAGCGGCCGGTGTGGCAAGTCTGCGCCTGGATGCAGCCGACCGCGAACATGAAGCCGCGCGCCGCATTGACCCAGTCCGCGCCGATCGCGAGCGTCTTCGCGATATCGAACGCGGTGATCATCTTGCCGCTCGCGCCAATGCGGATGCGCTGCCGCAGACCGATGCCGACCAGCGTGTTGTGCACGAGCAGCAGCCCTTCCTGCAACGGCACGCCGATGTGATCGGTGAACTCGAGCGGCGCCGCGCCCGTGCCGCCTTCCGCGCCGTCGACGACGATGAAGTCCGGCAGAATCCCGGTTTCCAGCATCGCCTTGGCGATACCGAAGAATTCCCACGGATGCCCGATGCACAGCTTGAAACCGGTCGGCTTGCCGCCCGAGAGCGTGCGCAGCCGTTCGACGAATTCCAGCAGCTCGCGCGGTGTCGAGAACTCGGAGTGCGTCGCGGGCGAGATGCAATCACGGCCCATCGGCACGCCGCGCGTTTCGGCGATTTCGGGCGTGATCTTCGCGGCCGGAAGCACGCCGCCGTGACCCGGCTTCGCGCCTTGCGACAGCTTCACTTCGATCATCTTCACTTGCGGCTCGGCGGCCTGCTTCGCGAATTTTTCGGCGTTGAAGGTGCCGTCGTCGTTACGGCAGCCGAAATAACCGGACGCGATTTCCCAGATGATGTCGCCACCATGTTCGCGGTGATACTTCGACATCGAGCCTTCGCCGGTGTCGTGCGCGAAGTTGCCTTTCTTCGCGCCGAGGTTCAGCGCCATGATCGCGTTGGCCGACAGCGAGCCGAAGCTCATCGCGGACACGTTGAAGATCGACATCGAATACGGCTGCGCGCGATCGGATCCGACGACGATGCGAAAGTCGTGACCGTCGAGCGTGGTCGGCGCGAGCGAGTGGCTGATCCACTCGTGCGCGACCGCCTTCACGTCGAGCTCGGTGCCGTACGGGCGGCTATCCACGTCGTTCTTCGCGCGCTGATAGACGATGCTGCGTTGCGCGCGCGAGAACGGCTTTTCGTCGGTATCGTCCTCGACGAAATACTGACGGATCTCCGGGCGGATGAATTCGAAAATGAAGCGCAGGTGGCCCCACAGCGGGTAGTTGCGCAGGATCGCGTGACGCTGTTGCGTCAGGTCGAACACGCCGAGCGCGACGAGCGCGACCGGCACGATGATCCAGAACCACGGCAGGTGATGGTTCGCCGCGAGCGTGGTGCAGATCGCGAACAGCGCGATTGCGCACCACATGGCCAGATAGCGTCGAGAGAACATGGGGACTCCAGTGCAGTGAAGATCATTGCGGCGGGATCATCTGCGCGAAAGGCGCGGGCGTAATCCGTCGCGAAGGAAAACTGGCGGCTGCGGGGCGCGGCGTGGCGCGGACCGGGGAAGCCAGAAGATAAGGCATGCGAATGAAAGTCAAGCGTCGCACGCCGAGGTGAAGCGTGTGTGACTGCGCTAAGCGGGGGAAGCAAGTGAACGGCGCGCGCGTGTAGGAGTTGTACGCCCCGTCGCGCTCGCCGTGATGCATCGCTCACCGCGCGCCGAGCAGCGCTGCTTTTTGCCGCGAGGTTTGCGGCGCGTCCTGCGATTGGCCTTGCGGCTGCCGGGGCTTGTGCGCCTGCTTGCGCCGCTGCGATCGCGTCTGTTTCGGCGCCTGATCCTGCGGCAGCTCGGCCGGTTGCCCGGTCATCGCGCGTTCGATGATGCCGCCGCCGAGGCACACGTCGCCGTCGTACAGCACCGCCGATTGGCCCGGCGTGACCGCCCATTGCGCGGCGTCGAAGGTCAGATCGAACAGGCCTTCGCTTGCGTTCCCGGACGCCGCGTTGAACGTGCACGCCGCGTCGGCCTGCCGGTAGCGCGTCTTCGCGCCGCACGCGAAGCCCTCGGCCGGCGGCTCGCCCGCGACCCAGCTCGTATTGCCCGCCGACAGCGTATGGCACAGCAGCCACGGATGGTCGTGCCCCTGCGCGACGTACAGCGTATTGGTCGGAATATCCTTGCCCGCGGCGAACCACGGTTCGCCGCTGCCGTCCTTGCTGCCGCCGAGGCCGATGCCCTTGCGCTGGCCGAACGTGTAGAACGCGAGGCCGATGTGCTCGCCGACGGTCTTGCCGTCGGTGGTCTTCATCGGGCCAGGTTTGGTCGGCAGATAGCGGTTCAGGAAGTCGCGGAACGGCCGCTCGCCGATGAAGCAGATGCCGGTCGAATCCTTCTTCTTCGCGTTCGGCAAGCCGATTTGCGCGGCAATCTCGCGGACCTTCGTCTTGGGAATCTCGCCGAGCGGGAACAGCGTCTTCGACAACTGCGCCTGGTTCAGCCGATGCAGGAAGTACGACTGGTCTTTCGTATGATCGAGCGCCTTGAGCAGCTCGAAGCGGCCGTCGTTCTCGCGCACGCGCGCATAGTGGCCGGTCGCGATGGTTTCCGCGCCGAGCGACATCGCGTGATCGAGAAAGGCCTTGAACTTGATTTCGGCGTTGCACAGCACGTCCGGGTTCGGTGTGCGGCCCGCCGAATATTCGCGCAGGAACTCGGCGAACACGCGGTCCTTGTACTCGGCCGCGAAGTTGACCGCCTCGACGTCGATGCCGATCAGGTCCGCGACCGACACCACGTCGATCCAGTCCTGCCGCGTCGAGCAGTATTCGCTGTCGTCGTCGTCTTCCCAGTTCTTCATGAACAGGCCGACCACGTCGTAGCCCTGTTCCTTCAGCAGCCACGCGGTGACCGACGAATCGACGCCGCCCGACATGCCTACTACGACTTTGCGCTTGCTCATAAGGTACTCACTGGGTGCTGCATGACTGCATGGATCTTGGGGGGCCGCTCGTGACGGCCTTACCGTGATGGTTCTGGCGAGATTGGTCTATCGCCTGGGCCCGACTGAATGCGTATGCACGAAGTCGAGCGGGAAACGCCGGCCGGCCAGGTAATCGTCGATACACTGCATTACGAGCGGCGTGCGATGCCGCTCGGGGCACGCGCGCAGTTCCTCGGCGCTCATCCACAGCGTGCGGGCGATGTCGGGATCGAGCGCGCGCGCCGGGTCCGGTTCGCCGCCCGCGCCGCAATAGGTGAAGCGCAAGTACGTGGTGCCCTCGCGGGCCGGCAGCTCGAAGTGGGTCATGTACATGCCGACGAGCGCCTCAGGCGCGAACGGATGGGAGGTTTCCTCGAGTGTTTCGCGGACCACCGCTTCCAGCAGCGTTTCGCCCTCCTCCAGGTGGCCGGCGGGCTGGTTCAGGCGCAGCCCGCTGGCGGTGTGTTCCTCGACCAGCAGGAAACGCCCGTCACGCTCGACGATCGCCGCGACGGTGACGTGCGGCAGCCAGGTTTCCGGTTTCATGGGTGCGCATTTTACCGGTTATGCGCGCCGGCTGCCGGGCGGCGGGCCGGCGCCGGCTCGAGCCACGGCCGATGGCGGCTGACGGCCCGTTCTGGGCGGGTTCGCGACCGCCCGGCAAGCATTTGGAGGTCTGCCGCGCATTCGCATCGACCCCGATATTGGCGAGGCGGCGGTTTCGGTTAAAGTGTGGCCTGCGTTAGCCGTTGCATTTGCGTTTGCATGCCGGCGTGCCTCGTCGGCAGATCTGTCGTCAAACAGGAAGTCGAGGAGGATCAACGATGCACATCGGAGTGCCAGCCGAGACGCGCGCGCATGAAACCCGCGTTGCCGCGACGCCCGAGACGGTCAAAAAGTACGTGGCCCAAGGCCACCGCGTCACGCTCCAGAGCGGCGCCGGTGCCGGCGCGAGCTTCCCCGATGATGCCTATACGGCCGTGGG
>ABYL01000063.1 GCA_000173575.1 Burkholderia sp. H160 | reverse complement strand
ATCGGCTTGTCGCTCGCGTAGGGCGGCGTCGCGTTGATCTGCGCGTCGCTCAGATCGATCTGCGGATGCAGCTCCTTGTCGCGCGTGACGAAGCGCAGTGCCGACCAGTTCGCGGCGATCGTGCGCCGGTCGGTGCTGACCATGCCGCTCACGTCGAGCACGATCGCCTGCGGCTGCGAGTTGCCGTCGATCAGCACGTCGACCACGCGACCCACCTTCGCGCCGTTCGCGCGCTCGACGGTCGCATCGAGCAGCGGCAGTTCCAGCGCGTTGGATTTGTTCGCGCCGCTCGGCACGGCGGTCGCGTTCAGCGTGATCGGCGCGCCTTTCGCTGTCGGCGCGAAGTGGAACGAATCCCACGGGAAGTTCACCTTGCGGTCGCCGACGCCGAGGAAGCCCTGCAGATTGACGACCATCTGGCGCGGCTTGCCGGCCGCGTCGGCGGTCATGTCGATCGCGCGGCCGACCACCTTGCCGTCGGGTTTCTGCACCTGGCTGTCGAGCAGCGTGCGCGCATCGCTGCGCTCGATCGTGCGCAGCACGATCAACGGCGGAGGAGGAGGGGGCGGCGGCGGAGCCGGCGCGACGACGGGCGGCGGCGGTTCGACCTTATGCGGCTTCACGACCGGCTTCTTCGGTTTCTTCGGCTCCCCAGGCCCCTCGGCTGCCTCCGTCTCGACCGGTTCAGGCGCGGACGCGGCGACCGGCGCGCTCGCCGGCTCGACGGGCATCACCGTCGCATCGACGATCGGCGCCTGCTGCGTACCCCACAACAGCGTGCTGCAACCTGACAGCGCGGCGAGCGCAAGCAGCGCGGCCAAGGCGCTCAGCAAGCGGAACAGGCGAAACAGATCGGGCGAATCAGGCGAATCGAGCGGGCGAAGCGATCCAAGTGGTCCACACGGGACAATCGGCAGGCGCCGGACGGGGCGCGGAAAACCGCCAGTCATCAGGAAAAACTCCACGGGCTGGTGCGGACGGGCGCGATGGGCCGCCGCAGTTGGATGGGGTACGGCCCAGAGTTTAACCCGCGCTGCCGTGCGGACCGCCTTTCGCAGGCTGATTTACCGGCTGACTGGCGGCATTGCCTTGCACGTCGCGTGCCTGGAGGCTCGTCGCCGCTGCGGATTCGGCGCGTTCCGCGCGTGGCCGAATGGCGTAGGTGTAAACGCGCGGCGCCCTCGCGCGAGCGACCGTCGCGCAAAAGTTATAAGTCGCGCGACATGCCCGGCATGCCATTCATGCGATTGGACACATAGTTGTCTTCACCTACATTGCGACTCAGAAAAGCGCTACGCACACCAACAAATCCACGAGACGAACCTGATGACGGCCGCCGTAGCGGCCGTTTCAGCACGCTGATAAAGGAGGCACTCATCATGATGGAACCCCAGGCCCTCGCGAATTCCGACGTCGCGAGCGAATCCTTCGACACCGAATCATTGCGCGGTAAGGGCTTTCTCGACCGCTACTTCGACATTTCCGCGCGCGGCAGCACACAGCGTCAGGAGATCGTCGCGGGCATCACGACCTTTCTCGCGATGGTCTATTCCGTATTCGTCGTGCCGGGCATGTTCGGCAAGGCGGGCTTCGACACCAGCGCGGTGTTCGTCGCCGTGTGTTTGACCACCGCGTTCGGCTCGCTGCTGATGGGCGTGTGGGCGCGTCTGCCGATCGCGATCGGCTGCGCGATCTCGCTGACCGCATTCACGGCGTTCGGCCTCGTGCTCGGCAAGGGCCTGCATCCGAGCGTCGCGCTCGGCGCGGTGTTCCTGATGGGCGTCGTGTTCACCGCGATTTCGGTGACCGGCGTGCGCTCGTGGATCCTGCGCAATCTGCCGGCCGGCATCGCGCACGGCACCGGGATCGGCATCGGCCTGTTTCTGCTGCTGATCGCCGCGAACGACGTCGGGCTCGTCGTCAAGAATCCGGGCGCCGGTTTGCCGGTGTCGCTCGGGCATATCACCGCGTTGCCGGCGCTGATGTCGGTCGTGGGTCTCGCCGCGATCTTCGGGCTCGTGCGGCGGCGCGTGCCGGGCTCGATCCTGATCGTGATCGTCGCGATCTCGGCGATCGGGCTCGCGATCGATCCGGCCGTGGCGTTTCACGGCGTGTTCGCGGTGCCGTCGTTGAGCGCGCCGGGCCACGCGTCGCTGATCGGCGCGATGGACGTGAAGGGCGCGCTGTCGATGGCGGTGCTGCCGAGCGTGCTCGCGCTCGTGATGACCGCCGTGTTCGACGCGACCGGCACGATCCGCGCGGTCGCGGGCCAGGCGGGGCAGCTCGACGAGAACGGCCGCATCATCAACGGCGGCCGCGCGCTGACCGCCGATTCACTGAGCTCGGTCTTCTCGGGCCTGCTTGGCGGCGCGCCGGCGGCCGCGTATATTGAGTCGACGGTCGGTGTCGCGGCGGGGGCGAAAACGGGGATGGCGGCGGCGGTCGTCGGCCTGCTGTTTCTCGTCGTGATGTTCTTCTCGCCGCTCGCCGCGCTGGTGCCAACCTACGCGACTGCGCCCGCGCTGATGTACGTGGGGCTGCTGATGCTGTCGAACGTGAGCAAGCTGCATATGGACGACATGGTCGACGCGATGGCGGGGCTCGTTTGCGCGGTGTTCATCGTGCTGACCGCGAACATCGTGACCGGCATCATGCTCGGCTTCGCGACGCTCGTGATCGGGCGCGTCGTCAGCGGCGAGTATCGCAGGCTCAATGTGGGCACTGTGGCGATCGCGGCGGTCTTGGTCGGGTTCTATCTCGGCGGCTGGGCGATCTGAGATCGTGTCCTTGACTTTCGCCCCAGCGTTTCTAAACCATAACCTTATGGTTGAGTCCTGCATTCAGCAGGAAAGGAGACGCACATGGAACCGCAACATCGCATCGGCAGCCGGGAAGAGTGGCTTGCCGCGAGCCGTGCGCTGCTCGCCGACGAAAAAGCGCATATGCGCGCCGGCGACGAACTCGCGCGCAAGCGTCGCGAATTGCCGTGGGTCAAGGTCGAAAAGCTTTATACGTTCGATACGCCGCAGGGCCGCAAGACGCTCGCGGAGCTGTTCGATGGACGCAGCCAGCTGATCGTTTATCACTTCATGATGGGCCCGGACTGGCAGGAGGGCTGCGTCGGCTGCTCGTTCCTGTCGGACCATATGAGCGGCATGCTCACGCACCTCGAACATCATGACGTTACCTATGTGACGGTGTCGCTCGCGCCGCTCGAGAAGATCGACGCGTTCAAACGGCGCATGGGATGGACCTTTCCGTGGGTGTCGTCGAGCGGCAGTGATTTCAATTTCGACTACCACGTGTCGTTCACGCCCGAGGAGCTGGCGAGTAAAAAGGCGTTCTACAACTTCACCGAACAGGATGTCGGCATCGACGAGCTGCACGGTCACAGCGTGTTCTACAAGGACGAAAGCGGCGACGTGTACCACACGTACTCATGCTACGGACGCGGCGACGAGCGCTTCCTGAACACGTACGCGCTTCTGGACATCGCGCCGAAGGGCCGCAACGAGAAGAGCAATCTGACCGACTGGGTCAGGCATCACGACCGCTATGGCGACCAGGCGCACGGCGGCTGCGCGGAGTCCGGCTCGTACACGGTGTGAAATGGTGAGGGTGACACAGAGAGAACGACGGCCGCGCGCTACAGCGCAATCTCGAAGGCGGGATTGAGAAATACCTCGATTGCCATCACGATGAGGCTCATCGCCGCGGCCGAGAGCGTCAATGTGCCGTATTCGTCGTAGCGCCTGTCGTACAGGCACGCGATGACGAACAGAATCGCCAGCAGGTTGGTCAGCCAGTAGAAGTTCAGCGCGAGGATCATCGGTCGAATCCGGGCTCAGGTGCGATGGTGCGAATCGCACCGTCAGGTGGGCGCGATTCTATCGAAATGAGTTTACGGATGCGCGACGGCCGCGCTTACACAGCTTACGGCGCGCAAAACGTCGTCAAACGGTGCTTTGCGGCTCGATCATGTCACGCTCGATCCATTCGATCACCGACGTGCGTCGCGGTTGCCAGCCGAGCAGCTGGCGCGCGCGTTCGCCGCGTACGCGGCTGTTCGAGCCGAGACCGTACGAGGCCATTTCGTAGCCCCATTCCTGTTTCGCGTCTTCGAGCGGCCAGTCCTGCGGCGCGCCGAGCTTCATCGCGCGCGCAATTGCGGCGCTCATGTCGCGGAACGACGCTTCGCCACTTTCGACGAAATAGAACGTGCCGGCAGGGGTTTTATCGAGCGCGAGGCGATACAGCTCGGCGACGTCGTCGATGTGCACGTTCGACCAGATGTTGCCGCCGCTGCCCACGTGGCGCACGACGCCGCTCTTCTGCGCCTGGCGCACGAGCCGCGGCAACTGCACGCTCGCGCTGCCGGCCACCGAGCCATGACCGTAGATCAGCGTGTTGCACAGCACGGCCGCGCGAACCTTGCGTTGCGCAGCGTCGAGCACGAGCTGATCGATCGCGACGCGCGCGGCCTTGTCGGAGGTCGGTGTGGGCAGCGCGTCTTCGTGACAGATGCGCGCTTCACCCGCTTCACCGCCTGACGCATCGCCGACGATGCTCGACCCGCTCGTGTGCAACAGCACCTTGCCCGACCCCGCGAGTGCGTCGATCAGCGCGCGCACCGCGCCTTCGTGATCGCTGCTCGCGGCGTTGACGACGGCGTCGGCCGCTTGCGCTTCGGCGATCAGCAATGCGCGGTCATCGAGCGTGCCGAGCACCGGTTCGATGCCGAGCCGCTGCAACTCGGCGCTGTGTTCGGGCTTGCGGATCAGCCCGCGCACCTGATGGCCCGCGCGCGCCAGATGCGCCGCGATCGAGCCGCCGATAAAACCGCTTGCGCCAGTAACGAAAATCTTCAAGACGTTCTCCTGAGGGAAATGTTGGACTGGCACGCAGTATCACTCGCGCGGATTCTCGCAAAAAGCGTGTTAGTCTCAAATCAATCTTGACTTGAAATCAATAATGAAAACGTCCACCGACGAATTGCTGGTATTTGTCACCGTGATCGACAGCGGCTCGATCACGGCGGCGGCCGAGAAGCTGGGCCAGACTGTCTCCGGCGTGAGCCGCGCGCTCACGCGCCTCGAGCAGAAGCTCGATACCGCGCTCGTGCGGCGCACGACGCGGCGTCTGCATCTGACCGAGGAGGGCGACGCGTTCCTGCGCCGCGCCCGCGCGATTCTCGATGCTCTGGAGGAGGCCGAGGAGTCGGTCGCGCGCGGCCGCGAACGGCCATCGGGGCGCTTGCGCGTCGATGCGGCGTCGCCGTTCATGCTGCATTGCGTGGCGCCGCATATGACCGCGTTTTCGGCGCTCTATCCGGAGATCCGGCTCGAACTGACCAGCAACGAGCGGATCGTCGATCTGCTCGAACAGAAGGTCGACATCGCGATTCGCATCGGCGCGCTGCAGGATTCGACGTTGCATGCGCGCGCGCTCGGCGAGAGCCGGCTGCGCGTGCTCGCGAGCCCGGCGTATCTGGCCGGGCACGGCGAGCCGACGACGCTCGACGCATTGCGCGCGCACCGGCTGATCGGTTTTACGGCGCCGGAGCATCTGAATCGCTGGCCGCTCAGGGACGGGGGCAGGGCAACGAAGCGCGCCACGGGGCAGCGCGACGATGCCGCGCTGCTGAAGATCGAACCGTCGATCACCGCGTCGAGCGGGGAAACATTGCGGCAACTGGCGCTGTCCGGCTGGGGCATCGCCTGTCTCGCCGACTTCATGACCGCCGCCGACGTGCGCGAAAAGCGCCTCGTGCCGATCCTCGGCAACCTGCTCGTCGATGAGCGGCAGCCGGTGCATGCGGTGTACTACCAGAGTGCATCGCTGGCGGGGCGCGTGCAGTGTTTTCTGGATTTCATCGCGGCGCGGGTCCGACTTTAGTCCGTCGCTCGAGGCCCGCGAATTTTGGCCAGATGGCGGCCGGCGTCACGAAGGTGTATATACAAGTATGGGGTAGACCACGGCGGCCACGCCGAGTCAGGCTTCCCGAACCCGCCACCCGCAGGCCGCAAGCCAGTGTCCCGATCTCCCGCCGAAGCGACGTGGCAAATCATGGAAATCCCCAGGCGCGAAATCTCGAAAAAGAAGTTGTATATACAAGACTCGCCCGCTAGACTTATTTGAACTTGTATAGACAGGACGACAACCATGATTCTGAAGCCCGGCTACCTGACCCTCCCGCAACTGCGCCAGATCGCGCGTGAACAGGTCTCCCTGCAACTCGATCCCGCCAGCCACGCCGCCATCGACGCGTGCGCGCAGGCCGTCGCCGACATCACGGCCAGGGGCGAGCCGGCCTACGGCATCAATACCGGCTTTGGCCGCCTCGCCAGCACGCACATCCCGCGCGATCAGCTCGAACTGCTGCAGCGCAATCTGGTGCTGTCGCACGCGGTCGGCGTCGGCGAGCCGATGTCGCGCCCGGTCGTGCGTCTGCTGATGGCGCTGAAGCTGTCGAGTCTCGGCCGCGGCCACTCGGGCATCCGCCGCGAAGTGATGGAAGCGCTGATCGCGCTGTTCAACGCCGACGTGCTGCCGGTGATCCCGGTCAAGGGCTCGGTCGGCGCATCGGGCGACCTCGCGCCGCTCGCGCATATGTCGGCGATCCTGCTCGGCGTCGGTGAAGTGTTCGCGAAGGGCGAGCGCATGCCGGCCACCGAAGGCCTCGCGCTCGTCGGTCTGAAGCCGCTCACGCTGCAGGCGAAGGAAGGTCTGGCGCTGCTGAACGGCACGCAGGCATCGGCCGCGCTCGCGCTGTACAACATGTTCGCGATCGAAGACCTGTTCCGCACGGCGCTCGTCGCCGGCGCGCTGTCGGTCGACGCGGCGATGGGTTCGGTCAAGCCGTTCGATGCGCGCATCCACGAACTACGCGGCCATCAAGGCCAGATCGACGCGGCGGCGGCTTACCGCTCGCTGCTGCAAGGCTCGGCGATCAACGTGTCGCACGCCGATTGCGACAAGGTGCAGGACCCGTACAGCCTGCGCTGCCAGCCGCAGGTGATGGGCGCGTGCCTCGACCAGATGCGCCAGGCCGCCGCGACGCTGCTGAAGGAAGCGAACGCGGTCTCGGACAATCCGCTGATTTTCCCCGACACCGGCGAAGTGCTGTCGGGCGGCAACTTCCACGCCGAGCCGGTCGCGTTCGCGGCCGACAATCTCGCGCTCGCCGCCTCGGAAATCGGCGCACTCGCGGAACGCCGCATCGCGCTGCTGATCGACGCGACGCTGTCGGGCCTGCCGCCGTTCCTCGTCAAGGATGGCGGCGTGAACTCCGGCTTCATGATCGCGCACGTGACGGCGGCCGCGCTCGCATCCGAGAACAAGACGCTCGCGCATCCGGCCTCGGTCGATTCGCTGCCCACTTCGGCGAACCAGGAGGACCACGTGTCGATGGCGACGTTCGCCGCGCGCAAGCTCGGCGATATCGCCGACAACACCGCGAACATCCTCTCGATCGAACTGCTCGCCGCCGCCCAGGGCGTCGATCTGCGCGCGCCGCACAAGACCAGCCCGAGCCTGCAGAAGGTGATGGACCTCGTGCGCAAGGACGTCGCGCACTACGAGCTCGATCACTACTTCGCGCCGGACATCGCGGCTGTCACGAAGCTCGTGCAGGCCGGCGCGGTCGCGAAGCTGAGCCCGTTCTCGTTCGCGTCGGAACAATAAGCCGTCGAGAGCGCGAATCACTCTCATGAACTCACCGGCTTATCAGGGCATCAAGGACTTCATCCTCGCCCGCATTCATGCGGGCGAGTGGGCCGAAGGCGACCAGGTGCCCTCCGAAAACGAGCTTGCGCGCGAGTTCAACGTCGCGCGCATGACGGTCAACCGTGCGTTGCGCGAGCTGACCTCGGAGCAGGTGCTCACACGCGTACAGGGCTCGGGCACTTTCGTCGCCCGTCCCAAGTACGAGTCAACGCTGGTCGCGATCCGCAGCATCTCCGATGAAATCATCGCGCGCGGTCATCGCTATCAGGCGAAGGTGCTGAACATCGGCGCAAGCATCGCCGATGCGACGCTCGCCGAAGAGATGCAGGTGAGCGCGGGCAGCCCCGTATTTCATTCGCGCCTGCTGCATTTCGAAAACGACGAACCGGTGCAGCTCGAGGAACGTTGGGTCAATCCGGCCGTCGCGCCCGAATACGCGTTGCAGGATTTCACGAGCACGACGCCGAACCAGTACCTCGTGCGCGTCGCGCCGCTGCAGCGCGTCGAGTACCGCATCGAGGCGCTGGTGGCTGACGACATCACGCGCGAGCTGTTGAGGATGAGTGAACGCGAGCCGTGCCTCGTGCTGCACCGGCGCACGTGGTCGCAAGGCGAGGTGGCCTCGATTGCGAATCTGTGGCATCCGGGCACCCGTTACCGCTTCACCGGACATTTCTGAATTCGTTTTTTCGTCTTCGCCGAATCTTTATCAAACATCGTCACGCATTCCGAGGTACACCATGAACAATCCGAAACATGTCGATCCGCGTCTTGATCCGACTCGCACGATCCGCGCACCGCACGGTGCGGAAAAGACCTGCAAGACCTGGATCGCGGAAGCCGCGTACCGGATGATCCAGAACAATCTGGACCCCGAAGTCGCCGAGCACCCGCACGCGCTCGTCGTGTACGGCGGCATTGGCCGCGCCGCGCGCAACTGGGATTGCTTCGACCAGATCCTCGCGTCGCTGAAGGACCTGAACGAAGACGAAACGCTGCTGATTCAATCGGGCAAGCCGGTCGGCGTGTTCCGCACGCATGCCGACGCACCGCGCGTGCTGCTCGCGAACTCGAACCTCGTGCCGCACTGGGCGACGTGGGAACACTTCCACGAACTCGACCGCAAGGGCCTGATGATGTACGGCCAGATGACCGCGGGCAGCTGGATCTACATCGGCAGCCAGGGCATCGTGCAAGGCACCTACGAAACCTTCTTCGCGGTCGCGAACCAGCATTTCAACGGCGACCCGAAGGGCCGCTGGATCCTGACCGGCGGTCTCGGCGGCATGGGCGGCGCGCAGCCGCTCGCGGCGACGATGGCCGGCTTCTCGATGATCGCGGTCGAATGCGACGAGACGCGCATCGACTTCCGTCTGAAGACGCGCTACGTCGACAAGAAGGCGAAGACGCTCGACGAAGCCCTGGCCATGATCGAAGCAGCGAAGCAGAGCGGCAAGCCGGTGTCGGTCGGTCTGCTCGGCAATGCCGCCGACGTGTTCGCCGAGTGCGTCGCGCGCGGCATTACGCCGGACTGCGTGACCGATCAGACCAGCGCGCACGATCCGATTCACGGCTACCTGCCGCAGGGCTGGACGGTCGAAGACTGGCGTGAGCGTATGAAGACCGCGCCGGAAAGCATCGTCACGCCGGCCAAGCGATCGATGGCGCGGCAGGTGCAGGCCATGCTGACGCTGCAGGAACGCGGCGCGGCAACGCTCGACTATGGCAACAACATTCGCCAGATGGCGCTCGAAATGGGCGTGGAAAACGCCTTCGATTTCCCGGGCTTCGTGCCGGCGTATATCCGGCCGCTGTTCTGCGAAGGCAAGGGCCCGTTCCGCTGGGTTGCGCTGTCGGGCGATCCTGAGGACATCTACAAGACCGATGCGAAGGTCAAGGAACTGATCCCCGACGATCCGCACCTGCATAACTGGCTCGATATGGCGCGCGAGCGGATCGCGTTCCAGGGGCTGCCGGCGCGGATCTGCTGGGTCGGCGTGAAGGATCGTTATCGACTCGGCCAGGCGTTCAACGAAATGGTCAGGAACGGCGAGCTGAAGGCGCCGATCGTGATCGGCCGCGATCACCTCGACACCGGTTCGGTCGCGAGCCCGAACCGCGAAACCGAATCGATGAAGGACGGCTCGGATGCGGTCAGCGACTGGCCGCTGCTCAACGCGCTGCTGAACACGGCAGGCGGGGCGTCGTGGGTGTCGCTGCATCACGGCGGTGGCGTCGGCATGGGCTTCTCGCAGCACGCGGGCGTCGTGATCGTCGCGGACGGCACCGAAGCTGCGCACAAGCGCCTCGGCCGCGTCCTGCTGAATGACCCGGCGACCGGCGTGATGCGTCACGCGGATGCGGGCTATGAACTCGCGCAGCAAACGGCGCGCGAGGCGGGTCTCAATCTGCCGATGCTGGGCCGCTGATCGTGACCATGGCCAACGACGCGGGCGGCATGGCAAGCGTCACGCTGATTCGCGGCGCCGACCTCGTGGCGGCGCCGTGGAAAAACGGCGGCGGAGTCACGCGCGAGGTGGCCGCTTTTCCGCCGCCCAAGAGCGGACAGAGCGCGGCGAGCAGCGACTTCGTGTGGCGCGTGAGCGTGGCCGATGTCGCGCAGGCCGGGCCGTTCTCACGCTTCGACGGCGTCGACCGGACGCTCGTGTTGCTCTCCGGCGCGGGCATGCTGCTCGATGAGCTTGGCGACACGGGCGTGGTCGCGACGCATGCGTTGCGGCAACCGCTCGATATCGCGCGCTTTAACGGCGAGACGCGCATCGACGCGCGGCTCGTCGAGGGCGCAACACGCGACTTCAACCTGATGGTTCGGCGCGACGTGGCGCAGGGCGACGTGAAGGTGTGGCGCCCCGGCGCGCAGCCCGATTCGCCGCGCGCACTCGACGGCGACGTGGTCCTGCTGTATTGCGCGAGCGGCGCGGTCACGGTCGCGCTGGCGGCGGACCACGCGCAGGCTGTGCGGCTCGACACCGGCGACACGCTGCGCATCGATGGGCCGAACGCGGTAGCCTGCACGCTAGCGGGCGACGGCGAGTTGCTCGCAATCACGATCCACTACACGCGATGAAGCAAACTGTCTGGCATCACCTGAACCTGTGCCCGCAGGGCGATCCTCACCAAACGCTCGCCGATGCCGCGATCGCGGTCGAAGACGGCCGCATCGCGTGGCTCGGCGCGGCTATCGAACTCCCCGCGCAATACGCTGCATGGCCGCGCGAAGATCTGCGCGGCGCGTGGGTGACGCCAGGCCTGATCGATTGTCATACGCACCTCGTGTATGGCGGCCAGCGCGCGGACGAATTCGCACAGCGCCTCGCGGGCGTCAGCTACGAAGAAATCGCGCGACAGGGCGGCGGTATCGTGTCGACGGTGCGCGCGACGCGCGCGGCGGACGAAGCGTCGCTGTTGCGGCAAGCGGCCGCGCGGCTCGAACCGCTGCTCGCCGAAGGCGTGACGGCGATCGAAATCAAATCGGGCTACGGCCTCGACCTCGCGAGCGAGCGCAAGATGCTGCGCGTCGCGCGGCAACTCGGCGAGCGCTATCCGGTCACGGTCTACACGACGTTTCTCGGCGCGCACGCGCTGCCGCCTGAATTCGCGGGCCGTGCTAACGCGTATATCGACGAAGTCTGCAACACGATGCTGCCCGCGCTCGCGGACGAAGGCCTCGTCGATGCGGTCGACGTGTTCTGCGAGCGCATCGGTTTTTCGCTGGCGCAAAGCGAGCGCGTCTTCAACGCGGCCGCGCGCTACCAGCTGCCGGTCAAGATCCACGCCGAGCAGTTGTCGAACGGCGGCGGCACCGCGCTCGCGGCGCGCCATCGTGCGTTGTCGGCGGATCACCTCGAGTTTCTCGACGAAGCCGGGGTCGCCGCGATGAAAGAAGCGGGCACCGTCGCGGTGCTGCTGCCGGGCGCGTACTACTTCATCCGCGAGACGCAGTTGCCGCCGCTCGAACTGCTGCGGCGCTACGAGGTGCCGATCGCGATTTCGACCGACAGCAATCCGGGCACCTCGCCCGCAACTTCGTTGCTGTTGATGATGAACATGGCGAGCACGCTCTTTCGTATGACCGTGCCCGAGGTGCTAAAAGGCGTGACTGCGCATGCGGCGCGCGCGCTTGGCAAGAGCGATCGGCACGGTGCGCTGCAGGTCGGTCGCGCGGCCGACTTCGCGGTGTGGTCGGTCGATTCGCTGGCCGAGCTCGCATACTGGATCGGCCGGCCGTTGTGCGCGCGTGTCGTGCGCGCGGGCGAAACCGTTTATACGCGGCGCGAGTCGAGTGCGACCTGAACCAGAAAGAATCTGAGAGATGAAACAATCCAATTACTCACTGTTCGCCGCTGACGCGTATCTGCCCGAAGGCTGGCGCCGCAATGTGCTGCTCGAATGGGACGCTCACGGCACTCTGAGCGCGGTCACGCCGGATCAACCTGAAGCGCCGGCGGGTGTGCCGAAAGCGGCGGGCCCGCTGATGCCTGGCATGCCGAACCTTCACTCGCACGCGTTTCAGCGCGCGATGGCGGGGCTCACCGAATATCGCGCCAACGCGACCGACAACTTCTGGTCCTGGCGTGACCTGATGTATCGCTTCGCCGCGCGCATCACGCCGGAAGGTCTCGCGAGCGTCGCGCAGTGGCTTTACATCGAAATGTTGAAGGCGGGCTATACGTCGGTGTGCGAGTTTCACTACGTGCATCACGCGCAGGATGGCCAGCGCTACGCGAATCAGGCCGAGCTTGCGCAACGCGTCGTGGATGCGGCATCGGCGAGCGGCATCGGCATCACGATGCTGCCGGTGCTGTATCAGTACAGCGGCTTCGGCGCGCGTGCGCCGCGCGACGATCAGCGGCGCTTCATCAATACGCCGGAGAGCCTGCTCGATCTGCTCGGCACGCTGCGCGCGGCGCGCCCCGAAAACGCGGCGCTGCGTTATGGGGTGGCGCCGCATTCGCTGCGCGCGGTGTCGGAGGCGTCGTTGCGGGTATTGCTTGGCGGCATCGACCCCAGCGCGCCCGTGCATATTCATATTGCCGAACAGACCGCCGAAGTCGACGCATGCATCGAAACCGAAGGCGCGCGGCCGGTGCAATGGCTGCTCGATCGTTTCGAGGTGGACGGCCGCTGGTGTCTCGTGCACGCGACCCACGTCGATCCGAACGAAACGCTCGCGCTCGCGAAGAGCGGCGCGGTCGCGGGTTTGTGTCTGACCACCGAGGCGAATCTCGGCGACGGCATTTTCCCCGCGCACGACTATCTCGACGCGCAAGGGCGCATCGGTGTAGGCTCGGACAGCCATATCGGTGTCGACTGGCGCGCGGAGTTGCGTCTGCTCGAATACGGCCAGCGTCTGACGCGCCGGCAGCGCAATGTGCTGGCGTCGGCGCAAGCTCCGCATGTCGCCGATCGTCTGTATGCGGCCGCGCTAGACGGCGGTGCGCGCGCGACCGGTCGCGCGGTCGGCGCGTTGCTGCCGGGCCATCGCGCGGATTGGCTCGTGCTCGATGCCGATCATTCGAGCATCGCCGAGCATGCGCGAGAGGCGTGGCTGTCGGGCGTCGTATTCTGCGAGCACGGCGACACGCCGATCCGCGACGTCTATGCGGGCGGCGTCAAAGTCGTCGACAATCGCAGGCATCGCGACGAAGAGGTCGCCTATGCGCGCTATCGCGCGGCGCTTGCGGAACTTCTCAAATCACAGCCATGACTGCTTCGAACCTCACCCCGGTTTTTTCGCTGCATCAGGGAAGCCTGCCGCTTCTGATCTCGATCCCGCATGTGGGCACGCAAATCCCCGCCGACATCGCCGCGACGATGACACCGGTCGCGCAACGCACCGACGATTGCGACTGGCATCTCGATCGCCTCTATGCGTTCGCGAAGCGCCTCGGCGCGTCGATCCTGACGCCGACCTACGCGCGCTACGTGATCGACCTGAACCGTCCGCCCGACGGCGCCAACCTGTACCCGGGGCAGGACACCACGGGTCTGCTGCCGGTCGATACGTTCGACAAGGAGCCGCTCTATCTTGACGGCCATCTGCCCGACGACGCCGAAATCGCGCGCCGTCGCGACGTCTACTGGAAGCCGTATCACGAGGCGCTCGCGGGCGAGCTCGCGGCGCTGAAGGCGAAGCACGGCAAGGTGCTGCTGTGGGAAGCGCATTCGATCCGCTCGCACGTGCCGCGTTTCTTCGCCGGACGTCTGCCGGACTTCAACTTCGGCACCTCGAACGGGGCGAGCGCGGCGCCCGGCATGGCCGACGAACTGGCCGCGCTGGTCGGGCGCCACGGCGGCTATACGGCGGTCGCGAATGGCCGCTTCAAGGGCGGCTATATCACGCGGCAATATGGGCAGCCCGGGCAGGGCGTGCATGCGGTGCAACTCGAACTGTCGCAGATCACCTACATGGAAGAGCAATTGCCCTACGCGTACGATGAAGACCTCGCCGCGAAGGTCGCGCCGCTGCTCGAAGTACTGGTGACGACGGCGCTGGCGCGGGTCAATGCGGCCTGAAAGCGGCTTGACGCGGTCCACGTCGGCCTGCGTCAGTTGGCGTATCTCGAAGGTGTAACAGCATGTGTCCGTGATTGCGTGCTGGCGCGTTCATATGGAATGGTTTGAGCGTCGGGCGCGCGTGGCGTATCGTGCGCCGGCTGTTTCACGACGCGGCGCGCCATGAAAAAAAGCCCCGTGAAAGCGGGGCTTTTTGATGTGAACCGCGCCGATTGGACGCGGTTTCACCGCCATTAGTGGCAGCGCTTTTCCCAATGATGATGAATGCGCACCTTGTGGCATTCGTGACGATGCTCGCCAGCTTGAGCGGGAGCGATCGCGCTCAGGGTTGCGACGGCTGTGGCCATGGCGAGAACGATTTTCTTCATTACAAAACCCTTAAGTCAGTATTGTGGAGCAACCAATGCGGTACGACGCGTGCCGCAGCGGCGCGTAAGCATGCCACATCACGTCGCCAAGGGTAGGAATGGCGCGCGAATACGTGTTTCAATGCAACACGCGGTGTGTCGAAAACGATGACATGCGCGAGCGGTCATCGATTCATCAGGCAAAAAGAAGGAAGACCCAGCGATGGAAGATTCCGACGAATTGCTGCTGCCAGTCTGGCGCGCGAACCTGGTGTTGCTGACCAGCGAGGTCGGCGCCGCGACCCGGCTCGCGCGCATGATGACGTTTTCCGCGAGCTATCTGAAGCTGATGCTGTCCGGCCAGCGCGAGTTCAGTGAGGAATTCGTGCGCGGCGTCGAGGCCGTCACCGGTTTGCCGAGTGGCTGGATGAACGTGCCGCACACCGGGCACGAGATCCCGCCGAATGCGCGCGAGGCGATCGACAACGAGCAGCCGCTCGCGCGCTTTCGCGGCACCGCGCATCCGGTGCGCAAGAAGACGGTGCTGCGGCCCGAGCCGATTTTCGGGCAGCCGGCGCCCGCGCGGCGCATCGAGGAAGAAACAATCGATGTCGAGGCCCACCGCCGTCACGCGCATTTTCGCAAGGTGCGCGATCTCGCGACGCAGGAAGTGCGGCGCTTCGAGCGGCATCTGCTGCATGCGCCGGTGGAGCTCACGTCGATGCGCGCGAAAGTCGAGGACGTGATGGCCGCGGCCGAGCTCGACGGCCGCATTCAGGCCGATCTCGCGGGACGGCTCGAGCAGATCGACAAGCATCGCCACATGCTGCTCAGGCATGTGGAAAGACTGCAGGCGCTGCTGAGCCAGCTCGACGACAGCGAGTGACGGCGATGTGCTACAACCACGACAAGAACCTGGCCGAGGTCGATCTTGGGGAACATTGTCGTCACGTTGGCACACGCGTCGATCGCCGGGAGCGGGCTCGCGCGACGCGTGCGTAGTGCAGCGTTGTTTGCCGCGCTATGCGCCGCAAGCGCCATCGCGTTTCCCCTTTGCTGCGCCGCTGACGAAAGCGCCCCTGCGACGATCGAGCGCGACGTCCACCTGTTCGTGATCCAGAAAGACGGCTCCATCGAGGAACACGATGACACCGTGATGCGCGCGGATACGGCCAGCGGCATCGACGAAATCGCACAACGCTTCGTGTGGTTCAACAAGGACACCGAGCAGGTGGAGCTGCTGGCCGCCGAAACCATCGACCCCGACGGCACCGCGCATGCGGTCGGCCCCGAGGCGATCCGCGACGTGCAGGAGCCGCGCTCGGCCGGCGCGCCGAGCTTCGAGGACGGGGTGTTGCGCACCGTGATCTTCCCCGGCGTCCAGATCGGCTCGCGCGTGCATCTCGCGTTTCGCAAGACGCGCGCGAAGGCGCTGCAGGCGGGCACCTATGCGTATCTGGTCGAACCGTCGCTCGATCCGGTCGACGAGCAACGTCTGATCTTCGATCTGCCCGCCGATGTGCCGCTCTATGCGGACGCACGCGGCTACGTCGCGCTGCCGCCCGTGACCGCGAACGGCCGCACCCGCTACGAGTTCGATTATCAGCACGGCCCTTATGCGCGGCTCGAAGCGGGCGCGGTCGGCTACGGGAACTGGGGCGACCGGCTGATGGTCTCGACGGTGCCGGACTTTGCGAGCTTCGCCGCGCGCTATCGCGCTCCCGCCGACGACGACGCGACCCGCGACGATCCCGCGATCGTCGCGCTGGCGCAGCAACTGACGGCAGGTCTCACCGATCCTCGCGACAAAGCGCGCGCGCTGTACGACTGGATGCGGCTGAACATCCGCTACGTCGCGCTGTTTATCGGCGAGACGGCGACGGTTCCGCACAAGGCGGCCGATATCCTGCGCAACCGCTACGGCGACTGCAAGGACCACGTCGCGCTATACGGCGCGCTGCTCGCGGCGGCCGGTATTCGCAGCGAGCCGGTGCTGCTCAATCTCGGCCCGTACTACACGCTGCCCGAGGTGCCGGGCTACGGTGCGAGCGCGATCAATCACGCGATCATCTGGATTCCTGAGCTGGCGCAATTCGCGGACACGTCGGCGGGCGGCACCGAGTTCGGCTATCTGCCCGGCGGCGTGATGGACCGGCCCGTGCTGCTCGTCGACGACGGCGTGCTCGCGCGCACGCCGGCCACGCAACGGCACGAACGCAACGCGCGCGTGCAGATCGACATCGACGACAACGGCACCGCGCACTACGCGTATCGCGTCGAGGATGCGGGCTTTCCCGCCGAGCTCGAGCGCAACACGTTCCGCCGCGCGACGCGCCAGGGCGCGCAGCAGCTTGCGGCGAGCCGGCTGCTGCAAACGGGCCTGCACGGCACCGCGCGGTTAGAGACCGACGACGTCACGGCGAGAGCCGGACCGTTCGCGACGTCGATGCAAGGCAGCGTGCCGCATCTAATCTGGCGGGAGGGCACGACCGCGGTGCCGGCGCTGACGAGTTTCGCCGGCGGCATGCGCTCGCAGATCGAGGCGTGGCTCATTGAGCCCGTCAGAACGCAGCCGTGGACATGCATCGGCGGGGAGTTCGATGAAACGCTGGAGATGAGCTTGCCGCGCTTCGTGCGCGTGACGGACCTGCCGGCCGACAGCACGGTAGAGGACCCGCTGCTGACGTTCGCGTCGCGCTACGTCTTCGATCCGGCGACGCGCACCCTGCAGGTCACCCGGCACCTGAGCGCCGCGTTCGGGCATCGGATGTGTACGGCCAACGAGTTCGCCGCGATTCACGACGACCTCGTGCGCATCGAGCGCGACCTCGATGCCGAGGTGGTCGTCAAGTCGGCGAGCGCCACGCAGTAGCGGGCCCCGCTGCGGCTGGAAGCCGGGCAGGGCCGCTATCTTTTAACAGACGCGTGGCGCTTACGTGCCGGTCTTCGTCACGATCGGCATCCACGCGCCGTTCTTCACCTGATACAGCGTCGAGGCGCCGCTCTTCAACGCGCCGGTGGTGTCGAACGAGATCTTGCCGGTCACGCCGTCGTAATCGATCGTCTTGAGCACAGGGCGGTACACATTCGGCGAATCGGATTTCGCCTGCTGCATCGCCTTGATCGCGACCCACGCGCCGTCATAGCCGAACGGCGCGTACGACAGCACGTCCGCGCCGAAACGCTTCTTGAACTTCGCGTTGAAGTCCTTGCCACCCGGCAGTTGCGAGAGAGGACGCCCGTATTCCCAGGCCATTGCGCCGTCGGACGCATCGCCCGCGAGCTTGATGAAGTCCTCGTCCATCACGCCGCCGCCGCCGACCAGTTGTGCGCTCAGGCCGAGTTGCTTCATGCGCCGCGCGAAGCCGGCGGCCTGGCTGTCGAGGCCGGCGAAGAACACGAGGTCCGCATTGGCGCCCTTGAACTTGGTGATCTGCGTGCTGAAGTCGACCGCGTGGTTGTCGGTGTAGTCGCGCGCGACGATCGCGCCGCCGTGCGCCTTCACCGCCTTTTCGAACTCGTCGGCCTCGCCCTGGCCGAACGCGGTGCGATCGTCGATGATCGCGATGCGCTTGGCCTTCGTCACGTCGACCGCATAGGCGCCCGCGTTGCCGGCGTTCTGCGCGTCAGTCGAAATCACCATGAAGGTGTTCGCGAAGCCGCGGCCCGTGATGATCGGGTTCGTCGCGGCGGGGTCGAGCACCGGAATGCCGGCCTGCTCGTAGACCTGCGAGGCCGGAATCGTCGTGCCCGAGTTGAAGTGCCCGACGACCACCGCGACGCCCGAGTCGACCAGCTTCTGCGCGGCTTGTACGCCGATGCGCGGGTCGGCCTGATCGTCTTGCGAGACGATCTCGAAGTGCGCGACCTTGTCGCCGATCTTGATCTTCTGCGCGTTGGCTTCGTCGATCGCGAGCCGCACGCCGTTTTCCAGATCCTTGCCGTAGCCGGCGTTGGCGCCCGTCAGCGGCGCGGCGAAACCGATCTTGACCGACAGGTCGTCGGCGAAACTGGCTGCGGGCGCGACGGCAAACATCGCGCCCACGAGCAGGCCCAAGGGTTTCAGCGTGTTGCGAAGACTCATGGTCTCTCCTTGCATCGACGGTTGTTATGAAAGCGGCAAGACAGCAAAGCGGTACGACACGTGAAGCCGAGGTTTTGCCTCGTGCATCGCAAGACTACGAAGGATCGATCGCCGCTCACAATGCTGGAATACGCGCGGTCACGTGGCGCTTCGCAGCGTGCTCGCGCGGTCAATCTGGCGGGAAATATAGAAAGCCAAATTGCCGTCGTCTTGGCAATTCATGGCGTTTTGGATGAGCATTTCGGCACAGGCCGCGACCTGTGCGCGACGTACACAGAAAGCGTGCGTACGGGATATAAGCCGGCTTGCCGCGCTAAGGTCCGCCTGGGCTGCGGATTGCGGCATATGCTTAAGAGACCGGCGCGAGCGCGCCGGCGGGTGTTGCGGTATTGCGGGGGCGGTTCGAGCCTTTCGTCTAGCGCTCGCCTTGCTGGCGCAGCAGTTCTTCACGCAGACGCAGGAGCGGCGCCTTGGTGTCTTCGTCGGCCCACGTGTCGAGATCGTCGATCGCGCGCTGGCAACCGTCGAGGACCACGTCGAGATCGACCGGCACGCCGTTGTTCAGCGCGAATTCGATCGTCTCGGCGAACTGCTGGCACTCGTCCTCGCCGTACGAGATGTCGAGATTGTCGGCGATGATTTCGGCGATGTTGCTGCGCGCCTTGTCGTCGGCCGTCACCATGTCGACGATGCCGCGCGCGACGGCGGGCGAGTAGTAGAGCGCGATATCGAGCCATTGCGCGGGATCGAAGTCGGGCTGGTCGAACTGGTTCTCGAAAAACTCGATCGCTTCCTGTTCGTGCGCTTCGTCCGCGTCGACGCTCATGCACAACTGTTCAAAAAATTCTTCCCGCTCGCTGCGGATATGACCGTCCATCGATGCCTCGTCTGCTGAATGCCGGATGCTGAAAAATGCCGTGGAGCGCGGGCGCAAGCCCGGGTCCACGCGGCACGCATTATAGGACGGCGGCTGGCGTGGCGCTGGCGAGGGTGCTCAGCAAGGGGCGACGCGCTGAAGGAAATTAAGCCGTCTCCGCGACCCACGCATCGAACCACTCGCGCGGCTGCGCGATTTCGTTCTGCATCGCCACGAGTTCGAGTTCATAGCGTCCGGCCAGCCAGGTCGCCTTCACGACCGCGTTCACCGCGGCGAGCGTGTGCTCGAAGGCCGAGCGGATCGAATCGCCGAGCAGCGTGCGCGCGACGAACACCGCGCTCGTCAGATCGCCGACGCCGACCGGCTGGCGTGCGAACGGATAGAGCGGGCGCTGTCCCATCCATGCTTCGCGCTGGGTGACGACGAGCATGTTGAAGCGGTCGGCGAGACTGTTGCGATCGAGCAGATGCTTGACGAGCACGAGCTTCGGCCCGCGCGCGATCACCTCGCGGCACGCGGTCACGGCTTCTTCGAGCGTCTCGATCTCGCGGCCGACGAGGCGTTGCAATTCGATGTGATTCGGCGCGATCGCGTCGGCCACTTTCGGCATCTCGCGCACCAGAAATTCCTGGATGCCGGGCTCGACCTTGCAGCCGCCTGCGGCGCCCATCACCGGATCGCAGAAGTACCAGGCGCGCGGATTGACCGCCTTCACCGCCCTGACGATTTCGATCACCGCCTGCGCCTGTTCGGTCGTGCCGAGATAGCCGGACAGCACCGCGTCGCAGCGCGGCAGCATGCCGATCGCGCCGATGCCCTCGACGAGCTCTTCCATCTGCGAGGCGTCGATCGCGCTGCCGCTCCAGTGCCCGTATTGCGTGTGATTCGAGAACTGCACGGTGTTGAGCGGCCACACGTTGATGCCCAGCCGGGACATCGGAAACACGGCCGCGCTGTTGCCGGCGTGACCGAACACCACATGGGACTGAATGCTCAGAACGTTTTTCGTCATGGTAAGGCTCGCGCAACCGCTCCAGCGCGATCAACAAAGCGGGAAGGGAGGACTCGCGCAGGCGGGACGATGGCCCGGGTGCCGCGCGGCATACCCGCCTGATACAGATGGTGCAGCAAAAACGCACAAACTGCATCACGGGCAAGTCAGCCAACAATACAGGAGTTTCAAGGCCGCGAGTTGATCCGACCCCGTGTTGTTGCGCCGAACCATCAAATCCGTGTGGAGATTTACGAAACCTGACAATTCCGCGCACGGCCGAAGCTTTAGACCAGCTCGCGATACAAGGCCAGATAGCGTTCGGCCGACGCGCCCCAGCCGAAGTCCTCGCGCATTGCGCGCCGCTGGGTGGCTTTCCATTCGGTGCGGCGGCCGTAGAGCGCGAAGGCGCGGCGGATCGCCCCGGCGAGTCCCTTTGGGTCGAAGCGGACGAACACGAAGCCGGTCGCGAGATCGTCGGCGAGGTTTTCGAGCGACGCGTCGGCGACCGTGTCCGCGAGACCGCCGACGCAGTGCACGAGCGGCAGCGACCCGTAGGCGAGCGCATACAGCTGCGTGAGTCCGCACGGCTCGAAGCGCGACGGCACCGCGACCACGTCGCTGCCGGCGATGATCGTGTGCGCGAGCGCTTCGTCGAAGCCGAGCTCGACCGCGACCGATTCCGGATGCGCCTGCGCGACCATCTTGAGGCCGTTCTCGAGCGCCGGATCGCCGGTGCCGAACACGACCAGCTGACCGCCGCGTTTGACGATCTCCGGCACCGCGCCGAGCAGCAGATCGAGGCCTTTCTGCTCGGTCAGCCGGCTGACGACGCCGAACAGCAGCGCGTCGCTTCGCTGCTCGAGGCCGAAGCGCTTTTGCAGCGCTTCCTTGCAGGCCGCCTTGCCGGCCAGCCGCGAGGCGCTGTAGCGCGTCGCGAGCAGCGTATCGCTGGCGGGATTCCACACCGTGTAGTCAACGCCGTTGAGGATCCCGCTCAGATCGTGCGCGCGATGGCGCAGCAGCCCATCGAGCCCGCCGCCGTGCGCGAGCGTCTGGATTTCGCGCGCATAGTTCGGGCTGACGGTCGTGATGCGGTCGGTGTAGTAGAGCCCCGCTTTCAGGAACGAGAGCTGTCCATAGAACTCGACGCCTTGCATGTTGAAGAAATCGTGCGGCAAGCCGAGCAGGCCGAACTGATGCGCCGGAAAAATCCCCTGGTAAGCGAGGTTGTGGATCGTGAACACGCTGCGCGCCGGCGCGCGGCCGCGCTCGCGTTCGGCGGCCTTCAGATAGGCGGGCGCGAGCCCCGCGTGCCAGTCGTGCGCATGGACGATCTGCGGCGACCACGTCGGGTCCACCTGCTGCGCGAGTTGCGCGGCGACCCAGCCGAGCAGCGCGAATCGCTGCGCATTGTCGCCGTACGGCACGTGCTCATCGTTCAGATACGGGTTACCGGGCCGGTCGTACAGCGACGCGGCGCGGATCACGTAGACGGCGAGGCCGTTCGTGGGCAGCGTGCCGCGCTCGAGCGTCACGTTCGGCGCTCCGAAGCGGCTCCCCAATTGCGCGACCGGGTGCAGATCGCTGAGGCCGGCGAGCACCGCCGGAAAGCCCGGCAGCAGCACCCGCACATCGGCGCCGCGCTCGATCAGCGCGGACGGCAGCGCGCCCACGACGTCGGCGAGACCGCCCGTTTTTAGTAGGGGATACAGCTCGCTTGCGACGTGCAGGGCGCGAATCGTCATAGGCCGGGTCTCTGTCGGGGTGGCAGGGTTGTTCGGGCGAAGCGTTGCCGGCCGGTCCGCGCCGCCAGCACGGATACACGGCGGGCCAGCGCTCCTTCTACGGCTTGCGCAACGCCTCCTGCGTGACCAGCACGACGCCTTCGTCGGTGCGATAGAAGCGCTCGGCGTCGCGCGCCGGGTCTTCGCCGATCACCGTACCTTCGGGAATCGTGCAGCCACGGTCGATCACCACCTTCTGCAGGCGGCAGCTCGCACCGACCGTGACCTGTGGCAACAAGACTGCCTCATTGATGTTACAGAACGAACTCACCTTCACGTTCGACGACAACACCGAGCGCGAAATCTGCGAGCCCGAGATCACGCAGCCGCCGCAGACGATCAGATTGTTGCCCGTGCCCTGCAGCCCCTTCAGATCGCGCACGAACTTCGCGGGCGGCAACTGCTCCTGGTAAGTCCAGATCGGCCATGTCTGATCGTAGAGGTCGAGCGTCGGGATCGTCGAGGCGAGGTCGAGGTTCGCGGCCCAGTACGCGTCGATCGTGCCGACGTCGCGCCAGTACGGCTCGACGCTCGGGTCCGACGATACGCACGACATGCTGAACGGATGCGCGATCGCGACGCCTTGTGTGACGACGCGCGGCAGGATGTCCTTGCCGAAGTCGTGATCGGTCTCGAGCGCGGCGATGTTCTCTTCGAGCAACGTGTACAGGTAGTCGGCGTTGAACACGTAGATGCCCATGCTCGCGAGCGCCGTGTCGGGACGGCCGGGCATCGCGGGCGGGTCGGCCGGCTTTTCGACGAAGCCGGTCACGCGGCGGTTTTCGTCGACCGCCATCACGCCGAACGCGACCGCGTCCATGCGCGGCACCTCGATGCAGCCGACCGTGCAGTCGGCGCCGCTGTCCGCGTGATCGGCGATCATGCGCGTGTAGTCCATCTTGTAGATGTGGTCGCCCGCGAGCACGACCACGTACTTCGGGCGGATCGAGCGGATGATGTCGAGGTTCTGGAACACCGCGTCGGCGGTGCCGCGATACCAGTGCGCGCCTTCGACGCGCTGCTGCGCGGGCCACAGGTCGATGAACTCGCCCATCTCGCCGCGCAGGAAGCTCCAGCCGCGCTGCAGATGACGCAGCAGCGAATGCGCCTTGTACTGCGTGACCACCGCGATGCGGCGGATGCCGGAGTTCAGGCAGTTGGAGAGCGCGAAGTCGATGATCCGGTATTTGCCGCCGAAGTGCACCGCGGGCTTCACGCGCTTGTTCGTGAGCGGCCCGAGCCGGGTACCGCGTCCGCCTGCGAGGACGATCGCGAGAGTAGTGCGCTGTAAGTCGTTCAGCCGTGCCGGAGTGCTCATAGTTGTCTCCTGTCGACCGGAGTTAGCGCCGCAGTGCCTGCTCCGATCCCATGCAAGATGGTTGCTTGATTGGTTTACCCCCCGGGTGATCTGGTCGTCTGATTTGCGCGGATGATTCGTGTTGCCTGGCAGTCGCGCCGCGTCGCCGTCTTTCGCTGCCTGTTATTCGCCGGTCCGTCAGTCAGTTCTAGCACCGATTGGATGCGAGCGAATAGTGTTTATTGCGGGGCCGCGTAGCGGACCATCCTCGAACGATCGCCTGTTACGGCGCACCTTTCGGTGCGGCGCAGCACATTGAGAACGAGGTCGCGCGCTGACGACGCGTGTACTCACAAAGTGCAATATGCATGCCACCTCGGCCCAGCCGCGTGCCGTGACCGCTGTGCCCGACTGGCGCCGGAGTTCGGCGGCGCGTCGTAGAATCGGGCGCTTCGAACGTCGTGCTCCCTCTGTTGCGTTTTTTCCAGAACATCCTGATGAATCTTCGCCGCCCATTCCTTTTTGCCCTGTCGAGTGTCTGCGCGGGTGCCGTGCTGTGCGCGGCGACCATGTCGGTGGCCGCCACGGCGGCGAGCACGGTCGACGCGGCCGTGTCCTCGCTCGACGATCCCGGCCCGGCCTACGGTCCCGATCTGCAGGGTTTCGACTATCCGGCACCGGTCGGGCGTTTCGAATTCACGTCGCAGGGCGTGCCTTTGCAGATGGCCTACATGGACGTGCAGCCGGCGCATGCGAACGGCCGCACCGTGGTACTGCTGCATGGCAAGAATTTCTGTGCGGCGACATGGGATGCGACGATTCGCCGGTTGAGCGACGCGGGCTATCGCGTGATCGCACCGGATCAGATCGGCTTTTGCAAATCGAGCAAGCCCGAGCATTACCAGTACAGCTTCCAGCAGCTCGCGCGCAATACGCATGCGCTGCTCGAGTCGCTCGGCGTAAGCGACGTGACGGTGGTCGGCCATTCGACGGGCGGCATGCTCGCAATCCGCTATGCGCTGATGTATCCGCGCGAAACGCAGCAACTGGTGCTCGTGAACCCGATCGGACTCGAGGACTGGAAGGCGAAGGGGGTGCCGTCGCTCTCGGTCGACCAGTGGTACCAGCGGGAGCTGAAGACCACCGCAGACCGCATCCGCAGCTACGAACAGGCGACCTACTATGTGGGTCAATGGCGCGCGGACTATGAACCGTGGGTGCAGATGCTGGCGGGCATGTATCGCGGGCCGGGCAAGCAGATCGTCGCGTGGAATTCCGCGCTGCTGTACGACATGATTTACACGCAGCCGGTTTTTTATGAACTCGGTCAACTCAGCATGCCGACGCTACTGCTGATCGGTCAGAAGGACACCACTGCGATCGGCAAGGATGCCGCATCGCCCGAAGTGCGCGCCACGCTCGGCCACTACTCCGAACTGGGCCGCGCGACCGCCAAGGCGATTCCGCATGCGACGCTGGTTGAGTTCGCGGGGCTTGGGCACGCGCCGCAGATGCAGGACCCGGACGCGTTTCATAAGGCGCTGCTCGAAGGACTGGCGGCGCTGCCGACCAATCGTTGAGCGTTCAAACGGTTTTTTGTCCCTTCACCGTACTCCCACGTCGGCCAAATTGACACGTTCGACAGCACCGCATAGATCGTCAACAATCCGAAATCTGCCTGGACGCCAACGATTGCATTCGACTCGAAAGAACGAATAGTGGCGTCGATCTACTTGTGTGTCGATATCAGGATCAACGTATGACCCGCTCCGAACGTCTCCTTGGTCTCCTGCAACTGTTGCGGCGTTATCGACGTCCCGTGAGTGCTCAAATATTGGCCGGGGAGCTCGGCGTGAGCATCCGCACGCTATACCGGGACATCGCCAGTTTGCAGGCGCAAGGAGCAACGATCGAGGGGGAGCCGGGCGTTGGTTACGTGATGAAACCGGGCTTCATGCTGCCGCCAATGATGTTCAGCTCGGAGGAACTCGACGCGCTGGTTCTTGGCATGCGCTGGGTAGCGGATCGCTGCGACAGGACGCTATCGGCCGGCGCGCTGAGCACGCTTGCGAAGGTAGCCGCCGTACTGCCCACGGAACTGCGTCGCGAGCTGGAGGAATCGTCGCTGCTAGTGGGCGCGCCGTTGAAAAGACCTGCCCACAAGGTCTCGTCTGATCTTCTACGTGCCGCAGTCCGGGCAGAGAAAAAGCTCAAGATTACTTACGTGGACGGCAGCGGTGTTCATTCGCAGCGTGTAGTTTGGCCCTTTGCCCTGGTCTATTTCGACCAGGCCCGGGTGCTGATGTGCTGGTGCGAGCATCGAGCGGACTTTCGGAATTTCCGCTCGGACCGGATCTCGGACGTCGAGCAAATGGAGGAGCGCTACCCGAAAAGACGATCAACGCTGCTTCGCGAGTGGAGGAAGCTTAACGATGTAGCGAGCCGCAGCATACTGCCAGAATCTGACAGTGTCGGCCATTAAACTGAGTTTCCTTTTTTGGCCAGGAGCTCAAAATGAAGTTCGCATCGGTTCGTGTCGTCACCCGGAATCTCGAAGGGCTGGTCGAGTTTTACCAAAGGCTTTCCGGTATCGAGGCTGCACGGCTGGCCGATGGATTTGCCGAAATGCGATTCGAAGGGGCGGTGCTCGCGATTTCGTCCGAGCATCTGATCAAGCTCTTTAATGCCGGTGCTGCCACTGCGGCTGCGAATCAGTCGGCGATCCTCGAACTCGAAGTGGAGGACGTCGACGCAGTGTCCGAACGGATGAATGCGTCGGGGACTCCCATCGTGATGCCGACGACGTTGATGCCGTGGGGAAATCGCTCGCTACTGTTGCGTGACCCGGATGGAAATCTCGTCAACATATTTTCTCGACCCGAGCGCCGAGTCTCCCCGGACTAACGGGCAATGTCTGGTGACAGTATGGGGCGCACTCCATGAGGACGAGGCGGCGACCCCCGGGTCGCCGCCTATTGCGCTCAAGGCAATCCTGAGATTTGGCGGGTGAATTCGTCCGTCACGTTGAGACCCGTGGCTACGCCGAAGACCGGGTACACGGTCGCGGCACCGCTAGCGGCCAGACCCATGTAATCGCCGAGGAAATGGCCACGCGCGACGGGAGCATTGAGTATGTTGAACGAGGCCGTGGTCAGCCGCCGCTCATTGCCCCAGCTAGAGGAGTTCGTGCACACGGAAGAGGTCGGGCAGAAGAGCGCGAAATAGTCCGTGCCCTCGAAGCCGGCAGGCGTATTCGTGTCCTTACGGAAGTCGTAGTAAGTCACCACGACCGTCTTGCCGTCGCCCGACGCCACCACCGCGGGGATGAAGGCCTGCTGACGGCACGGATTCGCGGCATTGGCCGGCGTCTTGTTGATCATCACCGGTGGCGACCAGGTGACCCCGCCGTTATCCGACTCGCTGAAGACGATCCCGCTGATCGCAATCGACCCAGCACCGGGCGTGGTGCAGGTGGCTGTCGAAAAGCGATTGTCCTGCCACGCGAGATAGATCGCCCCCGTGACCGGGTTCACCGCGACACTGTAGAGAATCGAGGCATCGCGTATCGGCTGGCCGGTGTCCGGGGTGACCACTCCGTTTCCGCGCACCGAAATATCGGCGACGAACGTCGGCGCGCTCCAGCTCGCGCCCTTATCCGTGGACGTGAGATAGCCGATGCTGAGACCCGACTTCGTGACACCGATCCCGGTGAAGAAATCGCGCAGGGTCCCATCAGGCAACACCCGTACGATGTTGTTGATCGTCTGTTTTCCCGTGCCCGGTTGGTTTCCCGTGCCCGGTTGGTAGATCGGTGCGGCCGTGCTCCAGGTCACGCCGTTATCGACGGATCGCGAGAAGAAGCTCGGGCCGGTGAAATTGAACTTGATGCTCGGGGCACCACCCGCTGCAGCGCTAAGCACTTGACGCGCGAATTCGACACTATCGTTCCCCGCGAGCGCCTGATCGCCGGCCTGGCTTGGCGGGAAAACGCTCAGTTGATCCCACACCGCATAGACGTAACCGTTCGCCGTCGGATCGGCGGTGAGCGAGTTCTTGTCATTGAGCGCGTGCGGCGATTTGGTGCTGATCAGCGTCACCGGAGCTTGCCAGGTCGCGCCGTGGTCAACGGAACGGCTGACCAGCAACCCGCTATTGCGCGCCCCAAACGGCGTGGTCGGCTTCATGGGGTCCAACACCAGCGAGAAGAAGAAGGCCGTGCCGTCCAGCGCGAAGTCTACCCACGGATCGGAGGCGCGACGGAATGCACCCCCGGTGCATTTGGTCACGCCGGTCGGGATCGAATTGGTCCAGGTCCTGCCCGCGTCGCTGGAAACGACGCCGACGAGTCCGCGTGAGCCACCGTCGTCCCAGCGGTCCTGCTGGTGACCGACGAGGAGGCGCGACGTGTCGGTCGGGTCGGCCGCCACCCACGGCTCGATCGATGCGGCTGGATAGAGCACGCTCCCGAATGCGGCTTGCTGCGCGTTGAGCTGGTCGGCAGTGCATCCGCTGAACGGATCGCCCGCGGCCACCTGGACGAGCGGGCCGAGCGTTTGCGCCTGGGCGCCTGGGACGATCGCGCACGCGAGCGCGATAACGCTGCCACCTGCAAAGCCCCAGGAAGCAGAACGGGATAGTCGTCTGAATATTGATGTCATGTCGCGCCTCGCGAAAAGGGAAGACTGCTTTTGCACCTGGCTGGGCCGACCGTAAAACCAGCGTTCACTGCCGCCGAGGTCTGCACATGGAAAATAGTTTGCCCCGTGCGCATTTGTGGGGATTTTTCGTTACAGGTGTTGGTGCATCACGCGGAATCCCATCGCTATTGACGTGGCATAGGGCTTGCAAATCACGGGAGCGGAATCTGCATGTAGTCGCTTGTAGAATAACGGGGTCCGAGCTGTTGCCACGAGCGGCCGAGTTGCCTGCGATGAACGGTCATTCGACATGGACGCTCAAATCGCCAACAATGAGAGAGGTGCAAGGTGATTCCAAACAAGTCACCATGCTTCAGTAGGAAGGGGACCTCGATGGTGTCGAGCGCTCCACCTCAATGTAACCTTCATAAGTCTCGGCAACTATTGCAGCGGACCGCCCTCTGAGTCCGCTGAATGCGGATAGAGGCGCTATCCATGCAAACCTCACTGATCCTGGAGTCCGCGTTGACCTGTCCGCACTGCGGATGCGTGTCAGTCGTGGCGATGCCGACCGACGCCTGCGTCTACTTCTATGAATGCCCGCGGTGCCAAGCGTTGCTTTCACCGAAGTCTGGCGACTGCTGTGTCTTCTGTTCGTATGGCTCGGTCAAGTGCCCGCCCGTGCAAGAGGCACGTGCCTGCTGCGCGAATTCTGTTACTCAATCCGGACGTTGAGCGTCCGCGCGAGCTTGCTACAACTCCCTTAGCGCGTCTTCGAGTACCCGTGCCAGCGCACGCCTTACCGCGGGCGAGAGCGATGCAAGGCCCGCTGCGTAGTCGGCTGTCCTGGCCGCCGCTATGTGCTTGAGCAACGCGTGGCCACGGCTCGTCACCGTGAGCTGTTTTTTGCGGCGATCCTCAGGTGATTCGTAACGCGAGACCAGTTCGAGCTGGAACAACCGCTCGACCATTTGACTCACGGCGGGTAAGGACATGTGCATTTGTTCCGCAAGCTCCGAGGGCGTGCTTTTGCTCGAAGATGCCAATCGCCGCAGCAACAGAACCTGCTGCAAGGTCACGGACGCATCTGATAGCACCGCCAAGGTTTTCCCCTGCGTGTGCGAGACGCGGTTGACGAACTCCTGTACCAGTCCGCCTAGCGCATCGTAGTCGGGCACGTTTTCCACCTATTTCATCGGCAAGCGAAGTGACGATGCGTCCCAGGCAAGCCTCTCGGTCAGCGGCGGACGGATCGACACCGGTCTTGAAAAGCCGAAGCAGGTGAGCTCCAGATGATTGCCGAACGGGTCGTTGAAATAGAGCGAGGCCTGCCCTGGCGGCCCAAGTTGTAGAGGCCCTTCCGTGGGTATGCCATGGGCCTCGATCTTCGCCTTCCAGGTCAACAGGTGTCTCGGCGGAACGTGAAATGCGAAGTGCGGATGGCCGACCGTCGCAGCCGGTTGCCCGGAATGCTGCAGGAATAGATCCACCCTGGTTTTGCCGCCCAGAAAAACGGAGACATGGTGCGCACCTTCGCCATTGTTCGGTGCCGGCGGCCGGCCATGGCGCCTGAAGGTTTCATCGTCGACTTTCATGAAATAGTCGGCGCCAAGGATGTCGCAATAGAAGCGTCGAGCCAGCTCGAGGTCGCGCACCGGGATAGTGATGTGATCAACCGCGCCGACCTGTGGCCGGATGAGCCCCGCCAACCTGCGCCTGAGCCAGATTCGGCGCTCTCTGGCCACGAACACAAAGCCGATCAGTTGATGTCGAACCGCAGTCCACATGATGGTCTCCAGCAGTTAAAGCGCTGAAATAGTTAACACACGTTAATTATTTCCACTGGCGCTGTCAACAGCGAATCGGAGGGTGGACATGCGGCCGCGTCGAGGTCATGGCCGGTCGACATACGCCCCTGATATCCTCTGACCATGAAAGGAAAGGAGAGACCTGATGCCGAGCCTTGAGCGAGCGCGACCGGCGACGCTTGTCGACTCTGTCTGGCGCATGGTGCTTCGCCTCGGATTTCCGCTCGCTCGCGCCTGGTGGCACCTTCGGCGGCCTCGCCATGAGGGCGCGCTAGTCGCGATCTACGTCGGGCAGGCGCTGTTGCTGGTGAAGTCATCGTACCGGGCTGAGTGGGGTTTTCCCGGCGGGAGTATCCAGTCCGGTGAAACGCCTGCTGCAGCGGCGCAGCGGGAAATGCGGGAGGAGATTGGTCTCTCGTCCTACCCGCTACTCCCCACGGGCAGCGTCTACGGCACTTGGGACGGACGAAGAGACCAGGTGCATTTCTTTGAACTGCACCTCGATTGCATGCCCGAACTGCGGCTTGACAATCGCGAGATCATCGCCGCGCATCTGGCATCGCCGGAGGAATTGCACGGCATCGCGCTGACAGGGGCGGTCGCTGCGTATCTCGGCAGAAATTCCGCTGTGGGTTAGCCCTTCTCCTATATCACGCCGCTCATAACGGCGAGCATCACTTTGCGCACGCACGTTTATCCGTCGCTTCAGCCACGTACCCGCTGGCGGCTGGGCCGCACCCGCGGCAAGACGGTGACGCGTGGCACCGCCGTCTGCAGCACCTGCCACAGTTGCAGGGCGGCGTCCTCGACCTCCTTGCGCCATACGAGTCGCCATGGACGACAAATCGGCCCGGAAGCCAGACGGCGCGCCACCACGTCGCCGCGGCGCAAGTGCGGCTCGGCGACCCATTCCGACAGCACGCCGATGCCCATACCGGCACGCGCAAAATCGATGACCGCTTCGGTGAGCGGCAGCAATTGATAGTTCAACGGCGCCGCCCGCGGGGCTGACAGCGGCTTGTTGAACCAGGTCATGTCCCGAGTCGGTAGCCGCGAGGTGAGCAGGACCTCGTCGTTCAGGTCGGCGCGTGAAAGCGATGCACGCGCGGCCAGTCGATGCGAGGCCGCCATGACGAACACCACTTCGTCGGCGAACAGCGGCTTGTCCACGAGCCGTCGACTGCGCGGCGTCGGGGCTTCGCTGATCAGGGCCACGTCGATATCCTTGGCCAGCAGCGCGGCAACCGGATCCTTCGTGCACTCGATCGCAATGCTCAGGACCACGCCGGGAAGGCTGGCGCGCATGCCCTGCAGCGCGCTCGGCAACCAGTGATAAGCGGTGTAGCACTCGCACACGAGCCGCAAACGTTGCGGCTGACTTTCACCCCCGCGCAGGCGGGATTCCAGTTCCTGCAAATCGGCAAGGAGGCGCGGCGCGCCGTCGAGCAACGCGCGACCGGCCGCGGTGGGTTCGAGGCCGCGTGTCGTACGCTCGAACAGACGCACGCCCAGCTTGTGCTCGGCGCTCAATAACGCGCGGCTGACGGCCGGCTGTGTCAGGTGGAGACTGTCCGCTGCGCCGGCGGTGGTGCGCGCGATGGCGAGTGCCAGCACGAGGCGAAGGTCCCGGCTGTCCAGCCGCGCGGACGGAAGCGGCGTAGCAATGCTTTTCATGCATTGAGTGTATGACAGGAATGCGTTGGACGCCTTGCTGGCGGGATCGCACACTGGCTCCGTCACCCTTTCCGGAGCTCGACATGAACGCAAACGATGACCCGCCAGGCAGCACGGCCGATGTCCTGAACCGCTTCAACGAGGCATTCCTGAATCATGACCCGGCCGCACTGGAGGATCTGATCGCGCCGGACTGCGTAGTCGAACGCGCGCAGCCGACGGCAGAAGGCACGCACTGGGTGGGTCGCTCGGCCTGTCTTGCGTCCTGGCAGGCGATCGCCGCGAACCGCGCCGGCGTCTTCACGCTGGAAGACGTGGTGGTGATGGGCGAGCGCGGGCTGATCTTCTGGGAATATCGCACCGGCTCTGATCCGTCCGACGTGTCGCGCGGACTCAACGTGATGACCGTGCGTAACGGCCTGATCGTGGAAGGGCGCGGCTACATGAAACGCAAGTCGGTGGCCTGAGATGAAGCGCTATCACATGATCGTGATCCGGGTGACGCCATGACAGCGGTCTCGAAGAACCGGCTGGAGCGCACGGCCACGGCGCAGTGGCAAGGCGCGTTCGCGCATGGCGAAGGGCGGCTGAGCACGGACAGCGGCACCCTTGCCCGGGCGCGCTACTCGTTTCCGACGCGGTTCGGGCAAGAGCCGGGAACCAATCCGGAAGAACTGATCGCAGCCGCGCATGCAGGCTGCTATTCGATGGCGCTGGCTTACGCACTGGGCCAGGCCGGTGCGCCGCCGCTCCATATCGAGACGGCGGCTACGCTGATACTGGAGATGTCCCCTTCCGGCCCTCGCGTGACGGGCATTCACTTGCGCACGCGCGCGCAGGTGGTCGGCATCGACGAAGACGCTTTCGTCGCCGTCGCGCAGCAGGCGAAGGAGAACTGTCTGGTGTCACGCCTCCTCAACGCGGCGGTGGGTCTCGACGCGGTGCTGGTGCGATAAGGTTTGCGCCTGCCGCGGCGCGAGTTGGTTCAGATCAGCACCGTGTCTGATGGCACCGCCGGATCCATCAAGGTGCCTCAAACGGCAAGTTCCAGTCCGTGATTGCGTTCGTATTGTCATCGACCGCGGCAAAGTGCACGTGCTCGTTCATCACCCGACCAAACGCGATGCCGAACGCGCCGTCCGGTGCCGGATCGATCGGCAGTTGCGCAACGAATTGCCCTTGCACCGTGAACTCGACGAGTTCACTCGGCTGTGCCGGATCGGCGTTGATCGCGTCGCCGTTCGAGGTGAAGAGATGGCCGTTCGGTCCTGCCGCAAGACCGAGCGCTCCATGCAGGTGCTTGTTGTCCGCGTAGATCACGACGCCCTTGCCGCCGTCATGCTGCGAGGTGCCCGCGCCGAACACCGCGAATATCGCATTGTCGACTATCGAGGCAACGTACAGCACATCGCGTGCCGGATCGTACACGAGCCCGGCAGGCCCGACCTCCACTGCTGCCGGGTCGCCGCGGAACTGGTAGCCGGATGCGACCTGGGTTGCCTTCATGAGGTGCACGCCGTCGCCGTCGATCGTGACGTCGAGCCGCACAACGGTTCCGTTCAGCACGTTCGAGACGAACACTTTCGCGCGATTGCCCTGGTCGAAGACCGTCATACCCCACGGTCCATCGATCTTCGCCGCAGTCGTCCATTGCGCGACCATGTTGCCGGTCCGGTTTACGATGATCAGCGAGCCGGGTTTGGCCGTGTTGGACGTGCCGTCGGTAGTGGGCAGGCTACCGACCAGCACGAAGCCGGCGCGCAGCACGTTGAGCGCCATGGTGAGGCCGAGGCCGGGGGCCCCCTGGAAGAACGTCGTGGCCTGCTTTGCGCCCGGCACAATCTTGACGATCGTAGAGCCGGTGCCCTGCACGTTCTGCGCATTGTTGAAGTTAGACACTAGCAGGTCGCGCGGCGCGATGGTGCCGTAGGTGGGAAAACCGTCCGGCACGAACGCGACGCCATACGGATTCAGGTCACCACTGGCCGGCACGGTGGTCGAAGTGACGGCGGGTGGCGGCAGCAGCGGGACGGGATCTTCGGCGTACGCGAAGTGTGCTGCGCCGAGCGCGACGCCGGTGCCGCACAGCGCGAGCAGCAGCCGGCGCCACAGGTGGCCGCGTGCGCTGCGCGCGGGACGGCCCGAACGGGCAGTACCTTGCGCGGGTATGGGCTGGAAGGCTTGCGCGACGTTGGCAGGCGCCGCAAGACGCGGAGCCAGGCATCCGATGACAGTTTTCATGACTCGTCTCTCCACGAAAGCTGCGGCAACCGCCATCCACGTACGCACGAACGCCCTGTGGGTGGTGCGCTGGCTGCCGCGAGCGACCCCGCCTGATGCGTTGCATTGGCGGCAAAGCGAGCGCGCGAACGCCCCTCACCGGCAGCGGGTGATGCTTCAGGCGGTACAGAGGCGGCGTTGTGGCAAGGTGCGCGGCAACACCGTTCTTGCCGGCACGACCGGTCCGGCTGTCACGGCGGCCCTTCCGCGAGATGCAGGCGGCCGCACGTACGCACTAAACGGCTGCGCGCGGCAAATATTCCGGCGCTCGCAATCGAAATGTGCTTGCCGGCGCTGCTGCGGATCGGTGCAAAAGACAAGGGCGGCTCACCATGAGCCGCCCTTTTTCTGTGCGTGGCCGTGTCGGCCAGTCGATTCGCGTGCCGCTTATCTGGCCGCGCTCAATTCATCGCGCACCTGCGCGCCGATCTCGAACGATCGCAACCGCGCTTCGTGATCGTAAATCTGCGCGGTCAGCATCAACTCGTTCGCGCCGGTTTGCTCGATGATCGATTGCAAACCTTCGCGGATTGCGTCGCGATCGCCGAGCACCGTGCAGGCGAGCGCGCGTGCGACGTTGTTCAGCTCCATCTCCGATGCGTCGAGCCGCTCGACCGGCGGCTGCAATTGCCCCGGCGTGCCGCGTCGCAGATTGATGAACTGCTGCTGCAGCGAGGTGAACAGACGTGCGGCTTCGTCGTTCGTGTCGGCGGCGAACAGATTGACGCCGACCATCGCATAGGGTTTCGCTAGCGTCGCGGACGGTCGGAACTGCGAGCGATACACCTGCAGCGCGCTCATCATGTAATCGGGCGCGAAGTGCGACGCGAACGCGAACGGCAGCCCGAGCGCCGCGGCCAGTTGCGCGCTGTAAAGCGACGAGCCGAGCAGCCACAGCGGCACCTGCAGGCCCGCGCCCGGCACCGCGCGAATACGCTGGCCCGCGACCGGCTCCGCGAAATAACGTTGCAGCTCGACGACGTCGTCGGGGAAGGTTTCGGCGCTCGCCTGCAGGTCGCGGCGCAGCGCGCGGGCGGTGGTCTGATCGGTGCCGGGCGCCCGGCCGAGGCCGAGATCGATCCGCCCCGGATACAGCGACGCCAGCGTGCCGAACTGTTCGGCGATCACGAGCGGCGCGTGGTTCGGCAGCATGATGCCGCCGGAGCCGACGCGAATCGTCCTCGTGCCGCCTGCCACGTAGCCGATCACGACCGAGGTCGCCGCGCTCGCGATGCCGGTCATATTGTGATGCTCGGCGAGCCAGTAGCGCTTGTAGTTCAACTGTTCCGCGTGCCGCGCGAGTGACAGTGTGTTCCTGAATGCGTCCGCCGGTGTGGCGCCCGCGGTGACCGGTGAAAGATCGAGAACCGAGAAGGGGATCATTGTCTGTTGATTGCGGTGGGCGGCGCTTTCGCGCGATGCGGCATTGTGGCAAAGCGGCGATTTTTCTGCTGGCGGCGCGGCGATGTCCACATCGACCGAAGGGTCTGTGGGGAGCGCGCGACAGTGATGCGTGGCGCGGAAATTGCGCCTGCGTAGCGCGTACGCGCGCCGATGTTTCGTATTCGCATTGCGCGGGTATAAGCAATCCAGCTAGCGACCGTGCGCCGATCCGCATTCGAGTGTACGGTTGAACTATCGACGCGGTGACGCGAGCCGTTACCGGAAATCTGGAATGTAGCGAAGGAGTTCCCGATCCCATGAATGTCGTCAAAGAGTTTTATACCCGTTCATTCCAAGACGTGTGCCATGCATTGCTCGACCGCGAGGAGATCGCACTCGTCGACGTGCGCGAGGAAGATCCGCACGCGCGCAGCCATCCGTTGTTCGCCGCCAATCTGCCACTGTCGCGGCTCGAGCTCGACGCGCCACAGCGGCTGCCGCGCCTCGCGGTGCCGATCGTCGTGTTCGATGCCGGCGAGGGCCTCGCGAGGCGCGCGGCCGAGCGCTTCACCGCGCTCGGCTATACCCATGTCGCGTTGCTCGAAGGCGGTCTGCAAGGCTGGGGCGAAGCGGGCGGCGAGCTGTTCAGGGATGTCAACGTGCCGAGCAAGGCATTCGGCGAACTGGTCGATAGCGTGCGTCATACGCCATCGCTGTCCGCGCAGCAGGTGCAGGCACTGCTCGATCGCGAGGCCGATGTCGTGGTGCTCGACGCGCGCCGCTTCGACGAGTTTCAGACCATGAACATCCCCGGCAGCATCAACGTGCCGGGCGCGGAACTGGTGCTGCGCGCGCGGCAGCTCGCGCCGAATCCGGCCACGCGCATCATCGTCAATTGCGCGGGACGCACGCGCAGCATCATCGGCGCGCAGTCGCTGATCAACGCGGGCGTGCCGAACCCGGTCGCCGCGCTGCGCAACGGCACGATGGGCTGGACGCTCGCCGGTCAACCTCTCGCGCATGGCAGCGCGCGGCGCGTCCAGGGCGCGGTCGATGACATCTCCCGACTCGCCGCCGCCGAGGGCGCGCGCGCGGTCGCCGATCGCGCGCGCGTGCGCCGTACCTCGCGAGACGAAGCGCGTCGCTGGGCCGACGAAGCGGTGCGCACGGTGTATCGCTTCGACGTGCGCATGCCCGAGGAGTACGAGGCGGGCCACGTGCCTGGTTTTCGCAGTGCGCCGGGCGGCCAGCTCGTGCAGGAGACCGACCTGTTCGTGCCGGTGCGCGGCGCACGTGTGATCCTCGCGGACAACGACGGCGTGCGCGCGAACATGACCGCCTCGTGGCTCGCGCAGATGAACGTCGAGGTGTTCGTGGTCGATGGCCTGACGGCCGCCGACTTCGCCGAGAAGGGCATGACGCCGACCGCGCGTCGTGCGGTCACGCCGCCCGACGTCGAGGAGATCGCGCCGGCCGGGCTCGCCGCGCTGCTGCAGGCACCGGGTACCGTGCTGCTCGATTTCACGAGCAGCACGGACTACCTGAAGCGGCACATTCCGGGCGCGTGGTTCGTGATTCGCAGCCAGCTTGCCGACGCGCTGCGCACACTACCCGACGCGAAGCGCTATGTGCTCACGTGCGACAGCAGCGTGCTCGCTCGCTTCGTCGCGCCGGAGCTCGCCGCGGCGACCGGGCGGCCGGTGCAGGTGTTGCTCGGCGGCACGCTCGCGTGGATCGATGCGGGCTTGCCGGTGGAGTCGGGTGGTGCGCGGATGGCATCGCCGCGCATCGACCGGTATCAGCGGCCGTACGAAGGCACCGACAACGCGCGCGAAGCGATGAGCGCGTATCTGGAGTGGGAGCATGGGCTCGTGGCGCAACTTGCGCGCGACGGCACGCACGGCTTTCGGGTGATATGACGGGCCGGCCATCCGGCGGAAGGCGGCCGCGCGAATCCTCTGCCAATTCGGTGTAAACGCGCTCTCGTCGAAAGCCTCCAATGCGTTTAAATTAACGGCATCAGGAAGGCTTATCGAGGGACCAGGGCGGCCATAAAAAGGCAGCGGTTTGTCATTCGGCGATGGCGCAAGGTGAGCAGCCAAGGTTGCTCATCGCTTCGTCTGGAGCAGACCGCTGCGCGTCGTCCGCGGTGCTTCGCGCAAGGCGGCTAGAGAGCCGCCATCACTTCCGGTTGATCATGATCGACCGAGCTGGCGACGCTGTGTACAGCGTCGCCTTTTTGCTTCTGGCGTGCCCATCCCCGTTGACCTTTTCGCGCTGCGCGCAACACCTTGCGTGCGTAGCCGCACTCGCCATGCCTGCGTCTCTCGCGGATTTCCCGGCGCCCGGTTATGCTTGTAGTAGACACTACAGACCGGCAAGGTGCAGGGGTGGCAAATCCCGCGCGCATCCGGACAGGAACCGACGTGAGCCTCAAACCGCTGGGCGTCACGCTGTTGATAGCGTGCTTCGCACTGACCGGCTGCGACCAACAGCAGAGCGATCAAGCCGTGCAAAAACTCAAGGACTTTTTCAACGCCATCAAACCGGACGCGTTGCTGCTCAAGGACATGACGCCAGGCGTCACGACCGAAGCGCAGATCCTCGCGCAGATGGGCAAGCCCGAAACCGCGCGCACCTTCACCGACGGCTCGAAGCGCTTCGAATATCCGCGCGGTCCGCAAGGCCTGAACACGTACATGGTCGACATCGATCGGGATGGCAAGCTGCAGGCGATCACGCAGGTGCTGACCGCGGCCAACTTCGCGAAGATCCGCCTCGGCATGACCGAGGACGAAGTGCGGCGCCTGCTTGGCAAGCCCGGGCAGATCGCCGTGTTTCCGCTGAAGCCGGAGACCGTGTGGAGCTGGAAGTGGCGCGAGGGCGGCGTGACCGAAGAGGGCATCTTCAACGTTCATTTCGACCGGGACCAGAGGGTGTACACGACGTCGCGCTCGGATGTGATACGGGGGCGCTAGGCGCAGAGAAATGTGGCCGGAATGCGGGCCGAACAAGAGAGTCGAATAAGCGGGGTACGCATGATACGTCGACGTCGATACAGCCGGATCGGGCTGGTGTTAGGAGGCGGCGCCGCGCGCGGATGGGCGCATATCGGCGCGATTCGCGCGCTGCAGGACGCGGGCATCAAGCCCGACGTCGTGTGCGGCACGTCGATCGGCGCGCTGGTCGGCGCGGTCTATGCGAACGGCGATCTCGACTGGCTCGAGGAGTGGGTGTCGCGTCTCACGTGGCAGACCGTGGTGCGGCTGCTCGATCTGCGTATCTCGGGCGGACTGCTTGGCGGGCGCAAGGTGATCCAGCTGTTCGCCGACAAATTCGACGGCCGCTCGATCGCGCAACTCGACATACCATTCGCCGCGGTCGCGACCGAGCTCGACACCGGCCGCGAAATCTGGCTGCAGGACGGCAGCACGATCGACTCGGTGCGCGCGTCGATTGCCATTCCGGGCATCTTCACGCCGGTGTTGCACAACGGCGTGTGGCTCGTCGACGGCGGACTGAGCAACCCGGTGCCGGTGTCGGTCGCGCGCGGCATGCGCGCGGACTGTGTGATCGCGATCGATCTGAACAACGACATTCTGAACGGCCGCGACTTCGGCGGCGCGGTGGTCGAAACACCGGCGCTCGATCCCACCG
>ABYL01000064.1 GCA_000173575.1 Burkholderia sp. H160 | reverse complement strand
CGCCGCCGCGCAGCGCGCGAAAGTGCGCGCGGCGCTGACCTATCCGGTGGCGATCCTGCTGCTCGCGATCGCGATTACCGCGGCGTTGCTGGTGTGGGTCGTGCCGACGTTCAAGCAGATCTTCGATGGCTTCGGCGCGAAGCTGCCCGCGCCGACGCAGTTCGTACTGGCGCTATCGGCGGGCGCCGCGCGCTGGAGCGTACCGCTGTTCGCGCTGATGGTCGCATTGAGCTCGGCGATCACGTTTGTCCTGCGCCGCTCAGCAAGCGCGCGCATCCGCTTCGCGCGCGTGTCGCTCAACCTGCCCGTGGCCGGCCCACTGCTGCGCACGTTGTGCGCGGCGCGCTGGAGTCGCGCGCTTGGCACGTTGCTGTCGGCCGGCACGCCGCTCGCCGACGCGTTTGATTCGCTCACGCAGGCGACCGGCAATGCCTTCTTCGATCGCGCGACGGCAAGCATCGCCGTGCGGCTGCGGCGCGGCGAACGGCTCGCCGCGGCGATGCGCGCGGCGCAATGCTTTCCTCCCGAGGTCGTGCAGCCGGTTGCGGTCGCCGAGGAGTCCGGCGCGCTCGACAGCATGCTGCTCGATGTCGCGTCGCTTGCGGATCGCCAGGTCGACGACAGGATCGGCACGCTATCGAGTCTGTGCGAGCCGCTCGTGATCGTTGTTCTCGGCACGCTGGTCGGCGGCCTCGTGATCGCGATGTATCTCCCCATTATTCAACTCGGCAACGTGGTGTAGCATCGCAGCCGAATCCATTTCATCACCATGCAGGCACCTCTTCCACTCGTGTCACAAACTTCCTCCAACCTGCTCGCGGGCTTACTGCCAGGCCGCTTTGCAAGCGACATCGGTCTCGGGTTCGCCAGCCTGCCCGCCGGCGTGCAGATCGCGTTCGCCATCGTGCTCGGCCTGGTGATCGGCAGCTTCCTGAACGTCGTCGTGCATCGGCTGCCGATCATGCTCGAGCGCGCGTGGCGCGACGAAATCAGCGAGGCCACCGACGAGCCGCAGCCCGACGACGGACTGCCGGCGCGCTACAACCTGTGGGTGCCGCGTAGCGCATGCCCGCATTGCGGCCACGTACTGAGCGCGTGGGAGAACCTGCCGGTTCTGAGCTACGTACTATTGCGCGGCCGTTGTTCCGCTTGCGGCACGCATATCAGCTCGCGCTACCCGCTGCTCGAAATCGCGAGCGCCGTTTTCGCGGCAGGCGCATTGATAACGTTCGGTCCGAACCTGACGGCACTCGCCGCGTTCGGCCTGTGTGCAACGCTGCTCGCGATGAGCGCGATCGACATCGACACGCACCTGCTGCCCGATTCCCTGACGCTGCCGTTGTTGTGGGCCGGGCTGATCGTCAATTTCAACGGCATGTTCACGAATCTGCATGGTGCGGTGCTTGGCGCTATCTTCGGATATCTGGTGTTGTGGGCTGTGCATTGGGTGTTCAAGCTCGTGCGCGGCGTCGAAGGCATGGGCTATGGCGACTTCAAGCTGCTTGCCGCGCTCGGCGCGTGGCTAGGCTGGCCCGCGCTGCCGCAGATCGTGCTGATCGCCGCGGTAGCCGGTGCCGTGATCGGCCTCGCGGCGACGTGGCGCGGCCGCATGCGCTTCGAGGAGCCGCTGCCGTTCGGGCCGTTTCTCGCCGCGGGCGGTGCGCTCACGCTGTTTGTCGGCACGCCGCTTTATCTGGCTCTGGGAGGCTGAAGCATGTTCGTTGTGGGACTGACCGGCGGCATCGGTAGCGGCAAATCGACGGTGGCCAATCTGTTCGCCGCGCGCGGCGTGCCGCTCGTCGACACGGATGTGATCGCGCATCGCATCACTGCACCGCATGGCATCGCGATGCCACGGATCGCCGCCGAATTCGGCACCGAGTTCGTCGCCGCCGATGGCTCGCTCGATCGCGCCCGCATGCGCACGCTCGCGTTCAGCGACGAGACCGCACGCAAACGTCTCGAAGCCATCACGCATCCGCTGATTCGCGCGGAGACCGAGCGTGAAGAACGCGAGGCGCAAGGGCCGTATGTGATCGTCGTGGTGCCGTTGCTGGTCGAGTCCGGAACATGGAAGAGCCGCGTGAATCGCGTGCTCACCGTCGATTGCAGCGTCGACACGCAGATCGCTCGTGTGATGAGCCGCAACGGCTTCAGCCGCGAGCAGGTGCTTGCGATCATCGCGCGCCAGGCCACGCGTGAAGCACGCCTCGCCGCCGCCGACGACGTGATCGTCAACGACAACGCGCCGCTCGAAGAACTCGAGGCGCAGGTTGACGCTCACCATCGCGAGTATCTGTCGCTTGCGCAGGGTCACGTCGAGCCCTAGCGCGCGCAGGAACCGAAGCGCCCGGAACACCGTGAACTGACGAAAAAAGTTGCGAAAGCACGGGGAAAAACGTGCGTGATTGCTTGGGTAGTCCCACGGCATTAGAATGTTTTGCATTCCTGTCACCGACCACGCCCGAGGCGAGCCCGCTTGATCCTTTACGAGTACCCCTTCAATGAGCGAATCCGGACGCTGTTGCGGCTCGAAGATCTGTTCGAGCGCTTCACGTTCTTTCTGACTCAGGAAGACGCGAGGGAACATCACGTCGCACTGACAACGCTGTTCGAAATCTCCGAAGTGGCGGGTCGCGCGGATCTGAAGTCGGATCTGATGAAAGAGCTCGAGCGGCAGCGGCAAACGCTCGCGCCATTTCGCGGCAATCCGGGCATCGAGCAGAACGCGCTTGAAGCGGTGCTTGGCGAAATCGAACAGACCCTCGCGGGGCTCACGCAGATGCAAGGCAAGACCGGCCAGCATCTTGCAGATAACGAGTGGCTCGCGAGCATTCGGAGCCGCGCAATCATCCCCGGTGGCACCTGCAAATTCGATCTGCCCTCGTATTACGCGTGGCAACAGTTACATCCCGATCAGCGTCGCCAGGACATCGCCAAGTGGGTCACACCGCTTTTGCCGCTGCGTGACGCGGCCACGATCGTGCTGCGACTCGCGCGCGAGTCGGGCCAGGCGTCGAAGGTGATGGCGATGCAAGGCAGCTATCAGCAAATGCTGTCGGGCCGCTCGTATCAATTGATGCAGGTTCGCGTGGCTCCCGAATTGCGCGTGATTCCCGAAGCGAGTGCCAACAAGTACATGCTGTGGGTGCGCTTCACGGTGCAGGACGGCGATCTGCGGCCGCGCGCGGTCGACGTCGACGTGCCGTTCCAGCTTACGCTCTGCAGCCTGTAACGACCTGTAGACCACCACCGCATTCAATAGGCCACACCGGAATTGACCGAACGCGCCTTTCAAGCGGCGCGAAATAGCCCTATATTCGTTACTTGTTCCGTTTGCGATTGACCGTCCGACCGTATGCCTACCGTCGTCAAATGTCCTACCTGCGGTAAAGATGTCCGCTGGACCCCTGAGAGCCGCTTCCGTCCTTTCTGCTCCGAGCGCTGCAAGCAGATCGACCTCGGCGCATGGGCCGCCGAAAAATACAAGATCGGCGGCAATGAACAGGAAGGGTCTTCGTCCGAAGAGGAACCGCCGCGCGGCGACTACAACCCGCACTGAGCGCGCCAGTAAAAAAGCCACGCAAGCCGCGACGCTGCCGAGACAGCGCCCGCTATCGCGTGGCCCTTTCAGTCACTCTGTTTCAATCAATCACTTCTTCTCGGCCGCGAGCCACTCCAGCACCGGAATCGTCGCGGGCAGCAACGGCGATACGTCCGCAGGCAAGCTTTGCCACACGAAGGCCTGACCTTCACGCCCGTGCGGCTCGCCCGACCACTGCGTCACCTTGCAGAAGAAGAGGCGGACATACGCGTGCGGATAGTCGTGTTCGAGCGTATGCCACAGATGGCTCGCCTCGACCTCGATTCCCAGCTCCTCGTGCAGTTCGCGCGCAAGCGCGGCCTCGACCGATTCACCCGCTTCAAGCTTGCCGCCCGGAAACTCCCAGTAGCCCTCGTACGGCTTGCCCGCCGGACGCTGCGCGAGCAGATAGCGCCCATCCGGCTGTACCAGCACGCCGACCGCGACTTCGGTGACCGGACGGCCCGCGCCGATTTTGCCTGTTTCTTTGCAGGCGTTTTCGCTTGCTTCGTTCATGCTGGCGCCTTGCGGCCAGACCAGTCGCGCGCGAACTGCCACGCGACCCGCCCCGAGCGCGAGCCGCGTTCGAGCGCCCAGACGAGCGCATCGCTGCGCGCCGACTCGATCTCGGCGTCGTCGCAACCGAAATGGCGCAACCAGTGCGCGATGATCGTCAGGTAGTCATCCTGCTTGAACGGATAGAAGCTGACCCACAGCCCGAAACGCTCGGACAGCGAAATCTTCTCTTCGACCAGTTCGCCCGGATGAATCTCGCCGTCCGACGTGTGCTTGTACGTCTCGTTGTCGCTCATGTACTCGGGCAGCAGATGGCGGCGGTTCGATGTCGCATAGATCAGCACGTTGTCCGACTGCGCGGCGACCGAGCCGTCGAGCGCGACCTTCAGCGCCTTGTAGCCCGACTCGCCTTCCTCGAACGACAGGTCGTCACAGAACACGACGAAGCGCTCCGGGCGCTTCGCGATCAGATCGACGATGTCGCCGAGATCGTGCAGATCGTCCTTGTCCACTTCGATCAGACGCAGGCCGTCTTTCGCGTACGCGTTCAGGCAGGCCTTGATCAGCGACGATTTGCCGGTGCCGCGCGCGCCCGTCAGCAGCACGTTGTTGGCCGGCTGCTGGCGCACGAACTGGCGCGTGTTCTGTTCGATCAGCCCTTTCTGGCGATCGATGTTCTGCAGGTCATCGAGCGTAATCGACGAAATGGCGGGCACCGGTTGCAGATAGCCGCGCCCGTGGCGCTTGCGCCAGCGGAAAGCGACCGCGGCCGACCAGTCGATGTCCGGCGCGGCGGGCGGAAGCATCGCTTCCAGGCGGCCGAGCACGGCTTCGGCCCGGGTCAAAAACTGTTCGAGTTTGTCCATGATGAGTAGGCGCGGCCCGCGGCCGCGCATTGAACCTGATTACGAGCGGTAGTCGGCGTTGATGCTCACGTAGTCGTGCGACAGATCGCAGGTCCAGATCGTGGCTTGCGCATTGCCGCGGCCGAGCACGACGCGAATGCCGATCTCGCTCTTTTTCATCACGCGCTGGCCGTCTTCTTCACGGTAGGCCGGGTTGCGGCCGCCGGCAGTCGCGACCAGCACGTCGTCGAGATACAGATCGATCTTGCCGACGTCGAGATCGTCCACGCCGGCATAGCCGATGGCCGCGAGAATGCGACCGAGGTTCGGGTCCGATGCATAGAAGGCCGTCTTTACGAGCGGCGAGTGGCCGATCGCGTAGGCGACCTGGCGGCATTCGCCGACGCTCGAGCCGCCTTCGACATGCACGGTCATAAATTTGGTCGCGCCTTCGCCGTCGCGCACGATCAGTTGCGCGAGGTTCTGCGCGACGTCGGTCACCGCGTCGCGCAGCGCTGCATAAGCGGGCGAATCGGTGGACGTGATCGCGGGCAGGCTCGATTTGCCCGACGCGATCAGGATGAACGAGTCGTTGGTCGACGTATCGCCATCGATCGTGATGCAGTTGAACGAGCGGTCCGCGACATGTTTCACGAGCTCGTCGAGCACGGGCTGCGCGAGCGCCGCGTCGAACGCGAGGAAGCCGAGCATGGTCGCCATGTTCGGCTTGATCATGCCGGCGCCCTTGCTGATGCCGCTCAGCGTAACCGTATGCCCTTCGATCGCGACCTGGCGCGATACTGCCTTCGGCAGCGTGTCGGTCGTCATGATCGACTGCGCCGCGTCGTACCAGTTCGCTTCCTTGCGGTTCGCGAGCGCGGCCGGCAAACCCGCCTTCAGGCGATCGACAGGCAGCGGCTCGAGAATCACGCCCGTCGAGAACGGCAGCACCTGCTCGGGCGCGATGTCGGCGAGACGCGCGAGTTCCGCGCAGGTTTCGCGCGTCGCCGCGAGGCCAGGCTCACCGGTGCCCGCGTTCGCGTTGCCGGTGTTGATCACCAGCGCGCGAATCGGCTTGCCGCCCGCGCGCACGCGCTGCAGGTTCTCGCGGCAGACCGTGACGGGCGCCGCGCAGAAGCGGTTCTGCGTGAACACGCCGCCGACCGTCGCGCCTTCGTCGACGGAGATGACGAGCACGTCCTTGCGGTTCGGCTTGCGGATATTCGCCTCCGCCCAGCCGAGCGTAACGCCGGCGACGGGGTGGAGTTGAGCGGGATCGATCGAGGGAAAGTTGACAGCCATAGTCGCGACCTGTCGAAGAAAATGCCGGCGGGCGCCGGCATCGGGGAAACGGAACTGATGACCCGGGCTTGTTGCCAGGTCACCCGCGAAATCAACACGGTCAAGCGGCGCTCAAAAACGACGCGGCGCGCCCGGAAGCGCGCCGCATCGGCTTCAAGCGATCTTGCCGTGGCACTGCTTGTACTTCTTACCGCTGCCGCACGGGCATGGGTCGTTGCGGCCGACCTTCGGCACGTTGTCGGTATTCAGGTTCACGGCCGTCTGCGGAGTCGCGCCGTGGCCGTGGCCGTGGCTCATCGCGTCGCCGATCATCGCGGCGGTGGCCGCTTCGGCTGTGACGGGCGCGGCGGCACCGGCTTCCGCAAACTCGGCGTGACGGAACTCGACGTTCTCCAGATGACCGCCCTGCTCTTCCATCTGCTCCGCGGCCGCTTCGAGCTGCTCCGGCGACTGGATCTGCACGTTCATCACGATGCGCGTGACTTCGAGCTTCACGGCGTCGAGCATCGCGGCGAACAGTTCGAACGCCTCGCGCTTGTATTCCTGCTTCGGGTTCTTCTGCGCATAGCCGCGCAGATGGATGCCCTGCCGCAGATGGTCGAGCGCGGCCAGATGCTCGCGCCATGCGCGGTCGAGCGTCTGCAACATGATCGAGCGCTCGAACGCGCTGAACGATTCGCGGCCGACCAGCTGGACCTTCGCCTCGTACGCCTCGTCCGCGGCGGCATCGACCGCTTCGAGAATCTCGTCCGGGCTGATCGAGTTCGACTCGTTGATCATTTCCTGGATCGCGAGGTCGAGCTGCCATTCGTTGCGCAGCACTTCTTCGAGCTCAGGCACGTCCCACTGCTCTTCGATGCTGCCCACCGGCACGAACTGATGCACGATGTCGCCGATCACGCCATGACGCATCGCGGTGATGGTCTCGGTGATGTCGTTCGCTTCGAGCAGTTCGTTGCGCTGCTGGTAAATCACCTTGCGCTGGTCGTTCGAGACATCGTCGTATTCGAGCAATTGCTTACGAATATCGAAGTTGCGCGCCTCGACCTTGCGTTGCGCCGATTCGATCGAGCGCGACACGATGCCCGCTTCGATCGCCTCGCCTTCCGGCATCTTCAAGCGGTCCATGATCGCGCGCACGCGGTCGCCCGCGAAAATGCGCAGCAGCGGATCTTCCAGCGACAGATAGAAGCGCGACGAACCCGGGTCGCCCTGACGGCCCGCACGGCCGCGCAACTGGTTATCGATCCGGCGCGACTCGTGACGCTCGGTGCCGATGATGTGCAGACCGCCCGCGGCCTTCACCTGATCGTGCAGCGTCTGCCATTCGTCGTAAAGCTTCTGGATGCGGCGCTGCTTGTCGTCGTCGGCGAGCGTTTCGTCCTGCTCGATGAACGACGCCTGCTTCTCCGCGTTGCCGCCGAGCACGATGTCGGTACCACGGCCGGCCATGTTCGTCGCGATCGTGATGCGTTGCGGACGGCCCGCTTCGGCGACGATCGCCGCTTCTCGCGCGTGCTGCTTCGCGTTCAGCACTTCGTGCGGCAAACCGGCCTGCTTCAGCAGATGCGACAGCAGTTCCGAATTCTCGATCGACGTCGTGCCGACCAGCACCGGCTGACTGCGCTCGAAGCACTCGCGGATGTCGCGGATCACCGCGTCGTAGCGTTCCTTCGCGCTCTTGTAGATCTGATCCTGCCTGTCGATCCGCTTGGGCGGTCGGTTGGTCGGGATCACGACGGTTTCGAGACCGTAGATCTCGTTGAATTCGTACGCCTCGGTGTCGGCCGTGCCGGTCATGCCGGCCAACTTCGCGTACATGCGGAAATAGTTCTGGAACGTGATCGACGCAAGCGTCTGGTTCTCGCTCTGGATCTTCACGTGCTCCTTCGCCTCGACCGCCTGGTGCAGACCGTCCGACCAGCGGCGGCCCGCCATCAGACGGCCGGTGAATTCGTCGACGATGATCACTTCGCCGTTCTGCACGACGTAATGCTGGTCTTTGAAGAACAGCGTGTGTGCGCGCAGCGCCGCGTACACGTGGTGCATCAGCGTGATGTTTTGCGGCGCGTACAGGCTTTCGCCTTCGCCGATCAGGCCCCACTCGGAGAGCAGGCGCTCGGCCTTTTCGTGGCCCGACTCGGTCAGGAACACCTGACGGCCTTTTTCGTCCAGCGTGTAGTCGCCCGGCTTCTCGACGCCGGTGCCGTCCGCCTTCTCTTCGCCGATCTGGCGCTCGAGCAGAGGCGGCAGTGCGTTCATGCGCACGTAGAGTTCGGTGTGATCTTCGGCCTGGCCGGAGATGATCAGCGGCGTACGCGCCTCGTCGATCAGGATCGAGTCCACCTCGTCGACGACCGCGAAGTTCAGGCCGCGTTGCACGCGCGCATCGGTCTCGTAGACCATGTTGTCGCGCAGGTAGTCGAAGCCGAATTCGTTGTTGGTGCCGTAGGTGATGTCCGCGGCGTAGGCTTGCTGCTTCGCCGTGTGCTCCATCTGCGACAGGTTGATACCGACCGACAGACCGAGGAAGTTGTACAGGCGCGCCATCCATTCGGCGTCGCGCTGTGCGAGGTAGTCGTTGACCGTGACCACGTGGACACCGCGGCCCGACAGCGCGTTCAGGTAGACCGGCAGGGTCGCGACGAGCGTCTTGCCTTCGCCGGTGCGCATTTCGCTGATCTTGCCGTAGTGCAGCGCCATGCCACCGATCAACTGCACGTCGAAGTGGCGCATCTTCAGCGTCCGCTTGCTGGCCTCGCGGCAGACCGCGAACGCCTCGGGCAGGATCTTGTCGAGCGCTTCGCCGCTCGCGACGCGCTGGCGGAATTCACCCGTTTTGGCGCGCAGTTGGTCATCCGTCAATTGCTCGATCTGCGGTTCGAGCGCATTGATCGCCGCGACGGTCTTTTGATATTGCTTGACTAGCCGCTGATTACGGCTGCCAAAAATCTTCTGAAGAAAACCGGTGGTCATCGGATCGGTGTCTGCGTCGCGGCTTCGGCTGGCTCGCGGTGTGCGCATTGCGCATACCGCGCCTGGGTCGGAAAGTCCTCGGCGGCTTAGTCCAAGAGTGAATTCGAATCGGGCATTTTAGCACGCGCCTCCAGCTGCGCTCGTGTCGTAGCCGTGACGGCGCCGGCTCTGGCCGGCCCTGTCGGGCAACCTTCGGCGCGGCGCTGACCGGCATCGCAAGCTGCCCGCGCGGTACAATCGCGGCGTGAGCGCGCATGGGGCGAGCTCACGTGTCAATGCCAAACATGAGCCGTTTTTCGTCCTTTTCAAGGCCGCCGAAGCAGTTCGATCTGCGCCGCCCGCAACCGCTCGCCGAGGTACTCGGCCGCACGGACGCGTTCGCGGCGCTGCGCGCAGGCGTCGAGCAGATCGCCGCGCTCGAGAAGGATCTGCGCGAGTTGCTGCCCGATTATCTGGCGACGAGCGTCGAGCCCGGCTTCATCAAGGAGGGCGTACTGGCCCTGTTTGCCGCGCACAACGCGCTTGCGGCGCGTCTGCGGCATCTGGAGCCGCGGCTGCTGGCGGATTTGCAGCAGCGCGGCTGGCCCGTGCACGCATTGAAGATTCGCGTGCGGCCGCAGCCGCTGAAGGAACCGCCGCCCGTCAAGCAGGCGCGCATGACGCCGGCCGGCGCCGACGCGCTCCAGGCGTTGAGCGAATCGCTCGCGCCGTCGCCACTACAGGAAGCGCTCGCGCGCATGGCCGCGCGGCATCGGCGCAATCGCTGAGCGCTGAGCGCTGAGACAAAAAAAACGGCCCGAAAGGGCCGTTTTTCATCTACGTGCCTGCAACGCCGACGTTATGCGAACGCCGTCTGCGTTTCGTAAGCGAAGCCGCGCGGGGCCTTCTGCGTGTCTTCGAAGGTGACGATTTCGTACGAGTCTTCGTGTGCGAGCAGCTCGCGCAGCAGCGCGTTGTTCAGACCGTGGCCCGACTTGTACGCGGTGTACGAAGCGAGCAGCGGATGACCAACCACGTACAGGTCGCCGATCGCGTCGAGCATCTTGTGCTTGACGAACTCGTCGTCGTAACGCAGACCGTCGTTGTTCAGGATGCGGTACTCGTCGAGCACGATCGCGTTGTCCATGCTGCCGCCGCGCGCAAGGCCGAGCTCGCGCATCATTTCCACTTCATGCGCGAAGCCGAACGTGCGGGCGCGCGCGATTTCGCGCACGTACGACGTGTTGGCGAAATCCACTTCCAGCGCCTGGCCGGTTTTGTCCACAGCCGGGTGACGGAAGTCGATCGTGAATTTGAGCTTGAAGCCGAAGTACGGATCGAGGCGCGCGAACTTGTCGCCGTCGCGGATTTCGACCGGCTTCGTAACCTTGATGAATTTCTTCGGCGCGTTTTGCTCTTCGATTCCCGCCGACTGGATCAGGAACACGAACGAACCCGCGCTGCCGTCCATGATCGGGATTTCCTCGGCGGTGACGTCGACGTAAAGGTTGTCGATGCCAAGACCGGCGCAGGCGGACATCAGATGCTCGACGGTCGACACGCGCACGCCGTCTTTCTGCAACACGGAAGCCAGACGCGTATCGCCAATCGCCATCGCCGACGCAGGAATGTCCACCGGCGTGGGCAAATCCACGCGCGAAAACACGATGCCAGTGCCCGGCGCCGCCGGACGGAGCGTCAGATTGACTTTGCGGCCGGAGTGCAACCCGATGCCGACAGTCTTGACGATCGATTTGATTGTGCGCTGCTTCAACATGGTGGTCTTCTATTCGATTGAAAATCCTAATCAGGACTTTTTATTCCATAGTGCGAATTATACTCCAATCCCCAGACAACCGTCTTTGCAGGGAACGTGACAATCTGTTTCGCCGCATTACCCAATGGGCACAGCGACGGAAAGCGTGACGGGCCGATGCTCCGGAACGGAGGCGTTTCCGGTCATCGGCCCGCGTAACGGCCTGTCACAAAAGCGTCGCAATCACCGTTGCGGAAGCGCCACGCGGCATAAGCGCGCAAGCCCGCGGCGAAGGTGCGACGCTTGCTACTAGCACAACGTAGCGAGAATACTCGCTGCATCGCTGACTTCGAATTTGCCGGCAGCTTCGACGTTCAGCGTCTTGACCACGCCGTCGTCGACCACCATCGCGTAGCGCTGGGAACGGATTCCCATGCCGCGCGCCGACAGATCCTGCTCCAGACCAAGCGCCCGTGTGAAAGCCGCACTACCGTCCGCCATCATGCGCACCTTGCCCGAGGTGTGCTGATCGCGTCCCCACGCGCCCATCACGAACGCGTCGTTGACGGACACGCACCAGATTTCGTCGATGCCGGCAGCGCGCAACTGCTCGACGTGCTCGACATAGCCCGGTACATGTTTGGCCGAACAGGTCGGCGTGAACGCGCCGGGCAATCCGAAGATCACCACGCGTTTGCCCGCCGTCTGCTCGCGCACGTCGAAACTGTTCGGTCCGATCGTGCAGCCCGCCCGGTCGTCTTCGACATACTCGAAGAGCGTCGCGTCGGGTAGCTTGTCACCTTCCTTGATCATGCCCAGTCCTTTGCATCGATGCGAAGCACACTCGCACGTCCTCGTGACGCAGTGAAGTCCAACGTAAGCCCAACTATAGGCTGCGCCGTCAGGCGGCAGTCACTTGGTCCGCTTCGCGAATCCGCAGAGGACAGTTGCCCCTGCCGCGAATCAGACGATACGCGACCTGCTTGCCGCTCACCCGCCACGCTCGTGCATTCGTCCGCCAGCGCTGCTCAATCCAGCGCGGCAACGAAGCCTGCCCGTGCGCTCAGTCCGCCTGCTTGCGCAGGAATGCCGGAATGTCGTACGTATCGACGCCCTTTTCCTGCAGCGCCTGCACGTGCGAGGCCGCCGTGTCGCGCGACGTGCGCCACACCGCCGGCGTGTCGAGCGCGCCGTAGTCGGCCGTGCTGGCGTGGCCTGCTGCCGGTGCGTATGCCGCATGCGCCATTGCGCCGATCGGCTGGTTGTCGGTGCCGGTGCGCAGCAGCGTCATCGGTGCCGACTGCTGCTTCTTCGCCGCGCGGCCCAGACCCGTTGCCACGACCGTCACGCGCAGCGCGTCGCCCATCGCATCGTCGTACACCGCGCCGAAGATCACCGTGGCATCTTCCGCCGCATAGCTCTTGATCGTGTTCATCACTTCGCGCGTTTCCGACAGACGCAGCGAACGGCTCGACGTGATGTTGACCAGCACGCCACGCGCGCCCGACAGATCGACGCCTTCCAGCAGCGGGCTCGCGACGGCCTGTTCGGCAGCCAGACGAGCGCGATCGACGCCGGCGACCGTCGCCGTGCCCATCATCGCCTTGCCCTGCTCGCCCATCACGGTCTTCACGTCTTCGAAGTCGACGTTGACGAGACCGTCGACGTTGATGATTTCCGCGATGCCTGCAACCGCGTTGTTCAGAACGTCGTCAGCGCACTGGAAGCACTTGTCCATCTCGGCGTCGTCGCCCATCACCTCGAACAGCTTGTCGTTCAGCACGACGATCAGCGAGTCGACGTGATCCTCCAGTTGTTGCGAACCGGCTTCCGCCACGCGCATACGCTTGCCGCCTTCGAATTCGAACGGCTTGCTGACGACGCCAACGGTCAGAATACCCATTTCCTTTGCGATCTGCGCCACGACCGGTGCCGCGCCCGTGCCGGTGCCGCCACCCATGCCAGCGGTGATGAACACCATGTGCGCGCCACGCAGTGCGTCGGCGATACGCTCGCGTGCTTCCTCTGCGGCAGCGCGGCCCATTTCCGGCTTGGCGCCAGCGCCCAGACCCGTGTTGCCGAGCTGGATCACCGCGGTAGCACGCGAACGCGACAGAGCCTGCGCGTCCGTGTTCATCACGATGAAGTCGACGCCTTGCACGCCTTTGTTGATCATGTGCTGAACGGCATTGCCGCCAGCGCCACCGACTCCGACCACCTTGATGATGGTGCCGTTCGTTTCGGTTTCCAGCATCTGGAATTCCATGTTGCCTCCGTCAAGATAAAAAGTTACCGCCACTCGGCGTTATCCGGCAGGAGATCGGGCAACCTCCTGTCGCGCACCGGCCGCCGGCACCAGCGCGAATTTCTCGAAACCTGTGGTCAGAAGTTGCCGAGGAACCAGTCCTTCATGCGCGAGAACACCTGTCCCATCGACCCCGACTGCACCGCAACCTTGCGCCCGCGCATGCGCTGCGAGCGCCCTTCGACGAGCAGCCCCATCGCCGTCGAATAGCGCGGATTGCGCACGACGTCGGCGAGACCGCCCGCGTATTCCGGCACGCCAATGCGCACCGGCTTCAGGAAAATGTCCTCACCGAGCTCGACCATGCCGATCATCATCGACGCACCTCCCGTCAGCACGACGCCCGAGCTCAGCAACTCCTCGTAACCCGACTCGCGCACCACCTGCTGCACGAGCGAAAACAGTTCTTCGACGCGCGGCTCGATCACCGCCGCCAGCGCCTGGCGCGACAGCGTGCGGGGACCGCGCTCGCCGAGCCCCGGCACTTCGATCATCTCGTCCGGATCGGCGAGCGCCTGCTTGGCGATGCCGTAATCGACCTTGATGTCCTCGGCATCGGGCGTCGGCGTGCGCAGCGCCATCGCGATGTCGCTCGTGATCTGGTCGCCGGCGATCGGAATCACGGCCGTGTGGCGGATCGCGCCTTCGCTGAAGATCGCGATGTCCGTCGTGCCGCCGCCGATGTCGACGAGCACCACACCCAGTTCCTTTTCGTCTTCCGTCAGCACCGCGAGCGACGACGCGAGCGGCTGCAGGATCAGGTCGTTCACCTCGAGGCCGCAGCGGCGCACACACTTGACGATGTTCTGCGCCGCGCTGACCGCTCCGGTGACGATATGCACCTTCACTTCGAGGCGGATGCCGCTCATGCCGATCGGCTCGCGCACATCTTCCTGACCGTCGATGATGAATTCCTGCGTGAGGATATGCAGCACCTGCTGATCGGTCGGGATGTTGATCGCCTTGGCCGTTTCGATCACGCGCGCGACGTCCGCCTGCGTGACTTCCTTCTCCTTGATCGCGACCATGCCGCTCGAATTGAAGCTGCGGATATGGCTGCCGGCGATCCCGGTGAACACATTGGTGATCTTGCAGTCGGCCATCAGCTCGGCTTCTTCGAGCGCGCGCTGAATCGACTGCACGGTGGCTTCGATATTCACCACCACGCCCTTCTTGAGCCCCTTCGATTCGCTCTGGCCGAGACCGATCACCTCGTAGTGACCCTCGCCCTTCAACTCGGCGACGATGGCCACTACCTTCGACGTCCCGATGTCGAGGGCGACCAGCAGATCCTTATAGTCTTTACTCATAGCGTGCTCAGTGCGTGTGATGTCCGTTTACTTCTTGCCCTTGTCGGGTTCGCTGATGAAGCGCATGCCAGCGGCACGAATCGCGAAACCGTTCGGATAGCGCAAGTCCGCATACTCGATATCCTTTCCCCAACGTTGCGTCACCGCGCTCCATGCCGCAGTCAGGCGCTTGCTGCGATCGGCCAGCGTGTCCTGATTGCGTTCGCGCCCCAGCTCGACCTGCGTGCCGTTCGACAGCTTTACCGTCCACGCGTAGCGCGGCGACAGCGTCACTTCCTCGGGCGTCGCGTTGATCGTCGCGAACCACTTCTGGAAGTCGTGATAACGCGTGACGACTTCCTTCGCCGTACCGTCCGGACCGTCGAACGCGGGCAGCTCTTCGTCGAGCTCGCCCTGGTTCGCGGTGAACAACTCGCCGTCGACGCTCACGAGCTGATCGCTGCCCCAGGTCCCAAGCGGCTTGTACTCCTCGAGCGTGACAGCCAGTGCATTCGGCCAGACGCGCCGCACGCTCGCGTGACGCACCCACGGCATCTGCTCGAACGCCTGCCGTGCGGCGTCGAGATCGACCGTGAAGAAATTGCCCTTCAGTCGCCCCACTACGCCGGCGCGCACCGTTGGCGAATTGATGTGCTCGGTGTCGCCGTCGATCTGGATCTCGCGCAGCGCGAAATTCGGGCGCTGGATCAGCCAGTAACCGCCCGCCGCCAGCAGCACGAGCACCAGCAACGCATGCAGCGCGTTGGTGGCGAGATTGAGCTGGCGAACGTTGTTCCACATGGTGTTGCTTGCGCTTGCCCTGGTTAATCCTGCAACGTCAGCGCCAACACGCCGACCACGAGTTCCTGATAGCTGATGCCAACCGCGCGCGCCGCTTTCGGCGGCAGCGAGTGATCGGTCATGCCAGGCGCCGTGTTCACTTCGAGGAAGTACGGCTTGCCTTCGCCATCGAGCATGAAGTCCGCGCGGCCCCAGTCGGTGCAGCCGAGCACGTCGAACGCGCGGCGCGCGAGCACCTTCAGGCGCGCCTCTTCCTCGGCGCCGAGACCGCACGGAATCAGATACTGCGTGTCGTTGGCGATGTACTTCGCGTGGTAGTCGTAGAACTCGCCGGCCGGCACGATGCGGATCACCGGCAGGTCCAGATTGCCGGCGATGCACGCGGTGTACTCGCCGCCGCCTTCGATGCTCTTCTCGACCACGACGATGCGGTCGTACTTCACGGCTTCGATCAACGCGGCCGGCAACGCGTCCGCGCTCTTCACCTTGATCACGGCGACGCTCGAACCCTCGCTCGCCGGCTTCACGAACAGCGGCAGACCGAGCTTCGCGACGATCTCTTGCGCGCGCGCTTCGTAGTCGTCACCGCGCAGCACCGCTTCGAACGGCGGCGTCGGAATGCCGAGTTGCTGCCACACGAGCTTGGTGCGGAACTTGTCGAGACCGAGCGCCGAGCCGAGCACGCCGCTACCGGTGTAGCGGATGCCATAAAAATCGAGCGCGCCCTGAATCTGACCGTTCTCGCCGTAGCCGCCATGCAGCGCGTTGAACGCGCGCACGAAGCCTTCCTCCTTCAACGCCGACAGCGGACGCTCGGCCGGATCGAACGGATGCGCGTCGACGCCCGCGTCGCGCAGACCTTGCAACACCAGGCGCCCGGAATTGAGCGACACCTCGCGCTCGGCGGAATTACCGCCGAGCAGCACTGCCACCTTGCCGAATTTTTTCGGATCGATACTGCTCATCTCACACCTTCTGTTCCTGAGCGAGGCGAACCGGCACACCGCCGATCGAGCCCGCGCCCATCGTAATCACCACATCCCCGTCGCGCACGACCGTGGACAGCGCGTCCGGAACTTCATCGACCGTATCGACGAACACCGGCTCGACCTTGCCCGCGACGCGCAGCGCACGCGCCAACGCGCGGCCGTCGGCAGCGACGATTGGGGCTTCGCCGGCCGCATAGACTTCGGTCAGCACGAGCGCGTCGACGGTCGACAGAACCTTCACGAAATCCTCGAAGCAATCACGCGTGCGCGTGAAGCGGTGCGGCTGGAACGCCAGCACCAGACGGCGGCCCGGAAACGCGCCGCGCGCCGCCGCCACCGTGGCGGCCATTTCGACCGGGTGGTGACCGTAGTCGTCCACCAGCGTGTAGGAGCCCGCGACCTGGCCGTCGCTTGTGACCGGCACTTCGCCATAACGCTGGAAGCGTCGGCCGACGCCGTTGAAATCCGCGAGCGCTCGCTGGATATCGGCATCTTTCACCTCAAGTTCAGTCGCAATTGCAATTGCGGCCAGCGCGTTCTGCACGTTGTGCTCGCCCGGCAGGTTCAACGTGATGTCGAGCGACGGCGCGTCTTCGCGCATCGCGGTGAAATGCATGCGGCCTTCACGTGCTTCGACGTTGACCGCGCGCACCTGCGCTTCGGCCGCGAAACCATAGCGGATGATCGGCTTCGACACGAACGGCAGGATCTCCTTCACGTTCGGATCGTCGACGCACAGCACCGCGATGCCGTAGAACGGCAGACGATGCGTGAATTCGATGAATGCCTGCTTCAGACGCGCAAAGTCGTGACCATAGGTGTCCATATGGTCGGCGTCGATGTTCGTGATGACTTCGATCACCGGGAACAGGTTCAGGAACGACGCATCCGATTCGTCCGCCTCGGCGACGATGAAGTCGCCGGTGCCCAGACGCGCATTCGCGCCCGCGCTGATCAGCCGCCCGCCGATCACGAAAGTGGGGTCGAGCCCGCCCGCGGCGAGCACGCTCGCGACGAGCGAGGTGGTCGTGGTCTTGCCGTGCGTGCCGGCAATTGCGATGCCCTGCTTCAGGCGCATCAGTTCCGCAAGCATCACCGCGCGCGGCACGATCGGAATGCGGCGATGACGCGCGGCCAGCACTTCGGGGTTGTCGCTGCGCACCGCGGTCGACACCACCACCGCGTCCGCGCCTTCGATGTTCTCGGCCGCGTGCCCGATCGAAATGCGTGCGCCGAGCCTGGCGAGGCGCTCGGTGACCGCGTTGCCCGACAGGTCCGAGCCGCTCACCTGATAGCCGAGATTCACGAGCACTTCGGCGATGCCGCTCATGCCGACGCCGCCGATACCGACGAAATGAATATGTTTGACGATGTGTTTCATTGCTTTCCTTCTGGGCTCACGCCCGCCATCGAACCCGCACCCGCCACCGTCGCGCAGATCTGCGCGACCTGTTCGGTGGCATCCGGTTTCGCGAGCGAGCGCGAACGCTCCGCCATGTCTGCGAGACTTTCCCGCGTCTGGCTGCGCAACCAGTCGGCGAGCTTTTCCGCCGACAGGTCGCGTTGTTGCACGACCAGCGCCGCGCCGTTGTCGGCGAGGAACGCTGCATTAGTGGTCTGGTGATCGTCGACCGCGTACGGGAACGGCACGAACAGCGCCGCGACGCCGACCGCCGAAATCTCCGATACCGTCATGGCACCCGAGCGGCAGATCACCAGATCGGCCTCTTCGTAGGCACTCGTCATGTCGTCAATGAACGGCACGAGCGAGACGTCCGCCCCTGCCTGCAGACCCGCCGCCGCGTAGTTCTCGCGCAGCGCGTCGATATGCTTGGCGCCCGCCTGATGCACGATGCGCGGCCTCTCGCTGGAGTCAAGCAGCGCGACCGCGCGCGGCACGACTTCGTTCAACGCGGCGGCGCCGAGACTGCCGCCCACGACGAGCAGGTTCAGCGGACCATTACGCCGCGCGTAGCGTGCTTTGGGTGCATTCGCGCGCGCAAGTTCCTCGCGAATCGGATTGCCGGTCCATTCGCCGTGAGGCAACGCATTCGGAAACGCGACCAGCACGCGCTTCGCGAGCTTGGCGAGCACCTTGTTCGCGAGACCCGCGATCGAATTCTGTTCGTGCAGCACGAGCGGGCAGCCGCTCAATGCGGTCATCAGACCGGCCGGGAACGTGATGTAGCCGCCCATGCCGAGCACGACGTCTGGCTTCACGCGACGCAGCACGCTCAAGCTCTGCGTGCACGCGCGCAGCAGGTTCACCGGCAGCATCAGCTTGGTCTTCAGACCTTTGCCGCGCACGCCGCCGAAGCGCACGTACTCCATCGGAATACCGTGCTTCGGCACGAGCGTCGCTTCCATGCCCGCGGGGTTGCCGAGCCACACGACTTTCCAGCCCCACGCCTGCATCAGATGTGCGACCGCGAGCCCCGGGAACACGTGTCCCCCGGTGCCGCCGGCCATCACCATCAGCGTGCGTTGTGGCAGAGCCGTCATACCTTGCCCCCGCGCATCAGAACCCGATTCTCGTAATCGACCCGCATCAGCACCGCGATCGCCACGCAGTTCAGCAAGATGCCCGACCCGCCGTAGCTGACGAGCGGCAACGTGAGACCTTTGGTCGGCAGAAGACCGAGGTTCACACCCATGTTGATGAAGGTCTGCGCGCCGAACCAGATACCGACGCCCTTCGCGACGAGACCCGCGAACGTGCGATCGAGCGCAAGCGCCTGACGGCCGATCTCGAACGAACGGCGCACGATCCAGTAGAACATCAGGATCACGACCAGCACGCCGACGAAGCCGAGTTCCTCGCCGATCACCGCGAGAATGAAGTCGGTATGCGCTTCCGGCAGATAGTTGAGCTTCTCGACGCTGCCGCCCAGGCCGACGCCAAACCACTCGCCGCGCCCGAACGCGATCAGCGAGTGGGTCAGCTGATACGCCTTGCCCTGCGCGTAGCGGTCGTCCCACGGATCGAGGTACGCGAAGATCCGCTCACGACGCCACGGCGACGCCCACACCAGCAACGTGAACGTGCCCACCGCGGTCGCGACGAGGCCGCCGAACAGCTTGCCGTTGACGCCGCCGAGGAACAGCACGCCCATCGCGATCGCCGCGATCACCATGAACGCGCCCATGTCCGGCTCGAGCAGCAGCAGCATGCCGACGAGGCCGACCGCGACCGCCATCGGCAGAAAGCCCTTGGCGAAGCTGTGCATGTATTCCTGCTTGCGCACCGTGTAGTTCGCCGCGTAGATCGTCACCGCGAGCTTCATGATTTCCGACGGCTGCATGTTCGTGATGCCGAGCGGAATCCAGCGGCGCGCGCCGTTCACGCCTTTGCCGACGTGCGGAATCAGCACGATCACGAGCGCGACGAGCGAGATCAGGAAGAGCTTCGGCGCGTACTTGTCCCACGTCGAAATCGGAATGCGGAACGACACGACGCCGATCACCGAGCCCATCACCACGAAGATGATCTGGCGCACGAGGAACGCCCAATCGCGGTACGACGAGTACTTCGGCGAATCGGGCATGGCGATCGACGCCGAGTACACCATCACGATGCCGAGCCCGAGCAGCGCGACGACGACCCACAGCAGCGAGTGATCGTAGTCGAGCATGCGCGAGCGCAGCGGCCGCACGCCGTTGACCGCGCTCGCGAGACCGCTGCCACCCGTGCGGGTGGACGTACGCGCCGCGGCGCCGTTGCCGCCGGCTGGTTCGCGCGCACCGAAACGTTCCGACCAGCTCATATCATCGTCCCCCGTTCGGCCGCGATATCTTCGACCGTGCTGCGGAATACCGCCGCGCGGTGTGCGTAATTCTTGAACATGTCCATGCTCGCGCACGCGGGCGACAGCAGTACCGCGTCGCCGGGTTGCGCGAGCGCGGTGGCCGCGCGCGTCGCGTCTTCCAGCGTCGCGTGATCGGTCATCGCGACGCCGCTATGTTCGAGCGCCGCGCGAATCTGCGGCGCGTCGCGGCCGATCAGCATCACCGCGCGGCACCAGCGCATCACCGGCGCGGCGAGCGGCTCGAAGGCCTGCCCCTTGCCATCGCCGCCGGCGATCAGCACGACGCGTTGCGCGAGGCCGTCGAGCGCGGCGACCGTCGCGCCTACGTTGGTGCCCTTGCTGTCGTCCACGTAGTCGATCCCGTCGATCGACGCGATCAGTTCCACGCGATGCGGCTCGCCGCGATATTCGCGCAGGCCGTGCAGGAGCGGCGCGCCGGGCAGGCCGATTGCGCGCGCGAGCGCGTACGCGGCCAATGCGTTCGCCGCGTTGTGCAAGCCGCGGATGCGCAACGCATCGGCGGGCATCAGACGCTTCAGCGCGATGTCTGGCGTGGCGGCCGCTTCGTTCTTGCGACGGCGCTTCGTCGTCGGCTCGTCGCTCGCGTCGCGGTCTTGCGCCTCGACGAGCCACACCATGCCGTTATCGCGCAGCAGACCGAAGTCGCCGTCGTTCTTCGGCTCGGTCACGCCGAACGTGACGATATGCGCGTCGCCGCCGGCAGACGCGAGCGCCATCACGCGAGCATCGTCGCGATTCAGCACGCGCACTGTCTGTGTACCGAAAATGCGACCCTTCGCGGCGGCGTACGCGTCGAGTCCGCCGTGCCAGTCCAGGTGATCCTGCGTGATGTTCAGCACGACCGCCGCGTCCGGCGTAAACGTATGCGACGTCTCCAGCTGGAAGCTCGACAGTTCGAGCACCCACACGTCGGGCAGCGCAGTCTGGTCGATCGCTTCGGAGAGCTTGTCGAGCAGCGATGGGCTGATGTTGCCCGCGACCGCGACCTTCTTGCCCGCGCGTTCGCACAGCAGGCCGGTCAGGCTCGTCGTCGTGGTCTTGCCGTTCGTGCCGGTGATCGCGATCACCTTCGGTGCGTAGCCGGATTCGCCGAGCGTGCGCAGCGCCTGCGAGAACAGTTCGAGCTCGCCCCACACGGGAATGCCCTGCTCGCGCGCCGCCGTGATCAGCGGTAGCAGATCGGCGGCAAGCGGCGACAGCCCCGGGCTGATCGCGACCAACTCGACCCCTTCGAGCAGCGCCGGCGAAAACGCGCCGCCGACGAAATCGGCATCGACACCATGCGCTTCGAGCGCGGACAGGTTCGGCGGCACTTCGCGTGTATCAGCCACGCGCAGCCGACAGCCGTGCCTGGCGCACCAGCGCGCCATCGCGAGACCGGATTCACCCAGTCCCAGCACGAGCACCATCGGCTTTTGCCGATCCCGAAACTTCTCGCCGAACATCGCCTGCTTCCTTAAATACTGCTGCTTAACGCAATTTGAGAGAGGACAAACCGAACAGGCACAACATCAACGTGATGATCCAGAAACGCACGACCACCTGCGTTTCCTTCCAGCCCGACAATTCGAAATGGTGATGCAGCGGCGCCATCTTGAAGAAGCGCCGCCCTTCGCCAAACCTGCGCTTGGTGTATTTGAACCACGTGACCTGCAACATCACCGACAGCGTTTCCGCGACGAAAATGCCGCCCATGACGAACAGCACGATCTCCTGACGCACGATCACCGCAACCGTGCCGAGCGCGCCGCCGAGCGCGAGCGCGCCGACGTCGCCCATGAACATCTGCGCCGGGTGCGTGTTGAACCACAAAAACGCGAGACCCGCGCCGCCCATCGCCGAACAGAAGATCAGCAACTCGCCCGCGCCGGGAATGTGCGGAAACAGCAGGTACTTCGAGTAGACCGAGCTGCCCATCACGTAGGCGAACACGCCGAGCGACCCGCCGACCAGCACGACCGGCATGATCACGAGACCGTCGAGGCCGTCGGTCAGATTCACCGCGTTGCTCGCACCGACGATCACGAGATACGTGAGCACGATGAAGCCCCACACGCCGAGCGGATAGGTGATCGACTTGAAGAACGGCACCAGCAGGTCGGCGCGCGCGGGCAGGCCCATCGACAGGCCGCTGCGCACCCACGCCATGAACAGGTCGAACACTCGCACGTTGCTCGCCTCGGAGACGCTGAACGCGAGATAAACCGCCGCGAACAGGCCGATCACCGATTGCCAGAAATACTTCTCGCGAGACGACATGCCGCGCGGGTCCTTGTAGACGACCTTGCGGTAATCGTCGACCCAGCCGATCACGCCGAAGCCGAACGTGACGAGAATCACGATCCAGATGAAGCGGTTGGTCAGATCGGCCCACAGCAGCGTGGCCACGCCGATGCCGAGCAGGATCAGCACGCCGCCCATCGTCGGCGTGCCGGATTTGACGAGGTGCGTTTGCGGGCCATCTTTGCGGACGGCCTGGCCGACCTTCATCGCGGTCAGCTTGCGAATTACCGCCGGGCCGCAGACGAGCCCGATCGACAACGCGGTGATGGTCGCCATCACCGCGCGAAACGTCAGATAACTGAACACGCGCAAGAAGCTTGCGTCATTCTGCAGCCATTGCGCCAGCGCCAGTAGCATGCCTGGATCCTTCTATTTCAATGTGCGGCGGGCGTCGTGCCCGCGGCGTTGGGTTGTGGACTCGTAACGGCGTCCACCACGCGCTCCATCTGCATGAAGCGCGAGCCTTTCACGAGAAACGTTGCAGTAGCGCCGAAGCCGGCCTGCTGCAGTTGCGCGACCAGCGCGCCGACATCGGCGACGTGGTGCGCGCCCGCGCCGTACGCGGTGCAGGCGTCGCGCGAGGCGTCGCCCATCGCATACAGCGCGTCGATACCGCGCTCTTTCGCATACGCGCCGATTTCGCGATGAAACGCCGGGCCATTGTCGCCGACTTCGCCCATGTCGCCCATCACGAGCACACGCGGCGATGCGCGCGACGCGAGCACGTCGATCGCGGCGCGCATCGAATCGGGATTTGCGTTGTAGGTGTCGTCGATCACGGTCGCGCCCGCGAGCGTGCCGAGCGCGGCCTGCTTGACCTGCAGACGGCCCTTCACCGCACCGAACGATTCGAGACCGCGCTGGATCGCGTCGAGCGACACACCCGCAGCGAGTGCGGCCGAAGTCGCCGCGAGCGCGTTGTGCGCGTTGTGATTGCCGAGCACCTGCAGCGTGACGTCGACACGGCCTTGCGGCGTGTCGATGGAGAGGCGCTTGCCATCGAACGTGCCCTTCACCGCGGCTTCGGTCGTGCGCTCGGCGCTGTTCAACGCGAAATCGATGATGCGATTGCCGGTGGCTGCGACGCGCCAGATGCTCGCGTACGCGTCGTCGGCCGGGAACACCGCCGTGCCTTGCGGCGACAGCGCGTGAATCACGCTCGCGTGTTCGAGCGCGACCGCCTCGACGGTCGCCATGAATTCCTGGTGCTCGCGCTGCGCGTTGTTGACGACGGCGACCGTCGGCTCGGCGAGCTTCGCGAGCAGTTCGGTTTCGCCCGGATGATTCATGCCGAGCTCGACCACCGCGAGCCGATGCGCGGCATGCAGACGGAACAGCGTGAGCGGCAGGCCGATGTCGTTGTTGAAATTGCCCGCGGTCGCGAGACGCGCGTCGGCGCCGACCGCGGCCGCGAAGATCGACGCGATCATTTCCTTGACGGTGGTCTTGCCGTTGCTGCCCGTGACCGCGACGAGCGGCATCTCGAACTGACGACGCCAGCCGCGCGCGAGCGCGCCAAGCGCTGCGCGCGTATCGGCGACGCGGATCGCGGGCACGTTCCAGTTCTCCGGCGTGCGCGCGACGAGCACGGCCGCGACGTTGCGCTCAGCGACTTGCGGCAGGAAGTCGTGCGCGTCGAAACGATCGCCCTTGATCGCGATGAACAGATCGCCGGGGCCGGCGCTGCGGCTGTCGGTCGAGACGCGCTCGAAGCGCACGCTGTCGTCGCCGGTGACGCTCGCGCCGGGGATCTGCGCGGCGGCTGCACGTAGCGAGAGCATGGTCATTCGCCACCTCCGCGTGTTTGTGTCGCCCGTGCGGCGAGCGCGAGGCGGGCGTGGTCCTGATCGGAGAATGCGCGTTTCTTGCCCATGATTTCCTGTGTCGCTTCGTGCCCCTTGCCGGCCAGCACGATCACGTCTTCGCGCGCGGCGCCGCGGATCGCCTGCAGGATCGCGCTCGCGCGGTCCTCGATGCGGCGCGCTTTCGACGCGTCCTGCATGCCCGCCACGATCTGCTCGATGATCGCGAGCGGATTTTCGCTGCGCGGGTTGTCGCTCGTCACGACGACGTTGTCCGCGAGCCGCTCGGCGATCGCGCCCATCAGCGGACGCTTGGTCGCGTCGCGGTCGCCGCCGCAGCCGAACATGCAGACCAGTTCGCCGCCGCGTGCGGTCGCGATCGGACGCAGCGCTTCGAGCGTTTTTTCGAGCGCATCGGGTGTATGCGCGTAATCGATCACGACGAGCGGTTCATCGTTCTGAAGACGGCCGCCCAAACGCTCCATGCGACCGTTCACCGATTCGAGCTTCGCGAGTTCGGCGAGCGCCGCGTCGAACGGCACGTCGGCGGCGAGCAGCACGCCGAGCACCGCGAGCAGATTGCTGACGTTGAACAGGCCGAGCGTTTGCACTTCGACTTCGGCATGGCCCCAGTCCGACGTGTTCAGATGAAACGCAGTGCCGGTCGCGGTGGCACGCACGTTCGATGCGGTGAGCCACGCGTCTGCTTGCGGTGCGCCTTTTGCGTGAGCGTCGCCTTGCCCGCCCTCGATGCCATAGGCGATCGTGCGCGCGTGACCATGGGTACTCGCGAGCAAACGCCGGCCGGCTGCATCGTCGCGATTGATCACGGCCGCGCGCAGCTCGGGCCATGCGAACAGGCGCGTCTTGGCGGTTTCATAGGCCGCGAACGTGCCGTGATAGTCAAGATGGTCCTGCGTCAGGTTCGTGAACACGGCGATGTCGAACGCGGTGCCGTTCACGCGCCCTTGATGCAGCGCATGCGACGACACTTCCATCGCCACCGCCTGCGCGCCCGCGTCGCGCAATTGCGCGAGGCTGCGCTGCAATTGCGGCGCGTCGGGCGTGGTGAAACCGGTGTGCACGAGGTGGCCAACGAGGCCGGTGCCGAGCGTGCCGACGATCGCGCAACGCGTGCCGAGCGCGGACAGCGCCGCGGCGACCCACTGGCTGCACGAGGTCTTGCCGTTCGTGCCGGTGATGCCGACCGTGAGCATCGCGTCGCTCGGATCGCGATACCACGCGCTAGCGATCGTGCCTGCGAGTTCGTTCAACGCCGGCACCGCGTGCGCGACTGACGCATCGAGCGTGCCGCCGAAGCCTTCGGGTTGCACGAGCACGGCGGCCGCGCCGCGCTCGATCGCGGCGTCGATGAACGGGCGGTTGTCCGCGCCTTCGACCGCGTACGCGAAGAACGCGTCGCCGGCCGCGAGCGAGCGCGTGTCGGCGTGCAGATGTGCGCCTGGCTGCACGTGCGCGTGCAGCCAGGTAAGGGCGTCGGCGATCTGCCGGTGCGCTGGATGTTGCTCGCGCAGCGCGCTCATCGCTCGACTCCTGGGTGATTTTTCGGGGTGGCGGAAATGGTCATTTTCTTCACGCCGGGGCTCGTCGACAGCTTCTTCGCCGCAGGCGGCGTGGCCGGCGGCGCGGCCGGTGCGCTCGGCGCGGGCGGCGCCGAATCGTCGGACACGACCATCTGCTTGACGGGCATGTCGGGCGGCACGTTCAGCGCGCGCAGCGTATCGCCGACGATGCCGGAGAACACCGGGCCCGATACCTGGCCGCCGAAATGGCTGCCGGCGGTCGGTTCGTCGACCGACACCGCGACGACGATGCGCGGATTCGGCATCGGCGCCATGCCAACGAACGACGCGCGATATTTGGAGTGGTCGTAGCCGTGCGGCCCGTGCTTGTACGCGGTACCGCTCTTGCCGCCGACGCGATAGCCGGGCACCGCCGCGTCCGGCGACGTGCCTTGCGCCGACACGACGGTTTCGAGCATCGCGCGCACTTCACGCGCGGTGGTCGGCGAAAAGATCTGCGGACCGGTGGCCGGCTGGTCGCCCGGCGCATGGAAAATCGTCACCGGCATGATCTGGCCGTCGTGTGCGATCGCCGTGTACGCGCGGCCGAGCTGGAACAGCGACACCGACAGGCCGTAGCCGTACGACATCGTCGCCTGCTCGATGCGGCGCCAGTTCTTCCACGGACGCAGACGGCCCGCCGCCGCGCCCGGAAAGCCGACCTTCGGCGCCTGGCCGAGACCGATGCTGGTGTACATGTTCCACATCTCTTCGGGCCGCAGCTGCATCGCGATTTTGGTCGCGCCGATGTTGCTCGACTTCTGGATCACGCCGCCGACCGTCAGCACGCCGAAGCCGCTGTCGTCGGTAATCGGCGCGCCGTCGAGTACGAAGTGCCCGTTGCCCGTATCCACCAGTGTAGTCGGCGTCACGCGGTGCAGATCGAGCGCGAGCGACACCGTGAACGGCTTCATGATCGAGCCCGGCTCGAACGTGTCGGTCAGGATGCGGTTGCGCAGCTGGTCGCCGGTCAGGTGCGAGCGGTCGTTCGGGTTGTAGGTCGGGTAATTGACGAGCGCGAGCACTTCGCCGGTGCGCACGTCGATCACCATCGCCGCGCCGGCCTTCGCCTTGAATTTCTCGACGGCCGCTTTCAGGTTCGTGTAGGCGATGTACTGGATCTTGCTGTCGATCGACAGATCGACGTCTTTGCCGTTGTGCGGCACGACCTGCTCGTCCACGTCCTCGATGATGTGGCCCATGCGGTCCTTGATCACGCGACGGCTGCCCGACATGCCCGCGAGCAGCTTCTGGTCGCCGAGCTCGACGCCCTCCTGGCCCTCGTCCTCGACGTTGGTGAAGCCGATCAGGTGAGCGGTGATCTCGCCTTCCGGATAGAAGCGCTTGTACTCATCGCGCGAGTAAATGCCGGGGATGTCGAGCGCGGCGACTTTGTCGGCGACGTCCACCGGCACCTGGCGCTTCACGTAGACGAAGGTCTTGTCCTCCGACAGCTTCGCGCGCAGCTCCTTCGTGGTCATGCCGAGCAACTTGCCGAGCGCATCGAGCTTGTCGGCGCCGAGGTCGTCCGGCACCGATTCGGGAATCGCCCAGATCGCGCGCACCGGCAGACTCGTGGCGAGCACGAGGCCGTTGCGGTCGAGAATCTTGCCGCGCGTGGCCGGCATGTCGATGCGGCGCTGATAGCGGATTTCACCCTGCTTCAGATAGAACGCATTGCCCGGTCCCTGAATCCAGAACGCGCGCGCGGCGAGCGCGACGAACGCCATGAACAGCAGAAACACCACGAGCTTCGAGCGCCACATCGGCAGCCGCACCGACAGGATTGGGTTGGCCGAAAACGCGACGCTCTTGCGCGCCGACGATTTTTTCATCGCACGCCTCCGCGACGGGTCGCGACCGGCGCCGAGGCCGGAGCGGAGGTCGGGATGGGGGCGTCGATCGCCGTCGCGGCACCCGGGTCGAGCGTCAGGTACTGGGTGCGGCCCGTGGTAACCGATTGCATCTTCAGCGAGGCGTTGGCGGCCTGCTCGATGCGCGACGTTTTGGACAGCGCGCTCTGCTGATATTGAAGCTGCGAATAGTCCTGCTGCAGCTGACGCTCCTGCGACTGCGCGCGCTGCAGCTGGATAAAGATCTGACGCTGCTGATTGGTCGCGTTGACGACCGACAAGGCACAGCCCATCACGATGATCAGCAGGAAAATATTGAGGCGGTTCATGGCGCGATCCGCTCCGCCACGCGCATCACGGCAGAACGGGCGCGCGGGTTGTCGGCGACTTCAGCGTCGCTCGCGAATACGCGGCCGATGATCTTGAGCGGAGGGCTCGGCAGGTCGACCGCGCGGATCGGCAGGCGGCGGTCGACCGCCGGCGTGCTCGCGTGCGCCTGCATGAATCGCTTGACGATACGATCCTCGAGCGAATGAAAGCTGATGACCACCAGCCGCCCCCCTTGCTCCAACAACGACAACGCTGCCTCTAGAACGACTTGCAGCTCCGCAAGCTCTTGATTGACGTGAATCCGTATAGCCTGAAAGGTGCGGGTTGCCGGGTCCTTGCCCTTCTCACGGGTTTTGACGACGTTAGCCACGATTTGGGCAAGCTCGCCCGTGCTGACGAGAGGCCCAAGACGGTCGGACTCTGCCCGGCGAGCAACAAGCGCCTTTGCAATCTGAAAAGCAAACCGTTCTTCCCCATAATCTCGTATCACCTCCGTCAGTTCCTGCACCGTGGCCCGCGCGAGCCAGTCCGCCGCGGACTCGCCGCGCGTCGGGTCCATCCGCATATCGAGCGGGCCGTCGGCGCGGAAGCTGAAGCCCCGCTCCGGATCGTCGACTTGCGGCGACGACACGCCCAGATCCAGCAATACGCCCGAGACACGCCCTACCCCGCGCTCCGCCATCGCGGCGCGCAGTGAAGCAAAACTCTCGTGCACGATGGCAAAGCGCGAATCGGCGATCTTCTGCGCCGTCGCGATCGCGAGCGGGTCTTTATCGAACGCGATCAGCCGCCCTGCTTCACCGAGCCGCTCCAGCACGAGGCGGCTATGGCCGCCCCGGCCAAACGTACCGTCCACATACGTGCCGTCGGTGCGCGTGACCAGCGCATCGACCGCTTCGTTCAGCAGCACCGTGCGATGCTGCAATTCGTTTCCCATCGCAGGTGCCATATCAATTAGCCGCGATCAGAACGTGAAATCTTTCAACGCGTCGGGCATGCCCTCGGCGATCGCCGCCTGTTCCTTCGCGGCGTAGATCTGTGCATCCCACAACTCGAAGTGACGCCCCATGCCGAGCAAGGTCACTTCTTTTTCCAGCGAGCCAGCCGTGCGCAACTCCGGCGACACGAGCACCCGGCCTGCGCCGTCCATATCCACATCCATTGCATTGCCGAGAAAAATGCGCTTCCACCAGGCCGCGTTCATAGGGAGCTTGTCGACCTTGTCGCGGAAGACTTCCCATTCGGGGCGCGGAAACAGCAACAGGCAGCCGTCCGGGTGCTTGGTGATCGTCACCCGGCCCTCTGCCTGTGTTTGCAGCGCATCCCGATAACGAGAGGGAATCGACATCCGCCCTTTCGCATCGAGCGTCAGCGCCGACGCCCCTTGGAACACTTCGCTCTCCCCTATTACGACGCTGTTTGCGCCGCTCGCCCGGTCCGTGAAAATCTACCCGAAAATGGTCTCGATAACACACAAAAATACACTTTCTCACACTGTCTCCCACTTTAGAGGAACGCTAAACACGGGTCAAGGGAGCGGATCGCTTTTCGAGCGGATTTTGTTTGCTAGAACAAGGACTTAGCGTGACTCCTTCACATCCCACATAAAACGGAAAACCGTTATAAATGAATGGACTAGTGCAACTTGTGAAGGTGATACGTGAAAAGTGCGGGGAAACTGCGCGAATTGAAAGAGATCGTTAAGGGCGGATGAAAGGAAAAAAACTATGCTGCGCAGATGAATGACGAGCGGCGCGCGTGGCGCCGTCCCACTTGCGAAAAATGCGTTCAGCGAGAGTTGCGACGATACCTGCAGTAGTCCAGTCGGCGATTTGAATCGCCTGAAATACTCATATGTAATAAGCGGTGCGCGTCATCACCTTTGACATCGCGCGCATCAACCCACGCACTGGAAACGGCAACTCGATGCCGCCGGCGTCCATCGCGGCCTTGCCGTGCCGCGCTTCATCGATGCGCATCTGCTCGACGATCGCGCGCGATTCATGGTCCGCGGCGGGCAGCTCCTCGAGATGACTGTCGAGATGCTGCTCGACCTGGCGCTCCGTTTCGGCCATGAAGCCGAGACTCACGCGATCGCCGAGACGTCCCGCGACCAGACCGATCGTGAGCGCGCCGGTGTACCACAGCGGATTGAGCAAACTTGGACGGGAGTCGAGCGCTTCGAGGCGCTTGGCGGTCCACGCGAGATGATCTTCTTCTTCCGACGCGGCGTGATCGAACATGGCACGCAAAGAGGGTGAGCGGGTGGCGAGTTTCTGCGCCTGGTAAAGCGCCTGCGCGCACACCTCGCCGACGTGGTTCACACGCATCAAACCAGCCGCGTGCGTGCGCTCCGCGGGGGAGAGTTCGGGCGCCTCGGCCGTCGCCGCGGAGGCCTGCGGAAGCGGCAGCGGACGGCTCATTCGCGACACCCCCGTCAGCGAGCGTAAACCCCGATCAAACTCGCCAATCAACTCGTCCAGCAACATAAAACGCTCCCTGATTCGACCACCGCCGCATCGATCCGGAAGGTCCGTGCGACAGGGCTTCGCATGACGAAACCCGCTGCCCGACAAGCACCAATCCGCATGAATTTTGCGGTTAATTTTGAGATTTTAGACCATGTTGCGTAAACGAAACAGCGGCCTTCCGGAGGGTCTCCTTTTCCTTTGTGCCACGTATGCCCTTTGTTACATTACGTGGCAACTTCTCGCGAAGTTGGATAAGCAAGGACGCCAGTACTAACTAAATATTTCGCCTTGTAAAAAGATTCGCAATCCTTGGAGATCATTCGATGAAAAAGTCGCTTCTCGCGCTCGCTGCACTGGGCGCTTTCGCAGGAGTCGCACATGCTCAGAGCAGCGTGACCCTGTACGGCATCGTTGATGCGGGTATCACCTTCACCAACAACGTCGGCCTGGGCAGTAAGGCCCCCGGCGGCTACCAGCAGTACGCACTGACCAGCGGCGTCCTGCAAGGCTCTCGTTTCGGCCTGCGCGGCACGGAAGATCTGGGCGGCGGTCTGAAGGCCCTGTTCGTGTTGGAAAACGGCTTTAACGTCAACAACGGCACGCTCGGTCAAGGTGGTCTGATGTTCGGTCGTCAGGCATACGTCGGCCTGTCGAGCCAGTTTGGCACGGTCACAATGGGTCGTCAGTACGACTCCGTCGTCGACTACGTCGGTCCGTTCGAAGCGGGCGACCAGTGGGGCGGCTACCTCGCTGCTCACCCGGGCGATATCGACAACTTCAACAACGCGTATCGCACCAACAACACGGTCAAGTTCACGAGCACCAACTACAACGGCCTGACGTTCGGCGGCACGTATAGCTTCGGCGGCCAGGCGGGCAACTTCACCGCCAACCAGATCTGGTCGTTGGGTGCTGGGTATGCCAACGGTCCGTTGCAATTGGGCGTTGGTTACTTGAACGCGCGTACGCCGGCAGCATCGGGCGGCATCTTCAACAACGGTGGCACGACGACCGCGGCTAACGCAGCTGTGACGACCCCGATCTACCAGGGTTTCGCGTCGGCTAACACGTACCAGGTCATCGGCGCGGGCGGTGCGTACACGTTCGGCGCCGCAACCATCGGCCTGACGTATTCGAACATCCAGTTCGGCAACCTCGGCAAGACGTTCGCTTCGCCGTTCACGGGCCAGAAGGCAACGTTCAACAACGGCGAAATCAACTTCAAGTATCAGTTGACCCCGGCGCTGCTGGTCGGCGCAGCGTATGACTACACGCGCGGCCAGCAGATCGAAGGCAACTCGCGTGCTCAGTACCATCAAGGCGCACTCGGCGTGGACTACTTCCTGTCGAAGCGCACCGACGTCTACCTCATCGGCGTGTACCAGCACGCTCTGGGCGAGACGGTCAACACCGCGGGCCAGGTGGTCGCAGCAACGGCAGGCATCAACGGCCTGACCGGTTCGTCGACCACCAACCAGGTTGCGGCTCGCGTCGGTATCCGCCACAAGTTCTAATAAGTCGTAAAAACGCAGTTTGTCTCAAAGGCGCCTTCGGGCGCCTTTTTTTATGCGCGGGTTTTGTGCACCCAACAAAAAGCCCGGCGCACTTTCGTGCGCCGGGCTTTTCTCCCTGCTCGCTCATACCCTGCCGTCGCGCAACTCGCGGCGCAGGATCTTGCCGACATTGCTCTTCGGCAGCTCGGTGCGGAATTCGACGACCTTGGGCCGCTTGTAGCCGGTCAATTGCGTCTTGCAATAGGCAAAGATCTGTTCGTCGGTCAGCGACGGATCCTTCTTCACGACGAACAGCTTCACCGCCTCCCCCGAATGCTGATCGGGCACGCCGACCGCCGCGACTTCGAACACGCCCGGGAGCTTGGCGACGACGTCCTCGACTTCGTTTGGATACACGTTGAAGCCGGACACCAGAATCATGTCTTTCTTGCGATCGACGATCTTCACGAAGCCGTCCGCGCTCATGATGCCGACGTCGCCCGATTTGAAGCAGCCGTCCGCCGTCATCACCTTGGCGGTTTCGTCGGGCCGGTTCCAGTAGCCCGCCATCACCTGCGGGCCGCGGATGCAGATCTCGCCGGGCTGGCCGGGCGGTACTTCGTTGCCTTCGTCGTCGCGGATGGAGACTTCGGTCGACGGCAGCGGCAGGCCGATCGTGCCGTTGTATTCGGTGGCGGTGACGGGATTGCAGGTCACGCACGGCGACGTTTCCGACAGCCCATAGCCTTCGACGATCGGCGTGCCCGTGAGCTCGAACCAGCGCTTCGCGACCGCCTCCTGCACCGCCATCCCGCCGCCGTTCGCGGTTAGCAGCTTCGAGAAATCGAGTTTGTGAAAGTCGGGGCTGTTCAACATCGCGTTGTAGAGCGTGTTGACGGCGGGAATCGTCGTGATCGCGTAACCTTCGAGTGACTTGATCATGCCGGGGATATCGCGCGGATTCGGGATCAGCACGCCGAGACCACCGGTGCGGATCGTCAGCAGCCCGCACACGGTCAGCGCGAACACGTGATACAGCGGCAGCGCGACGACAGTAATGAACTGATCGATATCCGTGCGGTTCGCGCGCACCGGATTGAGCCAGACCTCCGACTGCAGCACGTTCGCGATCAGGTTCCGATGCAGCAGCGTCGCACCCTTGGCCACGCCGGTGGTGCCGCCTGTGTATTGCAGGAACGCGACATCGTCAGGCCCCTGCTGGACTGGCTTGAACGTCAGGCGCGCGCCCTGCGCGAGCACGTCGTTGAACTTGATGTGCCCAGCCAGGTTCCACGCCGGCACCATCTTCTTCACCTTGCGCACGACGAAGTTCACGAGCGGACCCTTGATGCCCATCAGATCGCCCATCGCCGCGACGATCACATGCTTGACCGCCGTATTGCGCACGATTGCCTGCAAGGTCCCCGCGAAATTCTCGAGCAGGATGATCGCCTCGGCGCCGCTGTCCTTCAGTTGATGTTCGAGTTCGCGCGGCGTGTACAGCGGATTCACGTTCACGACCACATAGCCCGCGCGCAGGATCGCGGCGATCGCGACCGGATATTGCAGCACGTTCGGCATCATGATCGCGACGCGCGCGCCACGGGCGAGACCCTTCGATTGCAGCCACGACGCGAGATTGCGCGAACGCTCGTCGAGTTCTCCATAGCTGATCTGCTTGCCCATACAAACGAACGCCGGTTTCGCGCGGTGTTCGTGAAAGGCCTCCTCGAGCAACTCGGCCACTGACGCATAGCGCGTCGGGTCGATCTCTGCGGGAACGCCGGGTGGATAAGATTTCAGCCAGATTTTCTCCATGCAGCGTCTCCTGAATTATTTTCGAATGGTCGTGCTAAAAACGCATCGTAGCATGGGCAAATTGCGGCCAATGGCTAAGGCGACGAGGTTAGACGGCAGCCTCGAACTTGCGAGGCTGCGCGCGCGCATCAATGTTCAAGGCGGTTTTCAGGCGCGCTCGACTTCGACTAGACAGTCATAAAACGTCGCGGACCCGCCGAGATCGGTGAGCGCCTGGCTCGTCAGCTGGTTGGCGTTGCGGCCGTCCGGCGCGAGCTTCTTCCACCAGATCGACAATCCGACGACCAACCCTTCGCGCGCCCGGTCGGTCACGCGGGCGCGTGCCTGCATCGAGCCGCGGTCATTGAAGATGCGCACCTGATCGCCGTCGCCGATGTCGCGCGCATGCGCGTCGGCCGGGTGGATGTCCAGATGCGGCTCACCTTCCGTCGCGCGCAGACTCTCGATGTTCACGAAGGTGCTGTTCAGGAAGTTGCGCGCGGGCGGCGAAATCATCGCGAGCGGATAGCGGGCGGCCAGTTCGGGCGCGCCGTCGGCCGATTCGTAGGGCGGCAGGTAGTCCGGCAGCGGGTCGAGGCCCTGTTGGGCGAGACGCTCGCTGTAGAACTCGCACTTGCCGGATGGCGTGCAGAAGCCGCCGTCGGCAAACGGCGCGTCGGGCAGGTTGAGCCGGGCCCAGCCGGCTTGCTTCAGCGTCGCCCAGTCGACACCTGCCAGCGTCTTGTCGTCCCAGCGAAATGCGGCTTGCGCGACGGCTTCGTCGCTGTCGAACAGTGCCGGTTCCGTCAGGCCCATGTGGCGCGCAAGGCCACGGAAGATGTCGGTATTCGGGCGCGCGTCGCCGAGCGGCGCGATGGCGGGAAGGTTGACCATCACGTGCGTGTGCCCGTATGACTTGTGCACGTCGAGATGCTCGAGCTGGGTCGTGGCGGGCAGCAGCAGGTCGGCGTAATCCGCCGTGTCAGTCTGGAAATGCTCGAGCACGATCGTGAACAGATCCTCGCGCGCAAAGCCGGCCGCGACGCGCTCCGAGTCCGGCGCGACCGCGACCGGATTCGAGTTGTAGACGACGATCGCCTCGACCTTGGGGCCGAACGTGGCGTCGCCCGGATGCAGCAACGCGTCCCCGATGGCATTCATATTGATCACACGGCTGGGCTTCGACGGCCAGCCGGGCATCAGGTCGGGACGCTGCAACGCATGCGAGTCGACCGGCGCCCAGCCGCTCGACGACAACAGCGCCCCTCCCGCACGCTCTCGCCATGCGCCTGTCAGCGACGGCAGGCACGCGATCGCGCGCACCGCATTGCCGCCGCCCCGCACTCTCTGCAGACCGTAGTTCAGGCGGATCGCGGCTTTCTTCGTGCCGCCGTAAAGTCGGGCAAGGTCGGCGATTATGTGTTCTTCGATGTCGCAAATTTCGCTAACTCGCGACAGCGGATAGCTGAGCGCGCGCGCTTTCAAGTCGGCGAAGCCGAGTGTGTGCGCCGCGATGTAATCGTGGTCGAGCAGATCTTCGGTGATCAGCACGTTCATGATGCCGAGCGCGAGAGCGGCGTCGGTGCCGGGTTTCAGCGCGATGTGCTGATGGCATTTCTCCGCGGTCAGCGAGCGATACGGATCAATCGCGATCAGCCGCGCGCCGCGACGCTTGGCTTCCTGCGCGTGCGTCCAGAAATGCAGATTCGATGCGATCGGGTTGGCTCCCCAGATCAGGATCACCTCACTCTCGGCGAAAAACTCGGTGTGCATACCGATGCCGGCGCCGTACGTGTATTTAAGGCCAGCGGCGCCGGCGGCCGCGCAAATCGTCCGATCCAGCTGCGATGCGCCAAGCTTGTGGAAGAAGCGTTGCGCGATGCTGTCGCCCTGCACCAGGCCCATCGTGCCCGCGTAGCTGTAGGGCAGAATCGCTTCCGGCGCGCGACCTGCAATTTCGCCGAGGCGGATTGCGGCAAGGTCGAACGCTTCGTCCCAGCTGATCGGCTCGAAGCGGCCCGCGCCCTTGCGGCCGACGCGCTTCATCGGCGTCGTCAGTCGGTTCGGATGGTACACACGCTCCGCGTAGCGGCTGACCTTCGTGCATAGCACGCCTTGTGTCGGCGGATGGTCGGGATCGCCAACGACCTTGATCGCCCGTCCGTTGTCGACGGTCACGCGCATCGCGCAGGTGTCGGGGCAATCGTGCGGGCACACGGCGCGCGCGAATTCGGTCGGAGCGTTCATGGGCAATGTGTCCTGGCTAGCAGTGAGCGGTCGGGCAAAGTGGAATTTTATTACGTGAATAGGCCGCCGGCCTTGGTGGTGCCGCCAAAAATGCCTTCGGCGTAGAATGAATTATCCAAAGTGCCCGGACCGACGTGGTCTGCAGCGATCTCATGCTAGTCAAGCACAAACGCATCGTCACTCCATCATGAAACTCATCCCCGAAATTCAAGCCGCTTGCGGCGAAATCCAGACCCTTCGACGAACCATCCATGCCCACCCGGAACTGCGCTACGAAGAGACAGCGACCGCCGATCTCGTCGCCCGTTCGCTCGAGTCCTGGGGCATCGAGACTCACCGTGGTTTGGGCAAGACTGGCGTGGTCGGCGTGTTGAAGCGCGGCAACGGCTCGCGCGCGATTGGTCTGCGCGCCGACATGGATGCACTGCCGATCCAGGAGCTCAACAGCTTCGACCATCGCTCGACAAACGACGGCAAGATGCACGCGTGCGGGCACGACGGACATACGGCGATGCTGCTCGGCGCCGCGCACTATCTGGCCAAACACGGTGATTTCGACGGCACGATCGTGTTCATTTTCCAGCCGGCCGAAGAAGGCGGCGCTGGCGCAAAGGCGATGATGGACGACGGCTTGTTCACTAACTTTCCCGTGGACGCGGTGTTCGGCATTCACAACTGGCCGGGCATGCCGGCGGGTCACTTTGGCGTGACCGAAGGCCCGATCATGGCGTCGAGCAACGAATTTCGCATCGAAATCAAGGGCGTTGGCTCGCATGCGGCGCTGCCGCACAATGGCCGCGATCCGGTCTTTACGGCGGTGCAAATCGCTAGCGGACTGCAAAGCATCATCACGCGAAACAAAAAGCCGCTCGATACCGCTGTGTTGTCGATTACGCAGATCCATGCCGGCGATGCGCTCAATGTCGTGCCGGACGACGCATGGATCGCGGGGACTGTGCGGACCTTCACCACCGAGACGCTCGACCTGATCGAGTCGCGCATGCGCAAGATCGCGCAGAGCACAGCCGAAGCGTACGATTGCTCCGTCCAGGTTCACTTCCATCGGAACTATCCGCCGACGATCAACAGCAGCGAAGAAACGCGTTTTGCCGTGTCGGTCATGAAGGAGGTCGTGGGCGCGGAAAATGTCTACGACGCAGTTGAACCGACCATGGGCGCCGAGGATTTTTCGTTCATGCTGCTGGCGAAGCCGGGTTGCTATGCGTTCCTGGGCAACGGTGATGGTGGCCACCGCGAAGCCGGTCACGGCGCGGGCCCTTGCATGCTGCATAACGCGAGTTATGACTTCAACGACGAGCTATTGCCGGTGGGGTCGACGTATTGGGTTCGACTGGCGCAGAAGTTTCTCGCGCAGAAGAAGTAAGGGGTAGAGAGTTAATGAAGCATTGAGGCGGGCGGATGTGTTGCTCGCTTCGATGCTGTTTGTGTCGCGCACCCGGAATCTTGGGCCACGGCTCTCGTCGGTGTTCAGTCGATCACGTCATCTGC
>ABYL01000065.1 GCA_000173575.1 Burkholderia sp. H160 | reverse complement strand
CGCGCGCGCGATCGCGCGCGACGCGCACGAACCGGGCGACGCGGCGCGCGTGCTGTCGATGGTCGCGATCGTCACGGCGATCGGCCCGCTGCTCGCGCCGCTGATCGGCGGACAGTTGCTGCTGCTGGGGGGCTGGCGCGCCGTGTTCGTCGCGCTGACGCTGTTCGGTTCCGTGTGCGCGGTGACCGCATTCCTGAAGGTGCCGGAGACGTGGCCGCGCGAGAAGCGTGCGCAGTCGGCGCTGCTGAAGTCGTTCGGCGCGTATGGCACGCTGCTGCGCGATCCGGTCGCCTGGGGACACATGCTGTGCGGCGGCATGGCGTTCGCGTCGATGTTCGCGTACATCACGGCGACACCGTTCGTGTACATCGAGTATTTCCATGTGTCCGCGCAGCACTATGGCTTCCTGTTCGCGCTGAACATCGTTGGCATCATGCTCGGCAATTATCTGAATACACGGTTCGTCGGCCGGCTCGGACTGGTGCCGATCATCTCGTTCGCGGCGACCGTGAGCTTCGTCGCGTCGCTGTTCGTGTGCCTCGTGTCGCTGACCGGGTGGGGAGGCTTGTGGTCGATCGTGTTCGGGCTGTTCTTCGTCGTCAGCGTGGTCGGCGTGTTGTCCGCCAATTGCACGACCGATCTGATGCATCGCTACCCGGCCAACGCGGGCGCGGCGGCGGCCGTGTTCGGTGCGGTGCAGCTCTCGCTCGGCGCGTTGTCGAGTCTCGCGGTCGGACTGTTGCACGACGGCACGCCGAAGGGCATGGGCATCGTGATCGGTGCGGCGGGCTGCCTCTGCTTTGTCGGACGCAGGCTCGTGATGCGCTGGCACGCGACGAAGTCGCCGGCTGCGGCTGCATGAGCGCTGTGAAACCGGCGTGAAAACCGCGTGACGCTTGTGCTACCCGGGCTGCGGGCCGCGGCCAACGCGTGAGTTCACCGCGCGCCTCTCCGGAAAACTCCTGGTGTTGCGCGCGCACCACCGTGCATTGCGGTTTGCGTTGCTATGATGAATTCACTGTTCCTCGGAGCGGCAATCATGGCGATCAAAGACCTGGTGAACGGCGAACGGCAACATGCCGCATTCGCTGAAGCGCAACGAATGGCCGACAGCGGCGCTTACTACGATTACACCGACATCGAATACGTCTTGCGCTTTGATCACGGGTTGACGGATGTATCGGCTTTGCTCGATAGCCAGTTGATGCATCGCGATTTGAATCGTCGTTGTGCGGACGCGCGCGAGAAGCTCGAGATGGCGGACGCGTGATGCAAGCCCCACGTTTGCCGTACACCGACAACCCTACCGCGCTGGCGAAACCCGGCGGTCACTACAGTCATGTCGCGGTCGCGAATGGCTTCGTCTTCGTGTCCGGGCAATTGCCGATCAATGCGCAAGGCGAAAAGCTCGCCGATGCGCCATTCGACGCGCAGGCTGAACAGGTTCTGTCCAATGTGAGGGCGGCGCTCGAAAGCGTCGGCAGCAGCGTCGCGCAACTGGTGCAAGTGCGCGTGTATGTCGCCGATATCGAACATTGGGCGAGCTTCAATCAGATCTACGCGCGCTGGGCCGGTGACGCAAAACCGGCGCGCGCGGTCGTGCCGGTGCCGCAATTGCACTATGGGTTCAAGATCGAGGTTGAGGCGGTGGCGGTGGTTTAGCGCGTGATGGCGGAAGCGGAATGCGCCGTTTTTCAGGGCCACAAAAACAAAACCCCGCCATTCATAAGAATCGACGGGGTTGCAGTACCACAGAATATGGCGGAGGCGGTGAGATTCGAACTCACGGAAGGATTGCTCCTTCGCCGGTTTTCAAGACCGGTGCCTTAAACCACTCGGCCACACCTCCAAGCCGCGAATTGTAACCTGAAACGAGCTCGCTGCCGAGTCCAGGCCAACCGACATCACTGCGGATCCTTCAGGAACAGCGCCTGCAGGTCATTCAGGAACGCCTGGCCGAGCGGCGTTGGCGCGATCCGTTCGTGGTCGCGGGTGATCAGCTTGCGCCGCTCCGCTTCCTCCAACGCCGCTTCGATCGTCGTGATCGACAGTCCCGTGCGTTCGATGAACCGATGCACCGGAAAACCTTCCACCAGCCGCAGCGCGTTCAGCATGAACTCGAACGGCAGATCGCGCGGGCCGACCTCATGCTCTTCCTGCACGCTTGCACCGGCCCTGGCCTGCTCGATGAACGTCGTTGGATGTTTGTAGCGCGCCTGGCGCACGATGCGATTCGGAAACGACAGCTTCGTGTGCGCGCCCGCGCCGATCCCCAGATAGTCGCCGAAACGCCAGTAGTTCAGATTGTGTTTGCTCTGCCGATGCGGCCGCGCATACGCGGACACCTCATAGCGCTCGTAGCCGGCTTCGGCGGTGCGTTGATGAATCCAGTCCTGCATGTCGGCGGACGCGTCGTCGTCGGGCAACGCCGGCGGGAACTTGGCGAACAGCGTGTTCGGTTCGAGCGTCAGGTGATACAGCGACAGATGCGGCGGTGCGAACGATAACGCCGTTTCCACGTCGGCCTGGCATTCGGCGAGCGTTTGTCCGGGCAGCGCGAACATCAGGTCGAGATTGAAGTTGTCGAACGTGGTCGCGGCGACTTCGACCGCGTGGCGCGCCTGCGCCGCGTCGTGAATGCGGCCGAGCGCCTTCAGATGCGCTTCGTTGAAACTCTGGATGCCCACCGACAGCCGGTTCACGCCGCTCGCGCGAAACTGCGCGAACTTGTCGGCTTCGAACGTGCCGGGGTTCGCTTCGAGCGTGATTTCCGCGTCGGCGTCGAGCGGTAGCAGCGCGCGAATATCCGACAGCATGCTATCGAGCCCCGCCGCCGACAGCAGACTCGGCGTGCCACCGCCGATGAACACCGTATGCACCTGGCGGCCCCAGATTAGCGGCAACGCCATTTCCAGATCGGCGCGCAGCGCTTCAAGGTAGTCGCCTTCCGGGAACGTCTCGCCTTTCCACTCGTGCGAATTGAAATCGCAATATGGGCACTTGCGCACGCACCACGGAAAATGCACATACAGCGCAAGCGGCGGCAGCGACGTCAAACGGATGCTGCCCGGCGACGTGAATGCCGTGACGACACCGTTGCCGATGTCCGCCGGCGCCGTTCGGATCGGAATCACGCTTCCTCCGACAGACGCGCGAGCAGTTGCCGCAGCGCGATCGCGCGATGGCTGCTCGCGTTCTTGACCGCCGGCTCGAGTTCGGCGGCGCTCGCGTTCAGCGACGGCAGATAGAAGTACGGGTCGTAGCCGAAACCATGTTCGCCGCGCGGCGCGTCGAGGATTTCTCCATGCCAGCGGCCTTCGGCGATCAGCGGTTCGGGATCGTCCGCGTGACGCACGAGTGCGAGTACGCAGCAGTAATAGCCGCGGCGATCGCTCGCGCCATGCAGTTCGGCGACTAGGCGGGCGTTGTTCGCCGCGTCGCTTTTCTCGCCGCCGGCGAGTTGCGCGAAGCGCGCCGAATAGACGCCCGGCGCGCCGCGCAGCGCTCGCACGCAAAGGCCCGAGTCGTCGGCGAGCGCAGGCAGGCCGGTGAGCTTTGCTGCATGACGCGCCTTGGCCAGCGCGTTTTCGACGAACGTGGGATGCGGCTCTTCCGTTTCCGGCACATTGAGCTCGCCTTGTGCGACCAACTCGATGCCGGCCGCGCCGAGCAGCGCCGCGAATTCGCGTAGCTTGCCCGCGTTGTTCGACGCGAGCACGACCTTTTTCAACGGCATGCCTGACGTCGCGCCGTGAGCGCTATTCCCGCCACCGTCCTGACGAAGCTCATTCACTGCTGCACTCCCAGCGCCGCCTTTTGCTTCGCGATCAGCGTGCTGATGCCGTCGCTCGCGAGATCGAGCAGCGCGCTCATTTCGTCGCGCGAGAACGGCACGCCTTCGGCGGTGCCCTGAATTTCGACGAAGCCGCCCGCGCCCGTCATGACGACGTTCATGTCGGTGTCGCACTGCGAGTCTTCGTCGTAGTCAAGGTCGAGCACCGGCACGCCGTCGTACACGCCAACCGAAATCGCGGCAACGTAGTCGTTGATCGGCGAGCTTTCGATGCGACCTGTCGCGAGCAGTTTGGCGACTGCATCGTGCGCGGCGACGAACGCGCCGGTGATGCTCGCGGTGCGCGTGCCGCCGTCGGCCTGGATCACGTCGCAGTCCAGATTGAGCGTGCGCGCGCCGAGCTTCTCGAGATCGAACACCGAGCGCAGCGCGCGGCCGATCAGTCGCTGGATTTCCTGGGTGCGGCCGGTCTGCTTGCCGCGCGCGGCTTCGCGGTCGCTGCGCGTATGCGTGGCGCGCGGCAGCATGCCGTATTCCGCGGTGAGCCAGCCCTGCCCCCGGTCGCGCAGAAACGGCGGCACGCTCTCGCTGATGCTCGCGGTGCAGATCACTTTGGTGTCGCCGAACTCGACCAGCACCGAGCCCTCCGCATGCTTCGTATAGTGGCGCGTGATGCGCACGTCGCGCAACTGGTTGGGCTGGCGGCCGCTGGGGCGTTGGGTGTCATTGCTCATGTCGGAATGGGTCGCGATGGGGCAGGAAGGGCCGGAAGAGGGCGAAGGAAAAACTGTAATTTTACCGCCGATCAGATGGGGCGGTTGGCCATGCGGATGGCCCCACCAAAAATGGGATAATGCCGGTTCTCCGCCCCGCGTCTCGTACACGCCGGGCGATCCGCTTCTCAGGCCATCGTCGAACGCATGGCCGCAATCGCGAGATATACGATGATCTACAGCATGACTGGCTATGCGAGCGCCACGCGCGAACTCGTGGCGGCCTCGGGCACTGGCGGCGTCAGCGTGTCGGTCGAACTGCGCACGGTGAACTCGCGCTTTCTCGATCTAAATTTCCGCATGCCGGAAGACGTGCGCGTCGTCGAACCGACGCTGCGCGAGATGCTGATGAACAAGCTGTCGCGCGGCAAGGTCGACATTCGCGTGAACGTGCAGCGCAGCGAACAGTCGGCGAACGCCGGCGCGATCAATCGCGATGCGCTCGTGCAACTCGCGCACCTCGAACGCACGGTGCTCGACACGTTCCCCGAAGCAGGGCGTCTGCGCACCGGTGAAATCCTGCGCTGGCCGGGCGTGCTCGCCGAAAGCGGGATCGCGCCCGAGACGCTGCGCGACGCGGTGCTCGCCTGCGGCAAGCAGGCGATCGCGGACCTGATCGACGTGCGCGCGCGCGAAGGCGCGCAACTCGCGACGATGCTGCTCGCCAATGTCACCGAAATGGAAACGATCGTCACGAAGATCACGCCGCTCGTGCCCGAGCTGATTGCGCGCCATCAGCAGAAGATCGTCGAGCGTCTGCAGGAAGCGCTCGGCATCGCCGCACCGGATGCGGCCGCGACGATCGTATCGCGCGAGGAGATCAACGAGCGGATCCGCCAGGAAGTGACGATGTACGGCATTCGCATCGACATCGCCGAAGAGCTGTCGCGCATCACCGCGCACCTGAACGAAACGCGTCACGTGATCGAAAAGGGCGGCAAGGTCGGCAAGCGGCTCGACTTCATGATGCAGGAGCTGAACCGCGAAGCGAACACGCTCGGTTCCAAGGCGGCGGCGAAGGAACTCGCGGATTCGTCGATGACGCTGAAACTACTGATCGAACAGATGCGCGAGCAGGTACAGAATCTCGAATAAGGCTGGAGCACTACACATCATGACCGACCACCACCCACGCGAAACCGGCGCGCCGCGCCATCCGTACGCCGGCGCTTATCCCGGCAACCTGTTCATGGTCGTCGCGCCGTCGGGCGCGGGCAAGTCGACGCTCGTGAACGCGCTGCTCGCGGGCGACGATGCGATCCGTCTGTCGATCTCGTACACGACGCGCCCGCCGCGTCCGAAGGAGCAGGACGGCGAGCACTATCACTTCACGACCGTCGAAGATTTCATGGCGCGTCACGACGCGGGCGAGTTCCTCGAAAGCGCGGAAGTGCACGGCAACTACTACGGTACGTCGCGCGTATGGATCGAGGAGCAGATGAAAAACGGCCATGACGTGCTGCTCGAAATCGACTGGCAGGGCGCGCAACAGGTGAAGAAGCAGTTCCACAACGCGGTGGAGATTTTCATTCTGCCGCCGTCGCTCGAAGCGCTCGAGGAGCGTCTGAAAAAGCGCGGCCAGGACGAGCCGAACGTGATCACGCGACGCCTGCTCGCGGCGGGTGGCGAGATCGCGCACGCGGCCGAAGCGGAGTACGTCGTGATCAACGAGAACTTCGATCGCGCGCTGGCTGAGTTGCAGTGCCTCGTCGGTGCGACGCGCTCGCGCTTCGCGTCGCAGTACGCGCGTCACACGCAGCTTTTCATGCAGCTCGGCATCCACCTGCCGCACGCGTGAGCGCGGCGTGCCGTCAGGCACATAAGGTAGAATAAGCAACATACTGAGAAGGAACCCAACATGGCCCGCATTACCGTCGAAGACTGCCTCAAACAGATCCCGAACCGTTTCGAACTCGCGCTTGCCGCAACCTATCGCGCCCGTCAGCTCGCTCAAGGCCACACGCCGAAGATCGAAAGCCGCGACAAGCCCACCGTCCTCGCACTGCGTGAAATCGCGTCGGGTCAGGTCGGCGTCGAAATGCTGAAGAAGGTGCCGGTCTAAGGCGCACGTTTTTTCGTTTTAGATTTGCCCGGTATTCGCCACACCGGATTGCTCAACGCGCAGACCTGCGTCCAACCCTGACCGCTACCGGAGGCGACCATGAGTGCTACCCCGCCGACCGCCACGGAAGTGGACCACGACGCCGACTTGCCCTCGTCTGCACGCAGGTACATCGACGCGGTCCTCGAGCAATCGTTTCGTCATCTGTTCGGGCCGACCGCCACGCCGGAGCAGCCGCGCCGGCATGACGTCGTCTCCATCGCCAACCTGACCTCCGCGCTGTCCGCCTATCTGCCGCCGGAAGAGATCAAGGGCGTGAAGGCGGCGTTCCACTTCAGCGACGAAGCCCACCTCGGCCAGTATCGCCAGAGCGGCGAGCCCTACATCACGCATCCGGTCGCCGTCGCGGAAATCTGCGCGGGCTGGAATCTCGACGCCCAGGCGATCATGGCGGCGCTCCTGCACGACGTGATGGAAGACCAGGGTGTGACCAAGGCGGAACTCGCCGAGCGCTTCGGCGCGAAGGTCGCGGAACTGGTCGACGGGTTGTCCAAGCTGGACAAGATGGAGTTTCGCAATCGCGAGGAAGCGCAGGCGGAGAACTTCCGCAAGATGCTGCTCGCGATGGCGCGCGACGTGCGCGTGATTCTCGTGAAGCTCGCCGACCGGCTGCACAACATGCGCACGCTCGGCGCGGTGCCGCCGGAGAAGCGTCGCCGCGTCGCGCGCGAAACGCTCGACATTTACGCGCCCATCGCCCACCGGCTGGGCCTGAACAATACCTATCGCGAGCTGCAGGACCTGAGCTTCGCGAACTTCAACCCGCACCGTTACGCGACGCTCGAGAAAGCCGTCAAGGCCGCGCGCGGCAATCGTCGCGAGGTGGTCGGCAAGATTCTCGAATCGGTGCAGCGCGCGATCGCGGACGCGAAGCTCGACGCCGAAGTCACCGGTCGCGAGAAAACCATCTTCAGCATCTACAAGAAGATGCGCGACAAGCAGCTGTCGTTCTCGCAGGTGCTCGACGTTTACGGGTTTCGCGTGGTCGTCGAGAGTGCGCTCGAGTGCTATACCTGCATCGGCGCGCTGCATGCGCTCTTCAAACCGGTGCCGGGCAAGTTCAAGGATTACATCGCGATCCCGAAGGTGAACGGTTATCAGTCGCTGCACACCACGCTCGTCGGCCCGTTCGGCGCGCCGATCGAGTTTCAGGTGCGCACGCGCAAGATGCACGAGATCGCCGAGGCGGGCGTCGCCGCGCACTGGCTGTACAAGAACGGCAGCGCCGATCTGAATGACGTGCAAAAGCGCGCGCACCAGTGGCTGAAGTCGCTGCTCGATATTCAGAGCGAAGCGGGCGATTCGAGCGAATTCCTCGAGCACGTGAAGATCGACCTGTTCCCGGACGCGGTCTACGTGTTTACGCCGAAGTCGAAGATCATGGCGCTGCCGCGCGGCGCCACCGCGCTCGACTTCGCATATTCGATCCACAGCGACCTCGGCAACCAATGCGTTGCGGTGAAGATCAACAACGAGCTGTTGCCGTTGCGTACCGAGCTGAAGAGCGGCGACATCGTCGAAGTCATCACGGCGCCGTATTCGAAGCCGAACCCCGCGTGGCTTGGCTTCGTGCGCAGCGGCAAGGCGCGCTCGGCGATCCGTCATTATCTGAAGACGATGCGGCTGAACGAGTCGGTGCAACTCGGCGAGCGCCTCGTCGATCAGGCCTTGAAGGGCTACGGCCTCACGCTATCGGACGTGACGCCGGAAGCGTGGGAAAAGCTCGTGCAGTGGACTGGCAACAAGAACCGTCAGGAAATTTTCGCGGACATCGGTCTCGGCCGGCGGGTCGCCGCGGTGATGGCCAAGCGTATCGAAGTGCTGATGAGCGGGCGCGATGCTGACGACGACGGTTCGCGCTCCGAGTCCGGTTCGACGCCGCATGCGCCGCCGGTCGTCATTACTGGCACCGAAGGCATGTCGGTGCAGCTGTCCGCATGCTGCCGTCCGATTCCGGGCGATGACATCATGGGCTATATCGGTATCGGCCTCGGCATGGCGATCCATACCACCGACTGCCGCGTCGCGCAGCGGATTCACCGGCGCGACCCGGGCCGCTGGATCGACGTCGCATGGGCGCCGCAGCCGGGGCGTTTGTTCGACGTCGCGGTGAAGGTGCTGGTCAAGAACACCAAGGGCGTGTTTGCCCGCGTGGCGGCCGACATCACGTCGGCGGACGCGAACATCGTCCATATCGCGATGGACGAGGATTTGTCACAGGAATCCACGGTTCTGCGCTTCGTGATTCAGGTCAGCGACCGTGTGCATCTGGCCAACGTGATGCGCCGCGTGCGCACGAATCTCGATGTGATGCGCATCGCGCGTGAGCGGCCGAGCGAAGAGGGGCATCACCGCCACGAAGGCGGCATGCGCATCGATCGCGAGCGAGCGGATTACTGAGCTTCCGACCGGGCGTCGGCGCGGTTTTGACTGGCGCCTCGCGAGCCAGTCCGGCACCTTTCGTGCGGCTCAGGATGCAGCTGAAGGCAAGTCTCACCTGAACCCCGGGGAGAACGCAGATGAACGTATCCGATCTCACTGGTGTGGCGCTCGACTACTGGGTGGCGCGCAGCCTGCACGACTTCGTGCGCGAAATCTACTTTACCGATGGCGGCGAGACCGTTGCGATCCGCGGCAACGATCGCGGCCGCCCGTGGGACGGCCGTTTCACGCCGTCCGTGTCGTGGGAGACGGCTGCGGTCGTGCTTGAGCGTGCCCGGCGGCTCGACGTGCGCGAGCAGAGCGAGCGGGACGCGGTATGCGTTGCGGAGTTCGTCGGTGGGCATGGCGCCGTGGAGGGGCGGGGCGAGTCGCTGCGGGTCGCCGTGCTGCGAGCATTTGTCGCGAGCCATTTCGGCGCTAGCGTCGACGACGTGCTGCGCGAGCGCCAGGCACTGACCGGCATGCGGGCCGAGACGATCAGCGAGCAAACGGTGGGCGGCGTCGTCGAGGACTTGCCGCACCCGGATGCGCAGATTGGGGATATTCAGTCGCCGCCGCGGTGAGTGGCTCGCGCCCGGGCGGGGCATAGTGCGCCCGAAAAGACAAAGGGCCTTCCGATTGGAAGGCCCTTCATGGGTGGCGCGGCTGGCAGGATTCGAACCCACGACCCCTTGGTTCGTAGCCAAGTACTCTATCCAACTGAGCTACAGCCGCACGCAAAACAGTGATGCTTACTGCAAAAACCGGTGAAACCTGAGAACCCCCCGGCAGGGAAGCTCTCGAATAAGGTGGCGCGGCTGGCAGGATTCGAACCCACGACCCCTTGGTTCGTAGCCAAGTACTCTATCCAACTGAGCTACAGCCGCACACAGAAACGAGATTATAGCCAACGGATTTCAAAAATGGAAGCCCATCACGGCGATTTGTGCCGCGGGCCCGATCGTGTAACCTTTTAAGAGGTTGTTGCTAGCAGCCGTTACTGGATCATTATGAACAAGGCCTTTGTCAAAGAGTCGAGCGAAGAGAGCGATGACGATCTCGACGTCGCCCAGCCCGACGTGCCCGCGGGCACCAAAAACTACATGACTCCCGCCGGTCATCGGCGGATGCGCGATGAGTTGCTGCATCTGATCGATGTGGAGCGGCCCGAGGTGGTCAAGCTCGTGTCGTGGGCGGCATCGAACGGCGACCGCTCGGAGAATGGCGACTACATCTACGGCAAACGCCGTCTGCGCGAAATCGACCGGCGCATCCGCTTTCTGACCAAGCGGCTGGATTTGGCCGAGGTCGTCGATAGCAGCCGGCAGGAGAACGTCGATCAGGTGTTCTTCGGTGCGACGGTCGACTATGCGACTGAGGATGGCGAGGAGCACAAGGTGACGATCGTCGGTATCGACGAGGTCGATCTGGACATCGGGCACGTGAGCTGGATCTCGCCGATTGCGCGCGCGCTGCTGAAGGCTAAGGTTGGCGATACGGTCACGCTATTCACACCGGCCGGTCCGCAGCCGATCGATATTCTCGACGTCAAATATCCGCCGCCTGATAGCGGCCGCTAGGGCGCTGGCGAAGGCACAGGCAAAGTCTGGCGAAATACCGCTTCGGCGCGAACATACAAAAAGGCGCCGCGAACGGCGCCCTCTCTACTGCCAGCCCTTGCGCAGTGCTTAGAAGCGGTGACGCAGACCAGCCGTCACGGCGACTTGCTTGTTGTTGCCCGAAGCGTTACCCACGCCATTGATGAAGGCGGGGACGATCGAGTTTTCGTTTGCTGCCTGATACACGCCTTGCAGGTACACGTCGGTACGCTTGGACAACGCGTATGCGGTTTGCAGGTCGACCTGGTTCCAGTGCACGTGCGAGCTGGACAGGTTAGCGCGGGTGTACGTGTACGCAGCGGCAATGCTGATCGCCGGTGTCAGAGCGTAACGAGCGTTGCCCTCGAAATTCTGGAACTGGGCGCTGTTGGACGGAAAGCCGATGCCGCCCGAGACACCCGATGAGCCCTGGCTGATGCCGACGAGGCCATGCAGGTTCGTCTGCGAGTACACGAAGCCAACGGTTGCCGGGCCGAACGCGTAGTTGGCGCCTGCGCCCCAAGTTTGCTGACGTTGCGCGAAGAACGTGTTGTCGCCCGATACTGCGCCACCCGAATTGAACGCTGCGGCCGCGCTGGTTGTGCCGTTGGCGTTCAGTTGCATGTAAGCGGCGGCGACGTTCAGGCCCATCCAGTTGTACGATGCGCCAAAGCTGTATGCGCGGTTGTTCGCGAAGCCGCTAGCTTGGTTCGAAAAGCCGTACAACGCGCCTAACTTGAGGCCGCCGTAGTTCGCGCTCTGGTACTTGACCGAGTTGTTGATACGGAACGAGTTGTTCAGGTTGTCGTTGTCGAACGGGTGGGCGAACTGCGTGCCGCCGTATTGCGTGCCGGTCAGCGCCAGCGGGCCGACGTAGTCGACCATGCTGTCATATTGGCGGCCGAGCGTGACAGCGCCGAACTGATCGCTCGACAGACCGACGAACGCCTGCCGGCCGAACATACGGCCGTTCTGCTTGAGCGTGCCGTCGTTGATGCCAAAGCCGTTTTCCAACGTGAAGATGGCCTTCAGACCACCGCCGAGATCTTCAGCGCCACGCAGGCCCCAGCGGCTGCCGTTCACCGAACCGCTCGTCATCGCAACGTTGGCGCCGTGCTGGGTAGCATTGACGCGCTGGTTATTCGTATAGGTGATACCGGCGTCGATCAGGCCATACAGGGTAACGCTGCTTTGCGCGTGCGCTGCCGTGACGAAAACGCCCGACAGGGCAGCGACCATGAGTGTCTTCTTCATTGATATAACTCCGAGAGCGAGAGAGGTATAAAACCCTGCCTTAGGAGACCTTCACGCGAGCGCTGCGAGAAGCGGATTCCGCGTGAGAAGCGCGCTGACCAGATTCGCGCCGGTTTCCGATTAGGCAGAGTGTAGAGAGACACTTCCGGGAGTTGACGTTCCGATTCACGCAATAAAGTATTACGCAACGAGAAACGATCGGTGATTGCCATTCGAGCCTTGTGTATAAAGGCTTTGCGTCCCACTCGACGGACCAGGCGGCGGAATTTTCCTAAAGTGCGTTGCTGATTCGCGACACCGAACGATGCAGAAAAACAACGGTAGAAAATGTGAAAAAGCGATTGTTGTTATTACCGCAATAGATGATTGTTAATCACGTGAATAATCGAAATTGCATACGGCCGCTATACTGTAATTTATGCTTTTCGAAGCAGACTTTTTCTTGACGAAAAAGATCTCCAAACCTTTATCAGCGCGACCTTCCAGTCGCGCTTTTTTTATCTGCCGACGACCTTCGCGGATTCGTCTAGTGAGCGGGCGCGGTGCCTTCCGCGTAGTCCCATTCCGCCGGGGCGGACATGCTCCAGTCTTCCATCACATAGCGGCGCGCATCCATCGGCGAGGAAAGCAGGTTCTGCCAGTGATCTCCGTGCCACATCGGATCGAAATCGAAAATGTTAGATGAATCCACGGTCCGTTCAGGCTGATCGGGTATGACCTTTGCATGCGAATGGGTGAGCCAGGCGAAGAGACGGCGTATTTCACTGACCAGCATGACAACCTCCGCAAACGCATCACTACAACCGATTTCCATCATGCGAGTGAGGCTGTGCCGCAACAAGTCGGACAAACACTTACGCATTGAGCGATTTTGTTACATTCATACTGCAACTCTTCGGAAATTTTTTCATCGATTGATCTGAATTAAGTTCATCCAGGTAAATTTGACGGATCGACTTGTATCCGATTCGGTTTGAAGCTGATTTTTTTATACGCTAATTGCATATGAAAAGTTTACTTGACGACCATTCTCCGTTCCCCGTATAACGGCAAAGCCGTATTTCATTGGCTGATTCTGGTTTTCGTCACTATCAGATGTGGGCAACTGAATTCGGGGTTAGATCGATTCAAGGGCAACGCCCGCTTTTTATAAATCACCGAGGAAACAGGACATGGAAACTGGTGTCGTCAAATGGTTCAACGATGCTAAGGGTTTTGGCTTCATCACGTCGGACGCGGGTGGCGAGGATCTGTTCGCACACTTTTCGGAAATCCGCAGCGAGGGCTTCAAGTCGCTGAAGGAAAACCAGCGCGTGTCATTTGAAATCAAGACCAGCCCGAAGGGCAAGCAGGCGGCCAACATTCAGCCGCTGTAAAGCCGCTGCACCGGGTGTGCCGCTCGCGCAGCCGGAATTGAAAAACCCTCGCCCCGGACGAGGGTTTTTTTATTTTCGCGCGATATCCGCTATCACATTGAATTTCGGTAACTGCATCGTTCAAAAATGCGCTTATTGTCGGAAGATAATGCACCGAAACGCATTATCTGGCCTCTGAATGAATAGTCTGCTTTATGCGTTTGCGGGATATCGGCACAAAAACCAGAGCCTATGCCGACGAGATTTCCGCCTGCGTACGCGGCGCAACCTGGATGCGCAACGCCCAACTGGTGCATACTTGCCGCAAATTCACGCGTCCGTATCTCTTGTCCCATGTCTGAACTGCTTTCACCGGAACTGGCCCTCGATGCACCCATCGTCTTCGTCGACCTTGAAACGACCGGCGGCTCCACTAGCGAGCACCGCATTACCGAGGTCGGCGTCGTCGAAGTCGGGCCGACCGGCGTAACGCGCTGGAGCAGTCTGATCGACCCGCAGCAGCCGATTCCGTCGTTCATCCAGCAGTTGACCGGCATCACGAACGATATGGTGCACGGCGCACCGACGTTCGAGTCGATTGCGCCCGCGCTGTACGAGCGCCTGAACGGCAAGCTGTTCGTCGCGCACAACGCAAGTTTCGATCGCGGATTCCTGCGCAGCGAATTTCGCCGCGCAGGTCTCGCGTTCGATCCGGACGTGCTGTGCACGGTGCGGCTGTCGCGCGCGCTGTTTCCCGGCGAAAAGCGCCACGGTCTCGATGCGCTCGTCGAACGCCATGCGCTGGTGCCGTCCGACCGCCACCGCGCGCTCGCCGACGCCGATCTGATCTGGCAGTTCTGGCAGCGTCTGCCGACGCTCGTGCCGCTGGAGGCGCTGCGCGCACAGATCGAGCGCACGACGCGGCGCTACCGGCTCGCGGGGGACATCACCGAGGATCTGCTCGACACCGCGCCGGCGGGCTGTGGGGTGTATGCGTTCTATGGCGAAGGCGATGCGCCGCTGTATGTCGGCCGAAGCGTGCGCGTGCGGCAGCGGCTGCGCTCGCATCTAACCGGCGAGCGGCGTTCGTCGAAGGATATGCGGCTTGCGCAGCTGGTACGGCGCGTCGAATGGCGCGCGACTGGCGGCGAACTCGGCGCGATGCTCGCGGAGGCACAGTGGATCGCAACGCTGCGGCCGGGCCACAACCGGCTGCCCCGCGTGACGAAGAGCGATCCCGCGGACGCGCCGTGGCCATTCCAGGGGGCCATTGTCTTCGAGGAGCGCGAGGAAGCGCAGCGCGTCTTCCACGTAGTCGACCGCTGGCGCTACCTCGGGCACGCGACGTCGCTCGCGCAGGCGACGCAGCTGCATGCATCGACGATGGCGGGGCCGTTCGAACTTTCCACGTACCGTATCCTGCAAAGCCATCTGGCGCGTGGTCTGCGCGTGATGCCGCTGAGCGTTTCGAGCGACACGTCCGAGTCGAGCGTCGTCGTGTGACCCTTGTGGCGGCGTGCACGCGCAATGGTGCTGCGGGAATCAGCCGGTCGCGCCGACGCCACCCGTCACGCACACGTGACCGAGCGCGCGCGTCAATGCGCTCGAGTGCGTGGAGTCATAGCGCGTCAGCGCCTTCCAGTTAGCCAGTGATTGCGCGACGCGCGACGGGCAATCGTCCGCCGCGCGCAGCGGCTGCACGCGCGCGAGACCCGCCACCAACGATTGCGTCAGCTTGTCGAGCTGCGGTCGCGTGGTGGTCGCGAGATCGGGCGCAGGACCCTGCGGAGGTTGGGTGCTGCGCCAGCTTGCGAAGAGTGCGCTCTGCACGTCCTTGCTTGCATCGATCTGATCCCGGAAGAACGCGCGGGCGAACGCCGGGTCGACGTTTGCGGCAGCGGCGCGCTTTTCCACGTCGGCGAGCAGCGCATTTTCACGCGGCGTATCGGTGATCGGCTGGTGGTTCGCCCACTTCCAGCGCGCGACCGGCTCCGCGAGCGCAAGGCGTTGGGAAACCAGTGCGATCAGGTTGGTGAGCGCGGTGTCATCGCCATCGGCGAGCGCTGGGGCGGGCGCGAAGGCGAACGCGGCGGCAATGGTGAGCGCGCATGACGCGCCAAAGCGATGCAAACGATTCATGAGGTGAGCGTGGCTGGGCGGCCGCTAATGGAAAAAACAGAAGAATAAATGATGCCAGGCAATCGGCGCGTATGGGGCCGATTAACGCGGGTCGTCAGGAGGGGGAAGGTCGGAGCGAGAAGGGCGCGTGCATTCGCACGCTCGAGCCGCATGGTCCAGCGCTGCTGCCTTGATCAGGGGAACTGATCCGGCGTCACGACGAAAGCGTCAGACGCGTAATGAGGGCGCGAGCATTCGCCGCGCATGAATTCAACGAGCGCGAATGCTGCGCCGCGCCAGTGCCCCGTTATTTCGGATCGCACGACTTGCGTTGTTCGTCGAAGAAAGCGCGAACATGCTCGGGCAGCTCGGCTCCCAGAAACTCGACGGCCACAGGTTCCGGATCCGGGTAAAAAACCTTGTCCGGGGTCGGAATTTTCGGTGGTTTGGCGTCCATGATCTTTCTCCTTTGCGAACCGATTATCGGCCTCGTTCCCCGCATCGCACCAGTGTCCGATGCGAGTCATACAAACTCTGTTGCTTTAACGGCACAAGCCGACACATCAGCAGAAGGTTTGAATAAAATTTATCGTCTGACTATCGCCTGGGCTTTGTGATCCGCCTTGATCCGCTTAATTGCCAGCGCGAAATCCTCTCTGTTCCGCCCCTTCCGCCATTTCCTTCCGCGCCTTGATCCGACTGGGTTTCAGTACGATCGGTCGAGATTGTCGTTGCGCCGCACTTAACACCTTCACGTGAATAAAGTGTGACAATTTTGTGCGTCGCCGCATCGGCAGGATTTTCTTTTTTCTGAACTGAACGTACCTAATTTGCCGATCGCATTAGCTCAGGCCTGATTCTTTGTAAACGGCACATTCCGCGTCGCGTTGACCGCGCAAAACACTATTTAAAGAATTTCGTCGTTAATTAACTGGCTGACCGTTGCCAGGCAAACTTATTCGCGCATTGTTGTGACAAGACGACGTCGTTCCGCGACAGAAAAAGGCGCAGCGCGCCGGACCACCTATGATTGAAACGGCTACTGATCGCCCGGCGTGCGCTGGCAGACGGACGCGCGCCGGACGGCGCGGATGATGACAGTTTTCGTGTTCAGGGGAGGTCGCGATGGAAAACGCTGTCTACTGGAACGGACGTCAGGTTGGCATCGAATGCGCCGGCAGGATCTCGTGGTTCGCGTCGGCACCTGCGCAAGCGATCGCCGCCTACGGCGCGCCACGCGAACAGTCGACCGCGCAGGCCGATGCTGTCGTCGCGCGCAATCTCGCAATGCCACAGCCGTACGACCCGCTCCGTTTTCCCGAATAGGCTGGCATGCGTTGAATGACGACGTCGCGCCGGTTCCGGTGCGACGCTGGCCGCAAACGGCTCTTACAGGTGCGAAGTAACTCCGCGCACTGCGGTCGAGAGCTTGCTGCTCGTCACGCATGGGGACGCGACAGGGAGTTGAGTTCGAACTTCGTGTGGTAGTCGATCAGTGACGAATGGTTCGCCTATCTGTTTCTGTTTCAGTTGTGCGCAAGAGTGCTGAGCCGTGTGTCGCGTGTGACTCGCGGTGTGATCGCGCTCGTGTGCTGGCTGATGTTGTGGCTGTACTACTTTCTCTATAACGACGCAGATGTCGCATGTGCGCTGGTCTCGCCGCGCTGTTGATCCTGATATGCGTGCCGACGACGTTGCCGTTCCTGTAGCGCGGCAAAACAAAAAGCCCAGTCACGAGGACTGGGCTTTTTGCTTGAAACTTGATGGTGCCGGAAAGAGGAATCGAACCCCCGACCTTCGCATTACGAATGCGCTGCTCTACCGTCTGAGCTATTCCGGCATCAGGAGAAACGAGATTATAGGGACTACTTCAGTGCCTTGGCAAGCCCCTGATGCATTTTTTATTTCGAGATCACTTTTTCGCTTCGAGGTGATAGCGGGTTACGCGATCGACCTCGTTCTTCGAGCCGAGGAACACCGCGACACGCTCATGCAGACTCTTCGGTTGGACGTCGAGAATGCGCTTTTCGCCGTTGGTCGCGGCGCCGCCCGCCTGCTCGACGATGAACGCCATCGGATTAGCTTCGTACATCAGACGCAGCTTGCCCGGTTTGTCCGGCGTGCGCTTGTCGGCCGGATACATGAAGATGCCGCCGCGACTCAGGATGCGATGCACGTCGGCGACCATCGACGCGATCCAGCGCATGTTGAAGTCGGCCTGACGCGAACCTTCCTTGCCCGCCTTCAGTTCGCTGATGTATTGCTGAACCGGCGGATACCAGTGGCGCTCATTCGAGGCGTTGATCGCGTACTCGCGTGTTTCGACCGGAATGCGCATGTCGCTTTGCGTGAGTACCCACGAGCCGAGTTCGCGATCGAGCGTGAAGCAGTTCACGCCGTTACCGGTGGTCAGCACGAGCACCGTTTGCGGGCCGTACACCGCATAACCCGCGGCGACCTGCTGCGTGCCCGGCTGCAGGAACGACTGCTCGGTGGCCTGGTGGCCGTCCGGGCAGCGCAGCACCGAGAAGATCGTGCCGATCGACACGTTGACGTCGATGTTCGACGAACCGTCGAGCGGATCGAACACGAGCAGGTATTCGCCCTTCGGATAGTTGGCCGGAATCGGGAAGATCTTTTCCATTTCCTCGGAGGCCATGCCCGCGAGGTTGCCGCCCCATTCGTTCGCCTCGAGCAGGATTTCGTTCGACAGGATGTCGAGCTTCTTCTGCACTTCGCCCTGGACGTTTTCGCTTCCCGCCGAGCCGAGCGCATCGCCGAGCGCGCCCTTGCTGACGTGGTAGCTGATCGCCTTGCACGCGCGCGCGACGACTTCGATCAACAGGCGCAGATCGGCGGGCAGGTTGTTGGTTTCGCGCTGCTGCTCGATCAGGTACTTCGTGAGAGTGGTACGACGTTGCAAAGACATTGCTGTACTCCGGGAAGGCTAGAAGAATGTTGAGATTTTACCCGCTCGTTGTGTCGGCTCTGTGCTTTTGGTCGCACGGCCGCCTTCAGGTCTTGCGCCGCGCCTTGGCTGACACGGTGCCGCTGACGCTGGCCGCGAGCGCCGCGGCCCGGGCGTGCCCGGCGGGCACGCTCGGCAGTTTTGGGCGCTCGGCGCGCGGCAGCGGCTCGATTTCCCGTTCGATCTGCTCGCCGGCTGCGGCTGTGGCGACGCGCAGGTCGTAGGCAATTTGCAGGTTGAGCCAGAACTGCGCGCTGGCGCCGAAGTAGCGCTCGAGCCGCAGCGCGGTATCGGCGGAGATCGCGCGGCGGCCGCGCACGACGTCGTTGATACGCGGCGCCGGCACCCGCAGCGCAAGCGCGAGCGCGTTGACGGACATGCCGAGCGGCTCGAGGAACTCGCTGCGCAGAATCTCGCCCGGATGGATCTCGTCAATGGCCGCGCCCGTATCGATGTCGGAGAAATCGATGCTGTTGAGCGCGGAGCGTTTGATGACCATATCGGTCTCCCAATAATCAGTGATAGTCGACGATCTCGACATTCAGCGCGTCCTCGCCGACGAAATGAAAACAGATGCGCCACTGTGCATTGATGCGGATGCTCCATTGCCCGCTGCGCTGACCTTGCAAGGCTTCGAGGCGGTTGCCGGGCGGTGCGTGCAAATTCGCGATGGAGCGCGCCGCGTCGATCATCAGCAACTTGCGATACGCAAGCGCCTGGATTGAATGCGGCAACGAATGCACGAACCTGCCCTGGAAAATTCTTGCGGTGGCCTTGTCTGCGAATGTCGTGATCATGGAATCGTATAACGCCGTACGTTAAATGTAAACCGTTAAATGTGTGCGTATACTTTCTTCCAGGAAGGCGTCCGATGAACAGTCGGCCAAACGGCTAACGGCCCGACCCAGCTGCGTGGACCCGGCCCAGCAAACGAAAAAAAAGCCGGCAACGTGTGCCGGCTTTCCGATGCGACTCGAGAACTCAGCGCGCCATCACGCCAACGCCTTCTCGACGATTTCGCGAACGTCGCGCGACTTGACCTGCGCGGCCACTTTCTCGAGCGCCGCACGCATGCTGTCGCGCAGCGCCGGCGTGAAGCGGCGCCACAGTTCGAGCGAGCGCGCGAGGCGCGCGGCCACCTGCGGATTGAGTGCGTCGAGCGCGATCACCTGCTCGGCCCAGAACGCGTAACCGGAGCCATCTTCCGCGTGGAACTGCGCGGGGTTCGCCGCGCAGAAGCTGAAAATCAGCGAACGCGCGCGGTTCGGGTTCTTCAGGTTGAAGGCCGGATGGGTCATCAGCGTGTGTACCGTGTCGATCACCGGATGCTGTGCGCTGCCGCGCTGCGTTGCCTGCAACGCGAACCACTTGTCGATGACGAGCGGCTCCTTCTCGAAGCGCCGATAGAAGTCGTCGAGCGCGCGCTGTGCTTCGGGGCTGCCGCCTTGCGGCGCGGCCGCGTTGAGCAGCGCCGACAGCGCGGCCGCACGGTCGGTCATGTTGTTCGCGGCGTCATATTGCGCGGCCGCGAGACGCACGGCGTCCGCGGAATTGTCGAGCTCAGTCAGGTACGACAGCGCAAGATTCTTCAACGCGCGATGACCGGCGGCTTCGGGCGTCGCTTCATAGACGCCGGGCGTGCGATGCTGCTCATAGACCTCGAGCCAGTCGTCACGCAGCGCATTGGCGAGGCGCTTGCGCACGAACTGCCGCGCCGCGTGGACCGCGGCCGGATTCGACTCGGCCATCTGCTCGGCCAGATAGGCCTCAGACGGCAGCATCAGCGCTAGTTCGCGGAATGCCGGCGACAGCGTCTCGTCGGTCAGCACGCGCGCGAACGCGGCAACCACTGAGTCGTCGAGTTGCAGCGCCGCGCCCGTGGCCGCGCGCGCGGCAAGCGCGAGCAGCTCGCGCGTCGCCAGCCGTTGGCCCGCTTCCCAGCGGTTGAACGGATCGCTGTCGTGCGCGAGCAGGAACGCGAGCTGTTCGGCCGTATAGTCGTACTCGACGATCACCGGCGCCGAGAAATTGCGCAACAGCGACGGCAGGGGTTCCTGCGCGACGTTGACGAACGTGAAGGTCTGCTCGGTCTGCGTGAATTCGAGCACGCGCGTGGTCGACTCCGACGCCTTCGCCTCGCCGTCGAGCTGCAGCGGCAAATCGCGGCCGTCCTCGCCGATCAGGCCGATCGCGAATGGAATCAGCAGCGGTCCATTCTGCGTTTCGCGCGCGGCTGGCGCGGTCTCGCCGTAGCCCTGGCGCAGCGTCACGCTGTAGCGCTGCTGCGCAGCGTCGTAGCGGGTGCGCACCGATACGCGCGGCGTGCCGGCCTGGCTATACCAGCGCTCGAATTGCGCGAGGTCGCGGCCGTTCGCGTCGGCGAGCGCGTGACGGAAGTCATCGCAGGTCACGGCCTGGCCGTCGTGACGCTTGAAGTACAGGTCCATGCCCTTGCGGAAGCCGTCGCGGCCGAACAGCGTCTGGTACATCCGCACGACTTCCGAGCCTTTCTCGTAGACGGTCATCGTGTAGAAGTTGTTGATCTCGACGTAACTCTCCGGGCGCACCGGATGCGCCATCGGGCCCGCATCCTCGGCGAACTGCATCTGGCGCAGCACGCGCACGTCCTCGATGCGCTTGGTGGCGCGCGCGGCTTCGTCGCTGCCACCTGTCTGGCCGCCCGCCATGTCGGCCGAAAACTCCTGGTCGCGGAACACCGTCAGGCCTTCCTTCAGGCTCAGCTGGAACCAGTCGCGGCAGGTCACGCGGTTGCCCGTCCAGTTGTGGAAGTACTCATGGCCGACTACCGCCTCGATGTTCGCGAAGTCGGTGTCGGTAGCCGTTTCGGGGTTCGCGAGCACGTACTTCGTGTTGAAGATGTTGAGCCCCTTGTTCTCCATCGCGCCCATGTTGAAGTCGCTGACCGCGACGATCATGAAGCGGTCCAGATCGAGCTCGAGCCCGAAGCGCTCTTCGTCCCAGCGGATCGAGTGGATCAGCGAATCCATCGCGTGACGGGTCTTGTCGAGATCGTGCGGCTCGACCCAGACCTGCAGCAGCTTGTCCTTGCCTGAGCCGGTCTTTACGCGTTCTTCGAGCGCGACGAGCTTGCCCGCGACGAGCGCGAACAGATAGCTCGGCTTCCTGAACGGATCTTCCCAGCGCGCGAAATGGCGGCCATCGGACAAGTCGCCTTCTTCCAGCAGATTGCCGTTCGACAGCAGCACGGGATAGTCGGCCTTGCTCGCGCGCAGCGTAACCGTGAAGCTCGCCATCACGTCGGGGCGGTCGAGAAAGTAGGTGATGCGGCGAAAGCCCTCGGCTTCGCACTGCGTGAAGAAGTTGCCGCTCGAGACGTACAGGCCCGACAGCGTGGTGTTTTCCGCGGGATTGCAGATGCTCGTGAGCGTCAGCTCGAAGCTGTCCGGCACATCGTCGAGCAACAGGCCGTGCTCGTGCGGGTGAGCGTTCGGGAACGGCTTGCCGTCGATCTCTGCGCTGACGAACTCGAGCTGTTCGCCCATCAGTTCGAGATGCGCGGCGCGCGACGCATCCGGGTTGCGGCGCACACGCATCGTATTCCTGACGACCGTGCGTTCGGGGACCAGATCGAACTCCAGCGCGACGGTGTCGATCAGGAAGGCGGGCGGCGCGTAATCGGCGCGGCGGATCACATTGGGCGTTGCGGTATCGGCCATGGCGTTCTGTGGTGGTGTATTCGAGCGGTCGGGCGCGCAAACGGCGCGCGAGCCGGGCTTGGTCGAGCCATTGTACAAAGCCTCGGGCAATCGTGCGGGGGGAAGGGAGGCGAGTTTCGGCGCCGCGAAGCGCGGCCGGCTTTGAGGGGCAGCGGAAGAACCTTTTACCGGCTGGCGAGGTCAGCGTATTATCGGGCGCCGCGCGTGGCGGCGGTCCGGCATCGCCGGTCGGCCGGCGGATCGCGCGACGGAATATTCGCGGCCGAAACAAGGTTTTATCTGAAGCAGAACCGATGCAACCCAAAGGCATCACGAGGCAGACCATGAACATCGATCGATGGACCCGCCGCGTCGCGCTGCTGTTCGTCGCACTGACCGTGCTGCTGTCCGGCTGCACGACCTACGTGACGACGCAGGTCACGGCGTTCTCGGACTGGAGCGGCAGCGACGCGACCCGCACCTATGCATTCACGCGGCACGAGGATCAGAAGAACAATCTCGAACTGAGCGCGTACGAGCGGATCGTCGCGAACGAGCTCGCCCTGCACTCGTTCCGCGAAGTCGCGCACGGCGACGCGCGCTATCTGGTCGAACTCGCTTATGGCATCAGCTCGGACATCGTGACCGTCGCGCAGCCGGTCTACTACAACCCGTGGCCCGGTCCTTACTGGGGGCGGCCGTTCGATCCGTGGGGACCGTGGGGGCCGTTCCCGGCGACGTATGTGAACCAGAGTTACCCGGTGTTCACGCATCTGCTCGGCATCCGGATCACCGAGCGCGCGAGCGGCCGGGAGGTCTACAACGTGACGGCGCGCAATTTTGGCGAAGAGTCGTCGCTGGTGCGGGCGATGCCTTATCTGGCGCGTAGCGCGCTGACTGACTTCCCGCTTGGCAACGGCGCCGTGCACACCGTGAAGATCCCGCTGGGCGGTGGTGCGGACGTGAACGAAGTGTCGCTGCCGGCGGCCGCGGCGTCGGCGCCGAAAGCCCCGCAGTAGGTCAGGTAGCTCAGACCCCGACCCCGAACAGCCCCATTGCGCCCAGCACGACGAACATCACCGCGGCGATGCCGTGCACGAGCTTCGTCGGCAGACGATGCGCGAAGCGGTCGCCGAGCAGGATCGCCGGCACGTTCGCGATCATCATGCCGAGCGTCGTGCCGGCCACCACGCCGAAGAAATCGTGAAAGCGCGCGGCGAGGGCGACCGTCGCGATCTGCGTCTTGTCGCCCATCTCCGCGAGGAAGAACGTCACGACCGTCGTGCCGAACACGCCGAAGTGGGTGCGGTTCGTGTTGGCTTCCTCGTCTTCGAGCTTGTCGGGCACGAGAATCCACAGCCCCATGCCAACGAAGGACACCGCCAGAGCCCAGCGCATGATGGTCGGCGTCAGCATCGAGCCGAGCCACGCGCCGAGCGCGCCGGCGCCCGCGTGATTGATCAGCGTCGCCGCGAGCACGCCGAGAATGATCGGCACGGGCTTGCGATAGCGCGCGGCCAGCACGAGCGACAGCAACTGCGTCTTGTCGCCGATTTCGGCGAGCGCGACCGCGCCGGTGGAAATGAGAAAAGCTTGATTCACGTTGAATGGATTCCTCGGGCCGGAAATGAGCGAGCGACGACCCACGACACGCCGGGCCCTGTTGCGGCGCGTGTGGATCATCGGTCTCGCCAGGCCAGAGGCTGCGACTGCCATGGCCGTGACGGCCAAGTCTGTTGACAGGCGCCCCCGCGAACCACACGTGCGACGCACCGGCGAAGCGGTGCGGACGTGCCGCGGGGCGGCTACTCCCCAATGAGGGGCGGAGTATAACAGGCGCGGGCGACGCGGTGTCGGCTGTATCTCGATGTAACTTTTGCAAAGAAAGAAAAATGAAAGGGTGTTTGGCGGATGATGACGGTGCGATGCCGCGCGATCCCTGCTCGCGGAACAGCCTTCCGGCGCGCCGGCGCGGCGGGCCTGGTCAAATCGTCTCACCTTCCGTTCCTGAGCAAGCGCGGATACAGATGGATACGTCTTTTCTGGCCGATTTGATCCGATTTGATTCAGAATACGCAGTATTATTTTGGCCACAAAAGGAGCCGGAGCCGCAGTCCACAACACCGATTGTCAGGGATCGTCAGTGGCGCCTGAACAATCGGGGCCGAATGCCGACAATGCTGCATTCCCGAACAGAATACTGTTCGATCCCGGCTGGAACCTCCCGATCCGCGCGGCGCTGCACGCTGTCACGGCTGTGTATTCCGTCAGGCGTTTGAGCCTTTCCCCGTTTCTACGCGCGAACACCGATATGCCCGATCTGCACTGGACCATTCCGGTCGGTCGCTGGTCTAGCTGGCCGGCTACCGCATCTGCCGCACCCGATATCGGCTTTATCGAGCCGATCGTGCGGCGGCGCCTCAGCACGCTGTCCAAGGTAGCGCTCAAGGTCGCGCACGACTGCGTTGAGCAGAATCCGGTGCGGGTGGTGTTCGCCTCGCGGCACGGGGAATTGCGGCGTACCACCGACATCCTGCGCAGCATCAGCGCGGGCGAGCCGGTGTCGCCGACGGCCTTCAGCCTGTCGGTGTTGAACGCGATGACGGGCGTGTTCGGGATTGCGCGCGGCGACCGCTCGGCGGCGAGCGCGGTATCGGCCGGCGCACAAACGCTCGGCTACGCGCTGCTCGAAGCGTACGCGCAATACGCGACGCAACCTGATGCGCCGGTGCTGCTCGTGTATGCCGACGAACCGGCCGATCTCGCCTACGGCACGATCGAAGACGAAGTGCAGGGCGGGGCGATCGCGGTGTTGCTCGATAGCGAGGCGTCGGCCGGGCATCTCGTATGCTCGCTGACCCGCGCAGACGAGATGGCGGACGGCCCGCGGGACGGCCCGCGGCCCGCCGTGAGCGACGCCGCCAGCTTCCCGACCCAGAGCCAGGCGCTGCTGCACTGCCTGGAAACCGGCGCGCCCGCGCGCTGGCAGCGCGCCGGCGCGGTGTGGCATTGGAGTTGGGATGACCGCGCGGCTTGATTACGCATGGCGTTTTTGCGCGACCGGCCTCGCCTTCGTCGTGTTCGGCGTATGCGGCGTGCTATTTTCGGTGCTCGTGTTTCCGTTCGCGTGGCTGTGGCCGCATCGCGCGTCGCGGCAGCGTGCAGTGACCGGGGTGATCCACCGGTTTTTCCGCGCACTCGTCGCGGTGCTGCGTGGTCTCGGCGTGATGGAACTCGAGGTGTCCGGTGGAGAGACGTTGCACGCGGGGGGACCCGCGATCGTCGTCGCGAATCACCCGACTTACCTCGACGTGATGGTCCTGCTGTCGCTGACGCCGCGCGCCTGCTGCGTCGTGAAGAGCGCGCACTGGCGCAACCCGTGTTTCTGGGGCATCGTGCGCGCGGCCGAATACGTGAGCAACGCGGACGCGACCGCGCTCATCGACGCGGGCGCCAAGCACCTTGCGGCCGGCTATACGATGATCATTTTTCCGGAGGGCACGCGCAGCCCCGCGCCGAACCGGCTCCACGCGTTTTCGCGCGGTTTCGCGCATATGGCGCTGAAGGCCGGCGCGCCGATCGTGCCGGTGTTGATGGATTGCGATCCGCCCGCGTTCACGCGGCAGATGCGCTGGTACAACGTGCCGTCGCGCGCTTTCCGGATGCGCGTGAACGTGCTCGCGCCGCTTGGCGTCGCCGGGCTGGCCGCGCACGACACCACCACGGCCATTGCGGCGCGCAGCGTGACGAATGCCGTCGAAGCCCACATTACCCAGCACCTGTTTGACTATGGATTCTTTAAAACTGGAAATTAAAAGGCTTCTGATCGAAGCCCTCGATCTCGAAGACCTGAGCCCCGCCGATATCGACGACGACGCCCCGTTGTTCGGTTCCGACGGCATCGGTCTCGATTCGATCGACGCGCTCGAAATCGGCATCGTGCTGCGCAAACAATACCAACTGACCATCGCGGCGAACGACGAACGCACGCGCGAGCACTTTCGCTCGATCAACTCGCTCGCCGCGTTGGTCGAGAGTCAGCGCGAAGCGGCGCACGAAACCACGAGGAAGGGGGATTGACCGTGTCTGAGGCTGAGATTCTCGAGCGCATCCGCGCGATTTTCAAGGACAACTTCGCGATCGAGCCGGAGCGCGTGACGCCCGACGCCAACCTGTTCGAAGACCTCGATCTCGACAGCATCGACGCGGTCGATCTCGCGATCAAGCTGCAGGAAATGACCGGTCGCCGCATCAAGCCGGACGACTTCAAGTCCGTGCGCACGGTCGGCGACGTGATCGGCGCGGTCGAATCGCTGCTTGCGGCGCAAGGCTGATGCCGGCCGCGCGCCCGCGCTCCGCGATGTCAGCGCCACGTTCCGTCGCAAACGAATCCGGCACGCGGCCTCACTGGGGCAGGACCGTCGTGCAGGTGCTGCTGAAACTCGCTTATCCCGCTCTGATTCTGTGTGCATGGCACTGGGACGCGCCGCGTCTCGTCGGCGGCATGCTGTTCGCGACTTTGTGGCTGCAGCGCTGGATCGGCGGCGGTCCGGTGGCGATCCCGCTGGGACAGCTGTCCGCGCTCGACTGGGCCGTGGTGATCCTATTGAGCTGCGCGTCGACGGCAATCGTCGTCACCGATAGCGAACTGCTGCTGCGCTTTTATCCGTCGCTCGTCAATCTCGGTTTGCTGATCGCGTTCGGCGCGACGCTCGTGCGCGGGCCGTCGATGATCGAAAAATTCGCGCGCCTCGGCAGCCCCGATCTGCCGCCGGGCGCGGTGCGCTATACGCGGCGCGTGACCCAGGTCTGGTGCGGGTTCTTTGTGCTGAACGGCGCGTTTTCCGTCTATACCGCGCTCTATTGGAGCCGCGCGAGCTGGTCGCTGTACAACGGCCTGATCGCGTACGGGCTGATCGGCGCGCTGCTTGCCGGCGAGTACGTGTGGCGGCGCCTCGTCGTGCTGCCGCGCGCCGCGCGGGCGGGTTCGGAGGCGGCATGATCGCGTTGCATGATCTGTTGTCGGCCGACGTTGCGCTCGCCGAGGGTTCTGCGCCGGTGTGCCGCGATGGCGCCGTGCTGCTCGATCGCGCGGCGTTTCGCGCGCGTGTCGCGGGCTTGCTAGAACTCGTCCGAGCGCACGACGCGCCGCGCTGCGCGCTGTGTATCGACGATCCGTTCGAGTTCGCCTGCGCGCTGTTCGCGCTGTTCGCGTGCGGCAAGGAGCCAGTGATCCCGGCCAATGCGGCGCCGGGCTATCTCGCCGATCTCGCGGGCGCGTACGACTTCATGCTGACGGATGCGGATCTGCCGCCATTCGTCGCATCGGCACATGTGCATGCCGCCGCTCACACCGCGTACCCAATCGACCCGCACGCGCCGCTCACGCTCTACACGTCCGGCAGCAGCGGCGCGCCAAAGCCGATCCGCAAAACGCTCGCGCAATTCAACGCCGAAATCCACACACTGGAGCAGCAGTGGGGCGCGTTGATCGGCGACGCGACGATGCTCTCGAGCGTGCCGCATCACCACATCTACGGTCTGCTGTTTCGCGTGTTATGGCCGCTTGCGGCCGGCCGCGCGTTCGATCGCGCGATCGGCATGGAGCCGCTGCAGCTACAGGCGCGCATCGCGCAATGCGGCGCGACGGCGATCGTCTCGACGCCCGCGCAACTATCGCGCTGGCCCGCGTTGTCGGGCTTCGCCGCGCTCACGCCCGCGCCGCGCGCGTTCTTTTCGTCGGGCGGTCCGCTCGCGGCTGACGCCGCGCAGCCCTATGCGGCGGCCTATGGCGCGGCGCCGCTCGAAATCTACGGCAGCACGGAAACCGGCGGCATCGCTTGGCGGCGCCAGGACGAGAGCGACGCGTGGCGGCCGGTCGCCGGCGCCGAGGTGCGCGGCGACGACGACGGCGCGCTGTGCGTGCGCTCGCCGCATCTCGATCACGACGGCTGGTATCGCACTGGCGACCGCATCGCCTTCGATGCCGACGGGCGCTTTCGGTTGCAAGGGCGCCTCGACCGGTTGCTGAAGCTCGGCGGCAAGCGCGTCTCGCTGCCGGAGCTCGAGGCGCGTCTCGCGTTGCATCCGTATATCGCGCAGGCGGCGCTGGTGCCGCTCGAAGGTGTGTCGCGCGAACGGGTCGGCGCGGTGGTCGCGCTGACCGAAGCGGGCGGCGCGGCATTGCGCGACGAAGGCCGCGTCGCGCTCGCGAAAACGCTGCGCCGGCATCTGGCCAATTACTTCGATGCGGTCGTGTTGCCGCGTCACTGGCGTTTTCGTGTGAGCCTGCCATTCGATGCGCGCGGCAAGCTGCCCGCGAACGCGGTCGCGGCCGCGTTCGCAGCGCGCGCCGAAGGCATGGAAGTGCTCGCCGAAACGCGTTTCGGCAACACGCTGCACTACGTGCTGCGCGTGCCGCAGTCACTCGTGCATTTCGCCGGCCATTTTCCGGGCCTGCCGATTCTGCCGGGCGTCGTGCAGGTCGACTGGGCGGCGCGGCTCGCAGCCGGGCATTGGCCGCGGGTGCGTCAGGTGGCGTCGGTCGACCGGTTGAAGTTCATGGCGCCTGTGTCGCCCGGTGCGGTGCTCGAACTCACGCTCGCCTATGACGTTGCGCGCCGTCGCGTGCAGTTCGCATACCGGCTCGACGGACGCGAGTGCGCGTCGGGCGTGCTCGTGCATCGGGAGGACGCGTGATGAAGTTCGCGCCCTGCATCGTCATCCCGATCTACAACCACAAGGACGCGATCGGCGCGACCGTCGCGCATCTCGCGGTGCACGGCCTGCCGATTTTCGTCGTCGACGACGGCAGTGACGAGCCGACCCAGCAGGTACTCGCCGCGCTCGCACGGCAGTACGCGCAGCAGATGACGCTGCTGCGTCTGCCCATAAATGGCGGCAAGGGGGCAGCGGTGATGGCGGGTCTGCGCGCGGCTCGCGCCGCGGGCTACACACACGCGCTGCAGATCGACGCCGACGGCCAGCACGACGCGACCGATGTGCCGCGCTTCATCGCTGCCGCGCGCGCCGAACCCGGCGCGGTGATTCTCGGCCGTCCGGTCTACGACGACAGCGTGCCGAAGGCGCGTCTGTACGGCCGCTATCTGACCCACGTGTGGGTGTGGATCGAGACGCTGTCGCTGACGATCCGCGATTCGATGTGCGGCTTCCGTCTGTATCCGCTCGCGCTCGCGTGCGGGCTGATCGACAGCGTGCACCTGCCGACGCGCATGGACTTCGACATCGAGATCCTCGTGCGTTTGCACTGGCGGCGCGCCGTGTTCCGCTCGATCCCGACGCGCGTCACCTACGCGGCAGACGGCGTGTCGCATTTCGACGTGCTGTGGGACAACGTGCGCATCACCGGCAGCCATACGCGGCTCGTGTTCGGGATGCTGTGGCGCCTGCCGATGCTGCTCGCGCACAAGGTGATGCCGCGCCGTGGCACGCTGGCCGATGCCATCGATGAACCGCAGTCCGAAGCCTGGTGGCGCATCGCCGAACGCGGCAGCCACCTCGGCATGAGCCTGCTCGCGCTGAGCTGCAAGCTGTTCGGCCGCCGCTTCACCGCGCTGTGGCTGCATCCGGTCGTCGCGTATTTTCTGCTGACGGGCCGCGCTGCGCGCGCCGCGTCGGGCAACTACTTCACCCATCTGAGAGCGGTCGCGCCGTCGGCGAATACGCCGCGCCCGGGGTGGCTGTCCGCGTATCGCCATATGCTCGCGTTCGCGCAGTCGGGCTTCGACAAGCTCGCCGCGTGGAGCGGCCGCGTCGATGACACCGAGGTCACGTTCGACAACCCTTCGGCGTTCGAAGCATTGATCGCGAGCGGTAAAGGCGCGCTCGTGATCGGCGCGCACCTCGGCAACCTGGAGATGATGCGCGCACTCGCCTTGCGCGGCGACCACGCGAAGGTGACGGCAGTCGTCTACACCGAGCACGCGCGCCGCTTCAATCAGGTGCTCGCGTCGTCCAATCGCGACTTCGCGCGGCATCTGCTCGAAGTGGGCGACTTCGGTCCCGAGACCGCGGTGCTGATGCAGCAGCGCATCGATGCGGGCGAACTGCTGGTGATCGTCGGCGATCGGGTGCCGGCGGCCGAAGCCGGACGCACCACCGACGCGCAATTTCTCGGCGCGAGCGCGCCGTTCGCGCAAGGGCCGTACGTGCTCGCGCATGCCCTCGGCTGTCCGGTCTATCTGTTCTTCTGCCTGAAGGAACGTGACGGCTATCGCATGTACTTCGAACCGTTCGCCGAGCGCATCGAGCTGCCGCGCCGCGAACGCGCGCAGCATCTGGCCGCGTGGGCGCAACGCTACGCGCTGCGCCTCGAACACTATTGCCGCAAGGCCCCTTATCAATGGTTCAACTTCTTCGATTTCTGGGCCAGCCCCAAGCGAGGCGCGAATGGCCGAACATGATCTGAGCGATGCGCGACGCGCGCGCGTCGTGGCGAATGCCTCCGCGAATGCCGCTGCCGGTTGCGCACCGGTCGTCGTCGGTGCACGCCGGCTGACGATCGAAGAGGTCGTCGCGATTGCGCGCCAGCGTGCGTCGGTCGCGCTCAGCGACGATCCCGCATGGCGCGCGCGCATCGAGCGCGGCGCGGCGTTCCTGCGCCGCCAGTTGGATGCCGGCGCGACCGTGTACGGCGTCAACACCGGTTACGGCGACGCCTGCGTGGTCGACGTGCCGATCGCGCTCGTCGAGGCGTTGCCGCTGCAACTGACGCGTTATCACGGCTGCGGCATGGGCGCCTATCTCGACGACGCGCAAACCCTCGCGGTGATCGCCGCGCGTCTGAATTCGCTCGCGTATGGCTTTTCCGGCGTGCGCACGGTGCTGCTCGAACGCCTCGCGGCCTTGATCAATCATCGCGTGTTGCCGCGCATTCCGTCCGAGGGCTCGGTCGGCGCGAGCGGCGATCTGACGCCGCTGTCGTACGTCGCGGCTGCGCTCGCGGGCGAGCGCGACGTGCAGTACGGCGGCGCGTTGCGCGCGGCGCGCGAAGTGTGGACCGAACTCGGTGTCGAGCCGCTGACGCTCGCGCCGAAGGAAGGTCTCGCGCTGATGAACGGCACGGCCGTGATGACGGGCCTCGCGTGTCTCGCGGTGGCGCGCGTGGAGCACCTGACGCGGCTTGCCGCGCGTTTGACCGCGCTATCGACCGTCGCGCTCGACGGCCGTGCCGCGCACTTCGACGCGACGCTGTTTGAAGTGAAACCGCACGCGGGCCAGGCCGAAGCGGCCGCGTGGATTCGCGCCGATCTGGCCGGCCGCGCCGACACGCCGGGGCATCGTCTGCAGGACCGCTATTCGATCCGTTGCGCACCGCATGTGATCGGCGTCGCGCGCGATGCGCTCGGCTGGGTGCGCCGCGATGTCGAAAACGAGCTGAACAGCGCGAACGACAATCCGCTTGTCGATCCCGACAACGAACGCATTTTGCATGGTGGTAACTTCTATGGCGGCCATATCGCGTTCGCGATGGATGCGCTGAAGGTCGCCGTTGCCAATCTGGCGGACCTGATGGACCGGCAGCTCGCGTTGCTGGTCGACGTGAACTTCAACAACGGCTTGCCGCGCAATCTGTCGGGTGCGGCGTCCGAGCGCGCCGCGATCAATCATGGCTTCAAGGCCGTGCAGATTTCGTCGTCCGCATGGACCGCCGAGGCGCTGAAGAACACGATGCCCGCGAGCGTGTTCTCGCGCTCGACCGAGGCGCACAATCAGGACAAGGTCAGCATGGGCACGATCGCCGCGCGCGACTGCCTGCGCGTGCTCGAATTGACCGAGCAGGTCGCCGCCGCACACACGCTCGCGACCGTGCAGGCCGTGCATTTGCGCCTGCGCATCGACAGCGCGACGCCGGTGCCCGCGCCGTTGCGTGCATTTGTCGATGATGTGGGCGCGGGCTCGCCGTTCGTCGCCGAGGACCGCGCGCTCGAAGGCGAGCTGCGCGCGTTGACCGCACGCATCGCCGCGTGCGAACTGCTTGACGACTATCGCGAGGGAGCCAACCCATGAGCGACGCCGCGAAACCGAACCACGTGCTGACTGCCAGCGCGACCGTCGAAGTGCCGTTTCACGACGTCGACGCGATGAACGTGTGCTGGCACGGCAACTATCTGAAGTACTTCGAGATGGGCCGCGCGGCGCTCCTGCGCGCGTTCGACTACGACTATCGCGAGATGCGCGCGTCCGGCTATCTGTGGCCGATCGTGGAGGCGCATCTGAAGTACGTGCGGCCTGCCGTGTACGGCCAGACGCTCGAAGTGCGCGCACAACTGCTCGAATACGAAAACCGCCTGAAAATAGGGTATGAAATTGTCGATGGCGCGACGGGCACGCGGCTCACGAAGGGCTATACGATCCAGGTCGCCGTCGATGCCGCCACCGAGGAATTGCAGTTCGTGTCGCCGCCGGTCGTATTCGAAAAGCTGGAGCGCGTATGGCGACGCTGACCCGGCGTGCGGCCGTGTCGCGGGTAGCGGGCGCGATCGGCGTGACGTGCATGCTCGCGTGGTCCGCGATGCCGGCGCATGCGGCAACAGCCAACCCGGCGAACGCGGCCGCGCCCGCCAGCACCGCGCTGGTCTCGCAGATCGCCGCGCATCTCGCGCAGGCGAGAGGCGTGCGCGCGCAATTCACGCAGACGCAAACGCTCGCCGCGATGAAGCAGCCGCTCGTCAGCAACGGCACGTTGCTGTTCTTTCGCGAGCACGGCGTGATCTGGCAGATCGACACACCGTACAAGGCCACCTACGTGATCACCGATGCGGGCGTCGCGCAGGTCGACGCGAGCGGCCATCGCGTCAGCACGCATAGCGCGCAAGGCACGCGCGGCGTCGCGCAGGTGTCGAAGATGATGCGCGCGATGTTGGGCGGCGACATGTCCGCGCTCTACTCGCAGTTCGACGTGAGCGCCGAAGGCAGCGCCGCGCAATGGCGCATGCGGCTCACGCCGAACCAGCCGCAACTCGCGCAATCGATCAAGGGCCTCGACATGAGCGGCGGCGATTATCTGCAAAGCCTGCGCATCACGCTCGCGAACGGCGACGTGACGAAGCTCGAATTCGCGAACAGCACGACCGTCGCCGAGCCGACGCCGGACGAGCGCGGCCTGTTCGGAGCGCCGTGATGGACATGCTGCAGCAGCGAGCCGCGAAACACGCATGGGGCGTGCGCGCCGCATGGCTCGTGCTCGCGCTGCTGGCGGCGCTCTATTGCGGCTGGCGCTTCGCGGGAGCGTCGCCGCTCGAAACCAATCTGCTCGCGCTGCTGCCCGCGACCGAGGCGGACCCGGTCGCCGAAAAAGCAGTCGACACGCTCGCGAGCGCGCTCGGCGATCGCACCGTGCTGCTCGTCACGAGCCACGACGATGCGCACGCGAAAGCAGCGGCGAAGCAACTGGGCGCGGCGTTGCAAAAGAGCGGCGGGTTCGCCTCGGTGACGGCCGAGCTGCCGCCGTTCGACCTGTCGCAGATCGCGGCGCTGTATCTGCCGTATCGCTTCGGCCTGCTCGCAGCGGACGATCGCACCGCACTCGCGAACGCAAGCGCAACGACGCTGCATGACATGCTCGCGCAACGCATCTATAGCCCGTTACAAGGCGGCCTCAGCACGCCACTCGCCGACGATCCGTTCGGCTGGCTCGAACGCTGGCTCGGGAATCTGCCGCTCGCGACGTCGAATCTCGAAGTCGAGAACAACCTGCTGGTGTCGCATCGTCACGACGCGCGGGGCGACACGACCAGCGTGCTGATCGTCGCGACGCTGCCGGGCTCCGCCTACGAAACGAACACGCAGCGCGCGGTGCGCGCGGCATTGGCCGAAACGGAAAACACGTTGCATCAGGCGTTCCCCGACGTATCGATTGCCCGCACCGGCGCCGTGTTCTACGCCGAGGCCGCGCGCAGTGCAGCCGAACGCGAGGTGCACGTGATCGGCATCGCGTCGCTCGCCGGCATCGCGCTGCTGATGATGTGGGTGTTCCGCTCGCCGCGTTTGTTGCTGCTCGGCTTCGTATCGACCGCGCTCGGCATCGTCTGCGCGCTCGCGGCGACGCTGCTGGTGTTCGGCAAGCTGCATCTGTTGACGCTCGTGTTCGGGGCGAGCCTGATCGGCGAGGCGGTCGATTATTCGATCCAGTATTTCGTCGTCTATCTCGGCGCAGGCCGCGACTGGGATGCGCGGCGCGGCGCGCGTATAGTGCGGCCCGCGCTCGGCGTTGCGCTCGCGACGAGCCTGCTCGGCTACGCGATCCTGATGTGGGTGCCGTTTCCCGCCTTGAAGCAGATCGGGTGTTTCGCGATGGTGGGCATAACGACCGCGTTCGCATCGGTGCTATCGCTGCTGCCCGCGTTGCTCACGCGGCCGCCCAAGCGCAGCCCGCATCGCGTGTTCGCGGGCGCGGCGCGGCTGCTAGCGCACTGGCACCGTGCGCTCGGCGGCCAGCGCACGTGGCTGATCGCGGCGCTGCTGGTGATCGCGGCTGTGCCCGGCTGGCTGCGTCTGACCAGCGACGACGACATCCATCTGCTGATCCAGCGCGACGCGTCGCTAGCCGCGCAGGAAGACGCGGTGCGCGACGCGGTCGGTGTCGATAACAGCGCGCAGTTTTTCGTCGTGCGCGGCGCGACACAGGAGGCGGTGCTGCAACGCGCCGAAGCGCTCGGCGCCAAGCTCGATGCGCTGAACGGCACTACCGATAGCGTCGGCGGCTATCAGTCGGTCGCGCAGTTCGTGCCGTCCGCGCAGCGTCAGAACGACGATCGCGCGTTGCTCGCGCAGCATGTGTTCAACGATTCCGCCGCCTTGCGCGCGACGCTGCTGCAAGCGGGCTTCAAGGACGAAGTCGCCGATGCATGGCTCGCAGCTTTCGCGAAACCACCTGCGCCGCTCGCCGTCGAGCGATGGCTCGCGGCGCCGTGGTCGCAGCCGTATCGGTACCTGTGGCTCGGCGCGGTGGGATCGAATGGCGCAAACGAAGCGCATGCACCTGGCTACGCGGCCGTCGTGATCCCGCAAGGCGTGACGCCGCGCAACTTGCCCGCCCTGATCGCGCTCGCGCACGGCCTGCCCGGCGTCGTGTTCGTCGACAAGGCCGCGAGCGTGTCGAAGCTGTTCGGACGGTATCGCGTCGATACCGGCTGGTGGTTGGGCGGCGCGCTCGCACTCGTGTGCGTGTTGCTGATGCTGCGCTACGGGGCGCGCGGTGGGATCGCCACGACCTTGCCCGTGCTGCTCGCGGTTGGCGTCGCGCTGTCGGTCTTCGGCTATGCGGGCGTGCCGCTCAATCTGTTCAATTGGCTCGCTTTGATGCTCGTGCTCGGCGTCGGCGCCAACTATGCGGTGTTTCTGCGCGAAGGCTGTTCGCGCGTGGAGGCGAATCTCGGCGCGGTGTGGACCGGCGTGCTGTTATCGGCGGCGACCGCGCTGTTGTCGTTCGGCATGCTCGGCATCAGCGCGATGCCTGCGCTGAAAAGCTTCGGCATGACGCTCGCGCTCGGTATCGCGGCCGCGGTGCTGCTCGCGCCTATCGGCATGCCATCGGAATCACGGAGGGCGGCATGAAAGCACCATCAGTTTATTTGCACGCGCTCGGCATGATCAACGCGCTTGGCGGCGACCTCGACGAGATCGTGCCGGCGCTCGGCGCCGCGCGCTCGCCCGGCATGGGCAACGTGCATACCGGCATCGGCGAGGCGTTCGTCGGCAGCGTGCTGACGCCGCTCGAGCTCGCGCCGCGCGCCGATCTCGCGCGTTACGACTGTCGCAACAACCGGCTGTTGCTGACGGCGCTCGCGCAGATCGCGCCGGCGATCGAAGCCGCGCGCGAGCGCTACGGGCCGGAGCGCATCGGCGTCGTGCTCGGCACCAGCACATCGGGCATCGAGGCGGCCGAAACCGCGTTCGTCTATCACGCGCGAGCGGGCGAGTTGCCGGACAGCTTCAACTACCGGCAGATGGAAATCGGCACCGCCGCGCCGTTTGCGGCCGCCGCGCTCGGCGTGCAGGGGCCGGCCTTCACGATTTCGACTGCGTGCACGTCGAGCGCGAAGGCGTTCGCGTCGGCGCGCCGGCTGCTGCAATTGCAGCTGTGCGATGCGGTCGTCGTGGGTGGCGTCGATTCGCTGTGCGAATTGACGGTGCAGGGTTTCGCGTCGCTCGAATCGACCAGCGGTGTGCGCACCAATCCGATGAGCCGCAATCGCCGCGGTATCAACGTCGGTGAGGGGGCAGCCGTGTTCCTGATGAGCCGCGACGAAGCGGCGGTGCGGCTCGCGGGCCTCGGCGAATCGAGCGACGCGCACCATATTTCGGCGCCGGACCCGCAGGGCGTCGGCGGCGAACTCGCGCTTCGCGAGGCGCTCTCGGACGCGGGTATCGTGGCGTCGGCGATCGGCTATGTGAATCTGCACGCGACCGCCACGCAGAAGAACGACGAAATGGAAGCGCATCTGATGGCGCGCGTGTTCCCAGACGGCGTCGCCGCGAGCGGCACCAAGCCGCTGACCGGCCATCAGCTCGGCGCGGCCGGCGCGACCGAACTCGGTTTCACGTGGCTCACGCTCGCGCGCGAGAACGCGACGCTGCCGCCGCACCTATGGGACGGCGAGGCCGATCCCGCGCTGCCCGCGCTCGACCTCGTCGCCGGTCCGCGCCATCTGCCGCTTGGTACCGGCACGCAGTACGCGATGAGCAATTCGTTCGCATTCGGCGGCAGCAATGTCAGCCTGATTCTCGCCCGGTGATGCGCATGACGACTCCGCTACTCACGGTCGAGCAACTCGTGCGGCAGCCGATCGAGGCGATCATCCCGCATCGCGGCAGCATGCTGCTGCTCGATGCGGTGGACACGTTTGCCGACACCACGTTGAGCGCGTTCGCCACCGTCGACCCGCACGCCTGGTATGCCGACGCCGCGGGCGCGATGCCCGCGTGGATCGGCATCGAGCTGATGGCGCAGGCGATCGCCGCGCACATCGCGCTCGTCGCGATGCGC
>ABYL01000066.1 GCA_000173575.1 Burkholderia sp. H160 | reverse complement strand
GGCGCGAGCCGCATCGCGCTGCGCCGCTCGCGCGCCTCGGCCTGCTCGCGGTAACGCTCGGTGACTTCGCCAATGCACGCAACCGCATGCGCCGCATCGGCGACACCCGGACTCGGCCGCCCGAAGAAAAAGCCCTGCACGAAGTCGGCATTGCAGGCGAGCGCCATCTGCGCTTCGTGCTCGGTTTCGACGCCTTCGATCAGCACGAGCTTGCCCGCCTCATGCAGCAGCGACACGAGCCCCGGCAGGATCGTCGCCATGTCGGCGCGATGCGCGGCGTGCGACAGCATGATGCGGTCGAGCTTCACGATGTCGGGATTCAGTTGCCAGATGCGCTCGATGTTCGAATGTCCCGCGCCGAAATCGTCGAGCGCGATCAGGAAGCCGCGCTCGCGAAACTCGCGCACCGCGTCGGCGAGTCGTTCGAGATCTTCGGCGCACTGCTCGAGCACTTCAAGCACGACGCGTCGCGGCGACAGATCGAGCCGCCGCAGATTCGCAAGCAGCGCCGCCGCGAGGTACGGGTCGGTCAGCACGCCCGGGTGCACGTTCAGAAACAGCCACTCGCGCTCGGCACCGAGCACCTTGAAGTTCTCCAGATGCAGCGTCTGCGCGAGCCGGTCGATCTGCAGCGCGTCGCCGATCCGCGCGGCCTCGCCGAATACGTCGAGCGGCGACACCGCACAATCGAGCGCGTCGTGCGCGCGCAGCAAGCCCTCGTAGCCGACCGCGCGCATATGCGACAGGCTGAAAATCGGCTGGAATACGCTCGTCAGCGTCAGCTCGCCATGCTGCACCGAATAGCGTTGAAGGCCCGAGGTCACCTCGACCTCGAAGCCGTGCGGCAGGCTCGCCGCCCTGTCCTGTTGCGCAATGGTCATGCAATCCTCTTACACGAGAGTCGGGCGGTCCGAACGCGGGAGCAACGAGACCGATGCCGACTCTCAAAATGTGCGTCATCGTTACCGGTTAAGCAAGGTCCATGCGCACGGTGGCGCACATTGCACCATCACTCCGCCGAAAGATTGCACCGGGGACAAGGTGCATGCGCCGACCGTGGGCGCGGCGCGCACCGTTACGGTGCGCGACTCGTGGTGAGCGTCGCGGCGGAGCACGCCGCGAGCGCTCACGCCGCCGGGCTACACTCGACGCTGGGCATCTCGCCCGTCCGCATTCTTTCGCCCGGAACACACGATGGAAATTGTCTTCACCGTCCTGATCCTGCTGCTCGCCGTCGCGGCGTCCGGCGTGCTGACCCGCGCGTTGCCTTTCAAGCTGCCGCTGCCGCTCGTGCAGATTGCGATCGGCGCGCTGCTCGCGTGGCCGCGCCTCGACTTGCATGTCGCGTTCGATCCGGAAATCTTCATGCTGCTGTTCATTCCGCCGCTGCTGTTCGCGGATGGCTGGCGCATTCCGAAACGCGAGTTCTTCATGGCGCGCCGCGCGATCCTGATGCTCGCACTCGGACTCGTGTTCATGACGGTGCTGGTGGTCGGCTACTTCGTGCACGCGCTGGTGCCGCAGATCTCGCTGCCGGTCGCGTTCGCGCTCGCCGCGGTGTTGTCGCCGACCGACGCGGTCGCGCTATCGGGCATCGCCGGCAAGGGCAAGATTCCGGGGCAGTTGATGCACATCCTCGAAGGCGAGGCGCTGATGAACGACGCGTCGGGCCTCGTCGCGCTGAGGTTCGCCATCGCCGCGGCGCTGACCGGCATGTTCTCGCTGCGTGAAGCGTCGGTGAGCTTCGTGATCATCGCGGTGGGCGGCCTTGCGGTCGGCGCGGCGGTGAGCGCGGCGGTCAGCTTCGTGTCCGCGCGCTTCCTCAGTCTCAGCGAAGAAGGCGACCCCGCGCCCGGCGTGGTGATGACGTTGCTGATTCCGTTCGCCGCCTATCTGACCGCCGAGCGCTTCGAGCTGTCGGGCATCCTCGCCGCGGTCTCCGCCGGCATGGTGATGAACTACGCGAGCAACACGAATACGTGGCAGGTCGCCTCGCGCGTGCGGGCCGTGAGCACGTGGACGATGATCGAGTTCGTGTTCAACGGCATGGTGTTCATCATGCTCGGGCTGCAGTTTCCGCGCATCCTCGGCCGCGCGCTGCTCGATGCGCACGAAACCAGCGACGCGCAGGTCGCGCTGCTGATCGGCTACATCGTCGCGGTCGCGACCGCGCTGTACGCGATGCGCTTCGTGTGGGTGTGGCTGCTGCGCTGGTTCGCGAGCCGTGGCGCGGCGAAGCACGGCGTCGCGAATGCGGTGCCGGGGTTGCGCATGGTATCGGTGACGACGGTGGCGGGCGTGCGCGGCGCGGTGACGCTCGCCGGCGTGTTGTCGTTGCCGGAGTTGCTGCCCAACGGCACGCCGCTGCCGGGACGCGATCTCGCGATCTTCATCGCGTCCGGCGTGATCCTGCTGTCGCTGCTGGTGGCGGTGGCCGCGTTGCCGCTGCTGCTGCGCGGCTCGCGGCGCGGCAAGGACCCGCATGCGGCCGAGGAAGCGCTCGCGCGGACGCTCGCCGCGCAGTCGGCGATTCGCGCGGTCGGTCATCTGCGCGACAGCGAGTCCGTGGATCTCGAGGAATCAGCGCAGGCTTATGCGACCGATGTGACCGCCCGTGTGATGGACCTGTACCGCCGCCGGCTCGCGACGCTCGACGACGAACAGGCGCCACGCGAACTCGCGCGCCGCGCCGATGCGCTCGAATTCCGCATGAGGCTCGAGGCGATGCGCGCCGAACGCAAGACGCTGCTCGATTTGCGCAACAGCCAGCGGATCAACGACGAGACGCTGAACAAGCTGATGCGTGAGGTGGATCTGTCGGAGACGGCGCTGACCGCGCGCAAAAGGTAGGGGTTCGCCGCCGCATCAACCACGGCACCGGCGCGTGAAACGCCGGTGCCGATCGACGCTCAGGCCGCCGGCCCTTGCGTCGGCTTTCTTCTCAACAGCGCATACAGGATGATCGCGCCGAACGTCGCGGTGCCGATACCGCCGAGCCCGAAGTTGCCGAGCTTCAAGGAGAAGTCGCCGGCGCCGAGCACGAGCGTGACGGCCGCCACGATCAGATTGCGGTTGTCGGAGAAGTCGACCTTGTTGACGACCCAGATGCGCGCGCCCGTCACCGCGATCAGCCCGAACACGACGATCGACACCCCACCCAGCACCGGCCCTGGGATCGTCTGGATCACCGCACCGAACTTCGGCGAGAAGCCGAGCACGAGGGCGATCAGCGCGGCGATCACGAACACCAGCGTCGAATAGATTTTCGTCACCGCCATCACGCCGATGTTCTCCGCGTACGTCGTCACGCCGGTGCCGCCCGCGAAGCCGGACACGATCGTCGCGAGCGCATCGCCGATAAACGCGCGGCCGATATAGCGGTCGAGGTTCTGGCCCGTCATCGCGCTCACCGCCTTGATGTGGCCGAGGTTTTCGGCGACGAGGATCACCGCGATCGGCGCGAGCAGCGTCATCGCGTGCGGGTCGAACACCGGCGACATGAACTGCGGCATGCCGAACCACGCGGCGTTCGCGACGATCGAGAAATCGATCGGCTTACCCATGCCGAGGCCGTTCGTGACGATCGCGTAAATGACGTAGGCAAGCAGCAGGCCGACCAGGATCAGCAGACGCTGCAGCATGCCGCGCGCGAACACCGCGACCGCGCCGACGCACAGCACCGTCACGAGCGCCATCCACGAATCGAAGTTGCTGCCGCTCACGCCGTGCACGGCAATCGGCGCGAGGTTCAGGCCGATCACGCAGACGATCGCACCCGTGACGACCGGCGGCATCAGCGTTTCGACCCAGCCGGTACCGACCGCCGACACGATCAGGCCGATCACCGCGTACGCGACACCGCACGCGATGATGCCGCCCAACGCGACCGGAATGTTCGGATTCGCGCCGTGTCCGCCGTAGCCCGTCACCGCGATCACGAGCCCAATGAACGCGAAGCTCGAGCCGAGATAGCTCGGCACGCGTCCGCCGACGAGCACGAAGAACAGCAGCGTGCCGATCCCCGACATGAAGATGCACAGGTTTGGATCGAAGCCCATCAGCAACGGCGCGAGCACGGTCGCACCGAACATCGCGACGACGTGCTGGATGCCCATGGCGAACATCTGCGGCCACGCGAGCCGTTCGTCGATGCCGACGATGCCGCCCTCGGCGGCGGCAGACTGGCGGCGCCAGCGGGGGAAATAGGATGCGGCCATCGCGGGGATTCTCCTCAGGGTCGGCGTGGTGTGTACCGATCACGCGCTGCGGCGTGGGTCCGGCAAAGTTACGCGCGAGTTTACGGAGAGCAATAAGGGCTGGCAAGCGGGCCGGGAAGCGAGCCCAGAAGGTGGGCCAAAGAGCGGGCCGAAACGCGCGTCAATTCGCGCCGCGCGTGTCCGTGTGCGGTGTTACCGCGGCGCCATCGCAGGTATCCGTGTCCGCCGTTGCGCCGTACACCATCACCCGATTGCGGCCGGCATCCTTCGCCCGGTAAAGCGCTTCGTCGGCGGCGTCGACGAGCACGCGGCTCGTCGCGATCAGCGCGCCGTGCGCGGTCGCCGCGCCGACGCTCACCGTCAGCACGTGATGCGCGCTCGCCACGTGGCCCCGTTGCAGCGCCTGCACCGCCGCGCGGATCTGCTCGGCGATCCGCTGCGCGCCCGCCGCGTCGGTGTCCGGCAGCAGCACCGCGAATTCCTCGCCGCCGAAGCGCGCGGCCGTGTCACCCGGACGCCGCATGTTCTGCTCGATGCAGCGCGCGACGCCGATCAGCGCTCCGTCGCCCGCCGGATGGCCATACAGATCGTTGAAGCCCTTGAAGTTGTCGACGTCGATCAAAAGCAGCGACAGCGGCCAGTTGTTGCGCTGCGCGCGGCGCCATTCGTCGTTCACGTGCTCCTCGAACGTGCGGCGATTGTTCAGGCCGGTCAGCCCGTCGGTGCGCGCGAGCTCGCGCAACTCCTCCTCGGCCGCGCGGCGCAGGCGCAACTGGGACGAGAACAGCAGCGCTAACGCGATGATCGTCACGTCGAGCGCGCCGATCAGCGTGCCGATGATCCATGCGCGCCGCCGCCATTCGACGTAGATGTCGCGCGTCGAGAGCGCGACGTCGAGGATCAGCGGATAGATATCGATATGGCGGTACGCGTACCAGCGCTCGACACCGTCGATCGCCGCGGTGCCGAAGAAGCCGCCGCTCTGCTGCGTGGTGAAGCGCGAGTAGTTGGCGGTGCCGGTCAGGTTGATGCCGATTATTTTTGGATCGTAAGGACGACGCATCAACATCGTGCCGTCGCTCAGCATCAGCGCCATCGAGCCGCTCGGCCCGAGCTTCATGCCGTCGAACAGCCGACGGAAATACGTGAGGCGCATCGTGCCGACCACCACGCCGCCAAAACTGCCGTCGGGCCGCGAGATGCGCCGGCTCAGCGCGATGCGCTGGTCCTCGTCGGTGCCGTTCGGGCTGAACGGGTGGCTGATAAAGAGGCCGACGCCGGACGAATCGCGATGCACCGTGAAGTAATCGCGGTCGGCAAGATTATTTGCGCGCGGCGGCCACGACCGCGAATCGAACCGCACGTTGCCGTTTTCGTCAAGCACGAATACCGAGCCCATGTCCTTCGCGCTGATCGAGCCGTCGAACAGCACCATCTGGCGGATCTGCGGCGGCAGATCGAGCACGCCCGGCTGCTTCAGTCCGTCGATCACCGCGTGCAGCGACAGGTCGTAGATCTCCAGATTGCGCGAGACGTCGCGCTCGACCAGCAGGGAGATGTTGGCGACGGAGTCCTGCGCGCGCCGCAGCGCGTCGTCGCGCATCTGTGCGAGCAGGAACACGGCGATCGCGAGAATCGCGCCAGCCAGCACGACGCTGATCGCAATCACGGCATTCGGTCGGCGCGTCACCATGCGGATTTCGTTCTGACATGCGCTGAACAACGCGCGAGAAGGAGCGACCGCGCCTTGGTGATTACCCTCAAAACGCGACCTGGGAAACGGTAGCGTAGCAGACATGGCGGAGAGGCAAACGTTTGAACAGACCGGTTTTTTGCCCGCACACGCCAGAACCGCGCACCGGAAAGCCCGACCAGCGGGCGTTTACGTCCGATTGCGAGGTTTTCCCGCCGCCGCCAAATTATCCGGATAGCAAATCCAAATTGGCTGGATAGTTCGCCTCGCCGCTTGGGTATTCAATCGAGCCTGTCACGTTCAAACGATTGGACACAAGGAGAGAGACCCATCATGAGCGAGAAGCGCAGCGCCTCCGAATGGCGCGAATTCGTTAGCGGCTGTCTGGACTTCCGCCCGGCGGAAGGTGTGTACCGGATCGCCCGCGAAATGTTCACCGAACCCGAGCTGTTCTCGCTCGAGATGGAGCACATCTTCGAGAAGGCCTGGATCTACGCGTGCCACGAAAGCGAAATCGCCAACAAGAACGATTTCCTGACGATGCGCGCGGGCCGCCAGCCGCTGATCATCTCGCGCGACAGCGCCGGCAACCTGAACGCGATGATCAACGCGTGCCAGCACCGCGGCGCGACGCTCACGCGTATGACCAAGGGCAACCAGTCGACCTTCACCTGCCCGTTCCACGCATGGTGCTACAAGAACGACGGCCGCCTCGTGAAGGTGAAGGCGCCGGGCGAATACTGCGACGACTTCGACAAGTCGGTGCGGGGCCTGAAGAAAGCGCGCATCGCGAGCTACAAGGGCTTCGTATTCGTGAGCCTCGACGTCGACGGCACCGACACGCTCGAGGAGTATCTGGGCGACGCGCGCATCTTCTTCGACATGATGGTCGCGCAGTCGCCGACCGGCGAGCTCGAAGTGCTGCCCGGCAAGTCGACCTATACGTTCGACGGCAACTGGAAGCTGCAGAACGAAAACGGTCTCGACGGTTATCACGTGAGCACCGTGCACTACAACTACGTGGCGACCGTGCAGCATCGCATCGAGTCGAACGCAAAGAAGGGTGATGCCCCCAGCGGCACGCTCGACTACAGCAAGCTTGGCGCGGGCGACAGCGAAACCGACGACGGCTGGTTCGCGTTCAGGAACGGCCACAGCGTGCTGTTCAGCGACATGCCGAATCCGCAAGTGCGTCCCGGCTACGAAAGCGTGATGCCGCGCCTCGTCGAAGCCTATGGTCAGCAGCAAGCCGAATGGATGATGCACAGGCTGCGCAATCTGAACATCTACCCGAGCCTGTTCTTCATGGACCAGATCAGCTCGCAACTGCGCATCGTGCGGCCGGTCGCGTGGAACAAGACCGAGGTCATCAGCCAGTGCATCGGCGTGAAGGGCGAATCGGCGAAGGATCGCGAGAATCGTATCCGTCAGTTCGAAGACTTCTTCAACGTGTCCGGTATGGGCACGCCTGACGACCTCGTCGAGTTCCGCGAACAGCAGCGCGGCTTCCAGGCGCGGCTCGAACGCTGGAGCGACATCTCGCGCGGCCATCACAAGTGGGCCAGCGGCGCGACCGCGAACACCACGCTGCTCGGCATCGCGCCGAATCTGACCGGCACCGAGCTGACCCACGAAGGGCTCTACATGAACCAGCACGGCACCTGGCGCGACACGATCCTCAAGGGTCTGGACAAATCCATCGAATCGCAGGGAGAGCAGGCATGAGCCAACTCCAACACTCCGTCGAGCAGTTTCTGTATCTGAAGGCCGATCTGTGCGACAAGCAGCAATGGGATGAATACGTCGAGCTGTTCGATCCGCAGAGCGTGTTTCATGTGCCGCAGTGGGATTCGGAGCACGTCTACACGACCGATCCGAAGCAGGGTATGTCGCTGATTTACTACTCCAATCGCGCCGGTCTCGAAGACCGCGTATTCCGGCTGCGCACCGGCAAGTCGGCCGCGTCGACGCCGCTGCCGCGCACGATGCATCAGATCAGCAACGTGCGTTTGACCGAGCGCGAGGATTCGAGCGTCGAAGCCAACGTGAACTGGTCGACGCTCTACACGCGCCATGGCTCGACCGACTACTTCTACGGCCGCGCGGTGTACGACCTGCAAGCGTCGGGCGATAGCTGGAAGATCAAGCGCAAGCATGTGCTGCTGTTGAACGACCACATCAACGCGGTGCTGGATTTCTACCATCTGTAAGCCGGGAGCACGACGATGAAACATAAAGTCGCGTTGAGCTTTGCCGACGGCAAAACCGCGTTCTTCGACGTGAGCCCGAACGAGCTGCTGCTCGACGCGGCGCTGAAGAACGGCGTGAACATTCCGCTCGACTGCCGCGAAGGCGTGTGCGGCACCTGCCAGGGCCGCTGCGAATCGGGTGACTACACGCTCGATTATGTCGACGAGGAAACGCTCAGCGAGGAAGACCTCGCGCAGCGCAAGATCCTGTCGTGTCAGACGCGCGTGAAGTCGGATGCGTCGTTCTATTTCGACTTCGACTCGACGCTGTGCGAAGGCGCCGGCACGAGCACTGTGTCCGCCAGCGTGGTCGGTGTCGAACTGGTATCGGCGACGACCGCGATCCTGCGTGTCGATGCAAGCGCGCATGCGCGTCAGCTCGATTTTCTGCCGGGCCAGTATGCGCGCGTGAAAGTACCCGGCACGGAAGACTGGCGTTCTTACTCGTTCGCGAATCATCCGAATGAGCGCAACGAGCTGCAATTCCTGATCCGTCTGCTGCCCGACGGCGTGATGAGCAACTATCTGCGCGAACGTTGCAAGGTCGGCGACACGGTCGAGTTCGAGGCGCCGCTCGGCGCGTTCTATCTGCGCCAGGTCGAGCGTCCGCTCGTGATGGTCGCGGGCGGCACGGGTCTCTCCGCTTTCCTCGGCATGCTCGACGACATCTCGGCAAAACGCCATGTCGCGCATCCGGTGCACCTGTACTACGGTGTCACGAATGCGGCCGATCTGTGCGAGACCGAGCGCATCAACGGCTATAAGGCTAGCATCGAAGGATTCGCGGTCGAGACGGTCGTGATGAATCCGGCACCGGATTGGTCAGGCAAGACCGGTTTGATCCCTGAGCATTTCGACCGCTCGTTCCTCGCATCGAACGGCTTCGACATGTACGTTTGTGGCCCGCCGCCGATGGTCGAGGCGATCAAGACATGGCTCACCGAGCAGGGTATTCAGGATTACCGGCTGTTTTACGAAAAGTTCGGCGAGAGCAACGCGCGATAGGGCGTAGTTCGCAGGAAGGTCTCTGTTTGTCCCGTTTCGTCGTGCCAGCGATGGGATGGGACTTTTTTATTTGCCGGTGCTTCGAGGTTCTAACGCGGCGCCACGCGCTTCAGCGTCTCGGATGGCGACTCGCCGAACAACGCCTTGTACTCGGTCGAGAAACGGCCGAGATGCGACATCCCCCAGCCCAGCGCCACCGACGAAATATTGCGCACCGAACGGTCTTCGAGAATATCGCGCCGCGCCGATTCGAGCCGGTAGCGTTTCAGATAGGCGATCGGCGCACAGCCGAAGTATTGCCGGAAGCCGTCGAACAGCTTGAAGCGCGACACACCCGCGGCGCGCTCGATGTCTTCTAGCGTGATCGGCTCGCGCGCGTTGTCGTGAATGAACTGGCGAGCGCGGGTCAGATAATGCGGCGGCGTCAGCGTCGCCGCGTTGGCGAGTTGCGCCGAATAGTTGTGCGGCTGCGACACCAGCAGCCCCTTGAGCAACGTCAGTTCGAGTTCGCTGGACATGTAGAGCTGCCCGAGCGACGGCCCCGAGCGCTCCATCTCGCCGGCCAGGAACTTGACCATGCGCCACCACGAGGCCTGGTCGCCGGCGGCCGCATCCATGTCCGGCTGGAACACGAGTGGCGCTTCGACCGGGCGTTGCAGCATGGTCTGCAGCACCTGCTGAAGCGCGGCGCGCGGAATCGCGACGTGCAGCTTGCGGCAATTGCCGTTGATCGCGAGATCCTGCGATTCCTGCGGACTGACGATCAAACCGCGATCCTGATCCGACAACCACCTCTTGCCGTGCGCGGCGAGCTCCTGCTGGCCGACCATCGGCAGGCTCACGCTGTAGCAGTTCAGTGGACTGTTCTCGTTCACCGCGACCGTCACGTCGGTGCCGTACTCGACATAGCCGATCGTCGTCGCCATCGAGCGGAGCACGGTGCCCGACTGATGAAACCGCAGCCGCTCCGGATGACTGACCCGCAGCCCGTGCGGACCGCAGATGGACGCCATCCAGTCGCGCGCGCCATCCAGGTCGCTCAACGCGGCGCGGAGATCGCGGTTACCGGGGTCCGGAGTTGATCGCATACGCTGAAAACGAACTACCGAAGGTGTGCGCCCCAAGGACATTGATTAGGGCGCAATACAGGGACATTGTGGGATTCGGTAAGCCTACCTCAACCGTGGCCGCTCCTGGCGAATGATCAAAATACCGAGGCAGAAAAACAAAAACCGGCGCGAGGCCGGTTTTTGTTTTGAAGAATCTGGTGGTGGAGAGGAGGAGGATCGAACTCCCGACCTTCGCATTGCGAACGCGACGCTCTCCCAGCTGAGCTACCCCCCCAAATACGAAATCAATTCTAGCACAGCCGTTTTTCCTTTTGCCAAGCCTCCCACCCCGGGAAAACCTCATCTGGACGGCGCGCCCGCGAGCACCCAGTCGACCACCGCGCGGATGTCCACATCGCTCATTGTTTGATGGGCCGGCATCGGAATCATGCCCCATACGCCGGAGCCGCCGTCCTTCACCTTGCGCGCGAGTCGGGCGGGCGCCTGCGCGTCGCCCTTGTACTTCGAGGCGATCTGCTGGAACGACGGACCGACCAGTTTGCGATCCACCGCGTGACAGCCCATGCACGCATTCGCGGCGGCGACCTGCTGGCCGCGCGGCCCCTCGGCCGCGCCAGCGGCCGACGTCATCGTGCCCGCCAGCGCGCCGATCGCCAACGTGAACACAACACTCACACGCGCCATACCGCGCATCAGGGCACCGCCTTCGGATTGCCCGGCCGCACCGACGTCGACGAACTGACCGGCGCGGGTGCCTGCTGATCGAGCGGCCGCGCGCTCACCGACCGAATCGGGAACCGCGCCGACCGTCGGCTCGCTGGCCTCGGGCTGCGAGGCGGCCACCGGCGCCGTCGCGGAGGCGGCCGCTGCAGCCTCGGCTTCCTGCGGCTGGATGTACTGGAACACCTTGACGACCTGCACGACGCCCGGCACGCGGCTCGTGACGTCGGCGCCGATTTTGCCTTCGTCCATCGTGACGAGGCCCATCAGATAGACATTGCCGCGCTCGGCCACGACCTTGAAGTTGTTCGCCGAAATGTTCTTCTCGGCGATCAGCGCGGTCTTCACGCGCGTTTCGAGGTAAGTGTCGTTGGTGCGCGACGAGAACGAGCTCGCCGGCGTGACCGCCAGTTCGTTGACGATCGTATTCACATTGTTCAAGCTCCGCACGATGCTCTCGGCGCGCTGCTTCGACGCATCGCCCGCGACCTCGCCGGTCAGCAGCACGCGGCGGTTAAACACCGTGACGTTGACGTGCGCGGAATCCGGCAGATTCTGGCTGATCTGCGACAGCGCCTTCACCTGAATCTCGCGGTCCTCGGTCTGAGCGCCGAGCGTGCGGCGGTCGGTCGCCATCAGCGCGCCGCCGCCCGCCGCAGCCCCGACGGCGAGAAAGCAACCTTGCAGCGTGGCCGACAACCCCGCCGCGAACCCGACCACGAGCACGGTTCTCACCAGTGTCTTCTTGATGTGGAATACGCTCATCAACTAGCTCTCCTTCGGAATCAGTCTCAGTCTTCGCCGAGCAACATGGCATCGATGCCGTCGCACAGGCAATGGATGGTCAGCAGGTGCACTTCCTGGATGCGCGCGGTGCGATCGGACGGCACGCACACATGGATGTCGGTGTCGCTCAGCACGTCCTGCGCGCGCCCGCGGCCCTTGCCGGTCAACGCGACGACGATCATTTCGCGCTCGTGCGCGGCTTCGATCGCGGCGATCACGTTCGCGGAATTGCCGGATGTCGTGATCGCGAGCAGCACGTCGCCGGGCTGGCCGAGGGCCCAAACCTGCTTCGCGTAAATCTGTTCGAACGAATAATCGTTGGCAATCGCGGTGAGTACGGAGGTGTCGGTGCTGAGCGCGATGGCCGGCAGACCTGGACGCTCGCGCTCGAAGCGACCGATAAGCTCGGCGGCGAAATGCTGCGCGTCGGCGGCCGAGCCGCCGTTGCCGCACGCGAGGATGCGATTGCCGTTGGCCAGCGCGCCGAACATCGTGTCGATCGCGGCGGCGATCGGCATCGACAGGGTTTCGAGGGCTTCGAGTTTGACTGCCGCGCTGTCGCGGAAGTGTTGTTGAATGCGTTCGACTGACATCGAGTCTCTATCTTCTACCGCGAATGGACCGCACTGCGCGGCCGTGTTGTGAAGTGATATTGCCAGGCTTTGCCCCGCCGATGAGCCGCGCGGCACACGCCACGCGCAGGCGCGAAAAATCACACAATTATTGCGAAACGTGTTGCTTGCCGCGTGCTCCTCGGGCGCTTTCGAGCGCGGCACGCGAGCGCAAGTTTATCGCACTCACGCGGGTTGTCCGCGCCGGTTATCAGACTTCGTCGGCGCGAAACGCGTCGCGCAGCCATACGAGCCGGCCGCTCTCGAACGCGATCACGTCGAAACGGCACGCGGGCTCGTTGCGCGCGCCCCGGTTCCTCGCCGCGCGCGTCGCGAGATAGTGCCGCGCCGCTCGCACGATGCGTTACCTCTTCTGCCAACCGACGCTCGCGGCCGCACCGCCGTAACGCCGCTGCGCACGCGCGCGAACTTCGACGAACACCAGCGCGCCGTCGCGATCGCTCATCACGAGATCGATCTCGCCGCCCCGACATGACACGTTGCGCGCGACGAAACGCAGACGCTGGCGCTGCAAAAATTCCTTTGCGCGTGCTTCGAAAGCCGCGCCGACGGATTTGGACTGGTGGGGGGCAGAAAAGTTGTGAGTGGTTTTCGGGGTGATTCTTGCGGGCGATCTTCGCGTAGCGTTCGGCGCGATCTGCTCACACAACCCCACATGGCACAATGTCGGCCTCGTTCCGTCTGTTTGTGTCTTCCGTGTCATGACTCCTCTCTCCGAACTCGCGCAAGGGCAGCAGTACCCCGCCGCCGCGCTGTATGTGGTGGCCACGCCGATCGGCAACATCGCCGACATCACGCTGCGCGCGCTGCATGTGCTCGGACTCGCGGACCGCATTGCCGCCGAAGACACCCGCAACACCGGTCAGCTGCTCGCACGCTACGGTATCTCGAAGCCGCTCGTCACCGTCCATCAGCACAACGAGCGCGCGGCGGCGCAGCGCGTGATCGAGTATCTGCAGGCCGGCGAGCGCGTGGCCTACGTGTCCGACGCGGGTACACCGGGCATCTCGGACCCTGGCGCCAAGCTCGTCGACGCCGTACGCGAGGCCGGCTTCGCGGTGATCCCACTGCCCGGCGCGAGCGCGCTCGCAACCGCGCTGAGCGCGACCGGCGACTGGGTCGCGACGTTCTCGTTCCTCGGCTTTCTGCCGCCCAAGCCGAAGGCACGCGCCACCGCTTTGCAGGCGCTCGCGCAGCACCCTCACGCGATGGTGTTCTACGAGGCGCCGCACCGGATCGTCGAGACCGTGCAGGCGCTCGCTGATGCGTTCGGCGGCACGCGCCGTCTGCTGATCGCGCGAGAACTGACGAAATTACACGAAACGCTGCACCATGGCACCCTGGCCGAAGCGCCAACGTGGCTCGCCGCCGATGCGAACCGGCAGCGCGGCGAATTCGTGCTGGTGGTCGAAGGCGCGTCGCCCGAAGCGGCCGGCGAGCACGATCACGACGCACTGCTCGGCATCCTGCTGGAAGAATTGACGGTGAGCAGCGCGGCGAAGGTCGCGGCGACGCTCACGGGCGCATCGCGCAACGCGTTGTACACGCGCGCGCTGGCGCTGAAGGAAGACAAGCCCGACGCCTGAGAGCCGAGTCGGCGGGCAAATGGAAAGGGCCGCGAATTGCGGCCCTTCGATTTTCTGCAGACGGTTTGTGCAATCGACGCCGCATGACCGCCGCGTCACGTCATATCATTTGCTCGAGTCCGAGTTCGACGCCAGCGTCTCGTTCAACCTGGCGCGCGCTTCCTGCTGTGTGATCCCTTCGATCTTGACCCGCGCGGTGCCGGTGTGGCGCATGTCGAGCATGGCGGCAGCCGCCATCGACAGGTCGATCACGCGGCCGCGCGCGTATGGACCGCGGTCGTTGATCCGCACGATCACCGAACGCGAATTGGCCGGATTGGTCACGCGCACGTACGAGCCGAGCGGCAGCGTGCGATGCGCGGCCGTCAGCGCGTGCATGTTGTAACGCTCGCCGTTGGCGGTGCGGTGGCCGTGGAAGAACCGTCCGTACCACGACGCGCGTCCGATCTGCTGGAAGTCCGCGACGTTGACACCATCGTCGGTGAGCGGCTTTGCGTCGGACAGCGACGATGCTGGCGCGCTCGGGCTCGAGGCCGGCGCGTTACCGAACGATTGCGGTCCAAACGAGCTCAGATGCGTGTTTTTTGTACTTTGCGGCATGTCGTTAGCGGACGTGTCGCCCACGCCCGGACGCGTGGCGCAGCCGGCCAGTACAAAAAAGGCAAAAAGAGTCCCTAGACCGCGGTTTCGCCGAGTTTTCATAGGACGTGCAATCACATTGTCGAGTCGCATCACCCGCAAAGCTGGGCGTGTTGCTAGCGACTCCGGCGGTAGGGACGACAACGCGCCGCGCGAAAAAGCGCAGTACGTCAAAGCCCGGATGCGGCTCACTGAGCCGCTACCGCACGGTTAATTTTCACGTCTGGCGCAACCTGTCCCCGGCAGCCTGACCAGACCCCACACGCCGCCAACTGAACGTGGCAAAGACACGTTCTTGCGCGCGCAACTCAGCGCGCAGGAACGGCGGCGTAGGCCCCACCCAGCGTCACGGAAGTTAGGTCCGTAGCAGGCGCGCGGCGCCTGGCTGGGCAAGACGTGTGCATCGAACGCGTCGATGCTGGATGGCCGTCGGCACTCCGACAGCCCTTACTTGAACGGCGAGCGGCGTTCCCTTTGTGTGGGAAGGCATCGCCTTGTGGCAGCACAACTCATGTGCATGGGGTCCATTATACCCAAAACTTTTTTTCGAGATGGCGAGCGGCTCAAAAACTTGATCAATCTTCACATTTATCGCAAAAATGGAGCGCGGGGAGACCACGGCATTGTGCTCCGCACGCTCCGTCGCGTGGGTGACGGTGGCTGTCGCGAGGCCGGTACAATCAACGTTTTCCCAGCGCTCCGTCCAGCCATGAAAGTCACCCTGATCCCCGTCACGCCGTTCCAGCAGAACTGCTCGCTGCTCGTTTGCGAAGCCACAGGGCGCGCGGCCGTCGTCGATCCAGGCGGCGACCTCGACGTGATCCAGCGCGAGATTGCACGGCAGAACGTGAGCGTCGAGAAGGTCTTGCTGACCCACGGCCACATCGATCACTGCGCCGGTGCGAAGACGCTCGCCACCCACTACGGCGTGCCGATCGAAGGTCCGCATCCCGACGAACGCTTCTGGCTCGACAAGCTGCCGGACCAGAGCACGCGCTTCGGCTTCCCGGCCGCCGACGCCTTCGAGCCGGACCGCTGGCTACAGGACGGCGATAGCGCGCAATTCGGCGACGAAACCTTCGAGGTCTACCACTGCCCCGGCCATACGCCGGGCCACGTGGTGTTCTTCAGCCGCGAGCACCGGCTCGCGTTGGTTGGCGACGTGCTGTTCGCCGGCTCGATCGGCCGCACGGATTTCCCGCGCGGCAACCATGCGGACCTGATCCGCTCGATCCGCGACAAGCTCTGGCCGCTCGGCGACGACGTCACGTTCGTGCCGGGCCACGGCCCGACCTCGACGTTCGGCGCGGAGCGCCGCACGAATCCCTATGTTGCTGACGGGGTGGGCGAATGAGCAGCGAAATCTATGTGAGTACCGACGTCGAAGCGGACGGCCCGATCCCCGGCCCGCATTCGATGCTGAGCTTCGCATCCGCCGCGTACACCGAAGACAAGCAGCTGATCGCGACTTTCTCGGCAAATCTCGAATTGCTCGAAGGCGCCTCGCCGCATCCGGTGCAGGAAGCGTGGTGGAAGACCCAGCCGGACGCGTGGGCGGCCTGCCGCCAGGACTTGCAGAAGCCCGAGGCGGCATTGACCGCCTATGTCGAATGGGTCGAGGCGCTGCCGGGCAAGCCGGTGTTCGTCGCGATGCCGGCCGGCTTCGACTTCACCTATATGTTCTGGTACATGATGCGCTTCGTCGGCCGCTGCCCGTTCTCATGGTCGGCGCTCGATATCAAGACGCTCGCATTCGCGATGACCGGCCTGCCGTACCGCAAGAACATCAAGCCGCGCTTTCCGAAACACTGGTTCGACGAGCATCCTCATACGCACGTCGCGCTCGACGACGCAATCGAGCAAGGTGCCCTCTTTTGCAACATGCTGAAGGAGTTGCGGGCGCGTCAGCCCGAGTCGCCGGCGGAGGGCAAAGATGATGGGGACGGCACAGGGCAAAACGCCGCTCCGGACCCGGTAAATTAGGCAATCTCGCTCGGGAGAGCCGTTTTTCATTGCGTTTCGTTTTCGCGCCCTCTACCATGCGTTGATACGGCGACGCTAACGGAGGCGCAGTTGACACTCGATACGTTCTCACAGAAGATCCTGCGCCTGCTCCAGCTCGACGCACGCCGTTCCGTGCAGGAAATCTCCGACCAGGTCGGGCTGTCGAGCACGCCGTGCTGGCGGCGCATCAAGGATATGGAACAGTCGGGCGTGATCCAGCGTTACACGGCGCTGCTCGATCGCGAAAAGCTCGGTCTGCACGTGTGCGCGCTCGCGCATATCCATCTGGCGCGTCACACCGAGGGTGGGGTCGAGCAGTTCGAACGGGAAATCGCCACCTGCCCCGAAGTCACCGAGTGCTACAGCACGACCGGTGAATCCGATTACATCCTGAAGATCGTCGCGCCGGACATCAAGGCGTACGACAGCTTCCTTCACGAACGCATTTTCAAGATTCCGGCCGTCGCGCAGGTGCGTACCAGCGTCGTGCTGCGCGAAATCAAGTTCGATACCCAGTTGCCGCTGTGACAGGTGCCGCCGAATCACCCTGCGCAACTGATATATCCCATTGCAGCAGCACGTCGAGCTTGCGCGCGCCGAGACGGCGCTTGAGCGCCTCCAGATCGACACGATCGAGCGATTGCGCCTCGTTTTCGAGCAGCCCAGCGGCCTCGGCGGCGCCTGCAACGCTACTCTCACCGGATGACGCCGCTGGCAAGACGACCTCCACGTCGAGTCCGGTGCTCAGGTAGTGCAGATTCACCGCCGCGGCCCGCAAGCCGCCAGCAGCCAGCGCCGCGTTGACCTCGTCGACCACCCGCTCGCGCGGCGGCAGATCGACGGGCGGATGCGCGAGCGCATCGTTTTCCGGATCGACGTGGATCAGCGCGTCGAGCACGCGCTTGTCGCTCAGCACGCGCAAACGCGCCGACTCAGCGATGTAATGCCCCTCCGATACCGAAATCAACGGATCGACCAGGATGTGCGCGTCGACAAGCGCGAAATCGCCCATCTTGCGCGTACGCATTTCATGCACGTCGCGCACGCCGGGGGTGGCCATCAGCAGGGCGCGCATGTCGGCGGCAGCGGTTTCGTCGAGGGCGCGGTCCGAGAGATCCTGCAGTGCGTCCCAGCCAAAGGTCCAGCCCATGCGTGCGACCATGAAGCCGACGATCGCCGCCGCGATCGGGTCGAGGAGCCGCACACCGGCGAGACTGCCGATCACACCAATCCCTACCACCAACGACGATGCCGCGTCCGAGCGCGCGTGCCATGCGTTCGCGACCAGCATCGCGGAACGCACGCGCTTCGCCTCGCGCAGCATGTAGCGAAACAGCGCTTCCTTGCTGACAAGCACGAGCACCGCGACTGCTAGCGCGCTAATGTGCACGGCGGGAATATTTTGCAGATCGGCGAGCCGCGTACCGGCACGCCACAACATGCCGACACCGACCGAGATCAGCAGCGCGCCGAGAAATAACGACGCCACCGTCTCATAACGGCTATGTCCGTAATTGTGATCCGCATCGGGCTTTGCCGCGCTATGCCGATTGGCAATCAGCACGACAAAATCGGAAATAAGATCGGCAAGGGAATGGACACCGTCGGCAACGAGTGCCTGCGAGTGCGCGATCGTGCCGACGATGATTTGCAACGTCATCAACACGGTATTGACCGCAATGCTCGCGAAGGTACTTTTGCGCGCAACGCGTTGTTTCTCGGCGGTTTCGGTGATCGCGGCGGACGGCATACTGAAAAGGAAGAAAGGTCAATTTTTCTTATTGTACCCGCCACGAACCGAACACGCAGGGGGAGCAGCTAAAAATCCTTTCAAATCAGTCGCTTATCTAAACGAAAAGCATTCGCGTTCCAGCTGCCTGAAGCGCATGCGACAAAAAACCGTCACATCAAATGCAAAAAGCCGCGACCTGAACGGTGCGCGGCTTTCTGAGATTCTGTAGCAGGCTATAAACACTGTGGGTTGCCGGTAATCGCATTACGCGTCGGCAACCTTTACACCCGCCGGATCGGCATTACTTCTGGATCAGAAACTTTTCGCGATCCAGACCGGCGATCCAGCGCGGCGGCTTGCCGCGGCCAGACCACGTGCTGCCGCTTTCCGGGTCGCGGTATTTAGGCGCGACGCCCGCGCGCGGGCGGCTCGCTTTAGCGCCCTTCGGAGCGCGGCCGCCACCGAGCTCGCTCAGCGAGATGCCGTAATCCGCCATTTTCTGCTTGATCTCATTCAAGACTTCCGCGTATTCGCGCGACTTCGCTTCTTCAATCTGCTTTTCGAGCTTCTCGCGCTGCGCGAGCAGTTCCTTGTAAGAGGACATAGTTTCCCTTGTGGTATGGATAAATGACCGCCGGTCTTATGCCGACTTGGCCTTTGAAGGTTTCACGCCTCGGAATTTGAAGGCGAGATTAACACAAAATAGAAAGACTGCAAAACCACCGGCAGAAATTTAATTTAAATTCCGTTTCAAAAAGTTTCCGCCGCCGCTTCTGCCCGGCTATGACCATTCAATTAGACGATTTCGCATGCCGCTGAAAAAGCCCTGCCGGCATGCATATTTATACGATTTAACTATCAGGAAATGAGATCTGAGATGTCTATTGCACATGGAACATCTCATCGCATGAAAGCTTTGGTCGCGATAAGCGCGTTATTGAGACAGGAGCCAACGCGTTGCGACTAGCGCATGGGTGTTTTCCCAATAAACAATAATGCTTAATTCGCACGCCGCTCCATGCAGACTTCGAGCGCCGCATGCAACGTCTCGGTATTGGATCGAGCGCCGTCGAAGACGCAACGCTCGCGCACGCCGTTGTATTTCAGATCGGCGCCATAACGGTCGACGCCCAGCAATTCGACACTGCCCGCGCCGCCGGGCCGGCGACTGAATTCGGCGAACAGCGCATCCTCCTCGCTAGCCGCCAGCGGCGGCAGCGGATCAAGTTCGGCGCCGTCGAGCCAGCCCATCGCACCAAAGCCGCCGATGTAGCGCAGCCGCTCGAGCTTCATGATCCAGAACGTGAAATCGCCAAGCGCGAGGTAGCGCTCCGCCTCCGGGTGGTAGCGCAGATAGCGCCGCACGAGTTCCGGGCTTGGGTCGACCGGCTCGAAGCGGCCGAGCAACGTGACGCGCTGGCCGCCCAGCACGTCGCCGTCGGGGGCGTCGACGGCCAGAAAGCCGGCGCGCGGATCGGCGTGCAGGTTGTGCGTGTGCTCCGCGAGCCGGCTCACGAGGATCGTCGGACGATGCCGCGCGTCCGGCGCGAACGGCAGCATCGAAGGATAAGGAAAGCCCTCGGGCTGGCGCGCGTGGGTGGCGAGCGTGCCGACCGCGGCCGTGTGCAGCAGATGCAGCGGTGCGTGAGCGGGAATGTTCAACTGGGCGTACCTCGGTGAATGAAAGATGGGCGGCGAGCGGCAAGTGGCATCCGCAGCCGTTCAATCGTATGCGCCCGATCCGCCTGCTCCAAGCATAAGCCAGCACGCTTCGATAGAATCGAAGATCCGCTTTCAATGCGCTTTCTCGCTCACTCCGCCTCGAGACCTCCGTGCCCGATCACCAAGCCTCCGAATTCGCCGTCCTGCCCGCCGCGCACCGTGACCTGCCCGTCACCGAGCGGCAACGCGCACGGGTCGCCACGATGGCGCTGTTCTTCATCGCCGGCATGATGTACGCGTCGTGGGGCGTGCACGTGCCAACGGTACGCGACCGTTTCCATCTGAATCCGGCGATGCTGTCGTTCGCGCTGTTCGCGGTGGCCGGCGGCTCGATCGGCGCGATGGTGACCAATGCGTCATGGATCGCGCGGGTCGGCACGCGCCGCGCATGCCTGACCGGCGGCCTCGCGATGGCTGCTTGCGCGGCGCTGATCCTCGTCGTGCCGGCGTACTGGATCCTGCTGGTCGTGCTGGCCGTGTTCGGCGCGGGCATGGCCACGCTCGACGTCGCGATGAACGCCGAAGCGAGCGCGGTCGAAAAGGCGCTCGGCAAGCCGATCATGTCATCGCTGCACGGGATGTTCAGTCTTGGCGGCATGTTCGGCGCGGCGGTCGGCGGGGCGCTGCTGTCGCGCGGGATGGCGCCGGCGCTGCATCTCGCGCTCGCCGCGACGGTCAGCGCGCTCGTGCTGGTGCTCGCGTGCCCGTCGGTGCTGCCGCACGTGCCGCACGCCGAGCATCCCGACGCGGCGACGCCGCGTGCGAGCCGCTGGCGCTCACCGGCGCTGTGGGCACTCGGCACGATGGCGCTGGTCGCACTGATCGCCGAAGGCGCAATGTACGACTGGGCCACGGTCTATATGCGCGATGTCGTGCTCTCGTCACCCGCGCTCGCGAGCGCCGCCTACGCGGCGTTTTCCGGCGGTATGGCGGCCGCGCGTTTTGCCGGCGACGCGGTGCGCTCCCGCTTCGGCGCGCCGCAGCTGGTGCTGATCAGCGCGGCGCTCGCCTGCGCCGGGATGGTCGATGCGTTGCTGCTGCCGAATCCGGTGGCCGCGCTCGCCGGCTTTGCGCTGATCGGCCTGGGGCTCGCGAACATGATGCCAGTGCTGTTCGCGGCGGCGGCGAGCGTGAAGGGCATTCACGCGGCCGAGGGGCTCGCGCACGTCGCGGGGCTCGCCTATTTCGGCTTGCTGCTCGGACCGGTGATCATCGGCGCGGTCGCTCAGGTGACCAATCTGACGATCGGTCTGTCGGTGGTTGCCGTGTGCGCCGCGATGATCGCGCTCGTCGGGCCGAAGGTGCTGCGGCGTTTGAAAATCTGACAAAAAAAAGCACGCAAGCCTCACGGCCCACGTGCCTTTTGAGCGGCGAATCGAAGTGCGGCGCGACGCCGCCTTCGATCACACCGAAATTACATCTTCACGACGTCGAGCAACGTCTTCTTGCCCTGCTTGTAGTTGTACAGCGAGATCACGCCGTGCTGCAGGTCGCCCTTCGAGTCGAACGTCGTTTCGCCGATCACGCCTTTGTAGTCGGTCGTCGGCATCTCTGCCAGGATCTTCGCCGGATCGGTCGAGTTAGCGCGCTTCATCGCGTCGACGACGATGTACACCGCATCATACGTGAACGGCGCGTAGATCTGGATCGGCTGGCCGAAGCGCTTCTCGTACTTCGTTTCGAACGCCTTGCCGCCCGCCATCTTTTCGAGCGCCATGCCGGCTTCCGAGCAGACGATGTTGTCGGTTGCGTCGCCGGCCAGATCCGACAGCTTGTCGGTACACACGCCGTCGCCTGCCAGCACCTTCGCGCGCAGGCCAAGCTGCTTCGCCTGTTTCGCGAACGGGCCGCCGGTTGCGTCCATGCCGCCGTACATGATCGCGTCAGGGTTTTCACCCTTGATCTTCGTCAGAATCGCGCGGAAGTCGACGGCCTTGTCGTTCGTCGCGTCGTGCGACACGACGTTCAGACCGAGCGCCTTGGCAGTCTTCTCGAATTCGTTCGCGAGACCCTGGCCGTAAGCGGTCGAGTCGTCGACGATCGCGACGCTCTTGACCTTCATGCCCTTGGCCGCGTAGTTCGCGAGTGCCGGGCCTTGCTGCGCGTCGGTCGCGACGACGCGGTAGGTCGTCTTGAAGCCTTGCTGCGTGTAGGCCGGGTTCGTTGCCGACGGCGAGATCTGCACGATGCCCGCATCGCTATAGATCTTCGATGCCGGGATCGAGGTGCCCGAGTTCAGGTGGCCGACCACGGCAACGACCTTGTCGTCGACGAGCTTCTGGGCAACCTGCGTGGCCGTGCGGGGGTCAGCCGCGTCGTCCTGCGCGTCAAGTTGCAGCGTGACCTTCTGGCCGCCGATCATCAAACCCTTGGCGTTGATTTCCTCGACGGCGAGGCGCGCGCCGTTTTCGTTGTCTTTACCCAGGTGCGCGATACCGCCAGTCAACGGTGCGACGTGGCCGATCTTGATGACCGTGTCGGCCGCGGCCGATGTTGCCAACGCCGCAAACAGCATCGCCGCAGCGCTGATCGGCAACAGCTTTTGAATTCTGATGTTCATGTAAGTCTCCAGTTTCGGTCAAAACAACGTAATCGCCCTGTGCCCCGCTTCCCCTACACGTGTCGCTCAGTCCCGTGGACGACCACGCCGGTTGCATCGTTCATGCACTTGGCCAGTACGTTTGCCGGACTGTTTTTGGCAGTTGGCAAACCGTACTTGCGCGCAAGTGTAGGCCATCAAATTAATTTGGGGGAATTTTTTGAGAAAGTGGGAACAACACTAATAGCGTAGTTACTATGCGAGCCGCTCGTGGCTTGGCGAATTAGGCTCAAAAAGCCCGCCCCATGCGGGTTTCCGCTGAGTGAGGCATTTTTCCGCAGGCGCGGACTTACGCTTTTTCTGACTTCTGCCGGGCGTGATTCGAAGGGTTTTTCAAGTCAAAAATATGGCGTGCCGTCCAGGATTGTGAGCATGCCAAAGAGTCTGAATCAGGTCTAAATCGGTTAACCAATCAACGCATGAACGCGGCGATCCGCACGGTGGCCGCCCGCCATTCCTGCTCGAGCTGGGCCATCAGTTCCGCCGCGCCGAGCGCTTCGGCGCGCGCGCGACCGAGTGGCGCACCCTGCCCCGCCCACAGCGACAGATAATCGCCGTTCTGCGTGCGCGCCGCGCTTTGCCGCAGCTCCTGCGTCAGCGCGTTTTGCACCGGATACGGCGCGATGTCGTCCTCCGCTTCACTCAGACGCTGCATCAACGGATTGCGAATGCCACGTGCGTGACGGCCCGTGATCGCACGCGTGACCGTGGTCGACGTGTCGGACATGCCCCGCACACGGGTTTTCCATACCTCGGGGATCGCGCTCTCGCGGCAGGTCAGAAACGCGGTGCCCATCATCGCGGCTTGCGCGCCGAGCGCGAGCGCCGCGACGACGCCGCGGCCGTCCATGATGCCGCCGGCCGCGAGCACCGGCAGTCCGGTTGCGTCGACCAGTTGCGGTACGAGCGCCATCGTGCCGACCAGCGCCTCTTCGAACGCACCGATGAACGTACCGCGATGCGCGCCCGCCTCCGCGCCTTGCGCAGCGATCGCATCGGCGCCCACATCGCGCCACGCGATGCCTTCGGCAACATGCGTCGCAGTCCCAACTACATAGCAGCCGTTCGCGTGCAAACGCTCGACATCGGCAGCCGATAGCAGTCCGAACGTAAATCCCGCGACCGGCACGCGCAGTTCGATCAGCGTTTCCAGTTGTGCGCGAAAGTCGGGCGCATAGCGCGCGAGCGGCTGGCCCGGCGACAAACCGAGATCGGCGCGCAGCGGATCGATTGCGTCGAGCGCGCGGCGCACGGTCGCTTGATCGGGCGAGGCGGGATCGAGCACAAATAGATTCACGCCGAACGGACGATCGGTCAGTGCGCGAATCGCCGCGACCTCGCTCGCGATCTTCTCGGGCGCGAGCGCCGCGCCCGCGAGAAAACCGAGCCCGCCCGCGTTCGATACCGCCGCGACCAGCGCCGGCGTCGTCGCGCCGCCCGCCATTGGCGCCTGCACGACGGGCACCCGCATCTGAAAACGCTCGGCAAACGGCGTCACGAAACTGCCTTCATTCATGATCGTTTCCTATCCGGCACAAAGCCGGCGATGTACTGAACCAGGCGCTCGCCAGCGTGTTCGCGAAATGCGCTTACGCGTGCGAGCCGTTGCGCCTGACTGTACCCAGATGCGTCATCACGGAGAAATGAATTATCGAGATCGTTTCAATCGCCTTACGAGAACCGAACCATGCCGCATCAGCCGCGAGGCCCCGTTCCGCCTCGCTGCAAGCCGTTTCTTTTGATGGCAAACTAGGCGCCCGTTGCAGGGCCTGGCGGCCCTGAGCGTTTCATACACACCGACCTCGCGCGGCATTCGCGCGAGGCAATGGAGAACAACATGAGCACGACTTCGCGATGGATCGACATCCCCGCCGGCAACGAAAGTTTCGGCGGCTACCTCGCGCTGCCGAAGGGCGGCAAGGGACCGGCCGTCATCATCATTCAGGAAATCTTCGGCGTGAACGCCCATATCCGCTCGGTCGCGGATCAGTACGCGCAGGACGGCTACATCGCGCTCGCCCCGGACGTGTTCTGGCGCGTGCAGCCGCGCGTCGAATTGACGTATGAAGGCAAGGATCGCGAAAAGGGCATCGAGCTGATGCAGAAGACCAAACTCGACGACGCGGTCGCCGACATCGGCGCCGCCGCCGCCGCGTTGCGCGCGTTGCCGGAAGTGACCGGCAAGGTCGCAGCGATCGGCTACTGCTTCGGCGGCCGTCTCGCGTATCTGGCAGCGGCGGCCGGTTCGGTCGACGCCGCGGTCGCCTACTACGGCGGCGGCATCCACAACCATCTCGACAAAGCCGCGAACGTCAAGGTGCCGATGCAGTTCCACTATGGCGAGCTCGACGCCCATATTCCGCTGTCGGACGTCGGCCAGATTCAGGAGCGCTTCGCGGGTCGCGCCGACGTGCAGTTCAATATCTACCCGAACGCGAATCACGGCTTCAACTGCTCGGAGCGCGCGTCGTATAACCAGCACGCGTCGGCATTGGCGCATGGCCGCACGCTGACCTTCCTCGGCGAGCGGATGTAATTCGCGGGTTAGGTATTCATTCGGACCCGCCGCGCTGCTCATGTGATCGCGAGCTCGCGCATTTGGAGTGCGCGTTCGAATTCACGTAAGTCACGTCGGCGCGTAACTCGGGTACTCTCTGCAAGACGGCGTGTCGGCCGACACGCCGTTTTTTTCATGGGCGACGCCCGCACCTGCATGTTCGGCCACGAATTCGACGCAGCACGCCAACCGACTGCGAGGGCTCAACCGACGTGCACTCCGACTATCTCGCTCATGACGCCATCGGCCTCGCCGAACTCGTGCGCACACGCCAGGTCAGTGCGCGCGAATTGATCGACGTCGCGATCTCGCGCACCGAGGCCGTCAATCCCGCGATCAACGCGGTCGTTCTGAAGGACTACGACGCGGCACGCAAGCGTGCGTCGCGCGACGACGCGAATCGCGTCAGCACCGTCAACGGGACGGACAACTCCACCGCCTACGCCGCGCTCGCCGGCGTGCCGTTCCTGATCAAGGATCTCGGCGCCCCCGTTGCGGGACTGCGCATGTCAATGGGCAGCCGCCACTACCGCCACTTCATTCCGACGCAGGACGCTCCGGTCGTCGCGCTCGCGAAAGCGGCGGGTCTGAACATCTTCGCGAAGACCAGCACGTCCGAGCTCGGCCAGATGCCTTATACGGAGCCCGAACTATTTGGCGCCTGCCGTAATCCGTGGAATCTCGATCACACGCCGGGTGGTTCGAGCGGCGGTGCCGCGGCTGCGGTCTCCGCGGGCATCGTACCGCTCGCGCATGCTTCGGATGGCGGCGGCTCGATCCGCATTCCGGCATCGTGTTGCGGACTATTCGGCCTGAAGCCCTCACGTGGTCGCGTGCCGCGCGCGGCTCCCCCCGGCGCCGGCGAGCTCGGCATCGATCACGCCGTGTCACGCAGCGTGCGTGACAGCGCGTTGCTGCTCGATCTGCTGGCGGGCAACGCCGAGCGGCCCGCCGGTGCACCCGGCACTTTCCTTGGCGCGATGCGCGAGCCATGCAAGCCGCTCACGATCGCGTACGTGACCGAGCCGATGCTGGCCCCGTCTTTATCGGCCGATGCGCGCGCCGCGCTCGACGACGCCGCGCAACTCGCGAGCTCGCTCGGCCATCGTCTGGAGCCGGTATCGCTCGGCGTCGATTTCGCAGCGGTCCGTCATGCCTTCCTGACGCTATGGTCGCTGACCGCCGAGGACATGGTGCTGAACGCGGAGCGCATCTCCGGCCACAAGCCCATGCGCAGCGAGTTCGAAATTTCGACGTGGGCGATGGCGCATGTCGGCCGCAAGGTCGGCGAGCAGGGCTTGCCGGCAGCGCTCGACGAACAGCGCCGCATCACCGCGCGCCTCACCGACTTGCTGAACCGCTACGACGTGTTGCTGTGCGCGACGCTCGCGGCCGCGCCGATCAAGATCGGCGAGATGCGGCCGAGCTCCGTCGAACGTATACAGATGCGCGCGATCACCACGGTGCCGCTCGAACGGCTGATGAAGAAACTGCTGCTAGAAGCGTCGAACAAGGCGTTCGCGTGGGCCGGCTGCACGGAGGTGTTTAACCTGAGCGGACAGCCGGCTATGTCGGTGCCCTTGTACTGGAACGCGCGCGGGCTGCCGATCGGCGTGCAGTTCGCGGCGCGCATCGGCGGCGAAACGACGTTGCTCAGACTCGCCGCGCAACTCGAAGCGGCACGGCCGTGGTTCGACAAACGCCCGCCGTTGATGAACGCGCGGCGCTAGAAACGCAGCGGTGCAGAGCGGTCAACCGGTTTTCAGGCATGAGCGAAGCGTCCGCCGCGCGGGACGGCGGACGCCCTAATGCACGAAGGCGCGCCACGATGTTGCGGCGCGTCTCGCACGAACCTGCAAGTACGTGAAACGCAGGCTTTATCAGGCCTTCTTGTTATATGCGCTGCACCACCCCGTGGCCGCGACCTGCTTGCCGGCGAACATCGGACAGGGGCCGTAGGCGTCGCCCGCCTTGCCCTGGAAGAAGCTGCAGTTACTGCATTGCTGACCCGGCGCGAATTTGGCGAATTTCGCCTTGTCGACCTTGCTCGCGTCCGCCTTGTAGCCAAGCGCCACCGCGGTCGGATCGGTTTCGGAGACTTTCGGCGCGTCGGCGAACGCCTGGCGCGACAGCGCGAGTGTCGATGCCACACCGATGCTGGTGATCAAAAACGTACGACGGGAAGATCTCATGGGGACTCACTCCATTTATATTGAAATCAACGCCGTTCTGATGACAGCGTTCCCCAAGCATAACAACGAAGCCGTCGCTCGTGATATTCCAAATGGTAGAGATAAGCGGATCGGTACGATCCACACGCGACTTCACGCGCGCCCGCTCAGCTCGCAGACCCGCTGCGCAATCGCCAGCGATGCCGTCAGCCCAGGCGACTCGATGCCGAACAGATTGACGAGCCCGCGTACGCCATGCGCGGCCGGCCCCTGGATCACGAAGTCCGCGGCGGGCTCGCCGGGACCGGACAGCTTCGGACGAATGCCCGCGTACGCTGGCTGCAACGCGCCATCGGGCAGCGCCGGCCAGTACGCGCGAATCGCCGCATAAAAAGACTCCGCGCGACGCGGATCGACGTCGTAATTGATAGCGTCTACCCATTCGACGTCGGGACCGAAGCGCGCCTGGCCGCCGAGATCGAGCGTCAGATGCACGCCGAGGCCGGCCTCGTTCGGCATCGGATAAATCAGGCGGCTGAACGGCGCGCGTCCCGAGATGCTGAAGTAATTGCCGCGCGCGAAATAAAGCGGCGGCACGTGGCGCGCGTCGAGCCCCCGAATCCGGCGCGCGAGCGCGTTCGCATGCAGACCCGCGCTGTTGATCACGCAAGCGGCGCTGATCACGGTCGGCGCCGCGCCGCCGACCGTGATGGTGAAGCGGCCGTTGTGCGCCTCGATCGCCTCGACCGGCGCATGGAACGCGCACACCGCGCCGTCGCGCTCGGCATCGCCTTGCAGCGCGAGCATGAACTGATGACTATCGACGATCCCCGTCTGCGGCGAAAACACCGCCTCCACGCATTCGAGCGCCGGTTCGAGCGCCTGCGCCTGATCGCCGGTGATGCGCATCAGGTCGAGCACGCCGTTGTCGCGCCCTTTGGCCATGATGCTTTCGAGCTGCCGGATCTGGTTGCGCGACGTCGCAACGAGCAGCTTGCCGCAGCGCGAATGCGACACGTTGCGCTCGGCGCAATAGTCATACAGCATTTCGCGGCCGCGCACGCACAGCGTGGCCTTCAGCGATCCGCGCGGATAGTAGATGCCCGCATGAATCACTTCGCTATTGCGCGAACTCGTACCCACGCCGATCGCATCGGCGGCCTCCAGCACGATCACCTCGCGCCCGCGCGCCGCGAGAGCGCGCGCCGTCGCGAGGCCGATCACGCCGGCGCCGATCACTACACATTCGATCTGATCCATATCCGTTGACGCGGCACATTGCGCCGCGCGCTGCCTCGTTCAGCCGATGGAAGGAAGACAGTAGCGGCATCTCGCCGCCGCGTTCCGTTCTGTGTCGAACGCATCTGTCCGCTGCGTCTGCTTATGTCTTTTTATCACCACCACATAAAATTGTACGACGTGGTACAGACAGAAGTGACAAACAGCCGCGCCGGTCACACGATGTCGGTGCAAATGGGCTTGTCCCGCGATCCACGCCAAAATAGAAATAATTGCGGCGGCATTCATCGCGTGCACCACATGAATTACCGCCCCGGACCATCCCGAACACAGAAAACAGGGGTTTTGTGCAAAAAAAGGCCAAAAACCTCAAAAACCGATCGGTTTTCGGCGGTTTCCGTAATCGACGCGGATATCGGCGGGTTCGATCCGGTCGCGTCCCGCGATGCGCGCCGCGCCGAAGCCGTTCAGGATCGCGCGGCGCATTTCGCGCGGCGACGCACGCTTGAGCGCATCGAGCGTCGCGTCGCCGAGTGTCTCCGGAAAACGGAGCCCCCAGTTGTGCGCGCCGCGGATCTCGTCGTAGATCGATTGAGCGATCCGCCGCGCGCCTGCGTGGTCCGGCGGCGGGATCTCGTAGACGTTCATGCGGTTCAGGATCGGCTCGGGGATCGCGCGTTCGTCGTTGGCGGTCGCGATCCAGATCACGTTGCCCGCATTGATCGGGATCTCGGCGAACTCGTCGATGAAGCATTCAGCGGTGTCGTGCTCGAGCAGTGCGTAGAGTGCGCCGAGCGGATCGTATTGGGAGTCGCCGGTCGCCTTGTCGATTTCGTCGACAACGATCACCGGGTTCGCGTAGCTGCCGTTCACGAGCGCGTCGAATACCTTGCCCGGCTTCGCGTTCTTCCATTGCGACGACGCGCCCGACAGAATCCAGCCGGCCGTCAGCGAGCTCATCGCGACGTATTGGTACGCGGTGCCGAGCAGGCGCGCCAACTGCTTCGCGAAATGCGTCTTGCCGATGCCGGGTTCGCCGAGCAGCAGGATCGGCATCAACTCGAGCCGGTCCTCGGTTTCGAGGCACAGCGCGACCTGCTTGCGGATGTCGTCGAGCGGCGTGGAAAAATTGGGCAGCGCGTCGATCAGATCATCGATCGACGGCATCCGGTTCGGCTTCACGCAGAAACGCAGATTGCCGGTTTTCAGCATCTTTTCGTAGGTCGCGCGCAGCGCCTCGTTCGCCCCCTCGCCGAGACCGTTCAGCGCGGTTTCGACCTCATCGAGGTCGTACACGCGGCTGAACGAGGCCACGGCGATTTCCTGTTTGACCATTGCTGTCGTCATCGCTCACCCCGTCTGTCAGGTTGCAGCGGCGGCACCTTGTGAGCGCCGGTTCGAGTCCAGTGTAGCGACGGCATAAACGCGTGCAAGCCAGCAGTCGTGCGGCTCTGCTGCTAATCAGCGCCGGCTCCGGGAGACGCCCGGAGGACGTGCCCTCGTGGCATTCCCATGCATATCTGGAATGGATTATTGCTGAACCGGGTCTCGGCGGCTGTGTCAGAAATCGTTGCGGCCATCGGGGGTAAGATGGCTCTCTCATTGCCACGGCGAGGCAACCATGCAAACCGGCGCGTGAGCGGAGATTCTTGTATGTGGAAAACCAGTTTCGTGGCCATGCTGCTTGGCGCTTCGTTGCTCGCCCACGCGCAACAACGGCCAGCGCAGCAGGTCGTGCAATGGCAGCTGCAGGTGGTGAAAGATGGTCAGCAGATCGACTCGTTCGACGGCACTACCACCGTTGGCCAGGCACGCACGGATACGCATCATCAGGTCGTGCAGCACAACGTCGGCTGCAAGGACCAGCCGGCCGGCAGCATCGATCTGTCGCGCACGATCACGGTGTCGCCGCTGCGCGTCGATCCGGAGGGTGTGATGTTTTCCATCGAGACGCAGGAAACGCTCGAGGACAACAGCCCGGCGCGCACCGACATCGGCTGCAAGCTGCCGCCGCAGCCGCGCCAGGTCAACGCGAGCCATCCGGGTCTCGTGGTGCCGCCCGATCAATGGGCGAGCTGGACGATCGTCGATCACAATCCGAGCCTCGTGTACCGCGTGCATGCGAGCGTCGTGAGCGGCGGTGCGAACGGCAACGGCACGAATGGCGCCGGGAATGTCGGCAGCAATCCGAACTGACGGGAACAGCGCGCCCAACCGACGCCTTCAAACAGAACACGTGGATAACGCGGCATGCGAAACCCAGAAGAATTGATCCGAGAGAGCCTTGCGCCGAATGATTTCATTGCGGTGAGCTGGAACCTGCACAAGGGCCGCACGCCGCTCGGTTTTCAGGCCTGGCAGGCGATGCAGCGCTGGGTTCAATCGACGCACGCGGACGCGTACTTCCTGCAGGAAGCCATGGCGCGGCGCATGCCGTCGCCGGTATTGGCGAGCAGTTTCGGCGCGCCGATGGGCGATACGCTGGCCGACGTATGGCACTGTCAGGCGACCGAGATCGCACGCGCGCTCGAACTCGAAGTCGCGCTCGGCCCGAATGTGTTCAAGCCGTCGTGGCGGCACGGCAATGCGATCCTGTCGCCGCATCCGCTCGATCTCGGCGGCCGCTGGGACATCTCCGCGCACCGCTTCGAAAAGCGCGGCCTGCTGGTGGCGCGCGCGACGTTCGGCGGACGGCTCGTTACGCTGCTCTGCGCGCATCTCGCGTTGACGCGCCCGGCGCGCTTGCGACAGATGAACTGGATCGCACACTGGATCGCGAAGGAAGCCCCCGACGGGCCGCTCGTGCTGGCCGGCGATTTCAACGATTGGCGCAACGACTCGGTGCCGCTCTTTCGCGAGCACGGCTTGCAGGAAGTCGCCACGCTGCTCGGCGAACCGGCCCGCACGTTCCCGGCGTTCTCACCGGCGCTGTCGCTCGACAAGATGTTCGTGCGCGGCATGCAGCCCGTCCAATGGATTCAGCCCACGCAGGAGACCGCGTGGCTGTCGGATCATTTGCCTTATGTAGCGAAGTTGCGGCTGGATTGAGCGCTTCTGCGGATTGCGTTTTCGTTCGCCCAAGGCAGACGCGTGCACGCTCTCAAGCTGACCTCGCCCTCACGCCCGAAGCGGCGTCCAGCTCAACGCCGCTTCGATCTCCTCTCCCGGCTGCAGCACGTATCCACCCACCTGCTCGCGCACGGCGACCAGGTTGAAGCTGTCCGTCGTATTCGTGACCGGCTCCACGCACAGCTGCGAATCGTTAGCCGGCGCGAACACGACCATGTGATCGAACGGCGCATCGGCGCGCATCGTCACGCTGCGGTGCTCGTCGGGCCACGCAATCGTCGCCACGCGCGACCAGTTCGCGAAGTTGTTGTCGAGACCGAACGCATCGGGCGACATGCCCGCACGCAACGCATCGACGGCCGGATGCGGGCCGAGATGGGTGGGCAGCACGTCGGCGTCGGCGTGCCACATCGCCCGCACGTCGGCATGGATGCGCGTCGCAGCGGTGCGCGGATAGTACGGGTGATGGCCCATGCCGAACGGCATCGGCCGGCCGGCGAGATTCTGCGCGGACAGCGTGATGTGCAACGCGCCATCGCGCAACTCGATGCGCTGCCGCGCGCGATAGCGAAACGGCCAGTCCCCGGACACGCCCGGATCCGGCTCATGCTCGAAGTGCAAGTCCACCGCGTTGTCGCTGCGCGCGCCGACGCGCCACGGATGCCGCCACGCGTTGCCGTGCAGCGCGTGGGCGAAACGCGGGTCGTTGCCGCCGAGATCGATCGTCGTGCCGTCGAACTCGAAGCGCGCATCGCGAATCCGGTTGCAGTATGGGAACAGCGGGAAGCTCGCCATGCGCAGAGGATCGCGCGCTTCGAACGCTTCCGCCACCGCCGGCCGCAGCCAGTGCAACGGGCCTTCCGGCGTGACTTCATAGAACGCCGCGAGCGCGCCGCCGACATCGGGTGCGAGCACCGCGCGCAGCGCGCCGGCCGACAAAGTGACGAGGCGCCCGGCGATCAAAGGATCGTCAAGCCACTTCAGGGAAGCGTCGCGCATGGTCAGACGAGACGAAACCGCAAGTGAAAGGCGGCATCAACGTGCATTCGTATCTCCTTTGACGTGCCGCGCACCACGCGGCTGGCGGACCACCTCAGTCCACCCGAGCGAGAATCGCATGACAGCGCACCGCCGGTCAATATTATTAGTAATAAAACGCTAGAGAGGGGCCGTAACACACCGAAAAAACGTTCCCAATTGGCGGCTTGGCGGTCGTTGCTGCGCGGATATTATTAGTGGTACCGTCAACGGCACGATGCCTCTGGCATTCCCCTGCTTCAGCGCGGCCTCGCCGCGGCCCACACGATGAAAAAATCGACTCAACACCGCCCGACCATGACCGACATCGCCAAGCTCACCGGCGTGTCGCAATCCACCGTCTCGCTCGTGCTGAACAACGCGTCCGGCGCGAAATTTTCCGAGGCCACCCGTGAGAAGGTGCTGAAGGCCGCGCACGACCTCGGCTACCGGCTGTCGCAGCGCGAGCCGGTCGTGGCATCCGGCGACGAGCGCAATCTGATCGTCTATCTGGCCGACGAAATCTCGACGAGTCCACACCCGGTCGTCAGCATCGACGGCGCGCGCGACGCCGCGTACGCGGGCGGCAAGTTGCTCGCGGTCTACTCGACACACGGCAACGCCGACATCGAAAAACAGGTGCTCGACACGGTCCTCGCCAATCCGCGCGTGTTCGGCGTGATCTACGCGACCGTCTACACGCGCAAGGCTGAGCCGCCGGCCGCGCTGTCGACGTTGCCGACCGTGCTGCTGAACTGCTACACCGGCGACAGCACGTTCTCGTCAGTGGTGCCGGCCGAGGTCGCGGGCGGCCATCTGGCGACCGAGTACCTGCTGCAGGCCGGCCACCGGCGCATCGGCTACATCAACGGCGAGCCGTGGCAGGACGCCGCGAAAGACCGTCTGAAGGGCTACCGCACCGCGCTCGCGACCGCCGACCTGCCGTTCGCGCCCGAACTCGTGCGCGACGGCGACTGGAGTTCGGGTCTCGGCTTCGAGCTGACGCTGTCGCTGATGCGCGAGGTCAATCCGCCCACTGCGATCTTCTGCGCGAACGACCTGACCGCGATCGGCGCGATCGAGGCACTCAAGCAGCTAGGCCTGCGCGTTCCCGAGGACGTCTCGGTGCTCGGCTACGACGACCAGGAAATCGCGCGCCACACGCATCCGCCGCTGTCGACCGTGGTGCTGCCGAACTACGAGCTCGGCCGCTGGGCGGTCGAGACGCTCCTTCAGGAGGAGCACAACCGCGCCGCCGGCGCGCCGGTGCGCCATCGCACGGTCAAGCTGGATGGACCGCTGGTCGAACGCACCTCGGTCAGGGCAATTGATGAGGCGAAATAGCCGATAATTCATATTATTAGTGATTTGCCGAGAATAGTTCCGGCCCGAATGATCGGCACGTCGTGATCGTGCTGCTGGCCTGGGTGTTGAAACAGCGCGGAAAAAAGCGGGTGACCGTAGCATCAGCAAGCGGCACCCGCGAGTTGAGCGTCACCAAATCCATCAGACAGAATTCCCTTGTCCGACAGAGGCCTGGACCGATCATCGTCGCTCCAGACCCACATCTGTGTACCGATAGATTCTCCGGATCACGGTGTTCCAGATGGTCGCCCCGCGTGCGCTCATTGATTGGCGATGCGTAACGTCCAGACGGTCGCCGTATTGGTGTTGTCGTCTCTTGCGGCGAACTGCGAGTCGCGCAGCCACCGCACCGCATGGCTTCACGCGACTCGCGTCCTGCGTAAACGAACAAGCGCCTGACGTATTCCCACCCAAAAAAAATGGCACCGTACGAACGACGTCGAACGCCACGCGCTTTCGATGGCACCGGGACGGTTCCGCCCCCTTTGCCAGTTTTATTAGCAGGGTCAATGCTGCGGTGCACGCCGCCTTTCGGTATCATCTTGAAATTGTTGCCCGCGCGGCGCGTCGCTTTCGTGCATGCCGGACAGCCAATGGCAGCCGCCCTGCGCGGCGTTCGCCGAATCGCCGTACCCCGCTGAAGCACGGTCGCATTCACGCCAACGTACTTCGCGGCGCCAGCAAACCGGCGCCGCCGCTTCCTGGTCCGGCAATCCGCTTCACCACGCTCGACCGCCGCGCCGAGACCCCGCCCCGGCGGGCACGGTAAAATAGCGGATTGCGCGTGAGTCCCGACCACGGGTCAGCGCAGCATCGCCCTTGCCGTGCCGGCCGGCTCAGACGACTGGCCGCCTTCGTTTTCGCACTATCCAAGAAGCCATGAGCAACCTGAATTCACAAACCGTCCTGAGCGTCCATCACTGGACCGATACGCTTTTCAGCTTCACCTGCACGCGCGATCCGTCGTTCCGCTTCGAAAACGGCCAGTTCACGATGGTGGGCCTGCAGGTCGAGGGCAAGCCACTGCTGCGCGCATACAGCCTTGCCAGTGCGAACTACGAAGAACATCTCGAATTCCTGAGCATCAAGGTGCAGGACGGCCCGCTCACGTCGCGTCTGCAGCACCTGAAGGTCGGCGACGAAGTGCTGATCGGCAAAAAGCCGGTCGGCACGCTGGTGGCCGACAACCTGCTGCCGGGCAAGACGCTGTGGCTGCTGTCCACCGGCACGGGCCTCGCGCCGTTCATGTCGATCATCAAGGATCCGGACGTGTACGACCGCTACGAGCGCGTGATCCTCACGCACACCTGCCGCTTCGTCGACGAACTCGCGTACAAGGAATACATCACCGACCACCTGCCGGCGCATGAACACCTCGGCGAGCTGGTGCAGGAAAAGCTGCTGTACTACCCGACCGTCACGCGCGAAGCGTTCCAGAACCGCGGTCGTATCACCGAGCTGATCGAAACCGAAAAACTGTTCGCCGATCTCGGCGTGCCGGGTTTCTCGCTCGAGAACGATCGCATCATGCTGTGCGGCAGCCCGCACATGCTGCGCGACACGCGCAAGCTGCTCGAAGACGCGGGCTTCAAGGAAGGCAGCAACAACGACCCGGGTCATTACGTGGTCGAAAAGGCCTTCGTCGGCTGAGTCGGCATTCCCCTTCGCGGCCCGCGCGCCGCGAATTCCACGAAAAGGAGCCTTCTGGCTCCTTTTTTGTTGTCCGTTACAAATTGGAGCCTGTTACATTACCTTCGCTGTCGGAATTCCTCTGACAGGGCGAGCATGCGCAACACATCAAGTAATGTATGAAAAGTCTGCGCTAAGCCTTGGTACGACTGCATTTTTCATTTTTTTAAGATATCATCGCGCCGCGAGATCAGACGAATCTACAGACCCATCGTGGCCGGCCCGATTTGTTACAGGATGTAAATTTCGTTACGTTGGGCCGTCGGATTCTGCCCGCCGCGCAGGTTGCTCGATGGTGAGGTGCGATACCTCGTGATTCGCAAGTTTTTTGTGCCGCCTGAGTGCGCCCGCTTCGCTGTCCGCTCCACTTCCTGAGAGGGAAATTCATGGATACGTCGACTGCCGTCCCGTTCAACGCTGCACTGGCCTCGTCAGCGCAGCGTGATGGCATCGACATGCCGTCGCTCGCCGCCCGCGAGATCGAACGGTTGCGTGCGCGGGTGCGCGAGCTGTCGGCCGAACTGGTCGACGCGCAGGAGAGCGTGCGCCGTCACGTCGCCCGCGAGTTGCACGACGGGGTCGGCGCCGAGCTGACCGCGACGCGCTTCGCGCTCGCCGGCATCGAGACCTGGCTGCCCGCCGACGCGCCGCCGCAATGCGCGGCCGCGCTCGCGGTCGCGAACCGTTCGCTCGACGCCGTGTGCGCAGCGAGCCGCGAAGCCGTCGCGCAGCTGCACGCGCCGTCGTTCGAGACGGGCGTTGCCGGCGCGCTGAAAGGCTGGATCCGCGACTTCGCGGCGCGCACCGGCTTGCGCACCACCTTCACCTGCTCCGACGACGCGCGGCTCTCGCGCCTGCCCGCCGATGCGGCGCTCGCCGTATTCCGCGTCGCGCAGGAAGCGCTCAACAACGTCGCGAAGCATGCCCAAGCGACGTTCGCCGACGTGCGCATCGAAACCGGCGCGCGTCATCTGAAGCTCTTCGTTGGCGACGATGGTATCGGCCTGCCGCGCGGCGCGCGCGAACGCGGTGGCGAGAAACAAGCCAACGGCTATTTCGGCCTCGCCAGCATGCAGGCGCGCTGCACCGCG
>ABYL01000067.1 GCA_000173575.1 Burkholderia sp. H160 | reverse complement strand
GCGCGTGGCGCGACGCCGCCGTCCGCACCGGTCATCGCCGGCCGGCAGGCGACGCCCTCCGCTCCCCTTGCGCCGCCTGCCGCAATCGCCCGCAACAAGGGCGGCAATACCAGCAACGGCACCCCCGCACGCGGCCCAGACGGCGACAACCTCGACGGCGGCGACGACACCTACGCGTTCACCACACCGAAGTCGAGCCGCGGCAACACCGTGCGACTGCTCACCGTCGCGATCGACCCCGGTCATGGTGGCGAGGACCCGGGCGCGATCGGCGGCGGCGGCAGCTACGAGAAGCACATCGCGCTCGACATCGCGAAGAAGCTGCGCGCGAAGATCGACGCGCAGCCGAACATGCGCGCGATGATGACGCGCGACGCCGACTTCTTCGTGCCGCTGAACGTGCGCGTGCAGAAGGCGCGCCGCGTCGGCGCCGACCTGTTCGTGTCGATCCACGCGGACGCGTTCACGACGCCCGAGGCGAAGGGCTCGTCGGTGTTCGCGCTGTCGGAGCACGGCGCGACGAGCGCGGCCGCGCGCTGGATGGCGAACAAGGAGAACTCATCGGATCTGATCGGCGGCATCAACATCAAGTCCGACGACGCGACCGTGAACCGCGCGCTGTTCGACATGTCGACCACCGCGCAGATTCGCGACTCGATGCGCTACGGCAACTTCGTGCTCAACGAGATCGGCGACATCAACAAGCTGCACAAGGGCTCGGTCGAGCAGGCCGGCTTCGCGGTGCTGAAGGCGCCGGACATTCCGTCGATCCTCGTCGAGACCGCGTTCATCAGCAATCCGGATGAGGAGCGCCGCCTGAACGACGACGCCTATCGCGACAAGATGGCCAACGCGATCCTGACCGGCATCAAGCGCTATTTCGCGGCCAACCCGCCGCTCGCGAAAAACCGCATGACGTGATGTCGCGAGGCACGCTGCAACCGGCGCTCAGCGCGCCGGCATCAAACGCTGCACGACCCAGCCGCCGAACACGTTGACGGCGAGCCCCGCCATCACGAGCAACGCGCCCGCCACCTGCATCGCGGAGAGCTGCTCGCCGAGCATCAGCGACGCCGACGCGAGCCCGATGATCGGCACCAGCAGCGAGAATGGCGCGACCTGGCTCGCCGGATAGCGCGACAGCAGACGGCTCCACAAACCATAGCCGACCAACGTCGCGATAAAGGCGAGATAGACGATCGCGAAAATCGACAGCGCGCTGATGCCGGTCAGCGCGGCGGCGATCTCGCGCGGCCCTTCGAACACGAACGACGCCGCGAAAAACGGCAGCGGCGGAATCAGGCTGCCCCACACGACGAGCCCGACCAGATCGACCTTGCCGACCTTCTTCGTGACGATATTGCCGAGCGCCCACATGCACGCGGCGCACAGCGTCAACAGGAAGCCGGCGAGCGACATCGTGTGGCCGCCTTGCAGGCCGATCACCGCGAGGCCCGCCGCGGCAATCAGCAGACCCGCGACATTCGGCAAATGAAAGCGCTCGTGCAGAAACAGCGCGGCGAAGATCAGCGTAAAAAACGCCTGCGCCTGCAGCACCAGCGACGCGAGCCCCGCCGGCATGCCGACGTACATCGCCGAGAACAGGAACGCGAATTGCCCAAACGAGATCGTCGCGCCGTAGGCGAACAGCCACCGCCACGGCATCTGCGGCCGCTTGACGAAAAACACCGCAGGCACTGCCGCAAGCGTGAAGCGCAGCGCACCGAGCAGCATCGGCGGCACGCCATGCAGGCCGACCTTGATCACGACGAAATTGACGCCCCACGCGATCACGACGATCAGCGCGAGCAGCAAGTCCCTGGGCGACATCCGCGTCTCCTGTGTGACGGTTCAATCCGGCAGTGTAGCGGAGGCAGCGATTTGGGTTCATTGCGCCCGCTCACGGCCGTCGTGCGTCCTTGCCGTCAGCCGCGCGCGACGCGCAGTAGAATCGACCATTCGAGCCATCTCTCTCCACTTTCCCGCCGAGCCTGCCCATGAGTTCCTCGATCAAAGCCGTCCTCAAACCGCATTTACGCGACATCGGCAATCTGACCGTGCGGCGCGTGCTGCCGGCGATGGCGGCGCGCCTGATCGGCCCGTTCATCTTCTTCGACCACATGGGTCCCGCGACCCTCGAACCCGGCACGGGTCTCGACGTGCGCCCGCATCCGCATATCGGCCTCGCGACCGTCACGTATCTGTTCGACGGCGCGATCATGCATCGCGACAGCCTCGGCTCCGAGCAGAAGATCGTGCCCGGCGACGTCAATTGGATGACGGCCGGGCGCGGCATCGTCCATTCGGAGCGCACGCCGCCGGAAGACCGCGCGCGCGGCCAGAAAATTCACGGCATCCAGACCTGGGTCGCGCTGCCGCTCGCCGATGAAGACGCCGAGCCGTCGTTCGCGCATCATGCGGCCGCGACCTTGCCGGTCGTCGAGCGCAACGGCGTGGCGCTGCGCGTGATCGCGGGCACCGCGTTCGGCGCCGAGTCGCCGGTCGCGACGTTTTCGGGCACGCTGTATGTCGCCGCCGACTTCACGCCGGGCAGCGCATTCGCGCTCGAACCCGAGCACGAGGAGCGCGGCGTGTATCTGGTGGAAGGCGATCTGGAGATCGACGGCACGCCGCTCGAAGCGGGCCAGATGGCCGTGCTCGCACTCGACGAAACGGTGACGCTCGCGAGCACGCACGGCGCGCGCGTGATGCTGCTCGGCGGCGAAAAGCTCGACGGCGAGCGCTTTATCGAATGGAATTTCGTCGCGAGCTCGCGCGAGAAGATCGAAGCCGCGAAGCTCGCGTGGACGAATCAGGAGATGGGCCAAGTGCCCGGCGAAACCGAATGGATTCCGCTGCCGCAGCGCAAGTGACCACGCCGGGAGCGCGCGCGAAGGACCGCATTGAAATCGCGCGCTTCGGCCCCAACTAGCCACAAACCGTTTCTATCGACGAGGACGCAATGGACACCACTCTGGCCACTTTCGAACAGGACGTCATCAAGGCGTCGATGCTGGCCCCCGTGCTGGTCGATTTCTGGGCGCCGTGGTGCGGCCCCTGCAAGAGTCTCGGCCCGATGCTCGAAAAGCTCGAAGCCGAAGCCGCCGGCAAATGGAAGCTCGTCAAGGTCAACGTGGACGAGAACCACGAACTGGCCGCGCACTTCCAGGTGCGCAGCATTCCGCACGTGATCGCGTTCGCCGACGGCCAGGCCGTCGATCAGTTCGTCGGCGTGCTGCCGGAAGGACAGCTGCGCGAGTTCCTCGACCGGCTCGTGCCGCAGGGTGCGCCGGGCGCGCGCATCGAAGCGCAGACCGCGCTCGCCGAAGGCCGCCGCGAAGACGCCTACGACCTGCTGCAAGCGGCGCTCGCGTACGACCCAGGCTTCGACGACGCACGCATGGACCGCATCGAGTTGCTGCTCCAGGACAATCGCATCGACGAGGCGCGCAACGAAGTCGATCTGCTGTCGCCGAAAACCACCCAGGGCATCGACGCCCGCTTCAACGCGATCAAGACCCGGCTCGACGCGGTGGATGCCGCCGCCGACCTGCCGCCCACCGATGCGCTCGAAGCGCGCGTCGCCGGCAACCCCGATGATCTCGAAGCGCGCTTCGATCTCGCGAATGCGTTTATCGCGCGGCACAAATACGCGCAGGCGCTCGAGCATCTGCTCGCGATCGTGCAGCGCGACCGCACGTTCCGCGACGATATCGGCCGCAAGACGATGTTGTCGGTCTTCGATCTGGCCGCGCATCAGCCGGAGCTGGTGTCACAGTGGCGGCGCAAGCTGAGCGCGTCGTTGTACTGATCGTTTGTCGTGATTCGCCGTGCGGCGGGTTGGGTGGTGTGCGGGTTGAAGAATCCGGCCACCTAATCTGCCACCTAATCTGCCACCTGAGCCGCCGCCTTCTTCCCCAACTCTCGCAACACATACGCCGCAGCCGCAAAACCAAAGCTCGCGGTCACGCACACGCTCGACCCGAACCCCGCGCAATTCAAGCCGACCGGCCCCGTATGCCCCGGCGACGTGCTCACGTGCTCGGCCTGCTCGTCGATATCGCACACGGCCGCTTCCGGATAGATCAACGGCTCATCCGAATACACGGCGCTCACCTTGAACTTCGCCTTCGGCCCGCGCGGAAAGCCATGCTGCTTGCGCAACTGGCCGCGCACCTTCGAGAGCAGCGGATCCTGGATCGTCAGCGCGAGATCGTCGATGCGGATGCGCGTCGGGTCGAGCTGACCGCCCGCGCCGCCAACCGTGATCAGCGGCTGCCCGCGTTCGACGCACCACGCGATCAGCGCCGTCTTCGTGCGCACGCTGTCGATTGCGTCGATCACGTAATCGAAGCCTTCACCGAGCGTCGCCGCGAAATTGTCCGGCTCGACGAAGTCTTCGATCACCCGCACGTCGCAATACGGATTGATCGCCGCGATGCGCTCGGCCATCGCCTCGACCTTCGGTTTCCGTAGTTGCCGTCGAGCGCGTGAATCTGCCGGTTCGTGTTGCTTTCCGCGACGTTGTCGAGATCGATCAGCGTCAGCGCGCCCACCGCGCTGCGCGCAAGCGCCTCCGCGACCCACGACCCCACCCCGCCGATGCCGATCACCGCGACATGCGCCCCTTCGAACGCGGCGAGCGCAGGTGCGCCATACAGACGCGCAATGCCGCCGAAACGGCGTGCGCGGTCGGCGGTTTCATTCGCGTCGAGGCTGGTAGTAAGATCGGATTGCGTGGTGGGGCTGGACATGATGGCAGGGCTCGAAAACACAGGCGGAACGGAGAAAGCGGCGGCGTTCTGGCAGAGATGAACGCGCGCAGCCCGTATTTTGCCTGAACACGTCAAAGCCGCCGCGCGGGGTCCCGTGCAGCAACGCAACGTTGCAGGCTTGGCGCTCGCAACATGCGCCGCGCGATACGTTGATCCGCTCGCGCGCAAAAACCTGGCTCCTTGGCTATACTTGGCTTACTGTAGCGTTCGCATAAGAACATGATCTCACTCGCCGAGCTTCGAAAGAATTATTCGCTGGGCTCACTCGACGTTGCCGACGTCAACCACGATCCGTTCCGTCAATTCGACACGTGGTTCCAGCAGGCAATCGACGCCAAGCTGCCCGAACCGAATGCAATGACCCTGGCCACGGTCGACGCTCGCGGCCGGCCATCGGCACGTATCGTGCTGATCAAGGGTGTCGACGAGCGCGGTTTCGTGTTCTTCACCAATTACGAAAGCCGCAAGGGCCGCGAGTTGAGCGCGAACCCCTATGCGAGCCTGCTGTTTCACTGGGTCGAACTCGAGCGCCAGGTGCGTATCGAGGGCCGCGTCGTCAAAACGAGCGAAGCAGACAGCGATGCATATTTCGAGTCGCGTCCGCTCGGCTCGCGCATCGGCGCATGGGCTTCGAATCAGAGTCAGGTGATTGAAAGCCGCTCGCAGCTTGAAGTACGCGAACGCGAAATCAGCCTGCAATACGGCGACAATCCTCCGCGTCCGCCGCACTGGGGTGGCTACCGTCTGGTGCCCGACGCGATCGAATTCTGGCAGGGGCGGCCGTCGCGGCTGCACGATCGTCTGCTCTTCACGCGCGCTCAAGAAAACGGCAACTGGCAAATCGCGCGCCTGTCGCCCTGACCCGACGAATGACGCCGGCCACGCCGCCAAGGTAGCGGCGCGCGCCGGCGGGATTGCGTTGCGCGGTCCGCGGAAGTCGCCGCGCCCTGTCGCGATCCACACGGCTTTGCTTTAAATCAACGAACACGGAGAGATCACATGTTCTGGGAGAAAAAGCTGGCGCAGTGGGTTGAAGATGTCAAAAGCAAAGCGAACCTGCCCGCACGCCTCGTGCTATGGGACGGTCAGCAACACGACTTCGGGCAGTTCGCCGCGCCCCGGGTCACGCTACACGTGAAGAGCGCAACCGCGCTGCCCTATCTGCTCGAACCGAGCCTCGACAATCTCGGCGAAGCCTATGTGAAAGGCAAGATCGACATCGAGGGCAAGCTGTCGGACATCATCAATATCAGCTACCAGCTTGCTCGCAGCACCGTGACGAGCGCCAGCAAGCTCGCCCGCGTGCGGCGCTACTTCAATCACTCGAAGACCTCGGACAAGAAAGCGATCCAGTATCACTACGATGTCTCGAACGAGTTCTACAAGCTGTGGCTCGACGAGAATATGGTCTACTCGTGCGCGTACTTCGAGACCGGTACCGAAGACCTTGCGACCGCGCAGCTGAAGAAAATCGATCACATTCTGACGAAAATCCAGGTGCAGCCCGGGCAGCGTCTGCTCGATATCGGCTGCGGCTGGGGCGCGCTCGTGCTGCGCGCCGCCCGGAAGTTCGGCGCGCAGTGCGTGGGCGTCACGCTGTCGCAGAACCAGTTCGATCTCGCCACCGCGCGCGTGAAGGCGGCGGGCCTCGAGAACCAGATCGAAATCCGCCTGCAGGATTATCGCGACGTGCAGGGACAGTTCGATCGCATCACGAGCGTCGGCATGTTCGAGCACGTCGGCCGCAAGAATCTGCCCGGCTATTTCCAGAAGATGCACGATCTGCTCGCCGACGACGGCATCGCCATGAACCACGGCATTACGTCGAGCGACGCCGATAGCGGCGAAACCGCCCTTGGCGGCGGCGAGTTCATCGACCGCTTCGTGTTCCCGGACGGCGAGCTGCCGCATATCAGCCTCGCGCTCGAATCGATGCAGCGCGGCGGCCTCGAACCGGTTGACGTCGAAAGCCTGCGCCGTCACTATGCGCACACGCTCGACATCTGGGCGGAGAATTTTGAAGCCCATGCGGACGAAGCCCGCAAGCTCGTCGACGACGAAAAATTCCGCATCTGGCGCGTGTATCTGGCCGGCTGCGCGTATGCGTTCGAAAACGACGACGTGTCGATCTTCCAGGTGGTGTGCCGCAAAGCCGGCCGTAGCGCGAAAACCCTGCCGTGGTCGCGCCGCTACATGTACGAAAAACCGCTGTGACCCGGCTGTGACCGGTTGCGCCGCGATGGCGTGCATGAGCGCGCGCCGCGGCGCAATTCTGATGAACAGCGGGCCGGGAATCGATGGACCATAGCGGGACGAGTGACGTTGAAGAGCCGTTGAACGGCAACGACGGTAAAGGCGGCAGCCCGGACGGCGCGGCGCACGAGGCCACGCAGCAGTTCGATCTGTTCGGGATGCCGGTCTTCGAGGCCCCGGTAGAAACGCCGGCCGTGCCCACAAGCGAAGCCGATTCCACCGCAAGCGCTGCCGCGCAGCCGGAACGCAAGCGCACGCCGAAAACCGCAAAGGCCAACGCCGCCGCGTCGCTATTCGAAGACGACGCCACGTCCGACAGTCCCGCTCCCGAACCAGACTGCCCGCCCGCCACCACCGACGCCCCGAAAAGACGCCGCAGCCGTGACGTGCTCGCCGCACCGCCCTCGCCCGAACTGCTCGCGCTCGCGGCGCAATTGCCGCCGCAGATCCACCTCGGCACCTCGACGTGGTCGTTCCCGGGCTGGAGCAGCATCGTCTACGGCGACGACTACAGCAACAGCAAACTGTCGCGCGAAGGCTTGAGTGCGTACGGCGCGCACCCGCTGCTGAAGACGGTCAGCATCGACCGGTCGTTCTACCAAGTGCTGACGGTCACCGAATACCTGCGCTACGCGCAGCAGGTGCCCGAGCATTTCCGCTTCATCGTCAAGGCGCCGATGACGATCACCGACGCCACCGTGCGCGCCGAGCGCGGCGAGCCGGTATCGCTGAACCCGTGCTTCCTGAACGCGCAGATGGCGATCGACGATTTCATCACGCCCTGTCTCGAAGGTCTCGGCGCAAAGGCCGGCGCGCTGGTGTTCCAGTTTTCGCCGCTGCCGGATCAGATGCTCGCGCAGCCGGCGGTGTTCATCGAGCGTCTCGGCGAGTTTTTCAACGCGCTGCCCAGGCTGCCCGAGGGCAGTTGCTACGCGGTCGAGATTCGCGACGCAAGTCTGCTCACACCGCGCTTCATCCGCATGCTGAAGACGGCGGGCGTGCGCTACTGCGTCGGCATTCATGCGCGGATGCCCGATCCGCTGCGCCAGGCCGCGGCGCTCGCGCTGCTCGACGGCGAGCCGGCCGGGCCGCTGATCGTGCGCTGGAGTTTGCACGGCGGCTTCAGGTACGAGCAGGCGAAGGCGAAGTACGAGCCGTTCAACCGGCTCGTCGATGAAGATCCGGCGACGCGCGCGTCGCTCGCCGAGCTGGCCGCGCGCTACGCGCTCGCCGGCCAGCCGGTCGTGATCGCGGTCAACAACAAGGCGGAAGGATCGGCGCCGCTTAGCTGCGTGAAACTGGCTGAAGAGATTGTCGAAGCCTGCGTGCGTGTCACGCAGCAACGCGAGGACGACGGCGATGAGCGTGACGACACGCCGTCGGCAGCACAGGAACCGCAGCAATAAACGGCAGCGGGCCGCCCCACGGTCAACCCGCCTTGATCCGATGCGCGAACTTCTGGCGGAATTTCGCGACCTTCGGCGCGACCACGAACGAGCAGTAGCCCTGATTCGGATGCTGCGCGAAGTAGTTCTGGTGATACGCCTCGGCGCGCCAGTAGTTCTCGCCGAGCGGCAGCACCTCGGTCACGATCTTGCCGTCGTAGATGCGCTCTTCGCCGATCTCGCGAATCGCCTGCAACGCGGTTTCGCGCTGCGCGTCGGAATGCGTGAAGATCACCGAGCGGTATTGCGTGCCGACGTCGTTGCCCTGTCGGTTCAGCTGGGTCGGATCGTGGATCGCGAAGAAGATGTCGAGAATCTCGCGATAACTGATCTTCGCCGGATCGAAGTCGACCTTGACCACTTCCGCGTGACCGGTGTCGCCGTCGCAGACCTGCTCGTAGCTCGGATGGCGCGTGTGGCCGCCCGCATAACCCGACTCCACCGCATTGACGCCTTCGACGCCCAGATACACCGCTTCGAGGCACCAGAAACATCCGCCGCCGAGCGTTGCCGTCTCGTTCATAAGCTTCACCCCAGAATCAGAATCACAACAGAAACGGCAGTCGGCCTGCGTCGCGCCGCCGGGTCTGCCACCCCAATCGAATATATGGCCGAAAACGCGTCCTGAAAGGCACCCGTCCTGCAAATCCGGCTGTGCTGATATCGAGTATAGAAACGCCGGGGCGCGATGGGTGAATAACCCACGCAACGCACGCATCTGCGTGCGGCGCGCGCGGCGATTGCAGTTAAAATTGGCGGAAATCGACGATTTTCACTATGACTTTCGAACATACGCTGCCACGCCCCGCATGTCTGCGCTCTTATTCGCGCTTTAGCCCGTCTTTCACACGGCGCGCGCCGAGGATCACACCCCGATGAAGCGCGCGAGCCCACCCAACTTCGATCAGAACGCCTTCAAACAGGCGCTCGGCCAGTTCGCGACCGGCGTCACCGTGATCACGACGCGCGCCGCGTCCGGCCAGCTGATCGGTATCACGGCCAGTTCGTTCAACTCGGTGTCGCTCGATCCGCCGCTCGTGCTGTGGAGTCTTGCGACGCGCTCGGCGTCGATGCCGGTATTCCGCGCCAACAGTCACTACGTGGTCAACGTGCTGGCCGCGTCGCAACTCGATCTGTGCAAGCGCTTCGCGACCGTGAAGGGCGATCGTTTCGAGGGCGTATCGCACGCGGCGGGCGACACCGGCATGCCGGTGCTCGACGGCGCGCTCGCGTGGTTCGAATGCCATAACCGCAGCCGCTACGAGGAAGGCGACCACGTGATTTTCGTCGGTGAAGTGGAACGCTGCGGCGTGCATGAAAATGCCGCGGAGATCCTGCCACTGGTGTTCCAGAGCGGCCAGTTCCACGGCCTGAAGCCGCTGTGAGCGGCGCGGCGCTTCTTTAGAGTCAGTCAATCAGGCGGGGCGAACGCGGCGCGGCCCCCGCCCTCACTACCCTCAGCGCTCGCTATGGGTGGCCCCGTGCCCGCTGGTCTTCTTCACGAGCGACACCGGCACGCCCGAATCTTCCTTCAGCGTTTCGAGCACGATGTTCGAGCGGATGTCCATCACGCCAGGCGCCTTGTACAGGCGATTGAGCACGAAATCGGAATAGTGTTTGAGGTTGTGCGCGAGGACCCGCAGCAGGTAGTGGGTCTCGCCGGTCACAACGAACGCGCCGACCACTTCGGGCCAGTCGCGCAACGCTTCGGCAAAGCGCTCGTGCCAGTTCTGCTGGTCGTTGCGCATCGATACCTGCACGAACGCTTCCAGCTCGAATCCCAATACTTCCCGGTTCAGACACGCGCGGTAGTGTTCGATGACGCCCTGCTCCTCCAGCAGACGCAGGCGTCGCAGACACGCCGATGGCGAGAGCGAGATGCGCTCCGCGAGATCGAGATTGCTGATTCGTCCTTCCTGCTGAAGCACCGTCAAGATACGGCAATCGGTGGCGTCGAGCGAGATCGCGTTCATATTCGGTCTCCCTTTCCTGTTTGACTCAAATTATGTTCCAAGACACGGCTAGGAAGGAGATTTTTTCGCAATCACATTTCGCGGCTTGACCTCTATCATTCAAAGAGAGTCACCTTTCGCCGAAACCGTCATGCAAGCACTTTGGGACATTACCCCCGCCGTCGATACCGCCACGCCCGTCTGGCCGGGGGACACGCCGGTCGGCATCGAGCGCGTCTGGCGCATGGAGGCTGGCTCGCCGGTCAATGTCGCGCGTTTGACGATCTCGCCGCACACCGGCGCGCATACCGATGCGCCGTTGCATTACGACGCCGACGGCGCCGCGATCGGCGACGTGCCGCTCGACGCGTACCTCGGTTTATGCCGAGTGATTCACTGTGTCGGCGCGTCGCCTGTTGTCACGCCACAACACCTGGCCGGCTCGCTCGATGCCCTGCCGCCGCGAGTCTTACTGCGTACTTACAGAAATGCGCCGACGCGCGAGTGGGATAGCGCGTTCTGCGCGGTCGCGCCCGAGACCGTCGACCTGCTCGCCGCGCGCGGCGTGAAGCTGATCGGCATCGACACGCCGTCGCTCGATCCGCAGGAATCGAAGACGATGGACGCGCATCACCGGATTCGCGCGCACCGGATGGCGATTCTCGAAGGCATCGTGCTCGACGCGGTCGAGCCCGGCGACTACGAACTGATCGCGCTCCCGCTGAAGCTGACTACACTCGACGCGAGCCCGGTGCGCGCGGTGCTGCGCGCGCTGCCCGGCTCGCGCTAAATGAGCGACCCGAGAACCCAACCGATCGAACCCACCATGAACCATCGTGACGAAGCCGTGGCGCTCGACAGCGCCGATCCGCTCGCAGCGCTGCGCGACCAGTTCGCGCTGTCGCCGACCACCATCTATCTCGACGGCAACTCGCTCGGTGTGCCGCCGGCCGCCGCCGCGCAGCGCGCGCAGACCGTGATCGCCGCCGAATGGGGCGAAGGGCTGATCCGCAGCTGGAATAGCGCGGGCTGGTTCGCGCTGCCGCGCCGGCTCGGCAACAAGCTCGCGCCGCTGATCGGCGCGGCCGAGGACGAAGTCGTGATCACCGACACGATCTCGATCAACCTGTTCAAGCTGCTGTCGGCGGCGGTGCGGCTCGCGAATGCGCGTGATCCGAAGCGTCGCGTGATCGTGTCCGAGCGCTCGAATTTTCCGAGCGATCTGTATATCGCGCAGGGCCTGATCGAGCAGCTCGATCGCGGCTACGAGCTGCGCCTCGTCGACGATCCGTCCGAGCTGCCCGACGCGATCGGCGAGGACACCGCGATCGCGATGATCACGCACGTGAACTATCGCACCGGCTACATGCACAACATGGCCGCGCTGACGAAGCTGATCCACGACAGGGGCGCGCTCGCGCTGTGGGATCTCGCGCATTCGGCGGGCGCGGTGCCGGTCGATCTGAACGGCGTGAACGCCGACTACGCAGTCGGCTGTACGTACAAGTATCTGAACGGCGGCCCCGGTTCGCCCGCGTTCGTCTGGGTGCCGAAGCGTCACCAGAACGGGTTCGCGCAGCCGTTGTCGGGCTGGTGGGGGCATCGCGCGCCGTTCGAGATGAACCCGACGTATCAGCCCGATAACGGCGTGGGCCGTTACCTGTGCGGCACTCAGCCGATGGTATCGATGGCGCTCGTCGAATGCGGGCTCGACGTGTTCCTGCAAACGACTATGGAGGCGGTCCGCGAGAAGTCGCTCGCGCTGACCGATCTGTTCATCGAACTCGTCGGGACGCGTTGCGGCGAGTTTCCGCTCAAGCTCGTGACGCCGCGTGAGCACACGCAGCGCGGCTCGCATGCGAGCTTCGAACATCCGCACGGCTACGAGGTGATGCAGGCGCTGATCGCGCACGGCGTGATCGGCGACTATCGCGAGCCGCATGTGCTGCGCTTCGGCTTCACGCCGCTTTACACGCGCTTCGTCGACGTATGGGACGCCGTCGAGACCCTGCGCGACGTGCTCACCCGCGAGGCCTGGCGGGCTCCTGAATTCGCCCAGCGCGGCGCCGTTACCTGAGGACCGCAGAATGACTGACCATATGCAAACGCCGGGCTTGCCAGAAGAAACGGCGGCACAAGGCTGCCCGTTCGGGCATGGACGGACGGTTTCGACGCCGGCCGCAAGCGCCACGAGCGCGGCCGAAAGCGGTTGGCACGAAGCGCAGCTCGACTTCTCGGAGTCGATGAGCTACGGCGATTATCTGTCGCTCGGCACGCTGCTCGACGCGCAGCATCCGTTGTCGCCGGATCACAACGAGATGCTGTTCATCATCCAGCATCAGACGAGCGAGCTATGGATGAAGCTCGCGCTGTACGAGTTGCGCGCGGCGCTCGCGGCCGTGCATCGCGACGAGCTGCCGCCCGCGTTCAAGATGCTCGCGCGCGTGTCGCGAATCATGGAGCAATTGGTGCAGGCGTGGAGCGTGCTCGCGACGATGACGCCGTCCGAGTACACGGCGATGCGGCCGTACCTCGGCAGCTCATCGGGCTTCCAGTCGTACCAGTACCGGCAGATCGAATTCCTGCTCGGCAACAAGAACGAGCAGATGCTGAAGCCGCACGCGCATCGTGCCGACGTGTACGCGCAAGTGAAGGCATCGCTCGAAGCGCCGTCGTTCTACGACGAAGTGGTGCGGCTGCTCGCGCGGCGCGGCTTCGCGATTTCGCCCGCGCGGCTCGTGCGCGACTGGACCCAACCGACCGAACACGATGCGTCGGTCGAAGCGGCCTGGCTCGAGGTGTATCGCAATCCGTCCGAGCATTGGGATCTGTACGAGATGGCCGAAGAACTCGTCGATCTCGAGGATGCTTTCCGCCAATGGCGCTTCCGCCACGTGACGACGGTCGAGCGCATCATCGGCTTCAAGCACGGCACCGGCGGCACGAGCGGCGCGCCGTATCTGCGCAAGATGCTCGACGTGGTGCTGTTTCCCGAGCTGTGGCACGTGCGGACGATGCTCTGACTTTCATCCCGACTCGTCAACGCGCGGTGTAACCACCGTCGATCGGCAGACACACGCCGCTGATCATCGACGCCGCGTCGCTCAACAAAAACAGAATCGGCGCGGCGACCTCGGCGGATTCGGCGAAGCGCCTCAGCGGAATCGCCAGCAAAGCAGGATCACGTTTGATGGGATCGCTCCACGCCCGCACCGCCATTGGCGTCAGCGTGACCGTCGGGTTCACGCTGTTCACGCGAATCCTGTGCGGCCCGAGCTCGATGCACAGCGCGCGCGTGACCGCATCGAGCGCGGCCTTCGATGCCGAATAGCTCAGATGATCGTCGAGCGCGACGAGCGCGGCCTGACTCGACACGTTGACGATGCTGCCCGCGCGCCCCGCGTCGAGCATGCCCCGCGCGACGTGCTTCGCAACCAGCACCGCGCCGCGTGTATTCACCGCCATCACGCGATCGAAGCTGTCGGCCGTCGTATTCACCGCGCGTTCGAGCAACGCGATGCCCGCGCAATTCACGAGACCGTCGAACGGTTCGAGCGAGGCGAATGCTTCGTCGATCGCGGCTTCGTCGCTGACGTCGAGCATCAGCGGCTCGCAGCCGGTTTCCTCGGCGAGCCGCGCGAGCTCGTTCACGTTGCGCGCGGCCCCGACGACCGACGCGCCGCTCGCGCACAGCGCCTCGACCGTCGCGCGGCCGATGCCGCTAGAGGCGCCCGTCACCAGAATCGAGCGGCCGGAAAATCGAAAGTAGCGTTCATGATGATTGCAAGCGATGCATGACCGGCTTCAACGCCGGATAGAGATCCACGTACACGCCAAAGCGCCGCTCATATAAGGTCATGCGCTGCGCGTCGGGCTGCGCGCGCTCGATCAGTGTGACCCAGCCGCCTTGCGCCGCTTCGCGCGACACGAGACCGACGCCGACCGCCGCGAGCAACGCCGCGCCCATCGCGGCTTCGACGTCCTGCTCGATCGTGTAGACCGGATAGCCGGTGACGTCGGCGATGATCTGCATCCACAGGTCCGAATGCGCGGCGCCGCCCACGACGATCAGCTTGTCGTCGAGCGATTGCGCGCCTTTGCGCCCTGCCTCGATGTTGTGCTTCAGCGCGAACGAGACGCCTTCGAGCACCGCCCGATACAGATGCGCGCGCGTATGAAACAGCGACAGTCCGACGAACGCGCCGCTCGCTTTTGCATCCCACACCGGACTGCGCTCGCCCATCAGATACGGCAGAAATAGCACGCCGTCGGCACCGGCCGGCACTTGCGCGGCCGCCTCTTCGAGCAGCCGATGCGGATCGCCATGCGGCGTCGCGCGCGCGGCCTCGATCTCCGCATGACAGAACTGCTCGCGAAACCACGCGACCGACGCACCCGCGGTAATCGCGCCACCGAACACGTAGATATCGTGCTGCCCGTTGAAAACATGCGGCATGCTGATCAAACCGTGCCGCGCATCGACGCGCTGATTGATGTAGCCCCAGCACATGCTCGTGCCGATCATCGCGACGTGCTGCCCCGCACGCGTGACACCGGCCGCGAAGGTCGCCATCGCCGCATCGACGCCGCCCGCGACGATCGCGGTGCCCGCTTCCAGCCCGAGTTGCGCGGTCCATTGCGACAACAGGCCGCCCACCACCTCCGACGATTCGACGAGCCGCTCCGGCATCATCGTCGCGGGAATGCCGAGCATGTCGAGCGCTTCGTCCGACCAGTCGCGCCGCGCGATATCGTAGACGCCGCCGATATTGCCGGCCGAGCTGTGATCGACGGCGACCTCGCCGGTCAGCATGTAGATTACGTACGCATTCGGCGGCAGGAAATAGCGCGTATGCGCCCACACGTCCGGCTCGTTCTCGCGCAGCCACAGCATCTTCGTGTAGCCGTAGTAGCTGTCCACTCCATTCCCGGTGATCGTGTGGAGCCGTTCAAGATCGACGTTCTCGCGCACCCAGTCGACCTGCGCGGTCGCGCGCCGGTCCATCCAGATCAGGCATGGCGCGAGCGGCCGCATGTCGGTGTCGACCGGAATGCCCGAGCCGCCGTAAAGACTGCTCACGCATACCGCCTTGATCGAGCCCGCCGCAACGCCGGCCGCCTTCGCGTCGCTCACGCATGCGGCCACGCACTCGACGACCGCCTTCAGCCACACCGCGGGCCACTGCTCGGCCCACAACGGCCTCGGCGTATCGGGCTGATAGCTCGACGCATGCTGCGCGACGATCGCGCCGCGCTCGTCGACCAGCAGCGCCTTCGTGCTCTGCGTGCCGATATCGACGCCGATGACGTAGTTCATAGAGTCTCCGTTGAAAAGCCGCGCACGAGATTCACGCACGCGGCTTCATCAGCACCTTGATCGAGTCGAGCGAGTTCGCGATCCTGATCGCTTCGTCCCATTCTTCCAACGAAAAGCCGTGCGTGACGATCCCCTTCGACGTGACGAGCCCGCGCGCAAGCAGATCGATCGCGATCGGATAGCAATAGGGTCCAAGATGCGCGCCGCGCACATCGAGCTCCTTGCGATCGCCGATCACTGACCAGTCGAGCGTCGTATCCGCGCCGAACACCGAGAATTCGACGAAGCGCCCGAGCTTGCGGATCAGGTCCATCCCCTGGTTCACGCCGATCGGCGCGCCCGTCGTTTCAATATAGACGTCGCAACCATATCCGTCAGTCAGCGAATGGATGATCGCGAGCGCATCGTCCTTCTGAGGATTGATCGTCACGTCCGCGCCGTATTCGCGCGCGAGTGCAAGCCGTTCTTCGACGAGATCGATCACGACGAGCTTCTTCGGCGTCTTCAGATGCGCGACCTGCGTCATCATCAAACCAAGCGGCCCCGCCCCCGCGATCACGACCACGTCGTCGAGTTGCAGATCGCCGCGATTGACCGTATGAATCGCGCAGGCGAGCGGCTCGATGATCGCCGCGTCTTCGAGCGAGATGCCGTCGGGAATCTTGTGGACGATCGCGGTCGGCGGAATGCGCATGTATTCGGCCATGCCGCCGTCCGCGACTTCGCGCTGAAAGCCGAAGATGTTGTGGACTTCGCACATCCAGTACTGACCGGATTTGCAGTAACGGCACTTGCCGCACGGCACGATCTGCTCGGCGATCACGCGCTCGCCCTTCTGCACGCCGAAATGCTCGGCCGCGCCCTCGCCGAGTTCTTCGACATAGCCGAAGAACTCATGGCCAGGAATCACCGGTGCCTTGACCCACGGGCTCGGGCCGCCCCAGAACATCTTCGCGCCGGAATGGCATTTGCAGTCGCTCGCGCAAATACCGCACGCGGCGATGCGGATCACGAGTTCATGCGCGCGGGCGCGTGGTTTCTGTACCTGCTCGACGCGATAGTCTTTCGGTGCATGACAGACGATGGCGGTCATGTTCTGCTGGTCGGATTGAGTCGTCATTGCGTGGTCCTGCAATAAGAGGGATGTGAGGAAGGGAGTGTTACTTTCTGCGGTCGCGGCTGATATAGATCGCGAGCAGAATGATTCCGCCCTTGATCACGTTCTGCACGTACGGATTCACGCCGACCATGTTCAGGCCGTTATTCAGAACGCCGAGTAACAGCGCGCCGATCAGCGTGCCGATGATCGAGCCGCGTCCACCGGAAATCGATGTGCCGCCCATCACGACGGCCGCGATCGCGTCGAGTTCGAAGCCGACGCCCGCGTTCGGCTGGCCGCTCATCAAACGCGCGGTCAGCACGATGGCGGCGAACGCGGACGTCAAACCGGCGATCGTGTAGACGATCAGCTTCACACGCGCGACGCGCACGCCGGACAATCGCGTCGCCTGCTCGTTGCCTCCGATCGCATAGACGTAGCGGCCAAACGGCATGCGTTCGAGCAGCACCCACGCGATTGCATAGATCACCACCATGATCACGACCGGCGCCTGGATACCGAGGATCTTGCCGCTGCCGAAGAAGCTGACCCAGTCGGGCAAGCCATCGATCGGATAGCCTCCTGTGTAGATCAGCGCGAGACCGCGCGCGATACCCATCGTCGCGAGCGTGACGATGATCGGCGGCATGCCCGCGAACGCGACGAAAAAGCCGTTGGCCGCGCCGAAGCCGAGGCCGACCGCGATACCGACCGCAAGCGCGGCCACCGCATTCAGGCCGGCCACCATCAGCCCGGCCGACAGCGTGCCCGCGAGCGCCATCACCGAGCCGACCGACAGGTCGATGCCGCCCGTCAGGATCACGCAGGTCATGCCGACCGCGATGATCGCGTTGATCGACACCTGGCGCAGCACGTTCTCGATGTTCGCCGCGGACAGGAAGCTATCGCTCGCGAACACCATCACGATGCAGACGACCAGCAGGCCGATGAACGGATAGAACAGCGTCGAGCGTTTCAGCGCGGCCCAGGTGAAGCGCACGGGCGCGCCTGGCGTGTCGCTGCTGACGCTCGATGTTTTCGGCGAGGAAGACGGATTAGGCATGTTCATGAACAGCTCCAGACGACCCGGCGGTCGCATAGGTCATCACGGCGTGCGATTCGATCGCGTCGCCTTCGAGCAGTGCTTCGATGCGCCCCTGCCGGAACACGGCGACGCGGTCGCACATGCCGACGATCTCCGGCAGCTCGGACGAGATCATGATGATCGAGTAGCCGCGCGCGGTCAGTTTGCGCATCAGCAGATAGATTTCGGCCTTCGCGCCGACGTCGATGCCGCGCGTCGGTTCGTCGAAGATCAGGATGTTGGTGTGGTGATTGAGCCAGCGCGCGATCACGACCTTCTGCTGGTTGCCGCCCGAGAGCGTCGCGACTTCGGTGTGCATCGTCGGCGCCTTCACGCCGACGCGCTTCATGATGTCGGCGGTCGCTCGCGCTTCGCTGCGCTGGTCGATAAAGAAGCGCAGCGAGCGATACTTGCCGAGGTTGTTGATCGAGATGTTCTGCTTGATCGAGAAGTCGGTGATCAGCCCTTCGGTTTTGCGGCTCTCAGGCAGAATGCCGACGCCCGCGCGCAACGCATCGGCCGGATCGGCGAGCTTCGCGGCCGCGCCGTTCACGCGAATCTCCTTCACGTACGCGCGCTCCGCGCCGATCACCGCGAGCGCGGTCTCGGTACGTCCCGAGCCGACGAGTCCCGCGAAGCCGAGAATCTCGCCTTCGCGCAACGTGAAGCTCAGCTCGGGGCTGTCCTTGAATAACTGCAGGCGCACGACGTCGAGCACGATCTTCGCGTCGGCGCGCGGCGCCGGTTTCGGTGGAAAGCTGCTTTCGATGCGGCGTCCCACCATCATCTGCACGAGCCGGCTCACGTCGGATTGCGCGACCTCGGTCATGCCGACGTACTGGCCATCGCGCAGCACCGTGATGCGGTCGCACACTTCGAAAATTTCTTCGAGGTGGTGCGAGATGAAAATCATCGCGACGCCCTGCTGCTTCAGCTCGCGCATGATCGTGAACAGATGCGCGGCCTCGGCGGGCGTCAGTGTCGCAGTCGGTTCGTCGAGAATCAGCACACGTGCATCAAGCGACAACGCCTTGCCGATTTCGACGAACTGCTGCTGCGCGACCGACAGTTCCCGGATCGGCACCGACAGATCGATCGCTACGCCAAGCCGCGCGAAAATTTCCGCCGCCGCGCGCCGCATCCTGCCGCGTTCGAGCAGGCCGAAGCGACTACGCAATTCGCGGCCGAGAAACATGTTCTCCGCCGCGTTCAGATACGGAATCAGGCTGAACTCCTGAAACACGATGCCGACGCCCGCGGCCACCGCGTCGTGATAGTTCGCGAAGTGGCGTTGCTCGCCGTCGAGCGTGATCGTGCCTTCGTCAGGCTGATAGATGCCGCACAGAATTTTCATCAGCGTCGATTTGCCCGCGCCGTTCTCGCCGAGCAGCGCGTGAATCTCGCCGCGCGCGATCTCGAGGTGAATGCCTTGCAGCGCCTTCACGCCGGGAAAGCTCTTGCTGATGTTGTCGAGCTTCAGAATCGTGTCCATCGCGTGTTCCTCTGCCGCGTGCCGCCGCGCATGATCTCCATACGCGGCGGCACGCGCTTGCGTTACCAGCTGAAGCCCTTCGCGTTGCTCCTGTCGATCATCTTCACGTCGACCGGGATCGCTTTCGGCACATTGGCGCCCCACTTCTTCGCGAGCGCGATGCCGAGCGCGATGCGCACCTGGTCGGCCGGGAATTGCGCGGACGTCTCGACGAATTTCGAATTGGGCTTCTGGATCGCGGCAATCGCTTCAGGCGCGCCATCGACGCTCGTCAGCTTGATGTCCTTGCCCGACGATTCGATCGCGGAGAGCGCACCCATCGAGCCGCCGTCGTTGACGCTGAACACGCCCTTCAGATTCGGATGCGCCTGAATCATGTTCTCGGTGACGGACAACGCGGTCGCGCGTTCCTGCTTGCCGTTTTGCGTATCGACGAGCTTCACGCCCGGCGATTTCGCGAGCGCCGCCTTGCAGCCGCGCACGCGTTCGAGAATCGGCACGACTGGAATGCCGTCGAGAATCGCCACTTCGCCGCTGCCGCCGATCGACTTAGCGAGGTAGTCGCACGCCATCACGCCCGCGTCATAGTTCTTCGAGCCGACGAACGAATCGACCGGACCGTTCGCGTTCGCATCGACCGCAACCACGACGACGCCCGCTTTCTTCGCCGACGTGACCGCCGACTGGATGCCGGTCGAGTCGGTCGGATTGACGAGCAGGATGTCGATCTTCTTTTGCAGCATGTCTTCGACGTCGCTGACCTGCTTGCTGACGTCGTGATGCGCGTCGGTGACGACGACCGTCGCGCCGGTCGACGCGGCCGCGTCGTTCAGTGCTTTCTGCATCGTCACGAAGTACGGGTTGTTCAGTTCCTGGAACGTCATGCCGATTTTCAGCGGGGCGGCCTGCGCGGTCTGCGCAGCCGAGATGGCGACGAGCGACAAGCCGAATGCGAGCGCGGCGACGCGGCGCGTCAACGTCATTGAGCGGTTCGAAGAGCTAAGCGGAAAAGCAGACGGCTTCATGGTTGTCTCCATTTTTTGAAGTGAGCACGCCCCTCGCGCTGTGAGCGCACAGCGCGATCGATGCGTGTTGAAACGCGAGTGGACTAAAGCAGCGGACTACTGAGCGGCCACTATGTGACCGGATACGCGACGCCGCTACGCGGCAAGCCCGGCGCGAGCACGATCGCCGGCGCGTTGTCGATGCCCTTGCCGTGCGCGGCCGCTTGCTCGGAAGCATCGCGGCTCGCATCGTTCAGTTGCTGATACCGGCGAAACGTCGACGGCGCCATGCCCTTGGTCGCGAGAAACTGCCGGTTGAAGTTCGACAGGTTGTTGAAGCCCGCCTTGAAGCAGATGTCGGTCACGCTCAGCTCGCCGTCGGTCAGCAACTGGCAGGCGAGATTGATACGCATGCGGTTCACGTACTGCACGAACGGCAGCCCGGTATGGCGGCGGAAATAACGCGAAAACGCGCTAACGCTCTGACCGGCGAGCTGTGCGAGCTCCGACTCGCGCAACTCGTTCGCGAGGTTCTTGCCGATATACGCGAGCACGTGATTGATGCGGGTTGCCGCGAAGCTGGTCGGGTCGGCCTGATACGCGGGACTTGCGAGCGTGTCGCGATCCGGCGCGTTCATCAGGATCTCGAGCATCGACATGAACAGCACGAGCCGCCGCAGCCCACGCGCCGCGAGCAAGTCGAGAAAGAGCGGCTTGATCTGCGCCGACGTCTCCTGACCGAACGACAGGCCGCGGCGCGCATCGGCGAGCAGCGCCTCGACCTGACGCCACTCCGGAAAGCTCTCGAGACAGTTCGACACGAACTCCTGGCCGAACTGCACGACCAGATTGCGCTGCGCGACGCTCTCGCCTTCGGGCACGTCGCTGACCCAGTTGTGCGGCAGGTTCGGCCCCATCAGCACGAGATTGCCCGGCGCGAAGCTGCCGATGTGATCGCCGACGAACATCTTGCCGGTCGTCGCGACGATCAGGTGGATTTCGTACTCCGGATGAAAGTGCCAGCGTACCGTGCGATACGGATAGCCATGCGACCACACCTTGAACGATTCGTCGTGGCGTACGGCCACGATTTCGAGATCAGGCTCCACTGTCTACCTCCATGAAGCGGCGCCTGTGAGGCGTCGCCGATCTTGATCTTGTAAAGCGAAAAGTAACCGCCAAACGCGTTGGCGACCACTTAAAAAGAGACCGCCGACCGATACTTTTTTGCATTCGGGTTAGTCCCGACGCGTGCGAGATCAAATTTGATGCGATGCAATATGAGCGGCGTGACAGCTTTTCTGCCCTCTGGCACTTGTCATTGCCGTCCACGCATCCCGCATGCCGCGCTGCGCCACGAAAACCCCGCGCCCTTTCCTTGACTTTCGTTTCGCCGGGTACGATCATTCGCTCACGTGCAGAGCAAATGCTCTACACGTATAAACGCGCGCCTCGAGCGCAGCGGATAAGTTTTTGGAGACACTCATGAACAGCGGGCAAGGCAGCGGCGCGGCCGCACACGTGATCCTGCACATCGGCGCGGGATCGTTTCATCGCGCGCATCAGGCGTGGTATCTGCACCGGCTGAATGAAGCAAGCGCGGCCAGCGAGCCGCGCTGGTCGCTGACCGTCGGCAATATCCGCAGCGACATGAACCCGGTGCTCGAAGCGCTCGCCGCGCAGAATGGTGTCTACACACTCGAAACCGTCACGCCGCACGGCGAGCGCGCGTATGAAACGATCCGCTCGATCGATCGCGTGCTGCCGTGGAGCGAAAGCCTCAACGGGCTGATCGAAGCGGGCGCCGATCCGGCCTGCAAGATCATCGCGTTCACCGTGACCGAAGGCGGCTATTACCTCGACGAGCACGACCGGCTCGACACCGCGAATCCCGATCTCGCCGCCGACCTCGCCGGCGCCCATACGACGATCTACGGCGCGCTCGCGGCGATTCTCGACGCGCGCGTCAAGCGCGGCGCGGGACCCGTCACGCTGCAGACCTGCGACAACCTGCGCAGCAACGGCGAGCGCTTTCATGCGGGCATGAGCGAGTTTCTCGAACGGCGCGGCGCCAACGAACTCGCGCAATGGTTCGACGACCACACGTCGTGCCCGTGCTCGATGGTCGATCGCATCACGCCGCGTCCGACGCCCGACGTGCGCGAGCGCGTGAAGGCCGCGACCGGCGTCGACGACGCGTGTCCCGTGATGGGCGAGGCGTTCATCCAGTGGGTGATCGAGGACCGCTTCATCGCGGGGCGGCCGGCCTGGGAGAAGGTCGGCGCGGAACTCGTCGATTCGGTGCTGCCCTACGAGGAAGCGAAGATCCGCATCCTGAACGCGACGCATAGCTGCGTCGCGTGGGCAGGCACGCTGGTCGGCCTGAACTACATCCACGAAGGCACGCGCGATGCCGACATCCGCCAGTTCGCGTACGACTACGTCACCGAAGACGTGATCCCGTGTCTGTCGCCAAGTCCGCTCGATCTCGAGCGCTATCGAGACGTCGTGCTCGAGCGCTTCAGCAACCCGCATATCCTCGACACAAACCAGCGCGTCGCCGCCGATGGCTTCTCGAAGCTGCCCGGCTTCATCGCGCCGACGCTTGCCGAGTGTTTCGAGCGTGGCGTCACGCCGGCCGCGACCGCGATGCTGCCCGCGCTGTTCTTCCGCTTTCTCGAACGCTGGCACACGGGCAAGCTGCCGTACGCGTATCAGGATGGCGTGATGGACGAGCGCGTCGCGCACGGCTTCTTCACGGCGCCCGAGCCGCTGCGTGCGTTCGCGGCGGACCGGCTGCTGTGGGGCGGCATGGCGCAGACATCGGAGCTCGAAGCGGCGCTTGCCGGCGCGCTCGCGCGCGTCGACGCATGGCTCGCAAAACGCGGCGCAACGAACCAGGCTTAATGCCCATGACAGCGCGTGCGATGTACCGCTAAAGTAGCGCATCCCCAACGACGAAGGTTTCGCTCCCATGTACCTAGGCATCGACCTCGGCACGTCCGAAGTGAAAGTTCTGCTGCTCGCCTCCGACGGCCGCGTGATCGGCACGGCCGGTTCGCCATTCACGGTTTCGCGCCCGCATCAGCGCTGGTCCGAGCAGAATCCCGAAGACTGGTGGGCGGGCACGCGCACGGCGCTGGCCGCCTTGCGCGCGCGCCATCCCGACGAGTTCGCGCAGATTCGCGGCATCGGCCTGTCGGGGCAGATGCACGGCGCGGTGCTGCTCGACGCGGAGAACCGCGTGCTGCGGCCCGCGATCCTGTGGAACGACATGCGCAGCGACAAGGAATGCGCAGAGCTGACCGAGCGTGCGCCGGAACTGCACCGCGTCGCCGGCAATCTGGCGATGCCCGGTTTCACCGCGCCGAAGCTGCTGTGGGTCGCGCGTCACGAGCCGGACATTTTCGCGAAAACGGCCTGCGTGCTGCTGCCGAAAGACTATCTGCGTCTGCAACTGACGGGCGGCAAGGTGTCCGATCCTTCGGATGCGGCTGGCACGCTGTGGCTCGACGTCGCAAAACGTGATTGGTCCGACTCGCTGCTTGCCGCCTGCAACATGACGCGCGCGCAGATGCCAGCGCTGCGCGAAGGCAGCGCGCCGGCCGGCACGCTGTTGCCGGAAGTCGCACGTGAATTCGGCCTGAGTGAGACCGTGATCGTCGCGGCCGGCGGCGGCGACAACGCGACCAGCGCGATCGGCATCGGCGCGACGCAGCCGGGCGACGGCTTCGTGTCATTAGGCACGTCGGGCGTGCTGTGCGTGGTCGGCGACAGCTTTCGTCCGAACCCGGCCTCCGCCGTGCATGCGTTCTGTCATGCGATCCCGGACCGCTGGCATCAGATGAGCGTGGTGCTGTCGGCGGCGAGCTGTCTGCGCTGGGTCTGCAAGCTCACGTCGACCGACGAGCCGACGCTGCTCGCCGAAATCGAGGCGCTGCCCGCCGAAGCCTTGACCACCGCGCCGCTCTTCTTGCCGTATCTGTCGGGTGAGCGCACGCCGCATAACGACCCGTACGCGCAAGGTGTGTTCTTCGGCATGACTCACGCGACCGATCGCGCGCTGCTCGGCTACGCGGTGCTCGAAGGCGTGACGCTCGCGCTGACCGACGGCCTCGACGCACTGCGCGCGGCCGGCACCGAGGCGAAGGAGCTGTCGCTGCTCGGCGGTGGCGCCCGCAGCGATTACTGGGCCCAGTTGCTCGCCGATGCGCTCGACACCGTCACCGTCAAGCACGGCGGCGGCGAAACCGGCGCGGCGCTCGGCGCGGCGCGCCTCGGCTGGCTCGCCGCGGGTGGCGCTCCAGCCACCGTGCTGACCAAGCCGTCCGTCGAAAAGGAGTTCACGCCGAATCCGCGTCGCCACGCGCAATTGCGCACCCGGCTCGAAGCGTATCGCGCGCTGTATCGCCACGTACGGCCGCTGTTCGATCCCGCGCGCACCCCGCTCGCCTGAGCGTCAACTGCGGCCGGTCCGCGCGACAGACACGCGGCCGGCCGCTATCATCGGCACACTTCAAGCGGAACCTCATCGTGCCCAGGTCCACAGAAAAACTCGATCTCGCCACGCGCGCCGCGTGGCTTTACTACGTCGCGGGCAATACCCAGAACGAAATCGCCGAGAAGCTGCAGGTGTCGCGGCCCGTCGCGCAGCGGCTCGTCGCGTTCGCGGTCGAAAAGAACCTGATCCGCGTGCGCGTCGATCACAAGCTCGCTGATTGCCTGTCGCTCGCCGATCAGCTGTCGAAGCGCTACGGCCTCAGCCTGTGCGAGATCGTGCCGATCGACGGCGATACGTCCGAGGAACTCAACCGCAAGCTCGCGGTGGCCGGCGCGCAAGTGATGGAGCGTTATCTGAGCGAGGAAAAGCCGATGGTCGTCGCGGTCAGCAGTGGCCGCACGCTGAAGGCCGCGGTCGATCAGATCGCGCAGCTCGACCGTCCGCAGCATCGGCTCGTATCGATGGTCGGCGCGATCGCGCAGGACGGCTCCTCGAACCGCTACGACGTCGCGCTGCACATTTCCGAAAAGACCGGCGGCAAGCATTTTCTGCTGCCCGCGCCGTTGCTTGCCGATAGCGAGGCCGAACGCGTGCAGTGGTGCAATCACCGTCTTTATCGGATCGTCGAGTCGCTGTCGGCGCAGGCCGACGTTGCGTTCGTCGGCATCGGCAACATTGGGATGACCTGCCCGTTGCACGAAGACGGCTTCATCACGGAAGGTGAGGTGAAGGAGCTGATGCAAAACGGCGCGGTCGCCGAAATGCTCGGCCTGCCGATCGATGCGGCCGGCGCGCACGTCGAATCGCCGACCGGCCGGCGCGTGACCAGCATCGCGCTCGACATGCCGCCGCGTCGGCCGACCATCGGTTTCGCGGGCGGGCAGCGCAAGCGCGAGGCGCTGATCGCGGTGCTCAAGGGCGGGTGGTTGTCGGGGCTCGTGACCGATGAGTTGTGTGCGCGGGCGGCGTTGGAGGCGTGAGGCGCGGCTGTGTGCTCACGGCATAGCTTTACGGCAAAAGAAAAGCGGCGCCTAAGCGCCGCTTTCCCGCTTCCTCAAGCCGCCAGCACCTCAACAATCTTGCGCTGGAACGCCTTGCCATCGCTATCGAACAGATGGCAATGCTCGGGCGTCGCGCCGAGCTTCTGCGTGTTGCCCTTCGCATGCCGCTCGAGCGGCGGAATACGCGCGATCAGACCATCAGGCGCGACGCTCGACTCCGCGTACAGATACGCGGCATCGCCGAGCGATTCGACCGTCATCGTGCGGGCATCGATACCGTCCTCGGTCATGCTGACGTGCAGATGCTCGGGGCGGATGCCGACCGTCACCTTGTCGCCCTGCTTCGCCGCGCCCGGCTCGACCGATACGCGCTGCGTCTCGCCGGTTTCATAACGCACCGAGACGCCGTCGCGCGACACCGACTGCACGACGCCTTCCATGAAGTTCATCTTCGGCGAGCCGATGAAGCCGGCGACGAAGCGATTCGCCGGCGCGTGATACAGCATCGTCGGGCTGCCGACCTGCTCCAGGTTGCCCGCCGACAACACGACGATCTTGTCGGCCAACGTCATCGCCTCGACCTGGTCGTGCGTCACGTAGATCATCGTCGTCTTCAGCTCGTCGTGCAGGCGCGCAAATTCGAGGCGCATCTTCACGCGCAGCGCGGCGTCGAGATTCGACAATGGCTCGTCGAACAGGAATACCTTCGGCTTGCGCGTGATCGCGCGGCCGATCGCGACGCGTTGGCGCTGGCCGCCCGACAACTGCTTCGGCTTGCGATCGAGCAGGTGGTCGATGTGCAGAATCTTCGCCGCGTTGCGCACCGCCGCGTCGATCTCCGGCTTCTTCGCGCCGGCGAGCTTCAGGCCGAATGCCATGTTGTCGTACAGCGTCATGTGCGGATACAGCGCGTACGACTGGAACACCATCGCGATGCCGCGCTTGGCCGGCGGCACGTCGTTCATGCGCACGGCGTCGATGTTCAGATCGCCGGCCGTGATGTCCTCGAGGCCCGCGATCATCCGCATCAGGGTCGATTTGCCGCAACCGCTCGGCCCGACGAACACGACGAATTCGCCATCCGCGATGTCCAGATTGATGTCGCGCATCACTTCGTTGTCGTCATAGGCCTTTCTGATGTTGCGCAAGGTTACGCTTGCCATGATGTGTCTCCGTGTAATGCTGTTCGATACTTCGTGCCGCTACTGATTGCAGTGTAGTGTCGTGCGCGTCCGCGCGCTTAGGGCGCCGCGGCCGTCGCGGAGAGCGTCCATTGCGCGACGAGCTCCGGCAACCGCCGCATATCGTCGAACACATGACGCGCGCCCGCCGCATGCAGACGATCGACCTGCGCGTCGCTCGCATGGCCGCCGCCGATGAAGCCCAGCACCGCCATACCGGCCGTGGCCGCCGCCGTGACGCCGGTCACGCTGTCCTCGACGACGAGGCACGCGCCCGGCGCGAGCCCGAAGCCTTGCGCCGCCGCCAGATACACGTCCGGCGCGGGCTTCGGATTCGGCACCGCGTCGGCGCAGAACAAGCGCTCGTCGAAAAACCGCTTCAGGCCCGTGCGCGCCAGCACCGCCTCGACATACGGCCGGAAGCTATTGCTCGCGCAGCCTTTGACGAGCGGCACCTGGGTGAGCGCCATCTCGATGCCGTCGACTGCCGGCGCCTCGACCGCCGCCGCCTCGACCGCACGGCGGATCGCGTCGATATCGTCGGCGCCGAGCTGTTTGCCAAGCTGCGTGGCGGTGTCCTGCAACACGCGCTCGATGCGCAGCCCGAGCAGCGGCAGCACGACCGGCTCGACGTCGGCGCCGGGCCAGCGCGTCTCGAGTTCGCGCACCAGCATGCGCGCGGCCACCGCCTCGCTGTCGATCAGCACGCCGTCGCAATCGCAGATCAAAGCGTATCGCGCGACGCCCGGACCTGCCGTCATTTGACGGCCCCGAACGTTAGCCCGCGCACCAACTGCTTCTGCGACAGCCAGCCGACGATCATGATCGGCGCGACCGCCAGCAACGAGGCAGCCGACAACTTGGCCCAGAACAAACCCTCAGGGCTCGAATACGACGCGATAAACACGGTCAGCGGCGCCGCGTTCGAGCTCGACAGGTTGATGCTCCAGAACGCCTCGTTCCACGCCAGGATCACGAGCAGCAACGCGGTCGACGCAAGTCCGGGCAGCGCCATCGGCATCAGCAGATAGACGATCTCCTGCCACGTCGCCGCGCCGTCGATGCGCCCGGCTTCGAGAATATCGCGCGGAATCTCGGCGAAGTACGTGAACGCCATCCAGACCGCGATCGGCAGATTGATCAGCGTGTAGACGATGATGAGGCCCGACACCGTATCGAGCAGGCCGCTGTTTTTCCACAGCAGATAGATCGGCACCAGCACGCCGACCGACGGCATCATCTTCGTCGACAGCATCCACAGCAGCACCTTCTGCGTGCGGTGCGTCGGGAAGAACGCCATCGCGTACGCGCACGGCACCGCGAGGATCAGGCACAGCAGCGTGACGCCGACCGAGATCACTATCGAGTTCCACGCGAACGCAAAGTAGTTGCTGCGCGCGAACACCTCGCGGAAGCTGTCGAGCGTCGGCACGAAAAACAGCGACGACGCGTAGGCCTGCTGCTCGGTCTTGAACGCGGTGATCGTCATCCAGAAGATCGGGAAGAACAGCAGCAGCGCGACGAGCCACGCGAGCACGCCGGGAATGGCAGCGCGAATCGTGTCGAACGGCGATTTCGCCGGCACCGCGATTGGCTGCGTCGTCGAGGCCGGAGTGGAGGCAACATGGCTCATTTTTCGTACTCCCCTTTGAGGTTCTTCGCGAGCATCCGCACGAGGAAGAACGACACGATGTTGGCCAGCACGACAGCGAGAATACCGCCCGCCGAGGCGAGACCGACGTCGAACTGTTGCAGGCCGAGCGCGAAGATCAGGTACGACAGCGTGGTGGTCGCGTTGCCCGGACCGCCGCCCGTGGTCGTGTAGATCTCGGCGAAAATCGACAGCAGGAAAATTGTCTCCATCATCACGACGACCGCGATCGCGCGTCTCAGGTGCGGCAGCGTGATGTAGAAGAACATCGAGAACGGACCCGCGCCGTCGATCTTCGCGGCTTCCTTTTGCTCCTGGTCGAGTGACTGGATCGCCGTGAACAGGATCAGGAACGCGAACGGCAGCCACTGCCACGCGACGATCATGATCACCGCGGTGAGCGGATAGTCGGCGAACCAGTCGATCGGCTGCATGCCGAGCCCGCGCATGCCCTGCGCGACGAGGCCGTACACGGGGTGCAGGATCATGTTCTTCCAGATCAGCGCGCTGACCGTCGGCATCACGAAGAACGGGCCGATCGCGAGCAGGCGGGCCACGCCCTGCCCGTAGAACTTGCGATCGAACAGGATCGCCATCAGCACGCCGCCGACCACGGTGATCACGAGCACCCACACGATCAGCTCGATCGTATGCGCGATCGACGGACCGAACGACGGATCGGTCGCCAGATAGCGGTAGTTGTCGAAACCGGCGAAACCGCGCAGATCGGGATTGAGCAGGTTGTAGTGCGAGAACGAGAACCAGATCGTCATCGCGAGCGGAATGACCATCCACAGCACGAGCACGCTGACCGACGGCGCCACGAGCCAGCGGGTCGAACTGGCCCTACGGGCCTCGCGTTCTTTTTCTGTCTGGGGATGGGTGTGCATCAGAGGTAGACGCAAAGGACGCATGATGGACCACCTGTTTGGTAATGCGCGGCATGCGCCGCATCGATCGATGCGGCGGGCCTGCCGGGTTACTTCCGCGCAGTGACTTCCGCGCAGTTACTTCTGATAACCCGCCTGCTTGACCGCGCGATCCGCGGCCGCGTTGCCGGCCGCGAGCGCCTGGTCGACTGTCATCTGACCGGCGATCGCACCGGAGACGCTCTGCCCGACCACGGTGCCGAACGACTGGAACTCGGGAATCCCGACGAACTGCACGCCGGTGTACGGCACCGGCTTCGCCGTCGGATGCTCCGGATCGGCGGTCTGGATCGCCTTCAGCACGAAGTCGCCGAACGGCGCGGCCTGCTTGTACTCGGGGCGCGCATAGGTGGACTGGCGCGTGCCCGGGGGCACCGAGGCCCAGCCCTCATCCTTCGCGACCAGTTCGATGTACTCCTTCGACGTGGCCCACTCGATGAACTTCTTCGCCGAGTCGGCCTGCTTCGACGACTTCGGAATCGCGAGCGCCCACGCCCACAGCCAGTGTGAGCCGTTCGGCGTGACCGCGATCGGGGCCGCGGCGAAGCCGACCTTGTCGGCGATCTGCGACTGCTGCTTGTTGTACAGCATGCCGGCCGCGACCGTCGCATCGATCCACATCGCGCACTTGCCGGACGACATCAGTGTCAGGTTTTCGTTGAAGCCGTTCGAGCTCGCTCCCGGGGGGCCGTCCTTCTTCAGCAGGCCGACATAGAACGTCATCGCCTTCTTCCATTCCGGCGAGGTTAGCTGCGCGTTCCACTTCTCGTCGAACCAGCGCCCGCCGAAGGTGTTCACCACCGTCGTGCCGTACGCCATGTTCTCGCCCCAGCCCGCCTTGCCGCGCAGGCAGATGCCGTACTGCTCCTTGGACTTGTCGGTAAGCTTGTCCGCGAATTGCGCGATCTGGTCGTAGGTCGGCTGGTCGGGCATCTTCAGGCCGGCCTTGTCGAACAGATCCTTGCGGTAATAGGTCATCGAGCTTTCGACGTAGAACGGCAGCGCATACAGCTGACCATTGGCGGACAGGCCGTCGCGGGCAGTCTTCACGACGTCGTTGAGGTCATAACTCGCCGGCAGATTGGTGATCGGCGTGAGCCAGCCGCGCTTGCCCCATTGCGGCGTTTCGTACGCGCCGATCGTCATAACGTCGAACTGGCCGCTGCCGGTCGTGATGTCGGTCGTCGCGCGCTGCCGCAGTACGTTCTCTTCGAGGATCACCCAGTTCAGCTTGATGTCGGGATTCGCCTTTTCGAACGCGGGCGAGAGCTTCTTCAGCTCGATCATGTCCGGATTGTTCAGGGTCGCGATCGTCACCGTCGCCGCTGATGCGCTCAGCGCGAAGCAGGTGGCCGCGCCGGCACCGACCGCCTTCAGCGCGAATTTGCAAGCTGGTTTCATGGTTGTCTCCTTTCTCATACGTTATGTGGTGCTGCGTTCGTTTGACGGCATCACGCGTCGCTGGGCGCAGCCGAGGTGCCCGCTCCCAGTTCTTCCTTCAGCTCATCCAGTTACCGCCGTCGACGTTCAGCGTCTGCGCAGTGATGTAGTCGGCATCGGCCGACGCGAGGAACAGCGCGGCGCCGGTCAGGTCGTCGGGCACGCCCATGCGGCCAAGCGGCACCGCCTCGCCGACGAGCCGCTTCTTCTCGCCGAGCGGCCGGTTCTCGTAGCGCGCGAACAGCGCGTCCACCTCGTTCCACATCGGCGTATCGACGACGCCCGGCGCGATGCCGTTCACGTTGATCTGGTGCGGCGCGAGCGCGAGTGCCGCCGACTGCGTATAGCTCAGCACCGCCGCCTTGGTCGCGCAATAGTGTGAAACCAGCGCCTCGCCGCGCCGCCCGGCCTGCGACGACATGTTGATGATCTTGCCGCCGCGCCCCTGCTCGACCATCTGCCGCGCGACGGCCTGCATCAGGAAGAACATGCCCTTCACGTTCACCGCGAACAGGCGGTCGAACACGTCCCAGGATTCGTCGAGGAGCGGGCGCATGTCGAACAGCGCCGCGTTGTTGAACAGGATGTCGATCTGGCCGAAGCAGCCGAGCGTGCTCGTCACGATGCGCTCGATGTCCTCGCGGCGCCTGACGTCGGCACTGACGCACAACACGCGCTCGCCGTACGTGCCGCGCAGCGCGCCGCCGATGCTGTCGGTCGGCTTCACGTCGACCAGCACGCAACGCGCGCCTTCGTCGAGATAGCGCCGGGCCACCGCTTCACCGATCCCGCTGGCCGCGCCCGTCAGAATGGCGACCTTGTCCCGCAATCGTGCCACTGCCTGTCTCCGGTTCGTTTTTGGATTCTGGTGCGCAGTGAGCGAACGCTCACGACGCGAACAATTGCTCGGCTAGTGATCGAATGATCGGATACGGACTGGGTCATGTCAAGGCACGCGGACGAATTTCGATGGTGCAGCGCGCCATGCAAAAATTCGGCCCGCTGACACGGAATCGCGATACGTTATATCATTCCGACCTCGCCGCCCGCCCGGCCCGCCCCATCAGGAGATTCACGCCGATGACTACCTCGCTCGCCGAACAGCACGCCATGCGGCTCGCGCATGCGGACGCGCACGCCGCGGCGCAGGGGCTCGCGCTGACGCCGCTGCGCCGCCAGGTGTACGCGGCGATCGTCGCGAGCGAGCGGCCGGTTGGCGCGTACGAGTTGCTCGACGCGCTCGAACCGGAACGCGGCCGCATGCCGCCGACCACCGTCTACCGCGCGCTCGACTTCCTCGTCGCGCACGGCTTCGTGCATCGGATCGAATCGAAGAACGCGTTCGTCGCCTGCTGCGAAATCGGTGTGCCGCATCGCAGCCAGTTCCTGATGTGCGACGGCTGCGGCGCGACCGTCGAGATTCCCGGCGACGAGCTCGCCGACCAGTTGTCGCACAGCGCGCCGGCGCATGGCTTCGAGGTGCATCGCCAGGTGATCGAACTGAGCGGCCTGTGCGCGCTGTGTGCGCGAACGGCGCGGCCTGGCGGCGCGAGCGGCGCGCCACGTTGAGCGCAACCCCGTATCCGTCATCGCCACCGCGAGTGGCTCATTCAACCCACACACAGCAGGAAACCACGATGAAAACAATCGGCTGGATGTTCTCCGCAGCGCGCCGCGCACTGAAGCGATCGACGTCTATGCGCACGCATCTGTACACCTGTCTGCTCGCGGTCGCGGCGCTCGGGTTCGGCCACAGTGCTTTCGCCGCCGACGCGAAAATCCCGGTCGTCGCCGCGGAAAACTTTTATGGCGACGTGGTGCAGCAACTCGGCGGCGATCGCGTCGTCGTGGTCAGCATTCTCAGCAACCCGGACCAGGACCCGCATCTGTTCGAAGCAAGCCCGGCCACCGCGCGCGCGTTGCAGCACGCGAGCCTCGTCGTCTACAACGGCGCCGACTACGATCCGTGGATGGCGAAGCTGCTGGCCGCGTCGAAAGGCGCGCAGCGCAACGTGATCGTCGCGGCCGATCTCGTCGGCAGAAAGGGCGGCGACAATCCGCACCTGTGGTACGACCCGGCGACCATGCCGAAAGTCGCGCTTGCGATCAGCGACGCGCTCAGTACTGCTGACCCGGCGCACAAGTCGGCGTACGATGCGAACCTCGCGAAGTTTCTCGATTCGCTTAAGCCGATCGACGCGAAGGTCGCCGAGCTGCACGGCCGCTATGCGGGCCTGCCGGTCACGGCGACCGAACCTGTGTTCGGCTACATGTCGGACGCGATTGGGCTCGACATGCGCAACCAGCGCTTCCAGCTCGCCGCGATGAACGACACCGAAGCGAGCGCGGCCGATATCGCCGCGTTCGAACGCGATCTGCGCGAGCGGCGCGTGCGCGTGCTGGTCTATAACAGCCAGGCCACCGAGGCGCTGACCAAACGCATGCTGAAGCTCGCGCAACAATCGAAGGTACCGACGATGAGCGTCACCGAAACCCTGCCGGCCGGCAAGACCTATCAGACGTGGATGCTGACGCAGCTCGACGCGCTGCAGAAGGCACTGGCGACGGGTGACGCGAACGGCGCGACGAACGCCAAAGGAAAGACTCAATGATTTCGACTGGCCATCAAGCGCCAGCAGGTGCGCCGGCGAGCGCTCCCACCGCCGCCCGCGGCGGCACGCCCGTGCTCGAACTCGAGAACGTGACGCTCGAACTTGGCGAGCGCACGATCCTGCGCGACACGAGCTTCGTCGTGAATCAGGGCGAGTTCATCGGCGTGCTCGGGCCGAACGGCGCAGGCAAGACGACGCTGATGCGCGCCGTGCTCGGCCTCGTGCCGGCTGCGGACGGCGCGATCCGCGTGCTCGGGCAGACGGTCGAGCGCGGCAATGCGTCGATCGGCTATATGCCGCAGACGCGCAGTGCGCTCGCCGGCCGCCGCGTGCGCGGCCGCGATCTCGTCGCGATGGCCGCCGATGGTCATCGCTGGGGTCTGCCGCATGCGGATGCGAAAACGCGCGCGGACGTCGATCGGGTGCTGGAGCTCGTCGGCGGGACGAATCTCGCGAAACGGCCGCTGTCGGAGCTGTCGGGCGGCGAACGGCAACGGCTGCTGCTCGCGCAGTGCCTGCTCGGCAATCCGAAACTGCTGCTGCTCGATGAACCGTTGATCAGCCTCGATCCGCATCATCAGAAGAGCGTCGTCGAACTCGTGCGGCGCGTGCAGCAGGAACTCGGCATCGCGGTGCTGTTCTCCGCGCACGAACTCAATCCGCTCCTGAACTCGATCGATCGCGTGCTGTATCTCGGCAGCGGCGTCGCGGCGCTCGGCACCGTCGACGAGGTGATCACGCGGCCGGTGCTGTCGCGTCTGTACGGCTCGCCGATCGACGTGATGCGCGTGAATGGCCGCATCTTCGTGATGTCGGGCGGCGTCGAAGTCGAGAAACACGATCACGAGCACGAACACGACGAGGACGGCGGACATACGCATTCGCACGGTCACTCGCATGAGCACGGCCACGGTCATTTTCACAAGCACTCAAACCCGCACGACTCACGCGACGGACACACGCACGATGTTTGAATACGATTTCATGGTGAACGCATTCGCGGCGTCGGGAATCGTCGCGGTGCTGGCCGGCGTGGTCGGCTATTTTCTGGTGATGCGCGGACAGACGTTCGCGGGCCACGCACTGTCGCATGTCGGCTTCACCGGCGCGACCGGCGCGGTGCTGATCGGCATCTCGCCGATCTGGGGGATGATCGGCTTCACGCTCGCGGCCGGTGTCGGCATGGGCGCGCTCGGCGAACGGCTCGCCGGACGCGACGTCGCGATCGGCGTGATCCTGTCGTTGTCGCTCGGCTTCGGGCTGCTGTTTCTGCACTTCTTCACCGCGTACGCAACGCAGGTCACGGCGCTGTTGTTCGGCAACGTGCTCGGCGTGAATGCGTCGACGCTCGGCGTGCTCGCGGCGTTGGGCGTGGTCAGTCTCGTGGCGCTCGCAGCGATCATGCGGCCGCTGCTGTTCGCGTCGCTGCAACCGGAGCTGGCCGAGGCGAAGGGCGTCTCGCTGCGCCGCGTGTCGGTGCTGTTTCTCGCGATCGCCGCGCTGGCCGTCGCCGCTTGCACGCAGATCGTCGGCGTGCTGCTCGTGTTCACGTTGATGGTCGGCCCGGCCGCCGCCGCGCAAAACCTGAGCACGCGGCTGTCCACCGGTGTCGTGCTCGCGGCCGTGTTCGCGCTCGCGCAGGCGTGGCTCGGGCTGACGCTCGCGTTTTATACCGATTGGCCGACGAGCTTCTGGATCACCGTGCTGTCGGCGGCGGTGTATGGCGGGAGTCTGCTGAAGCGCCATTGAGCGCGGCATACGCCGAGCACATGAGAAAACGGCGGCACGCGCAAGACAATGCGCGTGCCGCCGTTTTTCATTTCGCGCCGCCTTTTGCGACCTGTTCAGCCGAGCAACACCTTCGCGTGATGCGCGAGATGATCCTCGATGAACGTCGAGATGAAGTAGTAGCCGTGGTCATAGCCCTCATGACGGCGCAACGTCAGCGGCTGGCCTGCAGCCTGGCACGCCGCTTCGAACACGTCGGGATTCAACTGCGTGGGCAGGACCTGATCCGCGAGCCCCTGATCGACGAGAATCCCTTCCGCGAATTTGCGCGTGGCGTGCGCGACCAGCTCGCTCGCGTCGTACTGCTTCCACGCTTCGCGGCTCCCGCCGAGATAACCGCTGAACGCCTTCTCGCCCCACGGGCAGCGCATCGGCGCCGCAATCGGCGCGAACGCCGACACCGACCGATAGAGGTCCGGATTGCGCAGCGCGAGCATCAGCGCGCCGTGCCCGCCCATCGAATGACCGAAGATGCCGAGGCGCGCGCCATCGACCGGCAGGTTCGCGAGCGCCGTTTCGCGCAGCTCGTCGCGCACATACGAGTACATGCGGTAGTGGCGCGCCCACGGCTCCTGCGTCGCATCGACATAAAAGCCCGCGCCGACGCCGAAGTCCCACGCCGCGCTT
>ABYL01000068.1 GCA_000173575.1 Burkholderia sp. H160 | reverse complement strand
CTCGCGCGGGCGGCCCGGCACGAGCACCTCGTTCAGGACCGGAATTGAATTCTCGTGGGGATCGGACACGTGCGCTCTCCGTGTTTGAGTCGAAGCCAGGGCAGACGGCCTGCGTGCGGCGTTCCCCGACGCGCAGCGGAACGAAGCTAGCCGCCCTGCTTGTAGTTGTTCAAAGCATAGCCGCGATCGCGATAGAAGCGATAGCGCTCGCGGCCCGCAGCCAGTTCCTCTTGTGCGTTACCGACCACTTCGAGCAGTCTTTCGAAACGCGCAAACTGCGCCGGCACCGTCGCGCCGAGATTGAGCAGCACCTGATGATGCGGCACGTCGTCGAGATTCGTGGCCAGCACGACGGGTGTGTCGGACGCAAGCGGCGTGCCCGCCATGCAGTGCGGCACGAACTCGAGCGGCGCGAAGGTCCACAGCATTTCGTCGAAGGCACGCAGGCGCGCGGGCTCGGCCAGCACGACGAGCGGCTGGCCCGCCAGATACGCCTTGCGCGCGAGACGGCACGCGTACAACAGCGAATCGCCGACGTTCGAGTGAAAGTCGATTCTCGTCATCGGCCGCTCCGCCCCGCTTGCCGCGCGCCGTGTGTGCGCTTACTGCACTGCGTCATTGCCCGGCGCGATCGATCAGGAACTGCGCGAGCAGCGGCACCGGACGGCCGGTCGCGCCCTTCGCCGCGCCGCTCTTCCACGCGGTGCCCGCGATGTCGAGATGCGCCCACGGGTACGAATCCGTGAAGCGCGACAGGAAGCACGCGGCCGTCACGCTGCCCGCCGGACGCCCGCCGATGTTCGCGACGTCCGCGAAATTCGACTTCAGCTGGTCCTGGTACTCGTCGTCGAGCGGCAGGCGCCATGCCGGGTCGGCCGCTTCACGCGACGCGTCGAGCAGTTCGCCCGCGAGCGCGTCGTCCTTCGAGAACAGGCCGCTGTTGTGGTGGCCGAGCGCGATGATGCAGGCGCCCGTCAGCGTCGCGATGTCGATCACCGCGGCCGGCTTGAAGCGCTCGGCGTAGGTCAAAGCGTCGCACAGAATCAGGCGGCCCTCGGCGTCGGTGTTCAGCACCTCGATCGTGAGGCCCTTCATGCTGGTGACGATGTCGCCCGGCTTGGTGGCCGTGCCCGACGGCATGTTCTCGACGGCCGGGATGATGCCGACCACATTGATCTTCAGGCCCATCTCGGCGACCGCGCGCAGCGTGCCGAGCACCGAGCCCGCGCCGCACATGTCGTACTTCATCTCGTCCATGGCCTCGCCCGGCTTCAGCGAGATGCCGCCCGTGTCGAACGTGACGCCCTTGCCGACCAGCACGACCGGCGCGGCCTTCGCGGCGCCGCCCTGGTACTGCAGCACGATGAACTGCGCCGGCTCGACCGCGCCCGCGGTGACCGACAGGAACGAGCCCATCTTCAGCGCTTCGCACTGCTTCTCGCCGAGCACCTCGACCTTCAGCTTCCAGTCTTTCGAGAGTTTCTTCGCGGTGTTCGCAATGTAGGTCGGCGTGCAGACGTTGCTCGGCAGATTGCCGAGGTCGCGCGTGAGGTCCATGCCGTTCGCGAGCGCGGCACCCTGCTTCGCGGCGAGCTTGGCGGCCTTGTCGTCGCCCGTGTTGACGCTGAACACGACGCGCTTGAGCGCGCGTGGCGTGTTGTCCGGCTTGCTCTTCATCTCCGTGAAGCGGTAGGTCAGCTCGCGCAGCGCGAGGATCGCGGCGCGCACGCACCAGTCGGCCGTGCGCTCGAGCACCGGCAGTTGTGCGAGCGTGAACGTGACCTGCACGATCTTCGTGCCGAGCAGCGCGCGCCATGCGGCGCGGACCGCCTCGCCGTAGGCTTTCTGACTGAAAGCATCCTGTTTGCCGAGGCCGACGAGCAGCACCCGCGACGCGCCGATGCCCTGGACTTCATGCAGGAACAGCGTGGTACCGGCTTTGCCGTCCATGTCGCCCGCCTTGATGATGCGCGTGAGCAGGCCCTTGGTGGCCCCGTCGATCTCCAGTGCGGCACCCGACAGCGTTTGCGACTCGAACACGCCGATCACGATGCAATCGGATTTCCCGGTCAGGAAACCGTTCGTCGAGCCTTTGGTCCAATCACAGGCTTTTATGCTAAAGTCCATCGCGCTTGTCCTCGGATAAAATCTGGGCTTAGGATGAAAGCCGCAATTATCCGCTATTTTTCCCGCGGCGGCTGCACCGGAGGCGTGACGGGACCGAACCCGCGCGTCGCCGTGAGCGCCCCCTCTCGTCATCAATAATGATCTTCGAACGCTCCCTCCAGCGCGAACTCGCGTACACGGCTGGCGCCGTGTTCATGGTTCTCCTCACGCTCGTGCTGACGACGATGATGATCCGTATCGTCGGCTTCGCGGCCTCGGGTGAGATCGACCCGCGCGACGTGCTGGTCCTGATCGGCCTCACCGTGATCGGCTACCTTGCCATCATGCTCGTCGCGACGCTGTTCGTGTCGATCCTGTTCGTCCTCACGCGCTGGTACAAGGACTCCGAGATGGTCGTGTGGCTGTCCTCGGGTGTGAGCCTCGCGCGGTTCATCAAGCCGATCGGCATTTTCGCCACGCCGATCATCATCCTGATCATGTTCTTCGTGTTCGTCGGCTGGCCGTGGTCGAACCAGCAGAGCAAGCTGATCCGCGCGCGCTTCCAGCAGCGCGACGAAGTCTCGCTGCTCGCGCCGGGGCAGTTCCGCGAATCGCCGACTACGCATCGCGTGTTCTTCATCGAGAAAATGTCGCCCGACCAGGGGCATGTCGAGAACGTGTTCGTGACGAGCACCGAGGGCGGCAAGGTCAATGTCGTCGTGTCGAAGAACGGCCACATCGAGACCCACAAGAACGGCGACCGCTTCGTCGTGCTGGAAAACGGCCGCCGCTATGACGGCGAGCCGGGCCACCCCGATTTCCGGATCATGGAGTTCGAGCGCTACGGCGTGAAGATCCAGAGCCAGCCGGTCGTCAATACACCGACCACCACGGGCTTGCCGACGATGACGCTGCTGCGCAATCCCACCAACGAGAACCTCGCCGAATTCGCGTGGCGCGCGGGTCTGCCGTTGATCGCGATCAACCTGATGCTGCTCGCGATTCCGCTCGCGCACCAGAATCCGCGGCGCAGCCGCACGATCAACCTCGTGATGGCCGTGCTGATCTACCTCACCTATTCGAATCTTCTGAACGTCGTGCAGGCGTGGATCGAGCAGGGCAAGATGTCGTTCGGCGTCGGGCTCGTGATCCTGCACGTGATCGTGCTCGGGATCGTCGCGTTCATCTTCTGGCTGCGCGTGCGCAACCGGCCGCTATTTTCGCGTGCCATGTTCAGCCGTTCGCAGGGAGCCTGACCGATGCGCATCTATGAAAGGTATTTCGCGCGTCAGATTTATCTCACGTTCGTTTTCATCCTGTTTGCATTTTCAGGTCTGTTCTTCTTTTTCGACCTGATCAATGAACTGAACTCGGTCGGCCACGGCAACTACAAGTTCCAGTACGCGGTGCTGCGCGTCGCGCTGCAAACGCCGTCGCGTTTCTACGAAATCATTCCGGTCGCGGCGCTGATCAGCGCGATCTACGTGTTCGCACAGATGGCGGCGAACTCCGAGTACACGATCTTTCGCGTGTCCGGCCTCGCCACCAACCGGGCGCTGCGCTCGCTGCTGAAGATCGGCATCCCGCTCGTGATCGTCACGTATCTGATCGGTGAAGTGGTCGGCCCCTACACGGATCAACTATCCGAGCGCGTGCGGCTCGAGGCGCTCGGCTCGTCGGTATCGACCAACTTCCAGTCGGGCGTGTGGGTCAAGGACACGCTGACCGAGCGCGCGGACGGCGAGCAGGTCACGCGCTTCGTCAACGTCGGCGAGCTCAGACCCGACGCGACGATCAGCAACGTGCGCATCTACGAGTTCGATTCGAAGTTCCGCCTGTCGAACGTGCGCATCGCGCAGAGCGGCCGCTATCAGCCGCCGGGCCACTGGCTGCTGACCGGCGTGACCGACACGCAGCTGCTCGACGTGGCTCCTGCTCCCGGTACGCCGGCCGATGCGCTCAATCCGGTGTATCGCGCGACCCAGGTCACGCTGCCCGAGTATTCGCTGCGCTCGGAGTTGACGCCGCAGATTCTGTCGGTGCTGCTGGTGTCGCCCGACCGGATGTCGATGTTCAATCTGTTCCGCTATATCCAGCATCTGACCGAGAACCATCAGGACACGCAGCGCTATGAAATCGCGCTGTGGCGCAAGTTGCTGTATCCGTTCGCGGTGTTCGTGATGCTGGTGCTGTCGCTGCCGTTCGCGTATCTGCATACGCGCGCGGGCGTGGTCGGCGTGAAGGTGTTCGGCGGCATCATGCTCGGCATGAGCTTCCAGCTGTTCAACACGCTGTTCTCGCATATCGGCACGCTCAATACGTGGCCCGCGCCGCTGACGGCGGCGACGCCGGGGCTCGTGTACCTGGTGCTGGGGCTCGTCGGGCTGAAGTGGGTCGACCGGCACTAATGCAGCGGTAGGCGCATCGTCAGGAGCTGACGCGATGGCAATGCACGGACTGATTCTATTTGGCCACGGCGCGCGCGATGCGCGCTGGCGCGAGCCGTTCGAGCGGCTCGCCGACAAGCTGCGCGCCGCACGGGCGGCGACGGGCGACGCTCAGGCGGTCTCGCTCGCGTTTCTCGAACTGATGGAGCCCGACCTGCTGACGGCCGTCGCGCAACTCGTCACACAAGGTTGCGATGCGATCACCGTGGTGCCGGTGTTCTTCGGGCAAGGCGGGCATATCCGCAAGGATTTGCCCGCGATCGTCGATCAATGCCGCGCCGCGCATCCCGGTGTCGAGATTCGCTGCGCGGTGGCAGTGGGTGAGGATGATTCTGTGCTGGATGCGCTAGCGCAGTATTGCTTGCGGCAGGTCTGATTTTTTTCGTTTCGCCTGCCTGGGTTCGCCGCTCTCAGGCCGCGACCCGCATCCCGTTCGCCGGGCGTTCCGCCTCGGCTTGCCGCGCCGCGAACGCCTCGCCGATCATCACCAGACTCGGCTGCGACGCATCGACCCAGCGCTGCGCAACGCCTGCCGCAAGATCTTCCAGCGTCAACGTCAGCATGCGTTCGCGCGGCGTGCTGCACGCCTCGACGATCGCAACGGGCGTGGTCGCCAGCTTGCCGGCATCGATCAGTTGCTGCGCGATCTCGACGCCGCTATCGCGGCCCATGTAGAACACCAGTGAATCGGCGTTGACCTGTTCGCGGATCTCGTCGGAGCCCGGCGCGCGGCTGAACGTCGCAAGCGCGACGCTACGCGACACGCCGCGCAGCGTCAGCGAGCGCTTCAGCGTGGCCGCGCTCGCCAACGCGGCGGTGATGCCCGGCACGACTTCGTACTCGATTCCCGCGGCTTCGAGTGCGCGCATCTCTTCATCGGCGCGGCCGAACAGCATCGGATCGCCGCCCTTCAAACGCACGACCACGTCGTGCTCCAAAGCCGCATCGACGATCTGCTTGTTGATGAACTGCTGGGCCGTCGACAACTGGCCACAGCGCTTGCCGACCGCAATGCGCTTCGCGCGCGCGGGCGCGTAGTCGAGCATCGCCGGCTCGACTAGCGCATCGTGCAGCACGACGTCGGCGGCGCCAAGCAGCCGCGCGCCGCGTACCGTAATCAGGTCCGCGGCACCGGGTCCCGCGCCGATCAGATAAACCTTACCCATTTACGTCGACCTGTTGGTTGGAGCGGCATGCTCAGGCGGAAAACGCCCGGATCATGCCGGCCGCGACAGTGTGGTTCGTCGCCTCGTCGATCAGCACGAACGCGCCCGTGCCCTGATGCGCGTCGTACGCGTCGCACACGAGCGGCTTCTGCAACGTCAGCGCGACACGACCGATGTCGTTCATCGCCAGTTCCTTGCGGTCGGTCGCCTGCGACAGCGTATGCACGTCGAGCACTTCCTTGATCGCGCCGATCTTCGCGAACACCGTGCTGGTGGTCTGCTTCAGCAGATATTTGCGCTGCGTCGACAGCGGCGTGTCGTCGAACCAGCACAGATCCGCTTCGAGCTTCTTCGCCGGTTCCGGCGCCGCTTCGCGCAGCACGAAGGTGTCGCCGCGCGACACGTCGACGTCCTCCGCGAGACGGATCGTCACCGTCTGACCGGCGAACGCGCGGTCCACCTGGGCGGTGCCACCGACCACCGGCGCGATGATTTCGGCGACGGTCGCTTCGCGATTGGCCGGCAGCACGACGATCGTGTCACCGAGCTTCACTTCGCCCGATTCGACGCGGCCCATGTAGCCGCGGAAATCGTCGGCCTGGCTGCCGTCCTGACGCGCGACCCACTGCACCGGGAAGCGCAGCGCCTCGCCGCTGGCGGATTCGACCGGCAGCGCTTCGAGCACGTCGAGCAGCGGCTGGCCCGCGTACCACGGCATGCGCTCGCTGGCCGTGACGATGTTGTCGCCCTTCAGCGCCGACACCGGCACGAAGCGCACGTCCTCGAGACCGAGGTGACGCGCGAGCTCGACATACGCGTCGCGGATCTCGTTGAAGCGCGCTTCGCTGTAGTCGACGAGGTCCATCTTGTTGATCGCGACGATCGCGTGCTGCAGACCGAGCAGCTTGACGATCGCGCTATGACGCTTGGTTTGCGGCAGCAGTTGCGCGACGCCGTTCTCGAACGTCACGCGCGTCGCGTCGACGAGGATGATCGCCGCATGCGCGGTCGAGGCACCCGTCACCATGTTGCGCGTGTACTGCTCGTGGCCCGGCGTATCGGCGATGATGAACTTGCGCTTGGCGGTCGCGAAGTAGCGGTACGCGACGTCGATCGTGATGCCCTGCTCGCGCTCGGCTTCGAGGCCGTCGGTCAGCAGCGACAGATCGATTTCGTCACCGACGGTGCGCTTGTTCTTCGCGCGCGACAGCGCCGAGAGCTGGTCGCTCAACACGGCCTTGCTGTCATACAGCAGGCGGCCGATCAGCGTGCTCTTGCCGTCGTCGACGCTGCCCGCGGTGATGAAACGCAGCACGCCGAGGTCTTCTGGTTGGTGAATACTGCTCATGGTTGAATTACCTTCGTCGTGTGCTTAGAAATAACCTTGCTTTTTGCGCTGTTCCATCGCCGCTTCGGAAACCTGATCGTCCATCCGCGTCGCGCCGCGTTCCGTGATTTCGGTGACGGCCGTTTCGGCGATGATCTTCTCGATGTCGTCCGCGTCGCTTTCGACCGGGCACGTGCAGCTGATGTCGCCGACCGTGCGAAACCGCACGAGCGCCTGTTCGCTCGTCTCGCCTTCGCGCATCGGCGTGAGCGGCGTGACCGGCACGAGCAGGCCGTTGCGGCGCACGATCTCGCGCTGGTGCGCGTAGTAGATCGACGGCAGTTCGAGCTGTTCACGCGCGATGTACTGCCACACGTCGAGTTCGGTCCAGTTCGAGATCGGGAACACGCGCATGTGTTCGCCGTTGTGCAGACGCGCGTTGTAGAGGCTCCACAGTTCCGGGCGCTGCGCCTTCGGGTCCCACTGACCGAATTCGTCGCGGAACGAGAAGATGCGCTCTTTCGCGCGGGCCTTTTCTTCGTCGCGGCGCGCGCCGCCGATCATTGCGGTGTAGCCGTATTGCTCGATCGTCTCCAGCAGCGTGACCGCTTGCGCGGCATTGCGCGAATCCGTTTCGCGACGCAGACGCACGGTGCCGCGCTTGATCGAGTCTTCGACATGACCGACCACCAGTTCAGCGCCGATTTCTTGCGCGCGACGATCGCGGAAGTCGATCACTTCGTCGTAGTTATGACCGGTGTCGATATGCACGAGCGGGAACGGCAGCTTCGTCTTGCGGTTCGCGCCGAGACCGAACGCCTTCAGTGCGAGCGCGAGCACCACGACGGAATCCTTGCCGCCCGAAAACAGCAGCGCCGGCTTGCTGCATTCGGCGACCAGTTCGCGCAGGATGTGAATCGACTCGGCTTCGAGCCAATCGAGGTGATCCATCCGGTTGACCGTGTTGGCCAGCGGAGCGTTGACAGCGGAATCGAGCGTGGTGCTCATAGCGGGTCCTTCGTTGATTCGCCCGGCAAGTGCTTCTCGCACGGGCGGAAGTATTCAGATCGGTTTCGGCGCTAGTGCGCCGCAAGCTCGGTGCGCGGCGCTCAGGCCGACGCGTTTTCGCTGCGCTCGACCGCAATCGGGGTAATCGCCGTGATATGCAAGCCGCATTCCTTCGTATCGCGCGACTCCCACCACCAGCGCCCCGCCCGGCTGTCTTCGCCGGGGCGGATCGCACGCGTACACGGCTCGCAGCCGATGCTCGGATAACCGCGCGCATGCAGCGGATTGACCGGCACATCGAACGCCTTAAGATAATCCCAGACTTCGGCTTCGGTCCAGTCCGCGAGCGGATTGAACTTGGCAATGTTGCGCGCGCCGTCGTGCTCTTCCTCGTGCAGCTCGGCACGCGTGACCGACTGCTCGCGACGCTGCCCGGTCACCCAGGCGCTGACGTCGGCAAGCGCTCGATTGAGCGGCTCGACCTTGCGGATCTCGCAGCAGCGCTTGCGCAGCTCGACGCTTTCGTAGAACGCGTTCAGGCCGTGCCCGCTCACGTACTGCTCGACCGCGGCCGCCTGCGGATGAAACTGCTCGATGTCGTACCCGTAGCGCGCTTTCACGCGATCGAGCATGCCGAGCGTTTCCGCATGCAGACGGCCCGTGTTCAGCGAGAAGATGCCGATCTTCACGCCGCGCGACAGGATTGCGTGCGTGAGCAGCATGTCTTCGGCGGCGAGGCTGCTCGCGAGCTTCACATTCGCGTGACGCGCGGCGATCGAGTCGAGCAGCGCGTCGAGTCGCTCGACCTTTGCTGCCAGCTCCGGGCTCAACGATTGGGCGGTGCTCATGCCGGCACCTTGTCGGCGCCAGCCTGCGCGGCACGGCGGCGGAACAGCGGCGACGGGTCATCGACGGCGCCCTGGTACTGCACGGTGAAGTCGTTGAACGCCTTCAGCGCGTCGTTGATGTCCTTGTCCGCGCGCAACGCGTACGCGTCGAAGCCGCAGCGGAACATCAACCTGATCTGGTCGCGCAGCACGTCGCCGATCGCGCGCAGCTCACCCTTGTAGCCATAGCGCTCGCGCAGCAGGCGGCCGATGCTGTAGCCGCGGCCGTCGCGGAACACCGGGAAGTCCACGGCGATCACAGCGAGCTTGTCGAAGTCGCCGGCGATGTCCGCCGGTTCGCTATCCGGCGCGAGCCACACGCCGATCTCAGCGGCGCTGCGCGCGGCGACGAGCGCCTCGCGCTCGGCCTGCCACAGCGCCAGCGGCACGATCACCTTGCCGGCCGGCAGTTCGCTGACCGCCGGCAAAGCGCCGTCTTCCGCGGCACGCACGACGCTCCAGTCGTCGTTGACGATCGCGCGGTTCTTGATGATAGAAGCCATCTGTTCAGTATCCTTTTCGCGGTTACGCGTGAGCCGGTTGACGCGCGGCATACACGCGCTCCTTGAACGGCGTGATGCCGATGCGGGTGTACGTATCGATGAAACGCTCGCCTTCCTGGCGGTTTTCCACGAACGTATCGATCACCTTCGTCATCACGTCGGGCATTTCCTCGGCCGAGAACGACGGGCCGATCACGCGGCCAAGGTGAGCGCCCGTGGCGCCCGTGCCCTGCTCGCCGCCGAGCGTCACCTGGTACCACTCGGAGCCGTCCTTGTCGACGCCCAGAATGCCGATGTTGCCGACGTGGTGGTGACCGCACGCGTTGATGCAGCCCGAGATGTTCAGCGACACGTCGCCGAGGTCGTACACGTAGTCGAGATCGTTGAAGCGTTCCTGGATCGCCAGAGCGATCGGGATCGACTTCGCATTCGCGAGCGAGCAGAAGTCACCGCCCGGGCACGAGATGATGTCGGTCAACAAACCGATGTTCGGCGTCGCGAAACCCTGCGCCTTGGCCTTTTCCCACAGCGCGAACAGGTCGCGCTTCTTCACGTCGGCGAGAATCAGGTTCTGCTCGTGCGACACCCGGATCTGGCCGAACGAGTATTCGTCCGCCCAGTCGGCGACCGCTTCCATTTGAACGTCCGTCGCGTCGCCCGGCGCGACCGTGGTCGGCTTCAGCGACAGCGTGACCGACGCATAGCCCGCGACCTTGTGCGGACGCACGTTACGTTCGATCCAGCGCGCGAACGCGCGGTTTTCCAGCAGATGCTTTTCGAACGACGTATCGGTGTCAGGCAGCTTGTCGTAAGCGGGCGGCGCAAAGAACTGCGTCACGCGATCGACTTCGGCCTGCGTGAGCGTCGACGGACCGTCCTTCAGGTGCTGCCACTCTTCCTCGACCTGCGCGGAGAACTTCTCCGGCGACAGTGCCTTCACCAGAATCTTGATCCGCGCCTTGTACATGTTGTCGCGGCGGCCGTAGCGGTTATACACACGCAGCACGGCTTCGCTGTAGGTCAGCAGATGCTGCCACGGCAGATCGCGGCGGATGATCGCCCCGACGATCGGCGTGCGTCCCAGACCGCCGCCCGCCAAGATGTCGGCCACCAGTTCGCCTTGCGCGTTCTTCTTCAGATACACGCCCATGTCGTGAATCTGCACGGCCGCGCGGTCTTCCTTCGAACCCGACACGGCGATCTTGAACTTGCGCGGCAGCCACGCGAATTCCGGGTGGAACGTCGACCATTGGCGCAGGATTTCGGCCCACGGACGCGGATCGACCACTTCGTCGGGTGCAACGCCGGCGAATTGATCCGCCGTGATGTTGCGGATGCAGTTGCCCGAGGTCTGAATGCCGTGCATCTGCACGGCGGCGAGCTTGCGCAGGATTTCCGGCGTTTCTTCGAGCTTGATCCAGTTGTACTGGATGTTCGAGCGCGTCGAGAAATGGCCGTAGCCGCGGTCGTGTTCGCGCGCGATCTGCGCGAGCACGCGCATCTGGTCGCTGCGCAGGTTGCCGTACGGAATCGCGATGCGGTGCATGTACGCGTGGCGCTGGTAGTACAGGCCGTTCTGCAGACGCAGCGGACGGAATTCCTCTTCGCTCAATTCGCCCGACAAGCGGCGGCGAACCTGATCGGCGTACTGCGCGACCCGTTCATCGACGATGGTCTGGTCGTACTGATCGTATTGGTACATTCGGGGACCCCAATTTTTTTCGAAACTTGCGTGACACACGGCGGTCCGGTTCCGCCGCGGCTCGAATATCCGTATTGGTCAGCTGGCGCAGACAAGCGTTTAGACCCATCGCTCATTTGCTTATAACAAATACAGATATCCATATTGAAAAAGATGGACAAATCGTAATAAACTCGCCTTATATTTCAAACGACTAAAAAATTCTTTTTATATGCGGCGAGGTTATATATGAACCTGCACCAATTCCGCTTCGTCCGCGAGGCTGTGCGCCAGAATTTCAACCTCACCGAAGCTGCCAAATCGCTGTTTACGAGCCAGCCGGGCGTCTCGAAGGCGATCATCGAGCTGGAGGACGAGCTCGGCGTCGAAATCTTCACGCGCCACGGCAAGCGCGTGCGCTCGCTGACCGAGCCGGGCCGCATCATATTGCAATCGATCGAAAAAATCCTGCAGGAAGTGGAAAGCCTGAAGCGGGTCGGCAAGGACTACGCGGCGCAGGATCAGGGCAACCTGACGATCGCCGCGACCCACACCCAGGCGCGCTACTCGCTGCCCGGGGCAATCGCCGAGTTCAAGAAGCGCTTCCCGAAGGTCCACCTTTCGATTCTGCAAGGCAGCCCGACCCAGGTCGCCGAAATGGTGCTGCACGACCAGGCCGACCTCGCGATCGCGACCGAAGCGATCTCGAACTACAAGGATCTGGTGTCGCTGCCCTGCTTCCAGTGGCACCACGTCGCGGTGATGCAGCCCGACCATCCGCTGCTCGACCGCAAGCTGCTGTCCATCGACGATCTGACCCAGTACCCGCTGATCACCTACGACAACGCGTTCGCCGGCCGCACCAAGATCAACGAGGCGTTTCGCCTGCGCGGGCTCCATCCCGACATCGTGCTCGAGGCGATCGACGCCGACGTGATCAAGACCTACGTCGAGCTGGGGCTCGGGGTCGGCATCATGGCCGACATCGCGTTCAACGCCGAGCGCGACCGCCAGTTGCGCGCGATGCCGGTCGGCCATCTGTTCGGCAGCAACGTGACGCGCGTCGCGCTGAAACAGGGCGCGTATCTGCGCAGCTACGTCTATACGCTCGTCGAGCTGCTGTCGCCGAGCCTGAACCGCAAGCTGATCGAGCAGGCGCTGAAGGGTGAACACGAAACCTACGAACTTTGAACCGCTTCTATTCCGCCTCTCGCTACGGAGACCTTGTGATGAAGTCGCATAACAATAAGGTACGAAACACCCTGCGCAGCCTCGCGGCCGCGATCGGCGCACTGCTCGTCGCCGGTGCCGCGCACGCCGACCTGAAAGTCGGCATCGATCTGTCGAGCACGGGGCCCGCCGCCGTGATCGGCATCACGAGCAAAAACGCAATGCTGATGTGGCCGCAGACGATCGCCGGCCAGAAAGCCGACTACATCTTTCTCGACGACGCGTCCGACCCCGGCAACGCCGTGCGCAACATCCGCAAGCTGATCAACGAGGACCACGTCGACGTGATCGTCGGCCCGAACATCACGCCGTCCGCGATGGCCGCCCTCGATCCGGTCGCTGAGAGCCAGACGCCGATGATCACGCTGATCGGGTCGGCAAGCGTCGTCGAGCCGCAGGAAGGCAAGAAGATCTGGGCCTACAAGATGGCGCAGACCGATAGCGCGATGGCCGACGTGATGACGCGCTACATGTCGAACCACAACGTGAAGACGGTCGGCTTCATCGGTTTCGCCGATGGCTACGGCGAAAGCTGGCTCAACGAGTTCAGCAAGTTCGCGGCGCTGCGCCATATCCAGCTGGTCGCGACCGAGCGCTACAACCGCACCGACGCGAGCGTGACCGGCCAGATCCTGAAGCTGATGGCCGCGAAGCCCGACGCGATCCTGATCGCGGGCGCGGGCACGCCGACGGTGCTGCCGCAGCGCACGCTGATCGAGCGTGGTTACAAGGGAGCGATCTATCAGACGCACGGCATCGCGACACCGGAGTTCATCAAGCTCGGCGGTAAAGACGTGGAAGGCACGCTGTTCCCGACCCAGCCGGTCGTCGTCGCGCGCACGCTGCCGGCTGACCATCCGTCGAAAAAGGCGGCGCTCGCATTCGTCGACGCGTACGAGGCGAAGTACGGCCCCGGCAGCGTCACGCAGTTCGCGGGCGATGCGGCCGGCGTGCATCCGCGCCTGCAGGACGCCGTTGCACGCGCGTTGAAGACCGCGCAGCCGGGCACGCCGGCGTTTCGCGTCGCCTTGCGCGACGAGCTCGAGCACGCGCATGAGCTGGTGGTGCCGAACGGGGTCGTCAATACGAGCCCGAAGGATCACGTCGGCCTCGATCAGCGGGCGAGCGTGATGGGCACCATCAAGGATGGCAAGTTTGTTTATCTGAGCCAGTAATGCTGGCATCGGGGCGTCGATGCGGCGCCCGTCCGCTTTCGTCCGCCTTTCGGTAGAACTTCTCTCACGATGCCGCGGCACGATCGACGCCGCCGCGCCGGCGAACGCCTACACTGCAGTGGTCCGCTTCACCGTGGAGGCATGATGACCACCGATACGACTGCAGGAAACGCCAGCACCGGCATCGTCACCGTCGCGAGCGCTCATTCCGGTGACGCGACCGTCGGGCGTCTTCAAACGTTGCTTCTGGAGCGAGGGCTGACGCTTTTCGCATGCATCGATTTCAGCGGCGACGCCGAGCGCGCGGGACTGGCGATGCCGTTCAGCCGACTCGTGATCTTCGGCAATCCCAAAGCCGGCACACCGCTGATGCAACTCGCGCCGACGGCCGCGCTCGACCTTCCTCTCAAGGTGCTGGTCTGGGAGGACGCGAACGGCCGTGCGTGGCTATCGTTCAACTCGACGGACTATCTTCGTGAGCGGCATGGTCTGCCGGAAGATCTGATGAAGGCGGTGAGCGGTGTGGCCGCCCTCGTGTACGCGGCCGCGCGATAACGCGTCGAGCGTCGAAATCTTTGCCGTCACCCGTCTCAGGTATGCTGGGCCCTTTGCAATCGCTTCCGTTCGAGGGGAGACCATGCGGCGCGTTGTATTCAATCAGAAAGGTGGTGTGGGCAAATCGACCATCGTCTGCAACCTGGCGGCGATCAGCGCGAGCGAAGGGCTGCGCACGCTGGTGATCGACCTCGATGCCCAGGCGAATTCGACCCAGTACCTGCTCGGCGCGCAGGCCAGCGAGGTCAAGCCCACCGCCGCCGACTTCTTCGAAACCGCGCTCGGCTTCAGCTTCAAGCCCGTGGAAGCCACTTCGTTCATTCATCCGACGCGATTCGAGAATCTTGACCTGATGCCCGCGCATCCCGACCTCGACACGCTGCACGGCAAGCTGGAATCGCGCTACAAGATCTACAAGCTGCGCGACGCGCTGAACGAACTCGACATGTATGACGCGATTTACATCGACACGCCGCCCGCGTTGAACTTCTACACACGCTCGGCGCTGATCGCCGTCGAGCGTTGTCTGATTCCATTCGACTGCGACGACTTTTCGCGTCGCGCGCTTTACACGCTGCTCGAAAACGTCAAGGAGATCCAGCAGGATCACAACGATGCGCTGGAGGTGGAAGGCATCGTCATCAACCAGTTCCAGCCGCGCGCGAGCCTGCCGCAGAAGCTCGTCGACGAACTCATTAGCGAGGGCTTGCCGGTGCTGGGGTCGCGGTTGTCGTCGTCGGTGAAGATTCGTGAGTCGCATCAGTTGGCGACACCGGTCATTCATCTCGATCCGGGACACAAGCTTGCGCAGGAGTATCGGGCATTGCATCGGGAGTTGAGCGAGTAGGCGTCCGGCAAGTCCCCCACCGCACACCGTCACCAGAATTGTTAAAGTAACGCTCTGATCAACCCGCAGCCCGCAGTTCCCAACATGCGCACCACCCGAGCCATCCACGCCGTCGAGCGCCTGAAAACGCGCACCGGCAACCCGCGCTTTGCCGCGATCAGTCTGTCCGGCGGCCTGTTCTATCTGGTCGACAAATCGAGCGGGGTCGACAAGAAGGTGTCCGACCCGCTGACGCTCGACGACTTCGTCAAGTTCGTCGACGCCTATGGCCCGCAGAAACCGCGCAAGGCCAGCAAGCTCGATATCGCGTTCGAAGCGCAGATCAAGAAAAGCAAGGGCGGTTGACGCTTCACGCCCTTTCGATCTCCACCCACCGCCCATCCGCCGCACTGCTTTTCAGCACCGCGTCGATAAACCGCAAACCGTCGACGCCATCATCCACCGTCGTCAACAACAGACTCTCCGCTGGCGGCGCGCGACCGTCGTTTAACGCATCGATCTGCAACGCTGCATCCTTGTACAACTGCGCGAACGCTTCCAGATAGCCTTCCGGGTGCCCGGCCGGCACGCGCGTCGCATGCGCGGCAAGCGGACTTTTCACACGGGCGCGCGTCAAGCGCTCGGCAGCGCCGCCCAGCGGCGTGAAGCACAAGGCGTTCGGCTCCTCCTGATCGAACGCGAGCCCCGCCTTCGTGCCATACACGCGCAAGCGCAGCGCGTTCTCCGCGCCGCTCGCCACCTGGCTCGCCCACAACATGCCGCGCGCGCCGTTCGCGTAACGCAGCATCGCCTGCACGTGATCGTCGATACGACGCCCCGGCACGAACGTGTGCAACTCCGCCGACAGCGCTCGCGGCATCATCCCCGTCACGAAAGCGGCCAAATGATAGGCATGCGTGCCGATATCGCCGAGGCATCCGGCGGGCCCCGCCAACGCCGGATCGGTACGCCAGCCTGCCTGCTTGTTCGCGCCGGTTGTTTCGACCGGCTCGGCAAGCCAGTCCTGCGCGTACTCGACCTGCACGACGCGTAGCTCGCCCAGTTCGCCGCGTTCGACCAGCTCGCGCGCATGCCTGACGAGCGGGTAGCCCGAATACGTATGCGTCAACGCGAAGAGCCGCTTTTTTGACCGCGCGAGCTTGGCGAGCGCCTCCCCTTCCGTGAGCGAAACCGCAAGCGGCTTGTCGCAGATCACATGAATGCCCGCTTCGAGAAACGCCGTCGCGACCGGCGCATGGAGATGGTTCGGCGTGACGATCGCGACCGCGTCGATGCCGTCCTCGCGCGCAGCCTCGGCACGCGCCATCTCGCGCCAATCCGCGTAGCTGCGCGCGATGCCCGCTTCGACGGCGCTCGCCCGCGCGCGCTCGGGATCGGACGACAACGCGCCCGCCACCAGTTCGAAACGATCATCGAGCCGCGCGGCGATCCGGTGTACCGCGCCGATGAACGCGCCCTGCCCGCCGCCGACCATGCCCAGCCTGAGCCTTCTTTGCTGCATCGCCTGCGCTCCCATGTGTTGCGGCGTCTGCCGCTACACGTCGTTCAGATGCCCAGCACGCTCTTCAGTTGCGCGGCATCAACTCCACTGCCCGCGAAGTCATCGAACGCATGCTCGGCCACGCAAATGATGTGACGTCGAATGAACTCGGCGCCTTCGCGCGCGCCGTCGTGCGGATGCTTCAACGCGCATTCCCATTCGAGCACGGCCCAGCCCGGAAAATCGAACTGCGCCATCTTCGAGAAGATCGCGCCGAAGTCGATCTGTCCATCGCCGAGCGAGCGAAAGCGCCCCGCGCGGTCGACCCAGCCGCTATACCCGCCGTACACGCCCTGCCTGCCGGTCGGACGGAATTCCGCGTCCTTCACATGAAACGCCTTGATACGCTCGTGATAGATATCGATGAACGCGAGGTAGTCGAGCTGCTGCAGCACGAAATGGCTCGGGTCGTACAGGATGTTCGCACGCGGATGCTGATTGACGGCCGCGAGAAAACGCTCGAAGGTCACACCGTCGTGCAGGTCTTCGCCCGGGTGCAGTTCGTAGCAGACGTCCACGCCGGCCGCGTCGAACGCATCGAGAATCGGCGTCCAGCGGCGCGCGAGTTCGTCGAACGCGGCCTCGACGAGACCGGCTGGCCGCTGCGGCCACGGGTACAGATACGGCCACGCGAGCGCGCCCGAAAACGACACGTGCGTGGTGAGGCCCAAACGACGCGACGCCTGGGCCGCGAGCTTCATTTGCGCGATCGCCCATTCGGTGCGCGCCGCCGGCTTGCCGCGCACGTGCGGCGCGGCGAAGCCGTCGAACAGCGTGTCATACGCCGGATGCACGGCGACCAGTTGCCCCTGCAGGTGCGTCGATAGTTCGGTGATCGCGACGCCCGCGTTGCCGACGGTCTCACGCAGTTCGTCGCAATACGCGTCGCTCGCGGCCGCCTTCTCGAGATCGATCAGGCGCGGGTCGCACGGCACCTGAATGCCCTTGAAGCCGAGACCCGCGGCCCAGCCCGCGAGATGCGCGAGGTTGTCGAACGGCGCGTCGTCGCCGATGAACTGCGCGAGAAAAATCGCCGGCCCTTTGATGGTTTTCATCGTACGTTCCTCGAACTTTGCGCGCGGGCTGCGCCCACGCGCTAAACGAAGGGCAAAGCGCCGCTCAGAACGGCGAGTCCGGGAAATAGAACTGCTGCGCGTTTTCCTTCGTGATCAGCACCGACGGAATGATCGTCGTGGGCGGCAGCTTGTCGCCTTTGAGCCGCGCTTCGGCCGTCAGCTTGATCGCGTCGTAGATGAATTTCGGCGAGTACGACACGTCGGCCTTGATCATCGGCGCGCCGTCCATCACGTTCTTCACCATGCCCTTCGAGCCCGCGCCGCCGAACACGATCTTGATGTCGTTGCGCTTCGCCTGATCGATCGCCTTCAGCACGCCGACCGCCATGTCGTCGTCGGCGGCCCACACGGCGTCGATGTGCTTGAAGCGCGTCAGATAGTCCTGCATCACCTTGAACGCGTCGTCGCGATTCCAGTTCGCGTACTTCGCGTCGAGAATCTTGATGTCCGGGTAGTTTTTCAACACGCCGGTGAAGGCGGTCCAGCGCTCGTTGTCGAGTGTGGTCGGAATCCCGCGCAGCGCGACGACGTTGCCCCTGCCGTCGAGCGCCTTCGCCAGATACTCGGCGGGGATCTTGCCGAATGCGGTGTTGTCGCCCGCCACGTAGGCGTCCTGCGCGCTCGTGTTCGTCAGACCGCGATCGACCACCGTCACGTAGATGCCTTTTCGCTTCACCTGTTCGACCGGCTGTGTCAGCGTCGCCGATTCATACGGGAAGATCACGAGCGCGTTGATCTTGTTGACCGTCACGAGGTCCTGCAACTGATTCGCCTGCTCGGGCGCGTTGGCAGCAGTCTTTACGATCACTTTCAGATCGGGATGCGCCTTCTCCAGATCTTCCTTCGCCTTGTTCGCCCACCAGACTATGCCGCCGGTGAAGCCGTGATCGGCCGTCGGAATCGCGACGCCCAGCGTGACCTTGTCGTCCGCGCGCGCCGCGCCGGACGTGCCCAGAATCCCCAACGCCAGCATGCCGGCGCCGATCGCTCGAATGACTTGCTTCATGGTGTGTGTCTCCAATCATGAGGCGTTCGCTCGCCCCGATTCTTCGGAACTGCCGTTCGTTTACCTCGCCTGCTTTGCTACGCCTGCATTGCTACGTTTCCTTCACCGCGCTAGCGCCGCCCACGCTGCACGAACGCGACGAAAATAATCACGACGCCCTGCACGGCCGCGTTCAGATACACGCTGATGATGCTGGTCAGGTTCAGGATGTTCGCGATCACCGACAGCAGGATCGCGCCGATCACGGTGCCGATCACGCGTCCCTCGCCGCCCTTGAGCGCGGTGCCGCCGACGACCACCGACGCAATCGCTTCGAGCTCCCACAACAGACCCGTGGTCGGCGTGGCGGAGCCGAGGCGCGGCACGTAGAGCACCGTGGCCACGCCCACGCAAATCCCGAGCAGCACATAGGTGACGATCTTCACCGTATCGACGCGAATCGCCGCATAACGCGCGACCTGTTCGTTCGAACCGATCGCCTGCACGTGCCGGCCGAACGCGGTGCGATTGAGGATCAGCGCGCCGCCCGCCGCGACCACGAGAAACACCCAGATCGGCACCGGCACGCCGAACAGGCTCGCGTAATAGACGGGACCATAGAGATCGGATAAAGAATCATTGAGCGTCAGCGCGCCGCCATCGGCGAGCCATGTAAGCACCGCGCGGAAGATCCCCAGCGTGCCGAGCGTGACGATGAACGGCTCGATGCGCCCTTTGGTGATCAGCAGCCCATGCGCGCAGCCGAACAGCGCGCCGAGCACGAACGCCGCCACGATCCCGATCGTCACGATCACGAGCGGCGGCAACGCGTGACCGGCCGCACCCGCCGCGAGCCCGTTCATGAGCCAGATCATGATGCCGGCGATCAACGCGGCCATCGAGCCGACCGACAGATCGATGCCGCCCGAGATGATCACGAAGGTCATGCCGACCGCGATGATGCCGATGAACGACGTGCGCGTGAGCACGTTCATCAGGTTGTCGAGCGTCGCGAAGTCGCGATTGAGCAGCGTGCCGGCGATGCAAAGCAGAATCAGCCCGGCGAGCGGCCCGAGCGTGTAGAGCCGCTGCGCGACGCGCAGCGCGCGACCTGATTGCACGGCTTCAGTGGGTGCCGGTCGCATGAGCGATCAACTCCTCTTCGGTCAGATGCTCGAGCGTCAGCGTCGCTTGCAGGTGTCCCGCGCGCATCACGGCGACGCGATGGCACAAGCCGATCAGCTCGACCAGTTCGGATGAAATGACGATCACCGCGCGGCCCTGCGCGGCGAGACGATGAATCAGGAAGTAGATGTCGCGCTTCGCGCCGACGTCGACGCCGCGCGTCGGCTCGTCGAGCACGATCACGTTCGGGTCCGGCTGCAGGAACTTCGCGAGCGCGAGCTTCTGCTGGTTGCCGCCCGACAGCATGCGCGCACGGCTCGACAGGTCGCCGGTACGGATGCCGAATTCGCCGACGGCCTTCTGCAAAGCCGCGCGTCCCGCTTTCATGTCGAGCAGCGGATGCGTGTAGCGTTCGAGCGTCATCAGTGTGAGGTTGTCCTGCAGGCTCAGGTTGACGTGCAGGCCCTTGCCCTTGCGATCCTCGCTCAGATACGTGAGACCGTGGCGCATCGCGTCGCGCGGACTCTTCAGATCGACGGGCCGGCCCGCGATTTCAATGCTGCCGCTGGTGCGTTTGCGCAAGCCGATGATCGCCTCGAACGCCTCGGTGCGGCCCGCGCCGACGAGCCCCGCGAAGCCGAGCACTTCGCCCGCGCGCACGTCGAAGCTCAGGTCCTCGACCCAGTCGGGCACGGTGAGGCCGCTCACGCGCAACGAGATCGGCGTGTCGGCGGGCACCGTGAGCTTGTCGGGGAACATGTCGGACACGTCGCGCCCGACCATCAGGTTCGCCATCTGCTGACGTGGGAGCCCCACGGTCTCGCCGCGCGCGACGAAGCGGCCATCGCGCATCACGATCACTTCATCGGTGATGCGCTCCACTTCGTCGAGCTTGTGCGAGATGTAGACAATCGTCACGCCATCGGCCTTGAGCTTCAGCATCAGCGCGAAGAGCCGTTCGGTTTCGGCGGGCGTCAGCGTCGCGGTCGGCTCGTCCATGATCAAGAGACGCGCGCGGCGCGACAGCGCCTTCGCGATCTCGACCATCTGCTTCTCGGCGACGATCAGCTCGCGCACCTTCGTGTCCGGCGCGCGCTCGAGCCCGACCTGCGCGAGATAGCGCGCGGCCTCGCTGCGCATCGCGGCATCGTCGACGAACCAGCCGCGCCGCTTCTCGTGACCGAGGTACATGTTCTGCGCGATCGTCAGATGCTCGGCGAGGTTGAACTCCTGGTGGATCAGCACGATGCCCTGCGCCTCGGCCTCGCGCGAACCGGCGAAGCGCTGCGCGTGACCGTCGACCAGCACGCTGCCCGAGGTGGCCGTTTCGTACCCGGCGAGGATCTTCATCAGCGTCGACTTGCCCGCGCCGTTCTCGCCGAGCAGCCCGTAGATGCGGCCGGGCGCCAACTCGAAGCTCACGCCGTGCAGCACGCGCACGGGCCCGAAGTCCTTGCGGATGTCGTCGAAGCGGATCGCGAGGCTCATGGCTCACGCACTCCCGCGAATCACGAGACGATGCGGCAGCAGCACGCCCGGCACGCTGGCCTGTGGATTCGCGAGGCGTTGCAGCAGCAGTCGCGCGGCGGTCTCGCCGAGTTCGCGCATCGGCTGGGCGATCGTTGTGAGCGGCGGATCGATCTGCGCGGCAAGCGAGATGTCGTCGAAGCCGGCCACGGCGACGTCGTCGGGCACACGCTTGCCGACGCTGCGCAAGCCGTGGATCACGCCGATCGCGAGCGTGTCCGACACCGCGAAGATCGCGCTCGGCGCGTCCGGTTGCTGCATCAGCCCGGCCGCGGCCGACGCGCCGGCCTCGTAGTCGAGGCTGTTCAGGTTCATGCGCCAGCGCGGATCGGGTGCGATGCCTGCGTCGCTCAATGCATCGAGGTAGCCCTGCTGGCGCTGGCGCGCATACAGATAGTCGACGTCGGAATTGATGAGCCCGATGCGCCGGTGGCCGCGCGCGAGGAGATGCCGCACCGCGTCGCCCGCCGCGCGGTAGTTGTCGATGCCGACGTAGGGCACGCCCATCGCCGGATCGAACTCGCAGCAGGCGACCCACGGCAGCGCCTGCGAGGCGTCGCCGAGCGCCTGCTGGATCGTCGCCGGGTCGAGGCAGATCGCGCCGTCCGCGCGGCGGCGGCGCAGCATGTCGAAATAGCTGCGCTCGCGCCCCGGGTCCGCGCCGGTGTCGCACAGCAGCATGAAATAGCCGTGCTGACGCGCGACGCTGTCGATGCCGCGCACGATCTCCGCGTAAAACGGATTGCCGAAATCCGGCACCATCGTCAGCAGCAGGCGGCTTTCGGCGGTGCGCAGATTGCGCGCGAGTTCGTTGACGCGGTAGCCGCTCGCATCGATCGCGGCGAGCACCTTGTCGCGCGTGGCGGGCCGCACGTTGTCGTGACCGTTCAGCACACGCGACACCGTCGCGACCGACACGCCCGCCTGCTCGGCCACGCCGGCGATCGACGGCCCGTCGGCCGCGCGCAGAGGCCGCGTGTGCGACTGAGGTTGACTGTCCGCGCCGGACAGCGCGGCCGGCGTCGATCGGGATGGCGTTCGGGACACGCGACCTCGCAGCGAAAATGTAATCGATTACATTTTTTGGCGATGGCGAGGCGAATCGCAAGGGCGGATCGCTAGGGATTAACACGGGGGCCGCCGGGCCTGGCGCTTGCCCGTGAGCGTCCGGGGCAAGTGCGCCATTTGGTACAATCGCGCCGTTCCCCTGACGCGGCTTGCAATGCGAACGCCTTGCCCGAAGCCGCGGTCATCGGCAACCCGCCGGTGCCGGGTCAGGACCAAAGTCCGCGGCAGCCGCCGCCCGCTCGCCAAACCAAAACCGCCGAATCCACCATGAACATCGAGCAAGCGCGTTTCAACATGATCGAACAGCAGATCCGCCCCTGGGAAGTGCTCGACCAGGACGTGCTGAATTTGCTGTCGATCGTCAAACGTGAGAATTTCGTCCCCGCCGCTTACCGCGACCTCGCATTCGCCGACTTCGAAGTGCCGCTGCCGGCCGGCCAGCACATGCTGGCGCCGCGCGTCGAGGCACGCGTGCTGCAGGAACTGGCGGTGAAGAAGCACGAGAGCGTGCTCGAAATCGGCGCGGGATCGGGGTACATGGCGGCGCTGCTCGCGCATCGCGCGCAACACGTGCTGACGGTGGACATCGAACCGGAACTGGCCGAGCTCGCAAAGAGCAACCTGATCGCCAACGGCGTGCTGAACGTCGAAGTCGCGACCGGCGACGCCGCGCGCGGCTGGACCGGCGCGGCACCGTACGATGTGATCTGCGTGTCGGGCGGTCTGCCGGTGCTGCCGCAGGAAATCCTCGAACAGCTGAAGGTCGGTGGGCGTCTCGCCGCGTTCGTCGGCACCGCGCCGGTGATGAAGGCGCAAATCATCACGCGCATCGACGAGAAGCAGTACCGTATTTCTGATGTGTTCGAAACGTACGTCGAGCCGCTGATCAACGCGGTGCAGCCGGCGCGGTTCAAGTTCTAAGCTGCGCTTCTCACGATATTGTTGATGCGGACGGGCGGCTTATGAGCCACCGTCCTTTGAACTGGATGTTCCTCTGATGCAAAACCTGACCGCTCCCGCACTCGCCGAATGGCTCGCTGATACCTCGCGCCCCGCACCCGTGCTGCTCGACGTGCGTGAGCCGTGGGAACTGCAAACGGCGTCGATGGCCGGCGTCGTGTCGATTCCCATGCGCGAGATTCCCGCGCGCAGCGAAGGGCTCGATGACGACGCGCAGATCGTCTGCATCTGTCATCACGGCGCGCGCAGCGCGCAGGTCGCGATGTTCCTCGAATCGCGTGGACACACCAACGTGTTCAATCTGCAAGGCGGCATCGACGCGTGGTCGCGTCAGGTCGATCCGTCGGTTCCGACTTACTGAGATTTATCGCAAAGGTAGTGCATTGAAGCGGCGCAAGGGCGGCGGTCCTTGCGCCGTTTGTCGTTGGTGCTGCGCGAGAAGTGGTGGAAAAAAACCGCCAGGTCAACGACATCGCGGGCCCGGCGTGCGGTCCCCTTTGAGCGAATGTCGACGGCAATTCGAACTCCAATAGTTATTGAGTTTCAGGCCGTGCTCAACGGTCGAGAGTCTCCAGATGAAATGGCGGTAAGCGTGCGGCGATCGCCTACACTTGCTAATGGTATTCGGGTCCCATCGTCGCACGCCGTCACGCAACGCCAGGATAACAGGATCCTATCCTGGCAATCGATTCGCGCCCGCCCCGCGCACCGCTCCCCCAACGGTGAAACTGCGCGTGGGGCGCGTTACCCAGGTCGCGCTAACCAAAGGATCAGCGAGGCAATCGATGAGAGTGAACCAGCCACCGCGCATAGAGTTGCCTGGGCAAGTCGTACTTGTCTTTCAGGGTGGGGGCGCGTTGGGCGCGTATCAGCTCGGTGTCTATCAGGCGATGGACGAAGTGGGGATACAGCCGGATTGGGTGATCGGCACCTCCATCGGCGCGATCAACGCAGCCTTGATCGCAGGGAATCCACCGGAGCGCCGATATCGACAGCTGGCGGAATTCTGGAACCAGGTGACCGACCGCACCCGCCTGGACGTGCCTGCTGCCTGGCCCGGCTGGGACAAAATCTTTGCAAAATGGATGATCATCGGCGGCGGCATCGAGGGATTCTTCCAGCCCAATCCGGCATCCTGGCTCGGGCCGCTCGCCCGGCTCGGCGTGGATCGAGCGTCCTATTACCTGATTGCGCCGTTGCGCGATACGCTTTGTTCGCTGGTCGACTTCGATCTGCTGAACGCCGGGCATCCGCGACTGACCGTGGGCGCGGTTCACGCCTGCACGGGCGCGATGCGCTACTTCGACTCGCGCGACCAACGGCTGAATGCCTCGCACATCATGAGCTCGGGCGCGCTGCCGCCCGCGTTCCCGGCCGTGCGGATTGACGGAGAGCCGTATTGGGACGGCGGCGTCTATTCCAATACCCCGGTCGAGGTGGTTCTGGATGACAAGCCCCGCAAGAGTTCGGTCATCTTCTCGGTACAGGTGTGGAACCCGATCGGCCCTGAGCCGGAAAGCATATGGCAGATATCGGAACGGCAAAAGGACATCCAGTACGCCAGTCGCACCGACAGCCACATCGCACGTCAGCAGCAGATACACCGTCTGCGCCATGTGATCCGAGAACTGGTCAAGCGCTTGCCGGAAGCCGAGCGCGCCTCGTCCGAAGTCCAGGAGCTTGCCGCCTGGGGGTGCCAGACCACCATGCGTATGATCAAACTTGCTGCGCCCCGCCTGAACGGGGACGACCAGTTGAAAGATATCGATTTCACCCCAGCCGGCATTGCTTCCCGACAGCGCGCGGGCTATGAAGCAGCAATGCGGGCCATTGCCGCGCGCCCGTGGGACGCCCCGATGGACCCAGTAGAAGGATTGACCGTCTACAGCGCAGATGAAGACGTAACCGGTGAACGATCCGTTTGACGCCTGCCTGAATAAGGACCCGTCGGTTGCGATTGATGAAATTCCCCGTGGCCAGTGATGGCGTAATGTCGAGCTTCTTCGGCTCCGCAATCGCACGACGTCTCGCCGAACCATTGAATCGCCCGCAGCGGAGTCAACTGAACAATCGCCATGACTTAACTGCCCAAGCGTCGAGAACTCATACGAATCAGTCTTCGAAGTCGTCGATACAGAAACCGTCCGGATCTTTGCGTTTTTGAGAACTCACTCGAATACGATTCGCGGGAAGTAAAGGGAGACAACCCAGTTAGGCCGGTCGACGATCTCGCTAATGCGCAGGTCGGCGCAAACGCTGCACAACAGGTAAGCGTCGATTGCGCTGATGTGATGCTGTCGCGTCAGAATGTCGATCATTCCAGAGACGGCAGCCCGAGCACCTTCCATCAGATCTGGACCAATGCCAGTGGCGACTTCGTAGCCTCTCGTATCGAGGTGACGGCTGACAGGGCCCGGCGTGGTAAAGCGGGGAAAGGCGAGGTTTGCCTTCTTGACCAGTTCGAATTTCGCCGTCAGTGCCACGGGGCTCTCGATGGCCGTCCCGCATACCTCCCCGTCACCTTGTGCCGCGTGCGTGTCACGCACCGAGAACAGCGCGCCGTCCACCTCCACGGGCAGATAGAGTTCTGTGCCTGCGCCGATGTCGCGGATATCCATGTTGCCGCCGACACGACGTGGTGGAATCACACTGTGCAAACCCGGTTCGCCCGGGGCCAGGCCAATCGTGCCGCAGAACGGCTTTAATGGAACACGTCCACCAGCGCCGTACATGGCCGGGATCGTCAGGTCCGCCTCGTATTTCCAGATGTGCAGGGCCGGGTCGGGAAACTTGTCTGCGAGCAAGCCAAAGCCGGGAATGTTTGCCGTCCACCCCCAACCCGAAGGAGCGAACGACAACAGTGTGACCTTGACGGCGTCGCCCGGTTTAGCGCCGTCGATATAAATCGGTCCGACAACAGGGTTCACTCTCGCAAAGTCCAGCCGTGCAATGTCGTCGATCGTCGAGTTGGCAGTAAGTTGTCCGCCCGATGCGTCGATGGGAAAGAACTCGACCGTTTCACCTGGAGCCACAGTCAACTCCGGCTTTAGCGTCTGGTCCCAACCGAGGTGGCTCTGATGCTCATGAATTGAGTGGCGTGCACAAGGTATTTCGCTCATTACCCACTCACTGGCAGTCCGGCGAATTCAAACGCCCAACGAGACCACGAGGGTCAGTCGACAGTCTGTGCGTTTGAAGACATTCCGCTGTAAGAGCCGAAAGGACACGTTTTCCAGCGTGCAGGTCTGTGCGCGGCCACTCCTGAACACTTCGGCCGAGTACAAATCTGCCGCGTTGCAGATGCAGTAGAGAGCACCGGCATCAACCAGCAAACGCGGATACCCTATCTTTTCAGAGTATGCCCATATAGACGATGAAGTTTCGCGCGTAGCCTTTGAAGCTTTACGGTTGCAGAACAAATCATATGGGTCACATATTGGCTAACGCGACGATCTACAGCGGGAAACGATTTCCCAATGCGAAAGGGCATACTGAGTGATCGAATGGTGAAATCGAATCTCTTGATGGTAGCGGTGATTGCGTCACTTGGCCTCGTCCTCACAAATCAGGCTTGCGCAACAGAATTCATGTGCTTGCCATCAATTTCAGTCAATGACTCATTGAATCAACCGATATCCCAAGAATGGACCCCTCAGATCGATACGTCACCTCGCGTTTTGCAGGGGATAACATTTTTCGATGGTGATCCGAAAAAAACGCAAGCATCGTCCCGACTAGCGACACAGCATTGTCGGGTCACGAGCGACTAGCCCTGTGGCGCTTTCGATCAAGCGCTGTCCCGATCTGGCTCGGATGTCGATATGAAGGAACTGGCATCGTGCTTACAAGGCAACTACCCGCTTCCTATAAAGAATGCCGGCTCGTTTATGGCCCTGGTGGAGTCGTCAAGAAGATTAGCTGCGACTAGTCAGGCGGACGAGAAGCGCGGCACGCAGGTCGCGATGTTCCTCGAATCGCGCGGATATGCCAACTTGTTCAATCTGCAAGGCGGCATCGACTCGTGGTCGCGTCAGGCCTATCCATCGATTCCGACTTACTGAGATTTACTGCAAAGGTAGTGCATTGCAGCGGCGCAAGGGCTGATGGTCCTTGCGCCGCTTGTCTTTGGTGCTGCTCACGCTCGCCAAAGCGGCGGAAATTTTGGGCCATCGCCCATGTACGGACAACCTGTCGCACGGTAATTTTCTGATCGCTGGCAACCTTCGCAGCGACTGCTAAATAGATCCTCGACATACCTATGTCCTTGTCCATATTCGAGATGCACTCCGTGGAGTTGTTCTGTCAGACGCCGCTGGGTGCCTGCTATGTCATCTGCGACGAGTGGCACTACAAAGCGTGCCTCGGAAAGGCCGCGGACCTTCAGAAGGCCAGGGCGGAGACCCAGGAATTTCTGGGCATTGCCGAACTGAATCACAGACACTGGGAAGAGGACCGGCCGCTGGTCAGGCGTCTCGTTGATCGCAAGTTGCTGGCGTTTCACGGTGTGCGAAACTGGAACCCCAACACCGATGGCTGGTGGATCATCAATGCACTTCTCGACGATGTGCGCAACGGCGCCCGGCTTGCCATTAAAGGCCCTCGTGCTGACCTGTTTCCACCATCCCACGGCGCGCCGTTGAGGCATCTTCCGGCGAGGGCAGTCTATCCTGCAGACGGCGAACCCATGCAGTCCGGCCGGTATGGTTCGGCCACCCAGCAAACCCGGCTGGCGGCCACGCGCGTGGCCATGTCTGGCAGCAACCGCGACGGCGGTCTGCTCCATGCGGCTGTCGTCACGGCGGGTCCGCTGGCCCGCGATGGGAACACCTCAACGCTGCCTGGTGACGCGCAGCCGTTCGCATACACACCGGATGCGGTCAGCGGTGAGGCCGAACAGCTGGCGGCAAGCACGAACAATCCACGCTTCGCGGCCAAAATGCTTGGCTACGATTACAAGACGTTCGGGACCATGTTGCATAAGTTCAAGGACCGTAACGGTCCTGGACCGGCGGATAACAGCATTTTTCACGATAATGGCGACGTGGAATTCAACGGCCACATATTTGAGGACAGTATTCACGACTATGCACCATGACCAAACTTCAGCTTCAGATGCGAGCACGGACGCCGGAGCCTATGCGTCTTTCCTGATAACCGGAGATGCCGTATCACCGGAATTCTGGACCCGGTACTTTCAGGTATCCCCCGACACAACAATCGTCAAAGGAAAGTCGTTTACTCTCCCGTCCGGAAAGTCCAGTAAGGCTGTGGGGAAAACAGGTCTCTGGGGCGTAAGCAGCGAATTGACCGTGCAATGCGATTTGCTGGAGCCGCATTTGCGGTACCTCATTGCTCGCCTTGGTCTGCCCCGCGGAGATCTGCCGGATCTCGTGCAACAGAGCGGCGCGAAGATTCGGTTCTCCTGCTTCTGGTTTAACCCCTCCGGAAATCGAGTACCTGACGTGCCGGACGACATTCGCGCGATGATGGGAGCGATGGGTGGAACGATCGAGATTGACGAATATCGTTAGCCCACCGCCGAGAATGAACCAAGATGACGATCATCAAAGAGTACGAATCGTTTCACGACTGGTACCTGCTCGGCGTAGCAGCAGACATGGACAACGAGGCAGTCGAACTCTGCCTGATGTTCGACAACAAGAAAGACCGAGTAAGGCTATCGTTTAACGGGGCCACCCGATGCTGGGTCAACGACTTTCTGATTCAGAACATCATTTACTCAATCAAGGTACTGACCGATTTCAATTCAGACGAGTACCGGAAGGCACTAGCCTCGCTGGACAAAGCTTAAGTCTGGGGGAAAGGGAAGCCGTTGAAGAACATTGCGCTGGTTCAGGCCACACTATGCGCTGAATTGCTTATTGAGTTTGATTCACTTGAAGTAGAACCCGAACCATCGGTTTAGCCATGTCGCATCCACTGTATAACCTACTCGACAAGCTTGACGGTGCCAGGATTCACTATTCCCTAAGCCGCGAACGACCGGGTAGCGTGCTTGTTGCCGTCACCGTCGTCGGCCAGCGCATCGAAATTGACGTGTTCGGCGATGGACATATGGAAGTGTCTCGTTTCATTGGGCACGAAGATATCGAAGGCGGCGCGGAGTTGATCGACTCGATTATTGCCCGTGGCTAAGGTCGGGCGGCCTTCGCGAGCAACGCAATGACCGCCGCGCCACTCCCCTCCCCTACGCCGTCTCCCTCAACACCTCCACCACCGTCCCAAAGATCTCATCGATCTGCGCTTCATCGACGATCAACGGCGGCGAGAACGCGAGAATATCGCCCGTATAGCGCGTCAGTACGCCCTTCTCGAAGCAGCGCACGAACACGTCATAAGCCCGCGCACCCGGCGCACCATCGCGCGACGCCAATTCCACGCCGCCGACGAGCCCCAGATTGCGCACGTCGATCACATGCGGCTCGCCGCGCAGCTTGTGAATCGCGCTCTCAAACACAGGCGCCATGCGCGCGGCGCGTTCGAACAACTGCTCACGTTCATAGAGATCGATGGTCGCGCACGCCGCGGCCGCGGCAATCGGATGCCCCGAATACGTATAGCCGTGAAAAAGCTCGATGCCGCCCGGCGCCCCATTCACGATCGTGTCGTGAATCTGCGCGCTCGCCGCGACCGCACCCATCGGCGCCGCGGCGTTGTTGGTACCCTTGGCCATCACCAGCAGATCGGGCGTCACGCCGAAGTACTGCGCGGCGAACGGCGCACCGAGGCGTCCCCAGCCGGTGATCACTTCGTCGAAGATCAGCAGGATGCCGTGTTTGTCGCAGATCTCGCGCAGCCGCTGCAGGTAGCCCTGCGGTGGGATCAAGACGCCGGTCGAGCCCGCCACCGGCTCGACGATCACCGCGGCGATCGTCGACGCATCGTGCAGCGTGACGAGCCGCTCCAGCTCGTCGGCCAGATGCGCGCCCCACACGGGCTGCCCCTTCGAAAACGCCGCCTCCTTCAGATTCAGCGTATGCGGCAAATGATCGACCGCCGGCAGCAGCCCACCTGAAAACGCCTTGCGATTCGGCGCGATACCACCGACCGAAATCCCGCCGAAGCCGACGCCGTGATAGCCGCGCTCGCGTCCGATCAACCGGGTGCGCTGCCCTTCGCCTTGCGCGCGGTAATAGGCAAGCGCGATCTTCAGCGCGGTATCGACCGCTTCGGAACCCGAGTTCGCAAAGAAGATGTGTTTCAGATCGCCCGGCGTATGACGCGCGATTTTGGTCGCGGCCTCGAAGGCCTTCGGATGTCCCATCTGGAAGGTCGGCGCGAAATCCATTTCTGCGGCCTGCGCCTGCACCGCCGCGACAATCTCGTCGCGGCAATGGCCCGCGTTCACGCACCACAAGCCCGCCGTGCCGTCCAGAACGCGGCGGCCATCGTGGGTCGTGTAGTACATCCCCTTCGCGCTCGCGAGCAGCCGGGGCGCGCTCTTGAACTGACGGTTCGCGGTAAAGGGCATCCAGAAAGCGGACATATCGGGTGGGCTGACGGTGGCGCGTTCGCTCATGTCGGGTCTCCTTGTTCTGCATCCGTGGTCTTTCAGTGTAGGCAGAGCGCACGCCATGCACAAAGACGCGGCGCACCTATGCCGTCCGTGCACCGCCGAAGCACCGTGTGCGCCGACGGCGATTCGTTGGCCGCGAAGCACGCTTCGTCGCGGCGCGACGCGCACCCGATCGAGGCGCGGCGCGCGCGACTGCACCAGTTTCGCGCCGCGGCATCGATGGACCTGCGCGCCGCCCCCGCGCCGATAGCCGCGCCACAGCAGGCATCGCACGCACATCGCGCCGAATGCGTCACATGGCATGTGCCTTGCAGTAGACGGGCGGCAAGTCTTGCGAGCTCAGCCAGGATGGCTGAAATCGACGCTCATAACCAGTGGCCGCCAAAGGCAAGGGGAAAGCACATGAAACGTCGCAGTCTGTTGAAGTACGGCTCCATGTCCGGAGCACTCGCGCTTGCGGGCCGCGTCCCGTTCGCGCACGCGCAGTCCGACAGCGGTCCGATCAAGGTAGGGATCCTGCATTCGCTGTCCGGCACGATGGCGATCTCCGAGACGTCGCTGAAGGACACCGCGTTGATGACGATCGCCGACATCAACAAGAACGGCGGTGTGATGGGCCGAAAGATCGAGCCGGTGGTCGTCGACCCCGCGTCGAACTGGCCGCTGTTCGCCGAGAAGGCGCGCCAGCTTCTGACCCAGGACAAGTGCGCGGTCGTGTTCGGCTGCTGGACCTCGGTCTCGCGCAAGTCGGTGCTGCCGGTGTTCGAGGAACTGAACGGCCTGCTGTTCTATCCGGTGCAGTACGAAGGCGAGGAGATGTCGCGCAACGTGTTCTATACAGGCGCCGCGCCAAACCAGCAGGCGATTCCCGCGACCGAATACCTGATGAGCGCCGAAGGCGGCGGCGCGAAGCGCTTCTTCCTGCTCGGCACCGACTATGTGTATCCGCGCACGACCAACAAGATCCTGCGCGCGTTCCTCAAATCGAAGGGCGTACAGGAAACCGATATTCAGGAGGTCTACACCCCGTTCGGCCACAGCGACTATCAGACCATCGTCGCGAACATCAAGACCTTCTCGCAAGGCGGCAAGACCGCGGTGATCTCGACCGTGAACGGCGATTCGAACGTGCCGTTCTACAAGGAGCTCGGCAACCAGGGGCTGAAGGCGTCGGACGTGCCGGTCGTCGCGTTCTCGGTCGGCGAGGAGGAGCTGCGCGGTATCGATACGAAACCGCTCGTCGGCAATCTCGCGGCCTGGAACTACTTCATGTCGGTGCGCAACCCGGCCAACGAGAAGTTCAAGAAGCAATGGGCCACGTGGGTCAAGGACAACAACCTGCCGGGCGGTTCGAAGCGCGTGACCAACGATCCGATGGAAGCGACCCTCGTCGGCATCCATATGTGGAAGCAGGCCGTCGAGAAAGCGAAGAGCACCGAGGTCGACAAGGTACGCGTCGCGATGATCGGGCAGACCTTCGCGGCGCCGTCGGGCTTCACGCTGGAGATGGACGGCAACCACCATCTGCACAAGCCGGTGATGATCGGCGAGGTGCGCGCGGATGGTCAGTTCAACGTCGTGTGGCGCACCAAGGGACCGATTCGCGCGCAGCCGTGGAGCCCGTTCATCGCCGGCAATGCGGGCAAGCCGGATGTGGTCAGCTCGATTCCCGCGTTCCTGCGGCGCTCGCGGGTCGTATGACGTGTTGACTCGAGCCTCGCCGCGGCTCGCGGCGGCATTGAGGGGCGCGGTTCGCCGCGCACCCCAATGCGCGGCCACGTCGCGCTAAAGGTGCGGCGACGTCCCACGCGGCACCGTCGCCCACCTGATCGGCTCATCGATTCAACCCAGCGCAAAGGGCCATCATGGCGTTTTCATTTCCGACTTCCATACGGCGACGCAGCGCGGCGCTCCTGCTGCCGCTCGTGATCCTTCTTACCGCCGCGCCGTCCGCCGCATTCGCGTTGACTCAGGCCGACGTCGCGCCGCTCGCCGGCGACGACTTCGAGGCAAAGTCCGCCGCGATCGACAAACTGATCGCCACGCACGACACCGCATCGCTCGCGGTGCTCAAGGCACTCGCCGACGACAGCGCGCTCGCCACCGACGCCGGTGCGGTACTGCTGCAGGACGGCGACGCCACACGCGACGCCGTCACCGGCCAGCCCGTCACCGCGAGCGACGCCCAGCCGGTCACGCTGAACAACCTGCTGCGCTCGAAAGTAGCGGGCGCGCTGTCGGGCCTGCAACTGGCCTCGCCCGACCAGGCGACACGCGCAGCCGCCGTCGACGCGCTGCTGCAAAACCCCGACCCATCGATCAAGCCACTCGTCGACGCGGCGCGCGCGAAGGAGACCGATCCCGCGCTGAAGAAACGTCTCGACACGCTGTGGGCGATGAGCGCCTTGCACGACCCGGATCCGGCGAAGCGTCTCGAAGCGGTGCAACTGGTCGCCGCGCGCCACGACCTCGAAATGAACGAGCTGCTGCGCCCGCTGGTCGCGAAGAAAGCCGACGGCACGTTTGCCGAAAGCGACGAACGCGTGCGCGCGGCGGCGCAGAGCGGCATCGATGAGCTCGATGCGATCCAGCGCCGCAGCCAGATCGCGGGCACGCTGTTCGCGGGGCTGTCGCTCGGCAGCGTGCTGCTGCTCGCCGCGCTCGGCCTCGCGATCACTTACGGGCTGATCGGCGTGATCAACATGGCGCACGGCGAATTCCTGATGATCGGCGCGTATGCGACCTACGTCGTGCAGAACCTGTTTCAGCGCTTCGCGCCCAACCTGTTCGACTGGTACCCGCTCCTTGCGATACCGGCCGCGTTCGTCGCCGCGGCGCTGGTCGGCATCGTGCTCGAACGGCTGGTGCTGAAGCACCTGTACGGCCGCCCGCTCGAAACGCTGCTGACCACCTTCGGCGTGAGCCTGATCCTGATTCAGGCGACCCGCATGCTGTTCGGCGCGCAGAACGTCCAGGTCGTCAATCCCGCGTGGATGAGCGGCGGCGTGACCGTGCTGCCCAACCTGATCCTGCCGTACAACCGGCTCGCGATTCTCGCGTTCTCTCTGATCGTGGTCGCGATCGCGTGGGCCGTGCTCACGCGTACGCGGCTGGGTCTCTTTGTGCGCGCGGTCACGCAGAACCGCCGCATGGCCGCATGCGTCGGCGTGAAAACGGCGCGCGTCGATTCGTATGCGTTCGCGTTCGGCGCGGGCATCGCCGGGCTTGGGGGCTGCGCGCTGTCGCAGATCGGCAATGTCGGGCCCGATCTCGGCCAGAGCTACATCATCGATTCTTTCATGGCGGTCGTGCTCGGCGGCGTCGGCCAGCTTGCGGGCACCGTGCTCGGCGGCTTCGGCCTCGGGCTCGTCAGCAAGGCGATCGAACCGTTCTGGGGTGCGGTGCTCGCGAAGATCGCGGTGCTCGTGCTGATCGTGCTGTTCATCCAGAAGCGTCCGCAGGGCATGTTCGCCTTGAAGGGCCGTAGCGCGGAGGCTTGAGATGGGATTGGCTACGTCATCGGCAAATCCAACTACCGCTTCATCGGCGCGCGCGGGTACCGCTGGCGCCGGCGGCGCGGGTGAGTCCAACACCGGCTTTGCGCTCGGCCTGCCGCCGCGTCCCGCGTTGCTGTCGCGTCGCGCGTGGCTCGCGCTGATCGCGTTGATCGTCGTGTTCGGCCTCGGCGTGCCGTTCGCCGCGCTCGTGATTCCGGAAACGAGCGCATTGCATCTGTCCGCGTACGCGATGACGCTGACCGGCAAGTTCATGTGCTACGCGATCGCGGCGCTCGCACTCGATCTCGTGTGGGGCTACTGCGGCATCCTCAGTCTCGGTCACGCCTTGTTCTTCGCGCTCGGCGGCTACGCGATCGGTATGTACCTGATGCGCGCGATCGGTCACGACGGCAAGTACGGCAGCGATCTGCCCGACTTCATGGTGTTTCTCGACTGGCACCAGTTGCCGTGGTACTGGCACGGCACGCAACATCTCGGCTACGCACTGCTGCTCGTCGTGCTGGTGCCGGCCGTGGTCGCGTGGGTGTTCGGCTTCTTCACGTTCCGCTCGCGCGTGAAGGGCGTGTATCTATCGATCATCACGCAGGCGATGACCTTCGCCGCGATGCTGCTGTTCTATCGCAACGAAACGGGCTTTGGCGGCAATAACGGCTTCACCGACTTCAAGCGCATCGCCGGTTTTCCGATCACGCATCAGGGCACGCGCGCCGCGTTGCTGCTGATCACGTTCGCGGTGTTGATCGCCGCGTTCATCGGCGCGCGCGCGATCGTCACGTCGAAGCTCGGCCGCGTCGTGACCGCGGTGCGTGACGGCGAAACGCGGCTGATGTTCCTCGGCTACAGTCCGCTCGCGTACAAGCTGTTCGTGTGGACGGTGTCGGCGGTGCTGTGCGGCATCGCGGGCGCGCTATATGTGCCGCAGGTCGGCATCATCAATCCGGGCGAAATGTCGCCGGGCAACTCGATCGAAATGGCGATCTGGGTGGCGGTCGGCGGACGCGGCACGCTGATCGGGCCGATCATCGGCGCGTTCGCGGTGAACGGCGCGAAGAGCTTTTTCACGGCGAACTTCCCGGAATACTGGCTGTTCTTTCTCGGCCTGATCTTCGTGCTGGTACCGCTGTTGCTGCCCAACGGCATCATGGGACTGGCCGATCTGCTGACGCGCAGGAGGAACCGCTGATGAACGAGAACCCGATGGTTCCCGATCTGGACTTGCCCGAAGCACCGGGCCAACGGTCGTTGAGCGGCGTCGCGAGCATGGGGCACGCGGTCGTGCCCGGCGAGATCGACGTGTCGCACGGCACGATCCTCTACCTCGAAGAGGTGACGGTCAGCTTCGACGGCTTTCGCGCGCTGAATGCGCTGACGCTCGCGATCGACGCGGGCGAATTGCGCTGCATCATCGGCCCGAACGGCGCGGGCAAGACGACGATGATGGACGTGATCACCGGCAAGACCGCGCCCGATCACGGCAAGGTGTTTCTCGGCCAGTCGATCGACCTCACGCGGATGAACGAACCCGCGATCGCGCGCGCTGGGATCGGCCGCAAGTTTCAGAAGCCGACCGTGTTCGAGCAGCATCCCGTATGGGAAAACCTCGAACTCGCGATGAAGACCGACAAGGGCTGGTGGGCGTCGCTGCGCGCGCGG
>ABYL01000069.1 GCA_000173575.1 Burkholderia sp. H160 | reverse complement strand
CGGTGCCCGCCGCGACGTCGCGGCCGGCACGCTCAGCTACGCGGAGCAGCGCGCGCTAGATCTCGGCATCGCGCTTGCCGGCGGCGCGCACACGCTGCTGCTCGACGAACCGACGGCGGGCATGAACCGCGCCGAAGCGGCGCGCGCGATCGAGCTGATCCGTGAGATCACCGCGGGCCGCACGCTGCTGATGGTCGAGCACGACATGGACGCGGTGTTCGCGCTCGCCGATCGCATTTCGGTGCTGGTGCAGGGACGCATCATCGCGAGCGGGACACCGGCTGCGATTCGCGCGAACGTGGCGGTGCGTGCCGCGTATCTGGGTGAGCGCATCGATCACAACCCGCGCGCGCGGGCCGGCGATCAAGCCGACAACGGAGCCGGCTGATGAGCGCGCTGCTCGACATCCGCGATCTGAACGCATGGTATGGCGCGAGCCAGGCATTGCATGGCGTCACGCTCAGCATCGAGCCAGGCGAAGCGGTCGCGCTCGTCGGCCGTAACGGCTCGGGCCGCTCGACGCTCGCCCGCGCGATCATGGGCCTCGTGCATTGCGAGGGCGAGCTGCGTTTCGCGGGGCGCTCGCTCGCCGGTCTGCGCACGTTCGAGATCGCGCGGCTCGGGCTCGGTTACGTAGCCGAGCATCGCGACGTGTTCGCCGCGCTGAGCGTCCATGAAAACCTGTTGCTCGGCATTGCGCCGGTTGCCGCGTCGCGTGTGCGCGGCCGCGCGCCGCGCTTCACGCTCGACGACGCGTACGCGTTATTTCCCGTGCTCGCCGAGCGCAAGCGCACGCGTGCCGGTGCGCTGTCGGGCGGCGAGCAACAGATGCTCGCGCTGGCGCGGGCGCTGCTCGGAGACCCCGATCTGCTGCTGATCGACGAGCCCGGCGAAGGGCTCGCGAGACTCGTGATCGAGCAGGTCGCTGATTGTCTGCGCGCGTTGCGCGGGCGTGGCGTCGCGATCCTGTTGATCGAGCAGCGTCTCGTGATTGCGCAGGACATCGCGAGCCGCGTCGCGGTGATGGGGCATGGCGAGATCGTGTTCGACGGCGCGCTGGCGTCGTTTCTGTCGCGTGACGATGTGATGAGCGAGTGGCTCGGGGTTGGCTGACGCGCCCACTTTCGCGCGCTGGCACGGACCCCCGGTTAGTCAAGCATCCTTATTAATGATCCATTCATGCGCCGGATCGTTATGGAAGTGCCAGACCCGCTGGCTGCCCGCCATCACGTTCAGATAGTACGAATCGTAGCCATACGGCACGATGACGGGGTGATAGCCGCGCGGCACCATCACGACGTCGTGATCCTCGACGGCCATCGATTCGTCGATATCGCGTGAGTCGGTGTACACGCGCTGGAACGCGAAGCCTTGCGGCGGATCGAGACGGTGGTAGTAGGTTTCTTCGAGCGAGCTTTCGTGCGGAATGTTGGCGGTGTCGTGCTTGTGCGGCGGATAGCTCGACGCGTGACCGCCTGGCGTTCTCACCTCGACCACCAGCAGCGATTCCGCCGGCTCGGTCTGCGGGAGAATATCGCACACGTAGCGCGTATTCAGCGACTTGCCGCGCGTCGAGCGCTTCATCGACGCCGGCTCGATCAGCCGCGCCGGATACTCGCCTTTGGCCGGTGCGCTCGCTACACCTACCTCCGCGTCGCGGCACGCGCGCACGGTAGTGCGTACGTTGGGCGGCAGATACACCGCGTAAGGCGCTGCGTCTTCGAACACGCTGTCGCGCGAACCGAGCGAACTCCACGTCCTGTCCGGCGTTTCGACATCGACCGCGCCGCTCAGCACGACGATGCACACTTCGCGCGCCGGCTCGAACACGTACGCGACTTCGTTCGCGCCGAGCCGGTACGCGGCGAATCCCACATAGCGCCAGCATGCCGACTGCGGCGTGACGCGCGCGATCGTCTGGCCTTCGCGCTCGGCCTTCACCAATAAGCTCATGCTGCCTCCTTGCCGCGCGGCGCATCGACGAGCGCCCGCAACGTTCTGTATCCCTTCTGCGCATACTCGAACGACGGCGCGACCACCGGGTCCTGTTCCGCCTCGACGACCAGCCATCCGCAATAACCATGCCGCTTCAAACGGTCGATGAGCGCCGGAAAGTTCACCGCGCCGTCGCCGGGCACCGTGAAGGCGCCTGCGATCACCGCATCGAGAAAACTCCAGTTGCGATTGCGCGCGAGCTTCGTCACGGCGGGGCGCACGTCCTTGCAATGCACGTGGCAGACGCGCGCGATGTGTTTGTCGAGTACCGCCACCGGATCGCCGCCCGCGAACGTGATATGCCCCGCGTCGAACAGCAGGCCGACGGCGTCGCTGGTGCGCGCCATCAACTGATCGACGTCGGCCGGCGTTTCGACGTACGCGCCCATATGATGATGATAGGCGAGCCGAACGCCGCGGCTCAGCGTATAACGCGCGAATTCATCGACGCGTGCCGCGTACGCGTCCCATTGCGCGTCGCTGAAAAAACGCGGCCGTTGATACAGCGGGCGCGGCGCGCCCTGGATCGAATCGGCGACTTCGCCATACACCATCACGGTCGCGCCGTTGCGCGCCAGCAACTCCAGATGGGAGCCGACCGCGTCGATTTCCTCCGCGACGCTGCGTCTGGCCAGTTGGCCCGAGTACCAGCCGGACACGAGCGCGAGGTCATATTGCGCGAGCAGCGTCTTCAACGCGTTCGGCTCGCGAGGAAACTTGTTGCCGAGTTCGAAGCCCTGATAGCCGATCTGACGACCTTCGGTCAGCGCGACTTCGAGCGGCGTCTCGCCGCCGAGCGACGGCAGGTCGTCGTTCATCCACGAGAGCGGGTTGATACCGATGCGTACGTCGAAAGCAGTCATGCTGGAGTCCTCATGGTTCTCACTCTTGATCGTTGCCCTGTGACGTTGCAGGCGAGGCAGATGATGCAGGCGCCGCGGGTGGCGCCGCGCGCGCGGCGAGTTGTGCGTCGTACTCCGCACGGGCGGCGCGAACCTCGCTGCGCGCCGACACTTCGGGCACCGCGACTTCCCACCACCAGCCGCCGTCTTCAGTCGTGCGAGCCGGGTCGGTGTCGATGCTGATCACGTACGTGCGACTCGCCGCGCGCGCGCGTTGCAGTGCCGCTTCGAGCTCGGCGAGATTGCCCGCGTGCTCGGCCTGCGCGCCGAGCGCGCGAGCATGCGCGGCGAAGTCGATGCGCGGCACGCCTTCCGGTGCGTGCACGCAATCGTCGAGCAGATTGTTGAACGGCGCGCCACCGCATGCCTGTTGCAGTCGATTAATACAGCCGAAGCCGCGATTGTCGAGCACGACGATGATCAGCTTCGCGCCGAGCATCACCGAGCTTGCGATTTCGCTGTTCAGCATCAAATAGCTGCCGTCGCCGAGAATCACGATCACCTCGCGCTCGGGCCGCGCGAGCTTCACGCCGAGGCCGCCCGCGATCTCGTAGCCCATGCACGAGTAGCCGTATTCGACATGGTACGCACCGGGCCGGCCCGCGCGCCACAGCTTGTGCAGGTCGGCGGGCAGCGTGCCAGCCGCGCAGACGACGATGTCGTCGGTCGCGGAGTGCGCGCTCGAACGCTGCACCGCGCCGATCACGTCGCCCTCGTAGGGCAGCACCGCTTCGCGTTGCGGCGCATGCGTGAGCGTGTGCACGGTATCGCGCCAGCCGGCCGCGAGCTTGTGCGCGCGCGCAGTCCACGTGCGATCCGCATGCCAGCCTTGCAGCGGACCGGCGAGCGCGTCGAGCGCGAGCTTCACATCCGCTTCGACGACGAAGCCGTGATGCTTGAGCGCGTCGAACCCATTCGCGTTGATCGCGATCACGTCGGCTTGCGTGAACAGCGTGTTCGAGCCGGTCGTGAAGTCCTGCAGGCGCGTACCGAGCGCGAGCACGCAGTCGGCATCATGCGCGAGCGCATTGGCGGCCGGCGAGCCGGTCACGCCGAGCGCGCCCGTGTTCAGCGGATCGTTCCACGCGAGCGAGCTTTTGCCGGCCTGCGTTTCCGCGACCGGTACGCCATGCGCGCTCGCGAAGCGGTGCAGCGCATCGGCCGCGCGGCTGTACAGCACGCCCCCGCCCGCGACGATCAGCGGCCGCTTCGCGTGCTGCAAGCGCGCGCATGCGGCGTCGATATCGTCGCTACGCGGCGCGCTCGCATGAAAGCGCACGACACGCGGTGCAAAAAAGTCCGCCGGAAAGTCCCACGCCTGCGCCTGCACATCCTGCGGCAACGCGAGCGTAACGGGGCCGCACAACGCGGCATCGGTCAGCACGCGGATCGCGCGCGGCAACGCGCTCAGCAATTGCGCCGGATGCACGATGCGGTCGAAGTAGCGCGACAGCGGCTTGAACGCGTCGTTCGCGGACACGCCGCCGTCGCTGAAATCCTCGAGCTGCTGCAATACCGGATCGGGCGCGCGCGACACGAAGATATCGCCGGGCAACAGCAGCACTGGCAGGCGGTTCACGTGCGCGAGCGCGGCCGCGGTCAGCAGATTGGTCGCGCCTGGGCCGATCGACGTCGTCACGGCCATCATGCGGCGACGGAAGTGCGCCTTTGCATAGGCGATCGCGCTGTGCGCCATCGCCTGCTCGTTGTGCGCGCGCAGCGTCGGCAGTGCGCCGCGATGCTGATACAGCGCCTCGCCGATGCCCGCGACGTTGCCGTGGCCGAAGATCGCGAAGACGCCGCCGAACAGCAGCTCGACGCCGTGCCCGTCTTCGCTGGCGACGCGTTGCGCGGCCAGATAGCGCACGAGCGCCTGCGCCATCGTCAGGCGAATCGTGCCGTCGGTGTACACAGACGCATGGGCTTGCGTCGCGCGGCTCGCGGATGGGGAATCGTCATGCGTGTTGCGCTCGTTCATGCGGCCTGCTCCTGATGAACGTGATGGGGTGTGCCGTGCGTCGCAGGTTCGCCGCGCGCGCTGCGCCACGCGGCGATCAGCGTTTCGAACGTCCGGCGCACGCGCGCGATCAATTCGTCGTCGCCGATTTCGCCGGCGAGCCACGCATGGCTCGGTTCGTGAAAGATCGTGCGGCCGACCGTGAAGCCGCGGCACGTCGCCGCTTGCGCGGCCGCGCGAAAGCCTTCGCTCAACTGCTCGACCGCCGCCGACAAGCCGAGCAGCACGACGCCGCGGCAATACGGATCGCGCTCGGCGATCAGCGCGTCGATGGCCTGCCATTGCGTGGCGTCGAGCGGTTCGAGCTTCCACCACTCAGGGTAGATGCCGAGGTTGTAGATGCGCTTTAACGCGCGATACACGATGTCCGGTCCCTGGGCCAACGCCGCATGCTTCGGCGGAATCACTTCGAGCAGCAGTTCGTGACCGCTCGCCTGGGTCGCGTCGTACAGCGCGCGCAGTTGCGCTTCCTGTTCGAGCCGCTGCTCGATCGGCTCATCAGGATGGAACTGCACGAGGCATTTGACGACGTGCTCCTGCGGCCATGAAATCAAGGTGGTGCCGATCGAGCGGCCATGATCGAACACGAGCGGCACGGAGCCGGGCAGTTCGACCGGTCGGCCGATCCACCAGCCACGGCCGGTCGCGGCGTTCAGCGCGTCTTGACCATAGCGGTCGTCGATGAGTACACCGATGCGTCCTTGCAGGTTCAAAGCGCGTTCGGTCTGCGCGACTGCTTCGACGAACAGGTTCTTCAGATACGCAATGCGCGCTTCGTCGGCGCCGGTCTGCTGCACGAGCTCGAAGAACGGGTTGCGATGATCGAACGCGAAGCCGAGCACCTCGTGCCACGCTTTGCGCGCCGGCGACACGCAATGCAGTCTGGCGAGCATCGCATCGCGATCCGGGCGGCGCATGCGCTGCGGATCGGCCTGCGCTTCGCGCAGGAAGTAGTCGAGCTCGGCCGGCGTCGGCATGGCCGGCGCGCAGCCGTGCCGCGATACGACCAGCGCGCCGCTCGCGTTCGCGGCGCGCGCGCAGGCTTCGAGCGCCTGATCGCGCAGCCAGCCGGACAGAAAGCCGGAAGCGAATGCGTCGCCCGCGCCGAGTACGTTCAGCACCTCGACTTCGACGCCGCCGTGAATCGGCGCGGCGTCGAGCGAGGCAGGCACCTCGCCGTCGATGATCTGACAGCCGAGCGGCCCGCGCTTGAGCACGAGCGTGGCCGGCGTCACGGCGCGCACCATCGCGAGCGCGTCGCGCAGGTCGGTCTTGCCGCCGGCGATGCGAAACTCTTCCTCGGTGCCGATCACGAGATCGAACAGCGGCAGAATCCGCTGCAAATGCGCGCTCACACCCTCGCTCGCCACGAAGCGCGTTTCGCCGTCGGCCTTGCCCGTGAGTCCCCACAGCACCGGCCGATAGTCGATGTCGAGCACGGTGCGCACGTCGTTGCGGCGCGCGTAATCGAGCGCGCGGCGGCTCGTGCGATTGACCTGCTCGGTCGAGAAGTGCGTGCCGGTAATCAGCAGCGCTTTCGACGACGCGATGAACGCCTCGTCGAAATCGGCTTCGTCGACTGCCATGTCCGCGCAGTTCTCGCGGTAGAAGATCAGCGGGAACGTGTCGCGGTCCTTCAGGCCGAGCAGCACGAGCGCGGTCAGACGTTCGTGATCGATACGCACGTGGCTCACGTCGCAGCCTTCCTTCGCGAGTGTTTCGCTCAGAAAGCGCCCCATGTGATCATTGCCGACGCGCGCGAGCATGGCCGCGTTAAGCCCGAGCCGCGCACAGCCGAACGCAATGTTCGCCGACGAACCGCCGAGATACTTCGCGAAGCTCGATACGTCTTCGAGCCGCGCGCCGACCTGCTGCGCGTACAGATCGACGGCCAGACGGCCGAGGCACACGATGTCGCGGCTGCGGCCCGGCGCGAACCGGCTGCCTGAGGAACCGCTGGAAGTGCTGGAGTGATCCATGAATAGTCCTGAGTAACGGTGCGCGGTGGCCGGCCAGGGAAAACGCGTCGAAGCCGGACGTGCCGCGCGAATCGGTCAGATCGTCGCGCCTTCGAGTTCGCCGATCATCTTCTGCATCTCGGCGCCGCCGGCCATCATGTCGAGCACTTCGTCCTTGCTGATCGTCTGTTTCGTGAACGTGCCGAGCGAGCGGCCGCGATTGAGCAGCGTGAACGAATCGCCGATCGGATACGCGTGATGCACGTTGTGCGTGATGAAGATCACCGAGATGCCTTTGGCGCGCGCTTTATGGATCAGCTTCAGTACGTTGAAGCTCTGCTTGACGCCGAGCGCGGCGGTCGGTTCGTCGAGAATCAGCACGCGCGCGCCGAAGTGGATCGCGCGTGCGATCGCCAGGCATTGCCGTTCGCCGCCGGACATCGTGCCGATCGGCTGATGCGGATCGCGCACGTTGATGCCCATTTCGGCGAGCTTGTCGCGTGCGGTGCTTGCGCAGGTTTCGAGGTCCATCACGTTGAGAAAGCCGAATAGCTTTTTCTGCGGCTCGCGGCCCATGAAGAAATTGCGCGCGACCGACAGCAGCGGCACCAGTGCGAGATCCTGATAGACGGTCGCGATGCCGAGATCGAGCGCGTCTTTCGGCGACGTGAAGTGCACCGGCTTGCCGTCGACCCGGTAGATGCCCTTGCTCGGCTGATACACGCCCGCCAGCGTCTTGATCAGTGTCGATTTGCCGGCGCCGTTGTCGCCGAGCAGGCAATGCACTTCACCGCGTTTGAGTCGCAGCGTGATGTCGTTCAGCGCGATGATGTTGCCGAAATAACGGCTGACACCTTCGAGCGACAGAATGATGTCGTCGGCGTTCTGTTCGGGGGTGCTCATCATGAACCTCCGTCTAGCGCGATGCCGCGACGCGGCCGCGCACATAGTGGTTGAACAGCACGGCGAACAGCAGCATCACGCCGAGGAACACGCGGAACCAGTCGGAATCGACGTTGGTGTAGGTGATGCCGATCTGCACGACGCCGAAGATCAGCGCGCCGAAGCATGCGCCGATCACCGAACCGTAGCCGCCCGTGAGCAGCGTGCCGCCGATCACTGCCGCGATGATGGCCTCGAACTCCGCCTGCAAGCCGCGGTCGGCCGCGGCCGAACCGATATCGCACACCTGCAGCACCGCATACAGGGCCGAGCAGAACGCGGTCAGCACGAACAGCGAGATCTTCACCCGACGCACTGGCACGCCGACGTTCTTGGCCGCGTTGGCATCGCCGCCAACCGCGAAAATCCAGTTGCCGAAGCGCGTCTTCGCGAGCGTGAACGCACAGACCACGGCCAGCACGAACCACCACAGCAGCACCTTGGGAATGCCCGGCACGAGCGGCATGCCGTTGTCGAGCATCTTCACGAGGCCGAGGTGGCCGAGCCATACGAACACGCCTTTGAACGCGACGCCCTGAAAGAAGGTATGCGCGAACCAGTCCTGACGCGCGACGTCGCCGACACCGGAGATGATCGTGCGATCGGCGAACATCACCGATAGCGCGAGCGTGAGGCCGCGCAGAATGAACAGGAAAGCGAGCGTGACGATGAACGACGGCAGGCGCGTGCGCATCACCAGATAGCCGTTGAGCGCGCCGAGCAGCATCGAGCCGGCGAACGCGAACAGGATCGCGAGCCAGATCGGCCAGTGGAAGTACATGGTCGGCAGCGCGACCATCATGCCCGCAAAGCCGATCATCGAGCCGATCGACAGATCGAACTCGCCGGCGATCATCAGCAGGCACGCGCCGACCGAGATCAGACCGAGATAGGCGGCGACCTGCGACCAGTTCATCACGCCGTCGAGGTTGAACATCCCCGAGTTGCCGGCCGCCACGCCGAACACGATGAACACCATCACGGTGCCGGCCAGCGCGGCGAACTCCGGACGGCCGAGCAGATGGCGGAACCAGGATTCCTTGCGCACCCGTTCGTCGAGGGCGGCGGACGGTGAGACGGACGTCGAAGCAGACTTCGCCGGATCCTGCGTATCGGACGGCGGTTGCTTGCGGTGATGGGGATGAAAAAGGTCGGCGACACCCATTGAAGCTCTCCTTGATGCGCCCGCGATCGGCGGGTCGGCGCGATGCCGCAGGCGTTTGCGAATCCGCTGGGCGGCATTTCCGCTGGGCGGCATACCCGCTGGGCGGCATATCCGCTGGGCGGGCGAGCGCCGGCAAGACGGCATGCGTCCCGCCGGTCCCTGCCATTCTTTAGACCGGCCGCCAGCGCGGCGGCCTGCTCACCCGATACGTCGCGGTGCGTTCAGCGGTATTGACCCGCGTACTTCAGCACCTTGTCGACATTGGCCTTCGTGATGAAGCCCGGGCCCGAGCCGATGTTGCGCGGCCCGTACGATGGGGCGAGCCCATAGGTCGCAAGACGTTCCTTGAACTTCGGATTCGCCTGCAGGATCTCGCGGATCTTCGCGGGATCGGTGGTGTGGTTCTTCTTCGCGATCGCGAGCACGGCGACCGGGATATAGCCCTGCAGGTAAGGTTGCTGATCGATCGCGAACTGGATCGTGCCGTCCTGGATGCCCTTCGCGATGTCGCTGTCGAAGTCGAATGTCGCGAACCAGATCTTGCCCGCGAGACCCATCTGCTGCAGTGCCTTCAAGGTCGGATCGGCCGACAGCGGGCCGAGTGTCAGCACCGCCTGGGTATCCGGATGATTGCGCAGGAACGCGCTGACCTTCGACTGCACGCCGGTCGGGTCCTGGCCCGCGTCGAGCGTCGAGGTCTTGAAGTCGACGCCGATCGCCTCGGCGAAACCGCGGCAGCGTTCGAACGAAGCCGGGTTCGTCGCGTAGTGGTTCACGCACAGGAACGACTTGATGCCGGCGGCCTTGGCCTTTTCGCCGGCCGCCTTGCCGGCCGCGAATTCGGGCTGACCGACGTGCATGATCGCGCCGAGCTTCGCGCTTTGCTCTTCGGTGCCCGAATTGATCGTGACGAGCGGAATGTGCTTCTCGGTGACCTTCGCGATCGAGCTCTTCAGCACGTCGAAGTCGGCGATCGACACGATCACGCCGTCGTAGTTGCGCGCGGCTGCCTGCTCGACGAGACGCGCCATGTCGGCGATGTCGCCGTTCGGCGGATTGCGGTAGTCGGTCTGAACATTGAAGTCTTCATCGGCCTGCTTGATCGCGTTCTTGATCGTGTTCCACCACGAGTCCGAATCCGGCGCGTGGCTGATCAGCACGAAGTGGGCGTCCGCCGCGCGGGCGGCCGAGGCCGCGCCGAATCCCGCCGCCAACGTCAACGCCGTCACCAGAATCCTGAGCGTTGCCTTGCCTCTGCAAAGTCTCATTGTCTCCACCTTTCTCGGTCTGTCGTTCGTTTTTGAGGGAGCGCCTGGCGGGCCTGACCAGTACAACGAGGCCGAAGCGCCATCGCTCACGACCAAGAGTAGGTCATCTTCAGCAGCCTTGCAAAGAAAATTTCATGACAAATAAAAATGGAAAATACGTTCCATTTGGTATGACTGCTGCCTATAATCCGCAACGTCAGATGCGTGATTCCGCGGGCCGCGGGCGCGTCTGCCGCATTGCAGGAACACCCGAGAGGCAGTCATGGCGGAACAGATCATCGAAGAGGCGTTGCCGAGCGTCGACGAATTGATGCAGCGCATCGCGGATACCTACGAGTCGCTGCCGCGGCAGTTGAAGAGCGTCGCGACGTATATCGAGCAGCATCGTTCGAGTGTGATGATGGATCGCACGAGCGATATCGCCGCGAGCTGCGGTGTGCATCCATCGGCGGTCGTGCGCTTTGCGCAGCGCTTCGGCTTTTCGGGTTTCTCCGACCTGCAGGCGGTATTTCGTCAGGCGTATGCAGGGCAGAGCGTGTCGTCGTCGAGCTATCAGCAGCGCATTCGCAAGCTGATCGACGAGAAGCCCGGCACGTTATCGGGCGGCGCGGTCGCGCGCGAATTCATCGCCGCGTCGCGCGGCGGCCTCGAAGAGCTCGAAGCGGGGCTCGACGACAAGCAGTTCGACGCCGCCGTGAAGATGCTGCAACAGGCCGACAACATCTACGTGATCGGCGTGCGGCGCTCGTTTCCGGTCGCGAACTACATCGTCTACGCGTTGCAGCATACGCACAAGCGCGTTCATCTGGTGTCCGGGTTCGGCGGCATGTATCGCGAGCAGATCCGCAGCGTGCGCAAGGGCGACGTGGTGATCGCGATCAGCTTCGCGCCGTACGGCAAGGAGACGCAATACTGTCTGCGGGTTGCGCATCATCACCAGGCGAAGACGCTCGTTATTACGGATAGCCAACTATCGCCGCTCGCGCGCTACGCGAGCACACAGCTTTACGTGAAAGAGGGCAGCGCATTCGCGTTCCGTTCGCTGACCAGCACGATCTGCCTGTGCCAGGCGCTCTTTATCGCGCTCGCGTACAAGCTCGAACTGAACGTTGAGGAATCCAACAACACTGGAGGCTACGATGACTGACGCGGTAAGCACGATCGACGTCGCGGTATTCGGCGCGGGGCGCATCGGCAAGATCCATGCGGCGAATCTCGCGCGGCAGCCGGGCGTGCGGCTCAAATACGTGGTCGACGTGAATCGCGAGGCGGCGGCCGCATTGGCCGCGCAGCACGGCGCGCAGGTCGCCGATGTCGACGGCGCGATCGGCGACGCGTCGATCGGCGCGACCGTGATCTGCTCCAGCACCGACACCCATTCTGAACTGATCATCCAATCGGCCGCGCAAAAGAAGCACGTGTTCTGCGAAAAGCCGGTCGATCTGACGTTGGAGCGTGCGCGGCTATGCGCGGAAGCAGTGGAGCGCGCGGGCGTCGTCTGCATGATCGGTTTTCAGCGGCGTTTCGATCCGACGTTTTCCGCATTGAAAGCGCGCATCGACGCGGGCGAGATCGGCACGCCGGAAATGCTGGTCGTCACGAGCCGCGATCCGGGCGCGCCGCCGCTCGAGTACATCCGGCACTCGGGCGGGATCTTCAAGGACATGCTGATTCACGACTTCGACATTTTCCGCTGGATTCTCGACGACGAAGCCGACACGCTGCACGCTACCGGCGCTTGCCTGACCGACCCCGCGATCGCCGAAGCGGGCGATGTCGATTCGACCGCGGTGACGATCCGCACGAAGCGCGGGCGCCTGTGCCAGATCAACACCACGCGGCGCGCCGCGTACGGCTACGACCAGCGCTTCGAAGTGCTCGGCAGCACCGGCATGCTGCAGGCGGGCAACGTGCGGCCGACCGAGGTCACCGCGTACTCGAAGACGGAAGTGTCGACCGACGTGCCCGAGGCGTTCTTTCTCGAACGCTATCGCGCGGCGTACGCGCTCGAAATCGCGCATTTCTTCGACGCGGTCACGCACGGCAAGCCGGTGCGCACGACCGTCGCCGACGGCCTGAAAGCGCTCGAACTCGCGGAAGCCGCGACGCGTTCGTGGCGCGAGGGTCGCGTGATCAAACTCGGCGAGGCCGCATGATGAAGCCTGCCAAGGAGCGCTTGCGGATTGGCGTGGTCGGCCTTGGACGGCTCGGCAAGCGGCATGCGGAAAATCTCGCGTATCGCGTGCCGGGTGCGACACTTGCGGCCGCGTGCAGTCCGCTCGAAGACGAACTCGCATGGGCGCGCGACGCGCTACCTGAGCCGCGTCTTTACGCCGATTACGCGGACCTGCTCGCCGATCCGCACGTCGACGCGGTGTGGCTCGTCACGCCGTCCTCGCTGCATGCGCAGCAGATCGTCGATGCGTTGCAGGCCGGCAAGCATGTGTTCTGCGAGAAGCCGCTGTCGCTCGATGTCGCCGAATGCGAGCGCGTGCTGGCCGTTGCGGCGCGCTTTCCGCATCTGCTGGCGACGATCGGCTTCATGCGCCGCTTCGATCCGAGCTATCGGGACGCGTTCGAGAAGATCGCCGCCGGCCAGATCGGCCGGCCGTTCCTCGTGCGTTCGCAGACTACCGATCAAAACGACAACGATGGCTTCTTCGTGCGCTTCGCGGCGACCTCGGGCGGCATCTTTCTCGACTGCACGGTGCACGACATCGACGTCGCCCGCTGGCTGCTCGGCAAGCCGCGCGCAACGCGCGTGTTCGCGGCGGGCACGATCGCGCTGCACGAGGGCCTGCGCGAATTCGGCGACGTCGACAACGGCGTCGCGATCTGCGAGTTCGAGGGCGGCAAGCTCGCGATGTTCTACGCGTCGCGCACGCAGGCGCACGGCAACGATACGCACAGCGAAGTGATCGGGACGGCGGGCGGGCTGACGATCGGCCGCAATCCGCGCGCGAATCGTGTCGAGATCTACGACGCGACCGGCATTCGCAACGAGTGCACTCCGAATTTTTTCGACCGGTTCGAGGACGCGTTTCTGCACGAGGCGCGCGCGTTCGTCGCGTCGGTGCAAAACGGGGCGGGGACCAGCGATGGCGCGGAAAGCGGCGCGACGCTTGCCGATGCGCTCGAGGCCACGCGGATCGGTGTGGCGCTGCGCGAATCGCTGCTCAGCGGCCAGGCGGTGACGTTGTAACAGTGCCCGCCGCGCCGCGCCGCGTTGCCCGGCGCGGCCGCTGCGCCTGCTGTAGAATTTGACGCTCTGTCCGGCGTCGTCAGCGACGCCTCGTCCCGAAGGTCATCGTCGATGCAAATTCAGATTCACAAGGAAGTCGATGCGCGCGGGCTCACATGCCCGCTGCCCATCCTGCGCGCCAAAAAGGCGCTCGCCGACATGGAAAGCGGCCAGATTCTCAAGGTGCTCGCCACCGATCCCGGCTCGCAGCGCGATTTCGCCGCGTTCGCGAAGCAGACCGGCAACGAGATCGTCGAAAGCTCGGCGCATGACAAGGTGTTTACGTTCCTGATGCGGCGCCGTTGAGCGGCATCCGGTAAAACTGTCTATTCGATGTAAAAAAGAAGGCGCTGTCCCCTTTATTCGGGTACAGCGCCTTCTTCGTTTCAACCTGGATGTTGGCGTCAGCCTTCGAGAACCGGTGAGCGAGTGCGCAGATATTCTTCGAAATCGGCGGCCACTTCAGGGTGACGCAGCGCGAACTCGACCGTCGCCTTCAGGTAGCCAAGCTTGCTGCCGCAGTCGAAACGCGTGCCGTGATACTTGTACGCGAGCACCTGTTCGTCGGCGAGCAGCGACTGGATCGCGTCCGTCAGCTGCAATTCACCGCCCGCGCCCGGCTTGATGGAGCGCAGGTGATCGAAGATGCGCGGTTTCAGCACATAACGGCCCACCACGCCGAGGTTCGACGGCGCCACGCTCGGCTCCGGCTTTTCGACGATGCCCGACATCTTGATGATCGAATCTTCCCATTCCTTGCCATCGACGATGCCGTACGACTTCGTGTCCTGCGGCGGAATCTCTTCGACGCCGATCACCGAGCTGTGATAGTGATCGAACACTTCAATCATCTGCGTCATCACGGGCGGCGTGCCGTACAGCAAGTCGTCCGCGAGGATCACGGCGAACGGGTTGTCGCCGACCAGCTTCTCCGCGCACAGCACCGCGTGGCCGAGGCCCAGCGCCTCGGCCTGGCGCACGTAGAAGCAGTCCACATGGCTCGGCTTGATGCTGCGCACCAGTTCGAGCAGCTTGTCCTTGCCGCGCGCTTCGAGCTCGGCCTCGATCTCATAGGACTTGTCGAAATGGTCCTCGATCGCGCGCTTGCTGCGGCCCGTGACGAAGATCATTTCGGTGATGCCGGCCGCCATGGCTTCTTCGACCGCATACTGAATCAGCGGCTTGTCGACGATCGGCAGCATCTCTTTCGGACTAGCCTTCGTGGCGGGGAGGAAGCGGGTGCCAAGACCTGCTACCGGAAAAACCGCCTTCGTAACTTTTAGCATGTGAATACCCTGAGTCCTCTGGTTTAAGTCCTTGCCCGCCCGCCGCTGAGGTGAGCGGGCGAGGCGCGTGTCGATCAGGCCGGCAAGCGGGCCAGTTGGGCTTTCAGCTTGCCGACAGTGGCTTCGAAATCAGCAAGCCGTTTCTGTTCCTGCTCCACGACCGCCGCCGGCGCCTTTGCAACGAACGCCTGATTCTGCAGCTTACCGTTGCATTTCACGATTTCAGCACTCAATCGAGCGATTTCCTTCGACAGGCGTTCGCGTTCGACCGCCACGTCGATTTCGACCTTCAGCACGAGCTTGTCGGTTCCTACGATAGCAATCGGCGCGCCATCCGCCTGCGCGTCGAGCGCGGCCTCGTCGGCGATGATCTGCACTTCGGACAAACGCGCCAGTGCCTGAGCGTAAGGCGCGAAAGTCCGAAGGCGCTCCGCGTTACCGGTGGCGAGCAACGGCACCTTGACCGCCGGCGACAGGTTCATTTCACCACGCAGATTCCGGCACGCTTCGATCACCGCTTTGAGGTCGGCCGCCCATTGCTCGGCGGATTCGTCGAGCTTCGACAGATCCGCAATGGGGTACGACTGCACCATGATGGACGCTTCACCCTCGGCCTTGCCTTCGGGGTAGCGGCCCGCAAGCGGCGCCACCTTCTGCCACAGCGCTTCGGTGATGTACGGGATTACCGGATGCGCGAGGCGCAACACTGTCTCGAGCACACGCAGCAGCGTGCGGCGGGTTGCGCGCTGCTGGTTCGGCTGACCCGTCTGGATCTGCACCTTGGCGAGCTCGAGGTACCAGTCACAATATTCGTCCCAGACGAACTTGTATATGGCGTTGGCCACATTGTCAAAACGATAGTCGGAAAAGCCCTTGGCGACTTCCGCTTCCACGCGTTGCAGTTGCGACACGATCCAGCGGTCGGCCTGCGAAAAATGCAGATGGCCTTCTGGCCCGCATTCGCCACATTGCGCCGGTTGGCCGAAACCGCAGTCGTGGCCTTCGCAGTTCATCAGCACGAAGCGCGTGGCGTTCCACAGCTTGTTGCAGAAGTTGCGATAGCCCTCGCAGCGCGCGAGGTCGAAGTTCACGTTGCGGCCGAGCGTGGCCATCGACGCCATCGTGAAGCGCAGCGCGTCGGTGCCGAACGCCGGAATGCCGTCCGGAAACTCCTTGCGGGTCTTCTTTTCGATCGACGCGGCCTGCTTCGGATTCATCAGGCCGGTGGTGCGCTTCGCGACGAGCGCGTCGAGGCCGATGCCATCGACGATATCGATCGGGTCGAGCGTATTGCCCTTGCTCTTCGACATCTTCTGGCCTTCGGCGTCGCGCACGAGACCGTGCACATAGACCGTCTCGAACGGCACCTTGCCGGTGAAGTGCGTGGTCATCATGACCATGCGCGCGACCCAGAAGAAGATGATGTCGAAGCCGGTGACGAGCACCGACGAGGGCATGAAGTGCTTGAGCTCTTCCGTCTCATTCGGCCAGCCGAGCGACGAGAACGGCACCAGAGCGGACGAGAACCACGTGTCGAGTACATCTTCGTCGCGCTTCAGCGAGCCCGTGTAGCCGGCCGCAACGACCTTCGCGCGGGCATCCTCTTCGGTCTTCGCGACGAACACTTCGCCGTTCTCGCCGTACCACGCCGGAATCTGATGACCCCACCACAGCTGACGCGAGATGCACCAGTCCTGGATGTTTTCGAGCCACTGGTAGTACGTGGTGGTCCAGTTTTCCGGCACGAATTTGATCTGGCCGTTGCGCACGACGTCGAGCGCGGTTTCGGCGATCGACTTGCCCGGATTGAACGTGCCTTCGGGGGCCGGCTTGCTCATCGCGACGAACCACTGGTCGGTCAGCATCGGCTCGATCACGACGCCGGTGCGGTCGCCGCGCGGCACCATCAGCTTGTGCGGCTTGACCGATTCGAGCGCGCCGAGCGCTTCGAGATCCGTGACCACGAGCTTGCGGGCGTCGAAACGGTCGAGGCCGCGGTATTTTTCGGGTGCGTTGTCGTTGATCCTCGCGTCGAGCGTGAGGATTTCGATTTGCGGCAGCTTGTGGCGCAGGCCGACCTGGTAGTCGTTGAAATCGTGCGCGGGCGTGACCTTGACGACGCCGGTGCCGAACTCGCGGTCGACGTAATCATCGGCGATGATCGGCACTTCGCGGTTCGACAGCGGCAGCGTGACGGTCTTGCCGATCAGGTGCGCGTAGCGCTCGTCTTCGGGGTGCACCATGACGGCGGTGTCGCCGAGCATGGTTTCCGGACGGGTGGTGGCGACGGTCAGATGACCCGAGCCGTCGGTCAGCGGATAGTGGATGTGCCACAGGTGGCCGTTTTCTTCCTCGCTGACCACTTCGAGGTCCGACACGGCGGTGAGCAGCACCGGGTCCCAGTTCACGAGGCGCTTGCCGCGATAGATCAGGCCCTGTTCATACAGGCGCACGAACACGTCGCGCACGGCGGCCGACATCTTGTCGTCCATCGTGAAGTATTCGCGCGACCAGTCGATCGACGCACCGAGACGGCGCACCTGATTCGTGATGGTCGAGCCGGACTGCTGTTTCCACTCCCACACGCGTTCGACGAACTTCTCGCGGCCGAGGTCGTGGCGCGACACGCCCTGGGCGTCGAGCTGACGTTCGACGACGATCTGCGTGGCGATGCCCGCGTGGTCGGTACCCGGCACCCACAGCGTGTTCTCGCCGAGCATGCGGTGATAGCGGGTGAGGCCATCCATGATGGTCTGGTTGAACGCGTGGCCCATGTGCAGGGTGCCCGTGACGTTCGGCGGCGGCAGCTGGATCGAGAAATCCTTGCGGTTTGCGTCGAAGGAGGGCGCGGCGTAGGCGCGCTTTTCCCATTCAGGGCCCCAGTGGGCTTCGATGGTGTGGGGTTCGAAGCTTTTTGCAAGCGTCGAGGTGGTGTCGCTCGGGGTGTCGCTCATGTTTATGGTTAAAGGCGGGATTTTGGAGGCGGAGAATGGTTGATTATAGCTGGGCGAGGTTTTTTGCCGACCGGCGGGTTGGTTTGTCGTTGTTCTGGCTTTCTTGGCCTTTCCTTGTTGCCTTGTCGGTCTATTAGTGTTGCCCCTGTGCGGGGCGGCACCTACTTTCTTTGCTGCTGCAAAGAAAGTAGGCAAAGAAGACAGCTTTACACCGCAAGCTCATAAGCGGGTCCCCCGGTCCGCAGGCGGTAGTGGTGCATCTGGAATCCGTGCTCCCGCACATTCCGCGCTGGTGACAAGGCCGTCATTCTTCCGGCGGCGCTGCGCGCGCCGAATCCCCGTTCCAAAACCACCGGTTCTCCTGGCAGACCCGTCCGCGACGCAAGCAGTGCGGAGTGGGAGCGGATGATGGCTTTGTCACTAAGGCGGAATGTGCGAGGACACAGATTCCAGATGCACCACTACCCCCTCCAAGCCACGGGACCCGCTTATGAGCTTGCGGTTTGAGCTGTCTTCTTTGCCTACTTTCTTTGCAGCAGCAAAGAAAGTAGGTGCCGCCCCGCACAGGGGCAACGCTAATAGACCGATAACAAAGCAAGGAAAGGCCAACCAAGCCAGAACAACGAAAAAACCAACCCCTATCCAGACGAACGAAAAAAACCAAAAAAGCGCCGCCCCGCCGGGGCATATAATGTCCCCCGAACTGCGCTCCGCGAAAAAAATGCCCGACCTCCTCTCCAATCTAAACCCCGAACAACACGCCGCCGTAACGCTCCCCAATGAGCCCGCGCTGATTCTGGCCGGCGCCGGCAGCGGCAAAACCCGCGTCCTGATCACCCGCATCGCGTGGCTGATCCAGCAAGGCCTCGCGTCCCCCGCGACCGTCCTCGCCGTCACCTTCACCAACAAAGCCGCCCGCGAAATGATGGCGCGCCTCTCGGCGCTCTTGCCAATCGACACGCGCGGCATGTGGATCGGCACGTTCCACGGCCTCTGCAACCGTATGCTGCGCGCGCATCACCGCGACGCCGGGCTGCCCGCCACGTTCCAGATTCTCGACACCGCGGACCAGCTCTCGGCGATCAAGCGCCTGATGAAGGGCCTCAACATCGACGACGAAAAGTACCCGGCGAAAAATCTCCAGTACTTCATCAACAACGCGAAAGAGCAGGGCCTGCGCCCCAAAGACGTCGACGCCACCGACAACTTCAACCGCAAATTCGTCGAACTCTACGAAGCCTACGACCAGCAATGCCAGCGCGAAGGCGTGGTCGACTTCCCCGAGCTGCTGCTGCGTTGCTACGAACTGCTCGCGCACAATCCGCCGCTGCGCGCGCATTACCAGGCGCGCTTCAGGCACATCCTCGTCGACGAGTTTCAGGACACCAACAAGCTCCAATACGCGTGGCTCAAGCTGCTCGCGGGCCAGCACAACGCGATCTTCGCGGTCGGCGACGACGACCAGTCGATCTACGCGTTCCGCGGCGCGAACGTCGGCAACATGCGCGACTTCGAGCACGAGTTCAAGGTGCGGAATCTGATCAAGCTCGAACAGAACTACCGCTCGCACGGCCATATTCTCGATGCCGCGAACCAGCTGATCGCGAACAACTCACGGCGCCTCGGCAAGAATCTGCGCACCGACGCCGGCCACGGCGAACCGGTGCGCGTCTATGAATCGGCAACCGATTCGCAGGAGGCCGGCTGGATCGTCGAAGAGATTCGCGCGCTGATCAACACCGGCCTGTCGCGCAGCGAAATCGCGGTGCTCTATCGCAGCAACGCGCAGTCGCGCACGATCGAGCACACGCTCGTCAACGCGGGCATCGCGTATCGCGTGTATGGCGGCCTGCGCTTTTTCGAGCGTCAGGAAGTCAAGCACGCGCTCGCATATCTGCGTCTGATCGACAACCCGAACGACGACACCGCGTTTGCCCGAGTCGTCAATTTCCCGACCCGTGGCATCGGCGCTCGCTCGCTCGAACAGCTCGCTGACGCCGCGCGTCTCTACAACTGCTCGATGGCCGCGGCGATTCCGTACGTCGCGGGCAAGGCGGGCTCGAGCCTCGCCGCATTCGCGAACCTGGTCGGCAAGATGCGCGCCGACACGCAGCAGATGAGCCTGCCCGAGACCGTCGAGTACGTGGTTCGCGCGAGCGGTCTCGCCGACTTCTATCAGAACGAGCGCGAAGGCCAGGAGCGGCTCGAAAACTTGCAGGAACTCGTCAACGCGGCCGCTGCGTTCGTCAGCGAGGAAGGCTACGGGCTCGATACGCCCGCGCGCTCGATTCCGCTGCGTCCCGGCGCGAGCGCCGCGCCCGAGCTCGCGGTCGCCACCAATGATCCGAACACCGTCGTGCTCGATGCACCGGACATCGCCGATCCGGCGCAGAACCCCGACACGATGACGCCGCTCGCGGGCTTCCTGTCGCACGCATCGCTCGAAGCGGGCGACAACCAGGCGCAGGCCGGCCAGGAAGCGGTGCAACTGATGACCGTGCACGCGGCAAAGGGGCTCGAATTCACCGCGGTGTTCATCACCGGTCTCGAAGAAGGGCTGTTCCCGCACGAGAACAGCGCGATGGAGGCGGACGGCCTCGAAGAAGAGCGGCGCCTGATGTACGTCGCGATCACGCGCGCGAAGGAGCGGCTGTACCTGTCGTTCGCGCAGAGCCGGATGCTGCATGGCCAGACCCGCTACAACATCCGCTCGCGCTTCTTCGACGAATTGCCGCAAGAAACCTTGAAGTGGCTCACGCCGAAGGTCGAGGCAGGCTCGCGCTGGGGCGGCCGCTCGGACAACGCTGGCTACGGGCGCGACTGGTTCGCGCGGCCGGGCTATGGCGGTGGTGCGGCGACGACGGCGTCGGTGGCATCCGCGCCGGCGCCCGCTTTCGCGAACGAGCAGCGTGCGGCCGAAACGGGCTTTCGCGTCGGCCAGCAGGTGTTCCACACGAAGTTCGGTGAAGGCACGATCACCGCGCTCGAAGGCAGCGGCACCGACGCGAAGGCGCAGGTGCGCTTCAAGCGGCACGGCGAGAAATGGCTCGCGCTGGCCGTGGCTAAATTGCAGGCGGTCGAATGAGCGCGCCCTTGAACATGAGCCACGGTGGAGAGCGTCCGCTCGGCGTTCTGGCCGCGTTGCAGCAGGAACTCGGCGACCTGATCGAAGCGATGCGCGCCGAGTCCGGCGTGCGCACGGTCACGCACGGCCAGCGTGACTACCACGTCGGCACCGTGCACGGCACGCCGTGTGTCGTCACGCTCGCGCGCGTCGGCAAGGTCGCGGCGGCCGCGACGGTCAGCGCGCTGATCCACGAGTTCGATGTCGAAGCCATTGTGTTCACCGGTGTCGCGGGTGGTGTCGGCGGCGATGTGCATGTCGGCGATATCGTCGTCGCGAGCACGCTGATGCAGCACGATGTCGACGCGTCGCCGCTGTTTCCGCGCTTCGAGGTGCCGTTGCTCGGGATCTCGCGCTTCGCCGCCGATGCCGCGCTCGCCGACCGTCTCGCCGCCGCGTGCGAGCGTTTCGTCGCCGAGGAAGGCGCGGCCTGCGCGGCGCGCTTCGGCACGCGCGAGCCGCGCGTGCATCGCGGCCTGATCGTCAGCGGCGATCAGTTCGTCGCGAGCGCGGCGGCCGTCGCGGCGTTGCGCGACGCGCTGCCCGATGCGCTCGCGGTCGAGATGGAAGGCGCGGCGATCGCGCAGGTCTGCTACGAGTACGGCGTGCCGTGCGCGGTCGTGCGCACGATCTCCGATACCGCCGACGATCACGCGCCGGGATCGTTCATGTCGTTCCTCACGGAGATCGCGGGCACGTACTCGAACGCGATCCTCGCGCGCTTTCTCGGCGCGCAGGACACCGCGGGCTGAGCGCCCGCTTTACGTCCAGGTCTTCGCGCGTTTATTGCTTCCCGCCGTCGCCGAGCGCGTCGCGCACCTGCTGCAGCGCGAGCGGATCTTCGATCGTCGGCAGATCACCTGGATCGCGGCCTTCGGCGAGCGCCGCGATCGCGCGGCGCAATAGCTTGCCGGAGCGCGTCTTCGGCAGCATCGAGACCATCACCACGCGCGAGGGCCGCGCAATCGTGCCGAGGTGGCGGTCGACCGTCATCGCCAGCTCGGCTGCGATCCGCGCGCGCTCGCTCGGATCACCTTCGGCCTGCGCGCCGCGCAGCACGACGAAGGCCATCGCCGCCTGACCCTTGACCGGATCCGTTACGCCGACCACCGCGACTTCCGCGACGGCCGCGTGGCTTGACAGCGCCTCCTCGATTTCGCGCGTGCCGAGGCGATGGCCCGCGACGTTGATCACGTCGTCGGTGCGGCCGAGGATCGTCACATAGCCGTCCTCGTCCTGCACACCCCAGTCGAACGTCGAATAGACCTGCTGGTTCGGCACGCTCGACCAGTAGGTGTCGATAAAGCGCTTGTCGTCGCCCCACACCGTCGACATGCAGCCCGGCGGCAGCGGATAGTCGAGCGTCAGCACGCCTTTTTCGCCGACCGCGCAGGGCTCGCCGGTCAGCTCGTCGCGCACGGTTAGGCTATAGCCGACCGAGGGCACGCCCGGCGAGCCGAGCTTGGTCGGCAGTACCTCGATGCCGCGAGGAATCGCCAGCATCGGCCAGCCGGTTTCGGTCTGCCAGTAGTTGTCGATGACCGGTTTGTTCAGCGCTTTCGTGATCCACGCGGCGGTCGGTTCGTCGAGTGGTTCGCCGGCGAGAAACAGCGTGCGCAGGCTCGACAGATCGGCGGCCTTCATTAGCGCGGGGTCCTGCTTTTTCAGCACGCGTATCGCAGTCGGCGCGGTGAACATCAGGTTGATCTTGTGCTGCTCGACGAGCCGCCACCAGATGCCGCCGTCCGGACGAATCGGCGTGCCTTCGTACATCACGGTGGTGAGCCCCGCGATCAGCGGCGCGTACACGATGTAGCTATGGCCGACCACCCAGCCGACGTCGGACGCGGTGAACATCGTGTCGCCAGCCTTGCCCTCGAAGATGTATTCCATCGATGCCGCGAGCGCGACCGCATAGCCGCCGACATCGCGCTGCACGCCCTTCGGCTTGCCGGTCGTGCCCGACGTGTACAGCACGTAGGACGGCTCGTTCGATTCGAGCCATTCGCACGGGATGTGGACGTTGAAGAACTGTTCGCGCAGCGGCTCGTAGGCGACGAGGTAGGGTGCGTTCAGTCGCGCGGGCGCGAGTTGCCGGTCGATCAGCAGCACGTGGGGCGTCTTGTGCATGGCGCGCGCGAGCGCTTCGTCGACGAGCGGGGTGTAGTCGACCACTTTGCCGCCGCGCGCGCCGGCGTCGGCGGTCACGATCAGCACCGGCTTCGCGTCCTCGATCCGCGCGGCGAGGTTCGGCGCCGCGAAGCCGCCGAACACGACCGAGTGGATCGCGCCGAGCCGCGCGCACGCGAGCATCGCGAACAGTGCCTCGGGGATCATCGGCAGATAGATCAGCACGACGTCGCCGCGCTTCACGCCGAGCGAGCGCATCACCGCGGCCATGCGGTTGATTTCGGCGTACAGCTCGGCGTAGGTGTAGTGCCGCTCGATGCCGGTTTCGGTCGATACGTAGACGAGCGCGTTCTGCTGGGCGCGCTCGGCCAGATGCCGGTCGACCGCGTTATGACAGAGGTTCGTGCGACCGCCGACGAACCAGCGCGCGAACGGCGGCTTCGAGCGGTCGAGCACGGTGCCGAATGGCGTGTGCCAGTGAATGCGCTGTGCTTCTTCGCGCCAGAAGGCTTCGGGGTGGTCGATCGAGCGGCGGTAGAAATCGCGGTAGCGGGTCATCGGCGGCGATCCTCGTGCGGCGGGAGTGGACGGGGGCGCCTTGGGCGGCGCGGGTGTTGTGGATGCACCATCGGCATTGTGCGCCGGAAATCGGCTGGTGCGGCTTTTGTCGTTGGTCTGGCTTTGTTGGCCTTTCCTTGATTTGTTATCGGTCTATTAGCGTTGCCCCTGTGCGGGGCGGCACCTACTTTCTTTGCTGCTGCAAAGAAAGTAGGCAAAGAAGACAGCTCAACCCGCTAATTCTTAAGCGGGTTCCTCGGTCTGCATGAGGTAGTGGTGCATCTGGAATCTGTGTCTCCGCACATTTCCCCTTTGTGACAAAGCCGTCATCCGCTCCCACTCCGCACTGCGTGCGTCGCGGACGGGTCTGCCAGGAGAACCAACCGACGGTTTGGGAACGGGGATTCGGTGCGCGCAGCGCCGCCGGAAGAATGACGGCCTTGTCACCCGCGCGGAATGTGCGGGAGCACGGATTCCAGATGCACCACTGCCGCGTGCGGACCGGGGGACCCGCTTATGAGCTTGCGGTTTGAGCTGTCTTCTTTGCCTACTTTCTTTGCAGCAGCAAAGAAAGTAGGTGCCGCCCCGCACAGGGGCAACGCTAATGGACCGATAAGAGATCAAGGAAAGGCCAACACCCTACGACAAACGAAAAGGTGCAAACCGCACGCCCGATCAAGCCTTCGCGGCCTGCAAGGCCTCACGATTCTATGTTGCATATTCCGCCCCCGATAGTGCCGCCATAGCCTGGTGATCGCCAAAAACGCTAACGCTGCCACAAGCAGATCAATAGTCACCCACACCACGAAATACAGATCCTCTGGATCTCGGATACCAAGCCAGCGCGAAGCACGCCACCATATCACCGACTGGTTTTCAGGCATTGGCCAGGGATACGTATGGGTATAGGGCACGGCGAGACAGAACAGGCCGACGAACAAAGCGAACTTGAATAGCCTACGGGCAAGTGCTGCCATACGTGATGACCTCGATCGTTCCGTACGCGTCGAATGTACCGAGGCCGAAAATCGTCAGCGGCGACAATGGCGCGTTATTCACTAAAAACTTTCCTTCGTAAGGCACGTATGTGGTTCCCTGGGTAGGTCTATGAACGCCGCACGACTGTGAATGTCACTGCTGAGTAACACAAAAATGCGGGCATCATTTTTTACTCGACTTAAATCCGAGTTCCTATAGGAGTGCGCTGATTGTTCGACGGGAACCAGGCCCCGCTCCGCTCACCGTGCGTCTGCATCAGGCAGTGGCCCCTGCGGTCGGATATCACTCTTTTGACAAGACATACGGCGAATACTAATCAGCTATGCCAGGGAATATGCGTGCGTCGCGGACGGGTCTGCCAGGAAAACCGACCGAAGGTTTTGGAACGGAGATTCGGCGCGCGCAGCGCCGCCGGAAGAATGACTGCCTTGTCACTAGAGCGGAATGTGCGGGAGCACGGATTCCAGATGCACCACTGCCGCGAGCAGACCGAGGGACCCGCTTATGAGCTAGCGGTGTAAAGCTGTCTTCTTTGCCTACTTTCTTTGCAGCAGCAAAGAAAGTAGGTGCCGCCCCGCACAGGGGCAACGCCAATAGACCGACACGAAATCAAGGAAAGGCGATGAGCACAGGCCCAACCTCAACCACGCAATCACCCCTTCACGCGCTTCCCTTCAACATCAGGCAGCAAAACAGTCAACACTCCAATCAAAGGCAAGAACGAACAAACCTTATAAACAAACGCAATACTGGTAGCGTCAGCAAGTTGCCCAAGCACGGCGGCACCAACACCCCCAAGCCCAAACGCAAACCCAAAAAACAACCCAGCCACCATCCCAACCTTCCCAGGAATCAACTCCTGCGCATAAACAAGAATCGCCGAAAACGCAGAAGCGAGCACCACCCCGATCACAACAGTCAGCACCCCAGTCCAGAACAGATTCGCATAAGGCAACAATAGCGTGAACGGCGCGACGCCAAGAATCGACACCCAGATCACATACTTGCGCCCGATCCTGTCGCCGATCGGCCCGCCGATCACCGTCCCCGCCGCGACCGCCGCGAGGAACACGAACAGATGGATCTGCGCGGCCTGCACGGACAGATGGAACTTGTCGATCAGATAGAACGTGAAGTAGCTGTTGATGCTCGCAAGGTAGAAGTACTTCGAGAACACGAGCAACACCAGCACGCTCATCGCCATGACGACCTTGTTACGCGGCAGCGCCACATGCCCACCCTGACCGCGCGCCTTCTTGACCGACGGATGACGCTTGTACCAGCGGCCGATCTGCGTGAGCACGACGATCGCAACGAGCGCCGCCGCCGAGAACCAAGCGATGCTGCGCTGGCCATGCGGAATCACGATCAGCGCCGCGAGCAGCGGTCCGAGCGACGAACCCGCATTGCCGCCGACCTGGAACAGCGACTGCGCGAGACCATGACGTCCGCCCGACGCCATCCTCGCAACCCGCGACGACTCCGGATGGAACACCGACGATCCGCAGCCGACCAGCGCCGCGGCGACCAGCAGCACGCTGAAATTCGGCGCGACCGACATCAGCAGCAGGCCCGCGAGCGTGAAGCCCATGCCGACCGGCAGCGAGTACGGCTTCGGATGCTTGTCGGTATAGCTGCCGACCAGCGGCTGCAGCAGCGACGCGGTGATCTGGTAGGTCAGCGTGATCAGACCGATCTGCCCGAACGACAACGAGAAGTTGTCCTTGAACATGGGGTAGATAGCCAGGATCAGCGACTGGATCATGTCGTTGAGCAGGTGCGAAAAACTGATCGCACCGAGCACGGAATACACCGTGCGCTGGACCTTGGCGGCCGCCGGCGCGGCGGCCGGGGACGCGCTCGCCCCCGTGGCGGATGCGCCGGCGAGGGCGCCTTTATCGAGGCTCGTTTCCATACGCTAGAAGAAAAAGATCAGGCAAACGGTGAGAGGAAAAATCGGCGCTGAGCCGGTGCGGGCAACGCGCTTCATAGGCGCGTTTCGCGAAGCTCCGCGGCTTTTCGTCGCGGTAACCGGCGTTTTGAATATTCAGCCGAAGTTTAATGTGGCCGGAGTGAATTGTAAGGACAAGTTTTGTCGCGAATCAGACAAGGGGACGGATGACTTCGCTTTCGGCGATGAAAGGCGCATCGTCTGCTCCGGCCTGTCGAGGCTTTTTTGGCGGTTTTTTGTCTACGGTATAAAGCGCTCGCGATTGCGCGGCTCACGAAAGCGGCGCGTCGAACATGGGACCGGGAACGGCAAGCGGCACACGACCCGCCGCCTGCTAACGCGAGATTCAAGATCGCGCAGCGGCTGCCGTAGACCCGGACAGACATGCGGTGTTGCTGGAACCGACCTTTCCGGCGCGTCGACACCTGGGACGGGGATTATGAAAGCAGTGGCACGCAGCGCAGCAACAACGAAGCTCGACGGTCTGTCGGTCAAGGCAACACTGCGCATCGCGTTCGCGGTTCTGCTCGTCGGTACGCTGCTGATCGGCGTGTTTTCGCTGCTGCAGATCGGCCGGCTGAACGCGTCCGCGCAATCGATCTTCGACCAGGGCCACGTCGCGAGCCGCGCCGCCGAGGAGGCGCGCGGCCACATGCTGCGCGCGAGCCGCGCGCAAAAGATGCTGCTGACCGCGACCACCGCGAAGGAGCGCGACGAGCTCGGCGCCGACATCGAGCACGGCCTCGCCGGTCTTGACGAGCAACTGCGCACGCTGCAGCAGTACGTCGATACGTCGGACGCGACGGCGGTCGACAAGCAGAAGGCGTTTGCCGGGGCGGTCGCGACATGGAGCGCCCATTTGCGCGACTTTGTCACGCTCGTGAAAGCGCAGCCGCTCGATCTATCGCAGATGAACTGGCAGGTCGGCACCCAGGACGTGTCGCTGTTCGTCGAAACCGGCAAGCTCGAAAAGCTCGTCGACGAACTCGTCGCGCAGCGCGGCACCGCCGCGAAGGCGACGATCGACGCGTCCGGCTTCATCTACCACTCGTCGTTCGTGATGATCGCAGTGATGACGCTCGCGCTGATCGTGCTCGCGTTCGGCATCGCCGCGTGGGTCGTGCGGCGCCTTACCACGCAGCTCGGCGGCGAGCCCGCGTACGCGAAGGAGATCGCGCGCCGCATCGCCGCGGGCGATCTGTCGAACCGCATCGCGCTCGGCGGCAAGGACCGTTCGAGCATGCTGTTCGCGCTGTCCGACATGCAAAGCGGACTCGCGACGACGGTCGCCGACATCGCGTCGAGCGCCGATGCGATCGCGACCGCGTCCGGGCAGATTTCGATGGGCAATCTCGATCTGTCGCAGCGCACCGAGCAACAGGCGCTCGCGCTCGAGCGCACCGCGAGCAGCATGGAGCAACTGACGTCGACGGTGCGTCAGAACGCCGACAACGCGAAGCAGGCGAGCACACTCGCAAACAACGCGTCGGAGATCGCCGAGCAGGGCGGCGCGGTCGTGAGCCGGGTGGTCGCGACGATGAGCGACATCAACGACAGCGCGCGCAGCATCGGCGACATCATCGGTGTGATCGAGGGGATCGCGTTCCAGACCAACATCCTCGCCTTGAACGCGGCCGTCGAGGCGGCGCGCGCAGGCGAGGAGGGGCGCGGTTTTTCGGTGGTCGCGGCGGAAGTGCGCAATCTCGCGCAGCGCAGCGCGGCGGCCGCGAAGGAGATCAAGGGCTTGATTCAGACTTCGGTCGAGCGCGTCGCCAACGGCTCGACGCTCGCCGCGGACGCCGGTCAGACGATGGACGAAGTCGTGAAGGCCGTGAAGCGCGTGACCGACATCATGGGCGAGATTTCGGCGGCGTCATCGGAGCAGAGCACCGGTATCGAGGCGATCAATCTCGCGGTCACGCAGATGGACGCGGGCACGCAGCAGAACGCCGCGCTGGTGGAGGAGGCCACCGCCGCGGCCCGCTCGCTCGACGATCAGGCGCGCGGGCTGAAGGCGATGGTGGGGCAGTTCAGGCTGTAAAAAGCGGCGCGGTGGGAGCTGGGGGCCGTTTCTGGCCCAACGACTACCGTGCAGGTCGTGCCCGCCGCCAGCATCACATCGGCCGGCATCGAGTCGATCTTCACGCGCACAGGCACGCGTTGCGCGAGGCACTTCGGCCGGATCGCTGACGCGCACGTGCGGCAGCCTGGCTTCCTCGAAATAGCCATACACCCAGAACGAGTGACTATCGACGATCGCGAGCTTCGCGGCGCCGGCGGTCGCATAGTCGCAGCCGAACACCGCGAGGTTCATCGAAAGCCGATTTTGGGCGGTCGCCCATGTACGGACTGCCTGTCGCTCGGTAATTATCTGACTGCTGTCAACTCCGGCAGCGACTTCAGATAGACCAACGACACACCTATGTCCCTGTCCGTATTTGAGATGCACTCCGTGGAGCTGTTCTGCCAGCGGCCACCGGGCGCCTGTTATGTCATCTGCGATGAATGGCACTATAAAGCGTGCCTTGGCAAGGCCGCAGACCCTCAGAAGGCCACGGCGGAGACCCGGGAGTTTCTCGAGATTGCCGCACTGAATCACAGGGAGTGGGAGGAGGACCGGAAGCTGGTCAGGCGCATCCAGAAGAGTGGCTGGCTGTTTTTCCATAGCGCGCGGCACCGTAACCCTGACACCGATGGATGGTGGGTTATCGTGGCTCTTCTCGAAGAGGTTCGCCGGGGCAAACTGCTTGCCATTAGAGGTCCGCGTAATGGCCTGTTTCCGTCACCTTACCGCAGCACGCCGTTAAGAAATCCCGTAGCGAGGACCGGCAGTCATCCGGACGGCGAACCCATTCTGTCCGTCGAGTATGATCCGGCCACCTGGCAAGCCCAGTTAGCCGCTGCGCGCGCAGCCAGGGCGACATCGCCACACATCGAGATACCACAGGCACTGAACAAGGCGCAGCGGTGGCAGACGCGCAAGGCGCTGATTGCGGCGGGCAATGCGGCCATGTCCGGGCGCGTGCGGGCGGCGGCTGAACGGCTCGCGCGCAACAATGTCGCGGTGGAGAAGGCCAGACTCTCCGATCATGTCTACGAGCCGTCCGGGCCGGTGCCGGAAGGGTGGGCGAACCGCAGCGGGGATAGTGGATTTCTACGGCAGTACGGCTTGAAGCCAATAGACCTGGAAATCGAAGGCGCGAACTTCAGGGCGCAGCTATACGAGCCGGATGCGGCGGTATTCGGTGCCGATCTGAATCCGACACTCGCCTTCAAGGGAACCGAAATGACGAGCCTGAGCGACTGGTCGAACAACTTTGACCAGAGCGTGGATATGCAATCGCCCTATTACAAGAGGGCTGTCAATATAGGTAAAAATTTAGCCTTCTCAACAGAACCTATCGACATCACAGGTCACTCGCTAGGTGGCGGTCTGTGTTCTGCCGCTTCTTTGGCCAGCGGTAAGGACTGCTGGAGCTTCAACGCCGCCGGCCTGCACCCGAAGACGGTCGAACACTACGGCGGCCAGGTCACGCCATCGAACATCAATGCCTACCATGTGAATGGCGACATTCTGACCGTGGTACAGACGTGGACGCCCCTGCCAAGTGCAGCCGGTACTCCCTATCCCCTGCATGGCAGCGGCTCGCCCCTGTCGCGGCACTTCATCACGCAGGCAATTGATGGCATCGAGCAGCAGAAGGCGGAGGACATCACCGTACTTGAAACACTGTCATAGCGAGGCTGAAAGCGATGAAAACACTCAGCCGAATCCTTATCGTGCCGGTGCTGTTACTGGCGCTATCTCCTGTGGTTCATGCAATGAAAAAATTTCCCGCCACTGATTTCTTTAGCGGCCCGCAACTCGAACTGGCGCAGGCCATCGAGCGAGGCGACATGGAGCAGGTCAGGCGGCTAGCACCAAAGACCGATCTGAACACGCCGGGACGCAAGAACATGACGATGCTGTTTTTTGCGTTTCAGGAAGCATTGCAGCGTGACCCGCATCGGCTTGCGGTTGCGTCGCAGGTGGTGAGGGCCGGGGCTGATCCCTTGCAGGCCGTACCGGATTTTGGCAGCCCCCTCGGGGTCCTGCTCAACAGCTCCCACCCGGAATTCCTGAGCGCGATTCTGGACGGGGGCGTTGATCCTAATTTGGTCTACAAGGGAGATCCATTAATTTTCTTTGTTGCAGGAGAGTCGACATCCGCCTCACTCAAGCTGCTGGTGGAGCGTGGCGCGGATCTGAACCGGCGCGATTCGTTGCGTAATTCAGTGCTATTTGAAGCATTAATGAACAATGCACTCGACCAGATCGACTACCTTCTCGATCACGGCGCAAACCCGTCCACTTACAACGTCAACGGCGTATCGTTCCCATTCGCGCTTTCTCATGACATCAACAGAAACGCCTCCGCGCCTGATTCACCGGCCTACAGGAAGCTGATCGAAATCCGGGACCGCATCATCAGGATGGGCGTGAAATGGCCTCCCGAGACTCCGGAACAGGTCAAAGCACGTTGGGGAGCCAATCCTCCGCGCCGGCTCGATGACAGCAAGCTTCCGCTGCCTTGAGGCAGAGACCGAAACGGCAAGCTTCGACTGGAAGTCCGCGATGAACGGGTTCGCCATCCTGTTTGGCGAGCGCTTCACGCTGGCGAGTGGGTAGGATTATTTGGACCGCCTCGCACACGAATAACGAGGCTGAAGCGATGAAAACACTCAGCCGAATCCTGATCGTGTCGGTGCTGTTACTGGCGCTATCCCCTGTGGTTCATGCAATGAAAAAATTTCCCGCCACTGATTTCTTTAGTGGCCCGCAACTCGAACTGGCGCAGGCCATCGAGCGAGGCGACATGGAGCAGGTCCTGCGACTGGCACCGAAGACTGACCTGAACACGCCCGGACGCAAGAACATGACGATGCTGTTTTTTGCGTTCCAGGAGGCATTGCAGCGCGACCCGCATCGGCTTGCGGTTATGTCGGAGGTGGTGAGGGCCGGGGCCGATCCCTTGCAGGAGGTGCCGAATTTTGGCGATCCGCTCGGGGTCATGCTCAACAGCTCGCACCCGGAATTCCTGCGTGCGATGCTGGACGGTGGGGTTGACCCCAACACCATGATCGAGGGCCGCAGACCCATCGTTTTCTTTATTACAAGCGATCGCAAATTGGGCTCACTCCAGCTGCTGGTGGAGCGTGGTGCAGATGTGAACCGGCGCGATTCGTTACGTAATTCGGTGCTATTTGAAGCATTAATGAACAACGCACTCGACCAGATCGACTACCTTCTCGATCACGGCGCAAACCCGTCTACTTACAACATCAACGGAGTATCGTTCCCATTCGCGCTTTCACATGACATCAACAGAAACGCCTCCGCGCCTGATTCACCGGCCTACAGGAAGCTGGTCGAAATCCGGGATCGCATCATCAAGATGGGTGTGAAATGGCCTCCCGAGACTCCCGAACAGATAAAAGCACGCTGGGGAGCCAATCCTCCGCGACGGCTCGATGACAGCAAGCTTCCGCTGCCTTGAAGCAGAGACCGAAAGGGCAACCTTCGACTGGAAGTCCGCGATGCACCAGTTCGCCATCGTGTTTGGCGAGCGCTTCACGCTGGCGAGAGGGTAGGATTTTTAAACCGCCTCGCACACGAAAAGGCGGATAGGCTCCGGGCACGCAACAGAACGCCGCGCTGGTGGAGGAGGCCACCGCCGCGGCCCGCTCGCTCGACGATCAGGCGCGCGGGCTGAAGGCGATGGTGGGGCAGTTCAGGCTATAGGACGCAGAGCGCGGCGAACCTTAGCCCGCGTGGTTCGACCCGGACACCGACGCCGGCACCGAGGCCGATGCCGACCCCGTCCCCGGCCGCACAACCACCGTGCAGGTCGTACCCGCCGCCAGCATCACGTCGGCGGGCACCGAGTCGATCTTCACGCGCACCGGCACGCGCTGCGCGAGGCGCACCCAGTTGAAGGTCGGATTCACGTCCGCGAGCAGCTCGTGGCTTTGCGGATTGTCGCGGTCGTAGATGCCGCGCGAGATGCTCTCCACATGGCCCTGGAGCGTGCCGCCGCTCATCAGCCGGACTTCGGCCTGATCGCCGACGCGCACGTGCGGCAGCTTGGTTTCCTCGAAGTAGCCATACACCCAGAACGAGTGACTGTCGACGATCGCGAGCTTCGCGGCGCCGGCGGTCGCATAGTCGCCGCCGAACACCGAGAGGTTCGTCACATAGCCGTCGACCGGCGACACGACGCGCGTGCGCGCGAGGTTCAGCTTCGCGGCGTCGAGCGCGGCGAGCGCCTGCTGATAGGCGGCATCGGCGGCAGACGCGGTATGCGTCGCGTTATCGCGGCTTTCCTTCGAGACCACCTGCGAATCCATGTCGGCACGACGTTGCGCGTCGTCGCGCTTCATCTGCAGTTCGGCCTTGCGCGCGGCAACCGCTGCCTGCGCCTGCTCGACCGCGATCTGGTAGTGCGACGGATCGATCTGCATCAGCAGGTCGCCCTTCTTCACGAACTGGTTGTCCTTGACCGGCAGATCGACGATCGCGCCCGACACGTCGGGCGCGACGTTGACGATCTCGGCGCGCACGCGGCCGTCGCGGGTCCACGGCTCGTCCATGTAATGGACCCACAGTACGCGGCCGATCAGGATCGCGACGATGAAAATGACGGCTGTCGCGACGAAGCCCACAAGATTTCGGATGGTCATGTTTCGACTCTGATCAACGATAAACGGCGAGGCCCAGAAGGCCGCACACAGACACGAGCAAGCTGGCCCGGAACAGGGAGGGGTGCCACACGACGCGATACAGGCCCGTATAGGCGATTACGCGATCGAGCAGCCACGTGAGCGCGGCGCCCGCGATGAACAGCAGCACAATGGCCGGCACATAGGCATCGAGCACGGCGATATCACGCGGCATGAGGAACTCCTTCTTCTTCTGATGCGCCCGCGCGCGCGCCGATCGCCGAGGCGAGCGGCGACTGCGGATCGAGCAGCGCGGTACGGATGAAATGCAGTTGACTGAGGATGCGCAGCAACCGGTGGCGCTCTTCGCGCGAAGGCGTGAAGCCGGCCATCATCTGCTGCACTTCGGCGATCGCGTCGGCGGTCGTCGCGAGCGCACGCGCGAAGCGCTGCTCCTGCGGCCGCTCGAACAGCGCCGCGAGCGCATCGAGCAACGCGCGCAGCGCGACGCGCCACGGTGCCGCCTTGTGGTAGCGCGGCGCGTCGGGCAGCGTCGCCACTTCGCGGCGCAGGTCGATCACCGCGTTGCCGACTTCGAGCACCGAAAAGAGCCAGCGCAGCGTGTCGCGCTTCGTTTCGGGTTCGTTCGGCGCCAGCGAATTGATCTGGAACATCAGATCGCGCGCGCCGCTCTCGAAGCGCGAGCGCACACGCGCAAGACCCGCGCGACCGGCCAGCACCACCTGGCGGCGCAGGTCGACGAGCAGGCGGTTACGCAGCCACGGTGTCGACGGCGGCAGCAGCACCGCGAACGCGATCGACGCCACCAGCATCGACAGCACCAGCGCGAGAGCATCGTTCATGAACGAGCTCGGGTCGTAGTGCATCACGTTGTCGGGCCCGGCGAGAAAGCAGAAGAAGATGCAATAGCCGATGCCATAGCCGGCGAGCTTCGGACGCGTGGTCATGAACACGCCGAGCAGCAGGAACGGCGCGAGCGCGACGCACAGCATCACGAAGCCGTCGACGTGCGGATACACGCCGAACACCGCGATCATGCCCAGCAGCGTGGCGAGCACCGTGCCGCCTGCCATCTGGAACGCGGTGCGCTTCGGATCCGGCGCCGATGACGCGAGCGCGCACACGGCCGCCGCGTCCAGCGTCAGCGTCGAGCCGCTCGGCCAGGCGGTCGCGATCCAGAACGCGCCGAGCAGCATCATCACGATGGCCGCGCGCAGGCCTGCGACACCGGCCGCGATCGCGTTGGTCTTCGGCTCGTAGCGCTCGATCGAGCGCTCGCGCGCGTGCGTGTCGACCGCGAGCGACGCATACGTCGCCGCATACGCGTGCAGGTCGTCGATGAAGCGGTACAGCAGCTCCGCGGCCGTGTCGAAATCGAGCAGCGGCGCGTCGGGGTGCGTTTCGAGTTCGCCGCGCGTCGCGCGCACGCGCCTCGGCAACTCGGCCTTGTACGCTTCGAGCTGCGCGGCCGCGTGCGCGGCGTCAGCCGCGCTCAGCACCGGCTCGCCCGACTTCGCGAGCAGCGGCGCGATCTCCTTGAAGTACGGTTCGAGCGCGTCGATCGCGATCGCCGCGCCGTGCGTGCCGGTCTCGCGCAGACGGTTCATCAGCTGATGCAGGGCGTGAAAGCGCGTCGACGCGGTCATGAACTCGCTGTTCAGCCGCGCAAGACGGCCGCTGCGCATCCGCGAATCGGGACCCTCGAACACGGCGACGCTGCGCGCGGCCTCGAAGCCAACGATGTCGGCAACGAAACGCGCATTGGTCGCCTCGATCTGAGCGCGATCGTTGCGTCCGGCCAGCGACGCCGACACGTACTCGACGAAGGCCGAGAAACGCGCGCGCACGGTGCTGCGCATCTGCAGGCCGGCGAATTGCGGAAACACGAGGCCGCTGACCGCGCCCGCGCAGAGGATGCCGATCACGATTTCCGCGACCCGCGTGAGCGCGCTCAGGAACGCGCCGTCCGGATGCTGCGCCGCGGGGATGCCGATCAGCGCGGCCGTGTAGCCGGCCAGCACGAAGCTGTACGAACGGAAATTGCGATTGCGCGCGGCGCCCGCGGTGCAGATGCCGACCCAGATCGCGGTCGAGATGATGAACAGCTCCGGCTGCTGCGCGAACAGGCCGATCAGCGCGAGCATCACGACGAGACCAACCAGCGTGCCGCAGATCCGGTAGAAGCTCTTCGCGAACACCGCACCGCTTTGCGGCTGCATCACGATGAACACGGTGGTGATGGCGGTGCGCGGCTGCGGCAGATCGAGCTTCATCGCAACGCCGAGCGCGAGGAAGCACGCGGCGAGCACCTTGAACAGATAGATCCACACGAGGCCGTCGGTGCGCGCCCAGTGGGCGGCGGCTTCGTAGAGTGCGGCGAGCGACGCGGGGCGCGCGCTGGACGGGGAGGGCGAGGCGGACATGGCCTTCCTCACTCGGC
>ABYL01000070.1 GCA_000173575.1 Burkholderia sp. H160 | reverse complement strand
TGCCTGCTGGCCGCCGAGCCGACATTGACCGTGATGGACCAGCGCGTCGGCGATGGCGACCTCGGCATCAGCCTTGCGCGCGGCGCACGTGCAGTGCAGCTCGAACTCGACTCATACGCGTCCGAGACAACGCCGGGCGCGGTGTTGCGCGGCATGTCGGCGACGCTGCGGCGCGTGGTGGGCGGCACCTCGGGCCCGTTGTACGCGGTGATGCTGCTGCGCGCGGCAGCCGCGCTCGAACAGTCGGGCGAGATCACGGCGGAGCAATGGGCGGCGGCGTTCAGCGCCGGTGTCGAAGGATTGATGGAGTTAGGTGGCGCGAGGCCTGACGATCGCACGATGGTCGATGCGCTGAAGCCTGCCGCCGACGCGCTGCACAACGCGCTTGCTCAGGCGGCGTCGACGGATGCCGCGTTGCAAGCCGCCGTCGATGCAGCAAGCGATGGCGCGTCACGCACCGCATCGATGCATCCGCGTCGCGGGCGTTCGAGCTACGTCGGCGATCGCGCACTGGGTCATCCGGACCCCGGTGCACATGCGGTGGCATTGTGGCTCGCGGCGCTTCGCGACGCGCTGGCGCGAAGCGGAGGATAACGAATCAATCAGGCGAGCGCGCCTCTCAAGGCCGCCACAGATCGAACCCCGCGAGCACCACGACGCCGCTCAGGGCGATCAACGCCACCGAGTGCTGTCCAACATACAGCAGCCCGGCGGCGGACCAACACGATAGGGTGAATGCGGCAATACGTTTCATGCTTCCGTGTTCTACGACTCAAACTCGAAAACCACTTCAAAAGCCCAGCGCAACGGCCAATAAACCACTGACGACGCCGCACACCACCACCGCGCAGGCGACCACCGTCAGCACGCGCCGCGGAAACGAGCGCGCAAGCATCGCGAACGACGGCACGCTGACGAGCGGCAGCGTCATCAGGAGCGCGCCGGCGGGACCGGCGGCCATGCCGAACGACAGCATCGCCTGAATGATCGGCACTTCGCCCGCGGTCGGAATCACGAACAGCGTGCCGGCAATCGACAGCGCGATGATCCACAGCAGGCTGTTGTCGATGTCCGGGCCGATGTGCGGAAACAGCCACGCGCGCGCCGCACCCAGAATCAGCACGAGCACGATGTATTCCGGCACGAGCCGCAGCGTCATGCGCCCGAGAATCGTGATCCAGCGCGAGAACGCGGTGCCCGGATCGTCGGCGCTGACCAGTTGCGCGACGACCTCTCGCGACGCTTGCGCTTCCTGAGGCGTGACCATGCGGTTCACGACGTAGCCGAGGCCGAACACCATCACGATGCCGAGCGCGAGTCGCAGGCCCATCCACTGCCAGCCGAGCACGAAGCCCATGAAGATCAGCGTCGCGGGATTCAGCGCGGTATTACCAAGCCAGAAAGCAATCGCCGCGCCCGGCGCCGCTTCGCGTGCGCGCAGGCCCGCGACGACCGGCGCCGCGCAGCACGTGCACATCATGCCCGGCAACGACATCAGGCCGCCTTTGACGACGCTGTTGAAGTCAGTGCGGCCGAGCGCGCGCGCGACCCATTGCGGCGGGATCAGCGCCTGCACCGCGGAGCCGAGCAGCAGGCCGAGCACCATCGCCTGCCAGATCGCCTTGCCGTAGGCGAGCGCGTAATCGATCGCCGCCTGCCACGAGGCCGCCGGCGCGCTCGCGGACGTGCCCATCAGGATCGACTTGCCGATCGAATGCTGGCTCGCGGCGACGAACGCGCGGTTGTAGTACGGAAACCACTTCACATAGAAGAGGCCGACGACGGCGATCAGCAGGAACACGATCCAGCCAACTGTGACGCGGGGTTGTCGAAGGGTTGATTGCATGAGGTTTGTGAATTGTCGTGATGGATCAGCCGACGACGAGCATGCGGCTGTCGAACTGCGCGAGCAGCGTTTTCGCCTGCTCGACGACGTCGGCGTCGTTCGGGCGGAAATCGAGTTGCAGTGCGTTCGGCAGCTGCTCGAAATGCTGGCCGCTGCTGCGCGCATACGCGGGGTCGTAATGCCGTTCGAGCAGCTCGTGCGCGAGTTCGGCGCGCCGGTTGTCGTCGACGAGCCGCAGCCAGCCCGTGACCCGTTCACGGCTGTGCAGGCCAATCAGCCGTTCCAGCTGGCCCTTCAGGTAATCGGGATCATCGAACAGATGCGCGTAGTCCTGCAGCAGAAACGCCGCGCGATCCTCGCGGCTCGAGTGCACCTCGACGCATGCACCCCGATGAAACGTTTCGAGCAGCGCGAGCGGCAGCGTGACGGCGCCGATGCGCCGGCTTTCCGCCTCGACGAACACCGGCCGGTTCACGTCGAAGCCGCGCAGCTCGCTGACGAGCAGCGTGTCGAAACGCTTTTGCGACGGCTGCTGCACGCCCGTATACGCGCCGAGCAGCGAGCCGCGGTGCGACGCGAGCGCCTCGAGGTCGAGCGTTTGCGCGCCGGCCTCATGCAGCGCCGACAGCAGCCGCGTCTTGCCGCTACCGGTCGGGCCGACGAGCGCGATGTAGGTGAAGCGGCGCGGCAGCGTTTCGAGCCGCTCCAGCGTCGCGCGGCGGTAGCTTTTGTAGCCGCCGTCGAGTTGCCGTGCCGACCAGCCGATCATGTTGAACAGCGTCGTGACCGAGCCCGAGCGCTTGCCGCCGCGCCAGCAGTAGATCAGCGGGCGCCAGTTGCGCGGGCGGTCGGCGAACGTGGTTTCCAGATGATGCGCGATGTTGCGTGCGACCAATGCCGCGCCGAGCCGCGTGCCCTCGAACGGCGACACCTGCTTGTAGGTCGTGCCGACCAGCACGCGTTCCTCGTTGCTCAGCACCGGCGCGTTGGTCGCGCCCGGAATGTGGTCTTCGGCGAATTCGAGCGGCGTGCGAACGTCGACGATTTCATCGAAATCGCCGGCTTTGTCGAGGCTGACTAGAAGGCTTTTCAAGGGAGTAGGGACAAAACGGACCGCGGGAAGACTGAAATTATCGCATGGGCGGCTCGTTCGGGCCGATTGCGCGTCTGTCCCGGGTGCTTCAGCGACGTCCTTCAGCCGCCTGCGTCAGACGACTTCAACCCGCGCTTCCCCGCTCACCATCTCGCCGATCACCCGCGCGTCGGCGAAGCCATCGGCGCGGAACACCGCGAGCACCTCGTCGACCGCTTCGGGCGCGCACGACACCAGCAGGCCGCCCGACGTTTGCGGATCGGTCAGCAGCGCGCGGCCGGCGGGCGGCAACGTGGCGGGCAGGACGACGTCGTGGCCGTACGCATCCCAGTTGCGGCCTGATGCGCCGGTAAAAATGCCGGCCTCGGCGAGGTTCGCGACGTTCGGCAGCCACGGCAGGTCCGCATAGCGCACGCGCGCGGTCAGCTTCGAGCCACGCGCGAGTTCCAGCGTGTGGCCGAGCAGGCCGAAGCCCGTGATGTCGGTCAGCGCATGCACGCCGTCGAGCTGCGCCAGCTCGGCGCCCGGCCGGTTCAGCTTGGTGGTCGCGCCGATCATCGCCGCGTAGCCTGCCTCGTCGAGCCGGTCTTTCTTCAGCGCCGCCGACAGAATGCCGACGCCGAGCGGCTTGCCGAGGATCAGCACGTCGCCGGCCCGGCCGCCCGCGTTGCGCTTGACGCGCTTCGGATCGACGATGCCGAGCGCGACGAGGCCGTAAATCGGCTCGACCGAATCGATCGAATGGCCGCCCGCGAGCGGGATGCCCGCCTCCGCGCAGACCGCTTCGCCGCCCTTCAGCACGGCCGCGATCACGTCGTGCGGCAGCACGTTGATCGGCATGCCGACGATCGCGAGCGCCATGATCGGTTTGCCGCCCATCGCGTACACGTCCGAGATCGCATTGGTCGCGGCGATGCGGCCGAAGTCGAACGGGTCGTCGACGATCGGCATGAAAAAGTCGGTGGTCGCGACGATCGCCTGGTCTTCATTGAGCTTGTAGACGGCGGCGTCGTCGGCGGTGTCGTTGCCGACCAGCAGGTCGGGGAAAAACGGCAGCGGCGCGCTGCGCTTGAGCAGGTCGGCGAGCAGGCCGGGCGCGATCTTGCAGCCACAGCCGCCGCCGTGCGACAGGCTCGTGAGGCGGGGCGGCTGGCTTGCTTGGGCTTGGGTCATGGGGGCGGGAGTTCCGGTTCGACGAATGACCGCATTATGAAGGTTGTTTTCACAGTGTGCAGCGTCGGCGCGGGCACAGGCCGGCTTTATCCGGAACCCGTTTATTGCAAAAGAATTTGCCGCGTAAAAATCGCTAATGCAGAAGGAAATGCAAACAGCGGGTTCGCGCATTTCCGCGACGCCGTGAGAATTCACGTCCGATAGCAATTACCGCGCGATTCGAAAGCTTATTTATCGCTGCCCCCGCGCGACCGGAGAAAGCCGGGTAGTTCGTAGGACGCAACAATCTGACGATAAGGTCGATTCGCTACTCGTGGATGCGGCATAAACGGTGTCCGGCAGCAGGAATAAATCGTGCAGGCATGTCGCCGGCCTTCATTCAAGTGACTATCGCATCTCGTATTTAATCGGGTGACGAATGCACTGCGATCTTCCTGCATGTCGCGAAATCGGCACCTATAATCATTTTTGTCCCCAAAAGAGCCGAGGCCATTAAATGACGCAAATGACTCGGCGACAATTCCTGAAGATCTCCTCCACCACGCTCGCCGGATCGAGCCTGGCCCTGATGGGCTTCTCTCCGACACCCGCGCTGGCCGAGGTCCGTCAGTACAAATTGTCGCGTGCTACCGAAACCCGCAACACCTGCCCGTACTGCTCGGTGGGCTGCGGCGTCCTCATGTACGGCCTTGGCGACGAAGCCAAGAACGTCAAGACGAGCATCTTCCACATCGAGGGTGATCCCGACCATCCGGTCAATCGCGGCACGCTGTGCCCTAAGGGCGCGAGCCTGATCGACTTCATCCATAGCCCGAGCCGTCTGCGCTATCCCGAGTACCGCGCGGCCGGGGCGAAAGAGTGGACGCGCATCTCGTGGGAAGACGCGCTCGACCGCATCGCGAAGCTGATGAAGGAAGACCGCGACGCGAACTTCGTCGAGACGACCGCCGACGGCAAGAAGGTCAACCGTTGGCTGACTACCGGCATGCTCGCGGCGTCGGCCAGCAGCAACGAGGTGGGTTACCTGACGCACAAGACTGCTCGCAGTCTTGGCATGCTGGGATTCGACAATCAGGCGCGTGTCTGACATGGCCCGACGGTGGCAGGTCTTGCCCCGACGTTTGGCCGTGGAGCGATGACGAACCATTGGGTCGACATCAGAAACGCGGACGTGATTCTCGTCATGGGCGGCAATTCGGCCGAGGCACACCCATGCGGATTCAAATGGGTCACCGAAGCCAAGGCGCACCGCAAGGCGCGCCTGATCGTGGTCGACCCGCGCTTTAATCGCACGGCGTCGGTCGCGGACTACTACGTGCCGATCCGCACCGGCACGGACATCGCGTTCCTCGGCGGGGTGATCAACTACCTGCTGACGAACGACAAGATCCAGCACGAGTACGTAAAGAACTACACAGACGTGTCGTTCATCGTCCGTGAGGATTTCGCGTTCAAGGACGGCCTGTTTTCCGGCTACAACGCCGACAAGCGCAGCTACGACAAGACCTCGTGGGACTACGAGCGCGGCGACGACGGCTTCGTCAAGGTCGATCCGACGCTGCAGGACCCGCGCTGCGTCTATCAGCTGATGAAGCAGCACTACTCGCGCTACACGCCCGAGCAGGTCGAAAAAATCTGCGGCACACCGAAGGACAAGTTCCTGCACGTGTGCGAGATGCTCGCGTCGACGTCGGTGCCGGGACGCGCGACCACGGTCATGTACGCGCTTGGCTGGACGCAGCACTCGACCGGCTCGCAGATCATCCGCACCGCCGCGATGGTACAGCTGCTGCTCGGCAACATCGGCATCGCGGGCGGCGGCATGAACGCCTTGCGTGGCCACTCGAACATCCAGGGCCTGACGGACCTCGGCCTGATGTCGAACCTGCTGCCGGGTTACATGACGCTGCCGACGGAAGCGGAGCAGGATTTCGACGCCTACATCGCGAAGCGCACCCAGCAACCGCTGCGGCCGAATCAGCTCAGCTACTGGCGCAACTATCGCGCGTTCCACGTGAGCTTCATGAAGTCGTGGTGGGGCGACAAGGCGACCGCCGAGAACAACTTCGCTTTCGACTATCTGCCGAAGCTCGACAAGTCCTACGACCTGCTGCAGGTCTTCGAGCTGATGAGTCAGGGCAAGATGACCGGCTACATCGCGCAGGGTTTCAACCCGCTCGCCGCGGCGCCGTTCAAGGCGAAGAACGGCGCGGCTCTGGCCAAGCTGAAGTGGCTCGTGATCATGGACCCGCTTGCGACCGAAACGTCGGAGTTCTGGAAGAACTACGGCCCGTTCAATGACGTCGACAGCGCATCGATCCAGACCGAGGTTTACCGTCTGCCGACCACCTGCTTCGCCGAGGAACGCGGCTCGCTGGTCAGTTCGAGCCGGGTGCTGCAATGGCACTGGCAGGGCGCGGACGGCCCAGGCGAAGCGAAGAGCGACCTCGAGATCATGGCCGGGCTGTGGCTGCGGATTCGCGAGGCTTATCGCAAGGACGGCGGCAAGTATCCCGATCCGATCCTGAACATGAGCTGGCCGTATGCGAGGCCGGACAGCCCGACGCCCGAAGAACTCGCGATGGAGTACAACGGCAAGGCGCTCGCGGACGTCACCGATCCGAAGGACCCGACCAAGGTGCTCGCGAAGAAAGGCGAGCAGCTCGCGGGTTTCTCGCTGCTGCGCGACGACGGCTCGACCTCGAGCGGTTGCTGGATCTTCTGCGGCGCGTGGACCCAGGCGGGCAACCAGATGGGCCGCCGCGACAACTCGGACCCGACCGGCATCGGCAACACGCTGAACTGGGCGTGGGCATGGCCGGTGAACCGGCGGATTCTGTACAACCGCGCGTCTTGCGATCTCAACGGCAAGCCGTTCGATCCGACGCGCAAGGTGATCGCGTGGAACGGCAGCACGTGGTCGGGCGCCGACGTCCCAGACTTCAAGATCGACGAGCCGCCCGAAAACGGCATGAATCCGTTCATCATGAATGCGGAAGGCGTCGCGCGGTTCTTCGCGCGCGACGGTATGGCCGAAGGGCCGTTCCCCGAGCACTACGAGCCGTTCGAAACACCGCTCGGCTACAACCCGCTGCATCCGGACAACAAGTTGGCCGTCAGCAACCCGGCGGCGCGCGTGTTCCCGGGCGACAAGGCCACGTTCGGCACGCACGAGAACTTCCCGCATACGGCGACCAGCTATCGTCTGACCGAGCATTTCCACTACTGGACCAAGCACGCGAAGCTGAACTCGATCATCCAGCCCGAGCAGTTCGTCGAGATCGGTGAAGACCTCGCGAAGGAGGTCGGCGTGGTGGCCGGAGACCGGGTCAAGGTGAGCTCGAACCGTGGGTACGTGATTGCCGTTGCGGTCGTGACGAAGCGGATCAAACCGCTGATGATCGAAGGCAAGAAGGTGCAGACCGTCGGGCTGCCGATTCATTGGGGCTTCATGGGGCTCGCAAGGCCGGGCTATCTCGTCAATACGCTGACGCCCCCGGTGGGCGACGGGAATTCACAGACACCGGAAACCAAGTCGTTCCTCGTCAAGGTCGAAAAGGCATAAGGTAAAGAGATGGCACTGCAATCATTAGACATCAGACGCGTCTCGGCCACGACCACGCAGCCGCCGGTGAGTCGCGAGCCGGCTACGGGCTCGGTTGCGAAGCTTATCGACGTATCGAAGTGCATCGGCTGCAAGGCGTGTCAGACGGCCTGCATGGAGTGGAACGATCTGCGCGACGAGATCGGCGTGAACGTGGGCGTTTATGACAACCCGCCCGACCTCACCGAGAATTCGTGGACCGTCATGCGGTTTTCGGAGTACGAGAATTCCGCCGGCGATGTCGAATGGCTGATCCGCAAGGACGGCTGCATGCACTGCGAAGACCCGGGCTGTCTGAAGGCCTGTCCGTCGCCGGGCGCGATCGTGCAGTACACGAACGGCATCGTGGATTTCCACGAGGAGAACTGCATCGGCTGCGGCTTCTGCATCGCCGGCTGCCCGTTCAACATACCGCGTATGTCGAAGAAGGATCGCCGCGTGTACAAGTGCACGCTGTGTTCGGACCGCGTGGCGGTCGGCCAGGAGCCAGCTTGCGTGAAGACCTGCCCAACCGGCGCGATCATGTTCGGCACCAAGGAGGACATGATTCTGCAGGCCGAGGACCGCATCGTCGATCTGAAGGAGCGCGGTTTCCAGAACGCTGGCCTGTATAACCCGGACAAGGTCGGCGGCACGCACGTGATGTACGTGCTGCATCACGCCGATCGGCCGTCGCTGTATCACGGCCTGCCGGACGATCCGCGCATCAGTCCGCTGGTGTCGTTGTGGAAGGGGGTCGCCAAGCCGATCGGGCTCGTCGTCATGGGGCTCGCGGCGCTCGCGGGCTTCTTCCACTACACGCGCGTCGGTCCGAACGAAGTGTCCGAGGCCGACGAGGCCGCGGCACTCAAGGAAGCCGAAGAAGCACGCCGTTCGCGGGAGGGCACGCAATGAACCACACCACGCAAACCGACCTCACGGACATGAAAGGCAACCGCCTGATCGTGCGCTATACGCCGAACGAGCGCACGAATCACTGGATCACCGCGATCTGCTTCATATTGCTTGCGCTGTCCGGTCTCGCGATGTTTCATCCGTCGATGGCGTTTTTGTACGCGACCCTCGGGGGCGGGCAGTGGACGCGGATTCTGCATCCGTTCATCGGCTGCGTGATGTTCATCTCGTTCCTGATCCTTGCGCTGCGCTTCTGGCATCACAACTATCTGGACAGCGCCGACATGCAGTGGATGAAGCAGCTCGGCGACGTGATGAACAATCGCGAGGAGCGCCTGCCCGCGGTCGGCAGGTACAACGCCGGCCAGAAGCTGCTGTTCTTCGTCATGGTGATCTGCATGCTGCTGCTGTTGCTGAGCGGCATCGTGATCTGGCGGCGCTACTTTTCGTTCTATTTCCCGATTGGCTTGATCCGGTTCGGCGCGGTCGTGCATGCGTTGACGGCGTTCCTGCTGATGGTGGGCATCATCGTGCATGTCTATGCGGCGCTGTGGGTCAAGGGCTCCGTGCGTGCGATGACACGTGGCACCGTCACCTATGGCTGGGCACGCAAGCATCATCCGAACTGGTTCAGGGAAATCATCGGCAAGTGAAGTAAGTTCGACCGGCGCTGCTCCAATGCGTGCTTTAATGCGCCGGATGCAGCGCCTTGGGCACCGGGCCGCCGCGCCGCGTCGATGACGGGCGGCGGCTCTTCAGTTTTCAGAGGTCGATACCTTGGTCCAACGCATTCTCGAAGCCGCCGACATCGAGTCGCTCGATCCCTCGGCGATACCCCGCATCCGCATGCCGGAGCGGCTCGAAGTGTTCGCGCCGCGCGCCGCGCGCCTGCGTCAGCTCGCGTCCCGCGGCAATCCGATCGCCGGCTATCTGCGGCTGATGGCGGCGCTCGCCGATGCGCAGCAGGCGGTGCTCGCGCACTTCAAGGCGCAACCGCCGAGCGCCGAGCTGATCGCGAGCGCGCAGCAGTATTCGATGCCGCTGATTCCCGCGCTTTCCGGCGCGCGCGATCCGGCGTGGCGCGCCGTGCTGCTGCAACTGCTCGACAGGATCGAAGCCGCGGGCCCGTTGACGCCGCCACTCGTAGCGCTGTTCGCGCGCCTGCGCTCGTTTGATGTCGCCACGCTCGAAGCGCAGGCCGACGCGATCTTCGCGCAGCGCTTCGCGGACGTCGAACCCGCGAGCGCGCCATTCATCGTGGCCGCGCTGCAGGTCGTGTGGACCGACCTCGCCGCGGACATCAACAAGCGCGCCGTACCGTACCTCGACACGCCGGGCCTGTGCCCGGTGTGCGGCTCGCATCCGGTGGCGAGCACGTTGCGCATCGGCGGCGCGTACGACAACTATCGCTATCTGCAATGCGGGCTGTGCGCAACCGAGTGGCATATGGTCCGTAGCAAATGCTCGAACTGCAATTCGACCAAAGGAATCGCGTATCACGTGGCTGGCTCGCCCGACGCCGACACGGCCGCGCGCGAAGCCGAAGCGAAAAACGCCGCGTTGAAGGCGGAGTCGTGCGACGAATGCCATACTTACCGCAAGATCGGCATCCAGGCGAAGGACTACGAGTTCGATCCGTTCGCGGACGACCTCGCGAGCCTCACGCTCGATCTGCTGATGGGCGAGGAAGGGTACCGGCGCGCGTCGCCGCATCCGTGGCTGTGGCCGGAGCAGACGGCCGGCGTGGCCGAAGCGGAGGACGACGGGTCCGCATGACGGCGACCTGACCGGACGCAGGTTCGAATCGACATAAGGATTGCTCATGAGCGATGTGAGCAGCTCGGAATTGCGCGCGCTGATGGCGCGCGTGCCGTCGGTGGACAAGGTGATGGCGTCGGCGGAATTCGCACCGCTCGTCGGCGAATACGGCCGCACGCAGGTGCTCGATGCGCTGCGCGCCGCGCTCCACGCGTGGCGCATCAGCGCGCAGTCGGTCGATGCAGCGGCTAACCCGGGGGTCAGCGCGCTCGATACCACGCAACTGCACACGACGGTCGCCGCGGCGCTGCAAGCGCGCAACGCGTCGCGGCTGCGTAGCGTGTTCAACCTGACTGGCACCGTGCTGCACACGAACCTGGGCCGCGCGCTGTTGCCCGACGAGTCAGTGCGCGCCGTGATGACCGCGCTCACGCAACCGGCTAACCTCGAGTTCGATCTCGCCACCGGCAAGCGCGGCGACCGCGACGATCTGATCGACGATCTGATCTGCGAGCTGACCGGCGCCGAAGCGGCGACTGTCGTCAACAACAATGCGGCCGCGGTGCTGCTCACGCTGTCCGCGCTCGCGGCGAAGAAGGAAGTGGTGGTGTCGCGCGGCGAGCTCGTCGAAATCGGCGGCGCGTTTCGCATTCCTGACATCATGAGCCGCGCGGGCGCGAAGCTGCGCGAGGTCGGCACGACGAACCGCACCCATCTGAAGGATTACGAACAGGCGATCAACGCGCGCACCGCGCTGCTGATGAAGGTCCACGCGAGCAACTATGCGATCAGCGGTTTCACGAAGGAAGTCGGCATCGAAGAGATCGCATCGCTCGCGCATGCGCGCGGACTCGCCGTCGCCGTCGATCTCGGCAGCGGCACGCTCGTCGATCTCGGCGAATGGGGCTTGCCGCGCGAGCCGACCGTGCGCGCGACCGTCGAGGCCGGCGCCGATGTCGTCACGTTCAGCGGCGACAAGCTGCTCGGCGGCCCGCAGGCGGGGCTGATCGTCGGGCGGCGCGACCTGATAGCGAAAATCAAGAAGCATCCGCTCAAACGCGCGCTGCGCGTCGGCAAGCTGACGCTCGCGGCGTTGGAGCCGGTGCTGCGGCTCTATCGCGCGCCGGAAAAACTGACTGAGCGGCTGACCACACTGCGGCTGCTCACGCGGCCCGCTGACGATATTCAGGGGGCCGCGCAGCGCGTGTTGCCGGCGCTGCAGCAGGCGATCGACGCGCGCTACAGCGTGGCCGCGGAGCCGATGTTCAGCCAGATCGGCAGCGGCGCATTGCCCGTCGACGTGCTGCCGAGCTATGGCCTCGTCGTCCGGATGGCCGACGGCAAGCGCGGCGGCCGTCATCTGCTTGCGCTCGAAAAACAGTTGCGCGAGATGGCGCGGCCGGTGCTCGGCCGGATCGCGGACGACGCGTTGCGGCTCGATCTGCGCTGCCTCGAAGCCGCTGATGAAGCGCAATTGATCGCTCAGTTGGTCGCTCAACCGAAAAGCAGCTGAAGGACAGGCACGCATGATCGTCGGCACTGCCGGGCATATCGACCACGGCAAAACGAGCCTCGTCAAGGCCCTCACGGGCGTCGACACGGACCGGCTCAAGGAAGAAAAAGCGCGCGGGATTTCGATCGAGCTCGGCTACGCGTACGTGCCGCTCGAGAACGGCGACGTGCTCGGTCTGATCGACGTGCCGGGCCACGAGAAGCTCGTACATACGATGACCGCGGGCGCGAGCGGCATCGACTTCGCGCTGCTGGTGATCGCCGCCGACGACGGCGTGATGCCGCAAACGCGCGAGCATCTGGCGATCGTCGAACTGCTCGGCATCCGGCGCGGCGCAATTGCGTTGACGAAGATCGATCGCGTTGACCAGCAGCGCCTGCGCGAAGTGCGCGACGAAGTGAGCGCGTTCGTCGGCGATAGTGTGCTGCGCGACGCGCCGGTGTTCGATACCTGCGCGACGCGCGACGGCGATGCAGGGGTCGCCGCGCTGAACGCGCATCTGCGCGAGCAGGCCGCCGCATGGCGCATGAAGCGCGACGACGGGCTGTTCCGTCTCGCCGTCGACCGGGTGTTTACGCTCCCGGGACAGGGCACGATCGTCACCGGGACCGTGGTGGCAGGCAGCGTGAGCGTCGGCGACACGATGCTGCTCGCGCCGAAAAATCAGCCGGTGCGCGTGCGCAGCATCCACGCGCAGAATCGCCCCGCCGAAGCCGGTCGCGCCGGCCAGCGCTGCGCGCTGAATCTGGCGGGCATCGAGAAGAGCGCGATCGAGCGCGGCGACTGGATCGTCGATCCTCGACTGTCGCAAGCGAGCGAGCGCATCGACGTGATGCTGACGCTGCTCGCCGACGCGCCGCATGCGCTCGAACAATGGGCGCCGCTGCACGTGCATCTCGGCACGCGGCATCAGGTTGCGCACGTCGCGCTGCTTGAAGGCGACACGCTCGCACCCGGTCAGCGCGCGCGTGTGCAACTTGTGTTCGAGCGACCGCTGTGCGCGGTGCCGGGCGATCGCTTCGTGGTGCGTAATGCACAGGCCAATCGCACGGTGGGCGGCGGCCACGTTCTCGATCCGTTCGCACCGGCGCGCAAGCGGCGCTCGCCGGAGCGGCTCGCGTGGCTTGACGCGATACAAACGCTGCTCGACACCGGTTCGCTCGATGCGCTGTTCGCGCGCGCGCCACACAGTTTGTCGCGTACCTTGCTGGAGCGCTTGACGGGGATGCCGGCGGCCGCGCTCGCGTTGCCGGCCGATACCCGCACGATCGAACTGCCGGGCCACGACGCGCTGCTGGTCGCCGACGCAACCTGGCAGGCGCTTGCCGGACGGCTGATGAGTGCGCTCGCGCAATACCACGAGCGCTCGCCGGATGAACTCGGCCCGGACGTGTCGCGCTTGCGGCGCATCGCTGCGCCACTAGTCGACGACGCGTTGTGGCGCGCACTGGTCGACGATGCGGCGGCGCGTGGCGAGCTCGTCAAACATGGCCCGTGGCTGCATGTGCCCGGCCACACCGTGACGCTCGACGCCGCCGATCAGGCGCTTGCCACGACCCTGCTGCCCGAGATCGAGGCGGGGCGTTTCGATCCGCCGTGGGTGCGCGACCTCGCGAACGCGCACAGTGTGCCCGAGGAGCGCGTGCGCCAGTTGCTGCGCAAGCTCGCGCGCCAGGGCGAGCTGTTCCAGGTCGTGCATGATCTGTTCTATCACCAGCAGGTGGTTCGCGAGCTTGCGTCGATCGCGGCGGGCGAGGCACAAAAGAACGCGGGGACTGTGGCGGCTGCGCCGTTTCGCGACGCGACCGGACTCGGCCGAAAACGCGCGATCCAGCTTTTGGAGTTCTTTGACCGGGTTGGGTATACTCGCTTTCACCGTGGCCTGCACCTCATCCGCACGGATAGTCGCTGGCTCGATCTGCCTTGATTCGGCTGGCGATCTGATTCAACCGGCCACGCGTCATTCAATCACCGTAGGAAGGCATCCGTATCCGGTGGTGCGGCTGGGCTTCAAACCCAGTTGAGGGCGTCAGACGCTCTCAGGTAGGTTCGACTCCTGCTGCCTTCCGCCAGACGGGGCTTCCCGGGTATTCCGATATCTTCCGAAGACGTGCTGTAGATCGCTGATTTCAAAGCGGTTTATGGGTAACGACGTGCTTGCCGCTTCCACCGATGTCCCGCACAATTTCCGCATGAATCGTGGGTAGGAACGTGGGTTTCGTGGGTAGGAGTGGAGGGCAACATGGCAGGACGACAGTTGCACCGGCTCAGCGCATTGCGGGTCGCCAAGGAGGTGGCCCCGGGCCACTACGGCGACGGTGGAGGGCTCTTTATGCAGATTGCCGATAGCGGCGTGCGCTCATGGGTGCTCCGCTTCTCGATCGATGGACATGTGCGGGAAATGGGCCTCGGTCCGCTTTCGCGGGTCCCGCTGGGCGAGGTACGGAAACAGGCCGCGGCTTATCGGGAGATGGCCAGAAACAAGGTTGACCCGATCCTTGCCCGGCGTGAACAGCAGCGGCGGCAATTGCTCGATATCTCGGCCGAGGCCAATTTGACGTTCCGCGACGCAGCCGAAGCGTTCATCCGCGCGCAGGAATCCGAGTGGAGAAATCGCAAGCATGTGCAGCAATGGAGCAACACGCTCAGGACATACGCGTATCCGGTGATTGGCGAGGTCCGCGTGCGTGATATCGACACTGCGATGATCGTGCGTATACTCCAGCCGATCTGGACGAAGAAGGCGGAGACAGCCCGCCGCGTGCGCGGCCGCATCAAGGCAATTCTCGATGCGGAAACCGTGTTAGGTCACCGCACGGGCAGCAACCCGGCGCGCTAGGTTGACCATCTTCGATTGGTGTTGCCACGTTCGAAGAAGCGCGCACAGATCAAACATCACGCGGCACTTTCATGGGAAGAAATGCCCGCGTTTGTCCATGAACTTGAGCAACGTCCCCGGCGTGCCGCGCGGGTTCTGCATCTGCTCAGCCTGACGGCGACGCGTACGAAGGAGGTACGCTTTGCGCGGCCAGAGGAATTCGATCTGGACCATCGGATCTGGTCCATTCCTGGCGACCGCACGAAAAGCGGCCGACCGCTTCGCGTGCCGCTCTGCGAGCGAGTGGTCGAGATAGTGCGCAGCGCTTTGCCGAAGGCGAAATGCGGTTATCTGTTTCCCGGCTGCAAGGAAGGGCGACCGCTATCAAACATGGCGATGCTGACTCTGCTGAAACGCATGTCGTGGCACGGAATCACCGTTCACGGCTTTCGTTCATCGTTCCGGGACGGGGTCGCGGAATGCACGGAATATCCGGATTCGCTCGCGGAAGAAGCGTTAGCGCACGTCATTTCTTCACAGACGGTGGCGGCCTACCGGCGTCGAGATCAACTTGAGCGACGGCGTCTGATGATGGAGGAATGGGGCTTGTACTGCGCTGGTCGGCATGCGCTTGCCGGGTCAATGAGGTTGGCCCTGCCGTAGACGTTTGCCGCGTATGCCAACGACGCGTCTGTATCGCCAGCTGCGTATGGCTGGTCCGTTGTCCGGACGCGTCGCCGGGGCGGAGGTCGGCGCTTCCTCGTCGTCAGTGTCACTTGATGCTGGGTCAGGAGCGGACTCGAATCAAACCAGTAACCGTCGGAAAATTAAAAAGAAAGTCATTTACCATCGGGATGGTTTACGCACCCGTATATGCAAAAGATGAGGATCGCAGCGGGGCACTGCGGTTTTCGTGGACGATCCGGAAATTTCGCTCGGTGCAGTCTCAGGTCCCATTCACTTTTTAGCAGGCAGGAGAAGATCCTCGACGAGGCGCTGGCCGCCGTCCAGACACGCGGCCACTGGAGTCCGCTTGGGGAAATGCCGAGCCCCAGGGCGTATGGCGAAACCGCTTCGGCAGACGGCGAAGTCGCCTTCAGGCGGCATCTTGGTCAGCCCTTCGAAATCAACCCGGCATCAACGGAGATGGCAACTGCGTCAAAACGCGAATGCAAGCGCGGCGAATGCGAACTACGGCGCGAGGCCCTGTCCCGTTGATGGAGCAGTACCCACACTAGGCGGACGTTGTCAGCACAACCAGCCCAACGAATCGGGGCTGGTTTCGTGCCATACATCTCTGCAGATGATTTCAAGCGAAAGAACAACGGTTGGCGCTATTGAGTGGAACTTGCCGGTTGCTCGCGTTGTTCCGAGAGGACGCGAGACGCTTTCATTGCGGTACTGGGATAGTGGAAGGAGTCCAGAGGATCGAAACCGGCGGCGAACCAACGCTGCGCGTCTGCAATAACTGCGGCGCGGGTTTTGGGTGTCGACGGATCGTACGGTGATGTGGAGGCTTGTGCAAATGCGGACGCAATGCCATTTACGCTGAGCAGAATCCCAAATGCGACTGAGGTGATTCTTTTCATAACAAATCCTCCGAGTGGAGAGGATGAGATTCAATTCTAGGTGATTCCTGGGCAAATTGTGAGAAAGTAGACAACCTTCGTGAATCATGACACATACATTTGTCTTCGTCTTTGACGACTTAAATCAGAATTAAAGAATCTCAGATTTTAGGATCTGCCTCAGCGCCTGTTCGATCATACGAGTTGAATGAAGCAATTTTGTCCCTTAGAAGTGCCCAACAATTTGTTTGGGCAATATGGAGGCGTCACATTCTCGAGGGCGAACGGTGATCTCCAGGGAAAATGCATTCTGGTGACCGGTGCATCAAGCTGGCTCGGTGCTCACTTTGCCTCCCTGTTCGCGGCGCGCAAAGCCGAGGTAATTTTGGTCGGGCGACGAATAGGTGTACTCGAAGAGATGGTCCAGCGCTGGAGGTCCCGAAGCATCTCGTCCAGTACGGCGGGGCCGGATACCCGGCGCGCGCAGCCGCTTGAGCTGGACGTTCCTTGAGTCAGTACTTCATGTAAAGCCTCATCTGGTGGTCGTTGATGTCTCGTCCGGGCACGGCGCCTCCCTTGACATGGAAGACTCAGTTCATACCCGATCCACCGCGACCACCGACAAGACTCTCCAATGATGGGGAGCGCCTCGGCGCGGCGTGGCGGCAGCGGCACCGCTACTACACATAACGCGCTCTGCCAGCTCGCTCTGAGGGGCGTCCTTCGTCGGTCGTATACGGTTGATTCTCCAACGCGTGAGGGGGCAATTGCAATTGTTCCTCCTCTTCAACTTAGGCACGATTCCCGTCAGGATCGTTTAGCGTAGTTGTCGCAAATGCAGGTCCTGACGTTCTGCACGTGCTGCCTACCTAGTTCTTCTGCGGCCTCCGTTTCCCCACTCGAGACAACGGCAACCATACGCCGGTAATCACGGACTCGTATTTGTTGCAGCATCGGCAGCCGGTGTTGCGCATACACAATCGGCATGCCTATCATTGGGAATAGTCGGCGTAGTTCCCCGTTGTTCGCCATATCTAGTAGCGCGCGATACAAGACCCTGCGAGACCGGTTAAACGTCGGGTCATCCCTGCTATCGTGGGCTGCCTGAAGGTCATCGAGGCTTTGCATCAGAGTCCGCTTCAGGTCCGGATACTCTTGCTGATGTGCCGCCGCTGACCTCAAAAGCAGGCCCGTCATTAGTTCTGCGACATCCAGAACCGCCATCGTATCCCTCAAGTCCAGCGTTCGAATCACCGCACCCCGGTGCTTCAGCAGCTCGATCACGCCTTCTGAGACCAGGCGCTGAAGTCCCTCTCGCACCGAGTTCCGGCTCACGCCGAAGGCCAGCGCTAGATCCGCCTCCACAAGCCGCTGCCCGGGGACAAACGTGTGGTTCTCTAGTCCTCGGAGAACTCCATAAAACACCACGTCGGAGGCCGCGGCCGGGGCTTCGTCGTCAGTGCTCGATTCAGTTCCGGGTTGTCGTTTTGTGTTCATTTTCGAATCATAGCAGTTGAAGCCATCAATTTTGTCCTTTATGATTGTCCAACAATCAGGGTGAACAATAGGAGAGGAGCATGCTATTAACCCCGTGTCCTACTGAGCGCAGCCGCGAAATCGCTGCCCGAGTTGAGGCTTTCGTTCGCCACCAGGTGATTCCCTATGAGCGCGATCCCCGTCTGGGTTCCCATGGTCCCAGCGAAGACCTCGTTGTGGAGCTTCGTGCCAAGGCTCGGGCCGCTGGCGTGCTGACGCCTCACGTGTTGCCCAATGGTGAACACCTCACGCAGGTGGAAACCGCGGCGGTGCTCAAGTGCTCAGGCTTGTCCCCGTTGGGCCCTACGGCGGTCAATACGATGGCCCCCGACGAAGGGAACATGTTTCTGCTGGGCAAGGTCGCCAGTGAGGAACAGAAGGCCCGGTTCCTGGCACCGCTGCTGGCGGGCAATGCCCGGTCGGCTTTCTTCATGACGGAACCCGCGGACCAGGAAGGTGCGGGCTCAGACCCGGCAATGATCAAAACCGTTGCCCGCAAAGATGGTCAGGAGTGGGTCATCAATGGCGAGAAAACCTTCATTACCGGTGCAGTAGGTGCCAGAGTCGGCATCATCATGGCTCGCACCAGTGAAGACCACGAAGCGGCCAAGGCAACCATGTTCCTGGCCGAACTTCCGCATGCGGCCATACAAGTCCAGCGCGTCCTGGACACCATCGACAGTTCGATGCCGGGTGGCCATTCCCGTATCCAAATTCGCGATCTGCGCGTGCCCACCTCGCAGGTGCTCGGGGAGGTCAACGAAGGCTTCAAGTACGCTCAAGTCCGTTTAAGTCCTGCGCGGCTCTCCCACTGCATGCGTTGGTTGGGCTTGGGTGTCCGTGCACAGGAAATCGCTGGGGCATACGCGACGAAGAGGCATGCTTTCGGCAAGCGCTTGATTGATCACGAAGGGGTGGGATTCATGCTGGCCGACAATCTGATCGACCTGCAGCAGGCGGCGTTGATGATCGATTGGTGCGCCTCCGTACTGGACACGGGTGACCTGGGCACCACGGAAAGCTCCATGGCTAAGGTAGCTGTGAGCGATGCGCTGTTCCGTGTTGCAGATCGCTGCGTCCAAGTCATGGGCGGTCAGGGTGTTAGCCGCGATACGGTGGTTGAACGATTCTTCCGCGAAGTTCGGGCATTCCGCATCTATGACGGCCCCACGGAGGTCCACAAGTGGTCGCTGGCCAAGAAGATCAAACACGTGGTATTGGCTTCGGAGTCCAGCAATGGCTGATGCGAATAAGTTCGGAGGCACGGGCCCTGTCCGTGAGGCTCACAAGTTTGACGTCCAGGCGCTCTATCAGTGGATGGTTCTCCACGTACCGGACTTCGAAGGTTCGCTCACGGTGGAGCAGTTCAAGGGCGGTCAATCGAATCCCACGTACCGCCTCGTGACTCCCAATCGGGAGTATGTATTGAGGCGCAAACCACCGGGCACGCTATTGAAGGGTGCCCACGCGGTTGACCGGGAAGCCCGCGTCATGGCGGCCTTGGGTAAGGTCGGATTCCCGGTGCCCACGATTTACGGGTCCTGTGATGAGCCCTCCGTGATCGGGTCGCCGTTCTTCGTCATGGAACTCGTGAAGGGGCGCATCTTCTGGGGCTCCACCTTCGAAGGTGTCAGCAACGAGGATCGCCACCTGTACACGATGGAAATGAATCGCGTACTCGCCCAGTTGCACAGCGTGGATTACCAAGCCCTGGGTCTCGGTGATTACGGACGCGCGGGCGCGTTTGTCGCGCGTCAGCTAGAGCGGTGGTCCAGTCAATACATGATGGATGAGCCGGACGCGGGCCGTCTGGACGAGATGGATCGCGTGATCGTGTGGCTCAAAGCCAACCTACCTGAACGTGACGAGACGTCGTTGACGCACGGTGATTTCCGGGTCGATAACCTGATCTTCCATCCCGAAGAGCCTCGCGTGCTGGCGGTACTCGACTGGGAGCTTTCGACGCTGGGTGATCCGGTGGCTGACTTCGCGTACAACGCCATGATGTACAGGTTACCCAGTGACATTCTGGGTGGCGTTGCGGAATTCGACTTGAAGGCGCTGGGTTTGCCCACGGAGCCGGAATACGTTGAAGCCTATTGCAGGGCCACGAATCGTGCGCATGTTCCGGATTTCGACTACTACGTGGTGTTCAACATGTTCCGCTTTGCCGCTATCTTGCACGGCATAAAGGCCCGGGTGGCCCGGGGAACCGCAGTCTCCGAGGACGCAACGGCAGTCGGAAATCGATTTGCGAAGGTTGCCGGGTTCGCATGGAATGAAGCTCAACGTTCGAACAAGAGGAAGGCCGCATGAATATCGGAGTGCCAAAAGAGACCCGGACGGGCGAATCCCGCGTAGCCGCCAGTCCCGAAACGGTCAAGAAGTACGTGGCCATGGGCCACCAGGTACTCGTCCAGTCGGGTGCCGGTTGGGAAGCCAGCTATTCCGACCAGGCATACACAGCGGCGGGCGCCACCATGGTGAGCGAGGAACAAGCCTTCGGTGCTGAACTCGTGCTCAAAGTCCAGGCCCCGACAGAAGAAGAATTGCCGCTGATGACTCGGGGTTCTACGTTGGTCGGCATGCTCGACCCCTTCAACGCCACGCAAGCACAAGTGCTGGCCGAGGCCGGAATCACCGCCTTCGCCATGGAAGCCGCTCCCCGGACGACTCGCGCACAGAGCCTGGACGTGCTGTCTTCGCAGGCCAACATTGCGGGCTATAAAGCGGTTTTGGTTGCGGCTGACCTGTTTCCGCGCTTCATGCCCATGATGATGACAGCGGCAGGTACCGTGAAGGCCGCTCGCGTGCTGATTCTTGGCGCGGGCGTCGCGGGCTTGCAAGCCATTGCCACGGCTAAGCGTCTGGGTGCGGTGATTGAAGCCTCCGACGTTCGACCTGCAGTGAAGGAGCAGATCGAATCGCTGGGGGCCAAGTTCCTGGACGTCGCCTATGAGACCGATGAGGAGCGAGAGTGCGCTGTCGGTGTCGGTGGCTATGCACGTCCAATGCCCAAGTCGTGGCTCGACCGTCAATCGGCATTGGTGAGCGAGCGCGCCAAGCAGGCTGACATCGTGATCAGTACGGCGCTGATTCCCGGCCGTAATGCACCAACGTTGCTCAGCACCGAAACGGTATTGGCGATGAAGCCTGGCTCCGTGGTCATCGACCTCGCAGCCGGAAAGGGTCCCGTTGTTGACTCTGCAACGGGCCGCCGTGGCGGTAACTGTCCGCTCACAGAGGTTGATGAGGTGGTGACTACTCATACTGGCGTCAACATTTGCGGGTACACGAATCTGGCATCGCAAGTGGCATCGGACGCCAGCGCTCTATACGCACGCAATCTCCTGGACTTCGTGAAGCTGATCACCAAGGACGCGACACTGAATATCGACCTCGCAGACGATATCGTTAGCGCGACATTGCTGACCCGCGATGGTTCGCTGATGCGCAAAGCCGCCTAAGGACTACCTGGATGGAAATCATCAACCATACCGTCATTAATCTGACCATCTTCGTCTTGGCCGTGTACGTCGGTTATCACGTGGTCTGGAATGTCACTCCAGCACTGCATACGCCGCTGATGGCCGTCACCAACGCGATTTCAGCCATCGTGATTGTTGGTGCGATGCTGGCCACCGCATTGACTACCAGCGATCAGGCGAAGTATTTCGGGGCCATCGCTGTGTTTCTGGCCGCCGTGAACGTCTTCGGCGGATTTCTGGTCACCCGCCGTATGCTCGAAATGTTCAAGAGCAAGAAGAGCGCCAAGAAGGAAGGTGCATGATGAGCATGAATATCGTTACGCTGCTGTACCTGGCGGCCAGCGTGTGTTTCATCCAGGCGCTTAAGGGATTGTCGAATCCCCGCTCAGCTCGTCAAGGGAATGCGTTTGGCATGCTGGGAATGACTATTGCCGTCTTGACCACCGGGGCGCTGATTTTCAAGAAGTCGGCGGAACTCGGCGCTGATCTCAATACGGGACTGGGCTTGCTCATACTCGCCCTTCTGGTCGGCGGCGCTATCGGTTCACTGTTGGCCAGGCGTGTCGAGATGACGAAGATGCCGGAACTCGTGGCGGCCATGCACTCGCTGATCGGTTTGGCTGCTGTGTGCATTGCCTACGCGGTGGTCTCGGAACCGCAAGCGTTCGGTCTGATTGCTGAAGGCCAGGAGGCTGGGTTTTTGCCTTTCGGAAACCGAATCGAACTCGTGATTGGCACTTTCGTTGGTGCCATCACCTTCAGTGGATCGGTTATCGCGTTCGGGAAATTGTCGGGGAAGTACAAGTTCCGCTTGTTCCAAGGCGCCCCCGTGATGTTTCCGGGTCAGCACCTGATGAATCTGGTGTTGGCTTTGGCGATGCTGGGCTTCGGAACGATGTTCTTCCTTACCCAATCGTGGACGCCTTTCCTGATAATGACCGGGATTGCGTTCGCACTGGGCGTGTTGATCATCATCCCCATCGGTGGCGCGGATATGCCGGTGGTGGTGTCGATGCTGAACTCGTACTCAGGGTGGGCTGCAGCGGGTATCGGTTTCTCGCTGAACAATGCGATGCTGATCATTGCCGGGTCCCTCGTGGGGTCCTCGGGTGCGATTCTCTCGTACATCATGTGCAAGGCGATGAATCGCTCCTTCTTCAGCGTGATTCTCGGCGGCTTCGGCGCGGAAGCCTCGGCAAGTGACAGTGGCGGCTCCAAAGAGCAGCGCCCGGTTAAATCTGGTTCCGCTGACGATGCCTCATTCATGTTGGGCAATGCTGAATCTGTTGTCATCGTTCCTGGTTACGGCCTTGCCGTGGCTCGTGCACAACACGCGCTGAAGGAGCTGACGGATAAGCTGGTACAAAAGGGTGTGGATGTTCGCTATGCAATTCACCCCGTTGCTGGCCGCATGCCTGGTCACATGAACGTCCTTCTGGCGGAGGCCGAAGTCCCGTACGACGTGGTGTTCGAGATGGAAGACATCAACAGCGAATTCGGACAAACCGACGTGGTGCTGGTGCTGGGTGCAAACGACGTCGTAAATCCTGCAGCGAAGAACGATCCGAAGTCCCCGATTGCCGGTATGCCGATTATTGAGGCATATAAAGCCCGTACGGTGATCGTGAACAAACGCAGTATGGCATCGGGTTACGCAGGCCTCGACAACGAACTGTTCTACATGGATAAAACCATGATGGTGTTCGGTGACGCGAAGAAGGTGATCGAGGACATGGTGAAGGGCGTAGAACACTGACGATTGACCACTGATTAAATATCCGTGGCCCCACGCCACGGGCAGAAACACAACCAAAGAGACGAAACATGACTGCAATTCAAACCGTGAAGTTGCTCATCAATGGTGAGTTCGTTGAATCGCAAACCAGGGAATGGCGTGACGTTGTTAATCCGGCGACGCAAGAAGTGTTGGCCCGCGTTCCCTTCGCAACCGAAGACGAAATCAACGCAGCAATCGAAAGCGCCAATGCGGCGTTCAAGACCTGGAAGAACACGGCAATCGGTGCACGTATGCGCATCATGCTGAAGTTCCAGGCATTGATTCGCGAAAACATGTCGGAAATCGCGAAGGTGCTGACGGCAGAGCAGGGGAAGACGACTCCCGATGCGGAAGGCGACATCTTCCGTGGCCTCGAAGTCGTGGAGCACGCATGCTCGGTGGGTACCCTGCAGCAAGGTGGTTTCGCTGAAAATGTTGCTGGCGGCGTCGATACGTACACGCTGCAGCAGCCTATCGGCGTCTGCGCCGGTATCACGCCGTTCAACTTCCCGGCCATGATCCCGCTGTGGATGTTCCCGATGGCGATCGTCTGCGGCAATACCTTCGTACTGAAGCCCAGCGAGCAAGACCCGATGTCCACCATGATGCTCGTGGAGCTGGCAATCAAGGCTGGTATGCCCAAGGGCGTGTTGAACGTCATTCACGGTGGCAAGACTGCGGTGGATGCACTGTGTACCCACGAGCTCATCAAGGCCGTGTCGTTCGTGGGTTCGACTGCAGTGGGCACCCACGTCTACAACCTCGCCAGCGCCAATGGCAAGCGCGCGCAGTGCATGATGGGGGCGAAGAACCACGCTGTGGTGCTCCCGGATGCAAACCGCGAACAAACCACGAATGCTCTGATCGGTGCAGGTTTCGGTGCAGCGGGCCAACGTTGCATGGCTACGTCCGTGGTGGTCCTCGTCGGTCAGTCGAAAGAATGGCTTCCCGAGATCGTGGAGAAGGCGAAGAAGCTCAAGGTCAATGCCGGCGGTGAAGCCGGTACGGACGTTGGTCCGGTGGTCTCCAAGGCGGCTAAGGAGCGCGTCACGCGCCTGATCGACTCTGGCGTCGCCCAAGGTGCCACGCTCCTTCTGGATGGCCGCAACGTGAAGGTGCCGGGCTATGAGCAAGGAAATTTCGTTGGTCCGACGATCTTCAGTGACGTCACGAACGACATGGACATCTACACGCAGGAAATCTTTGGCCCGGTGCTGGTGGTCCTGGCTGTGGACACGCTGGACCAAGCTATTGCGTTGGTGAATGCAAATCCGTTCGGCAACGGCACGGGGCTGTTCACGCAATCGGGCGCAGCGGCGCGCAAGTTCCAGGCCGAAATCGACGTTGGCCAAGTCGGGATCAACATTCCTATCCCGGTTCCGGTTCCGTACTTCTCGTTTACGGGTTCGCGTGGTTCGAAGCTGGGTGACCTTGGCCCGTATGGCAAGCAGGTCGTGCAGTTCTACACGCAGACGAAAACCGTTACCGCTCGCTGGTTCGACGACTCGACCGTGAACGACGGCGTGAACACCACGATCAGCCTGAAGTAAGGCTCCAGACTTAGGAGGAGACGGAAATGAACATCGGTTTCATCGGTCTGGGCCACATGGGTGCCCCGATGGCGTTGAATCTGTTGAAGGCCGGACACACTGTCTCGGTATTCGATCTGAGCGCTTCGGCAATGGAAATGCTGGCGCAGGCCGGTGCCCGCAATGCAGTGTCGCCCAAGGACGCCGCAACGGGCGCTGAAGTGGTGGTTACCATGCTTCCCGCAGCGGTCCACGTGCGCTCCGTGCTGACCGCAGACGACGGCGTGTTTGCTGGCTGTGGCGATTCGGTGACAGTTATCGATTCGTCCACGATTGATCCGACGACAGCGCGTGACATGGCTCGAATGGCCGAAATTCGCGGACTGACGTTTGTCGATGCCCCAGTTTCGGGTGGCACCGGCGGTGCACAAGCTGGGACGCTGACTTTCATGGTCGGCGGTACCAGCGAACAGTACGACCGCGTTGTGCCGGTGCTGAAGGGCATGGGCAAGAACATCGTGCACTGCGGTGGCGTGGGCACGGGTCAGGTCGCGAAAATCTGCAACAACCTGGTCCTTGGCGTCACCATGGCGGGTACGGCCGAAGCCATGGCCCTCGGTGAATCGTTGGGCATCGACCCCCAGGTCCTGGCGGGCATCATGAATACCTCGACAGGCCGTTCGTGGTCTTCTGAGACCTGCAACCCCTATCCGGGCGTTGTCGGTACCGCGCCTTCCAGCAGGGGTTATACGGGTGGCTTCGGTACCGATCTGATGCTGAAGGACTTGGCCCTCGCCGCAGATGCAGCGAAGTCGGCAAGACGACCCGCATTTATGGGTGCCATTGCCCAGCAGCTTTACCAAACGGCAAGCACGCGTGGTCTGGGTGGCCAAGACTTCTCGTCCGTCATCATGCTGTATCGCGACGGCGACTCGGTAACGAAGTAACGCCATAACCTCGAAGAATAACGAGGCTTTGTTGCCCCGTTCCCTGGATATTGACAATGATTGAACTTGCTTTCCATAACGACAGCACTATTGCCCAACTGACGCTGAATCGCCCGCCCGCCAACGCCTTCTCGCCTGAAGGCCTCGATCAACTACGGGACTGCATTGGGGACCTGAACAAGAACCTTCGTGTTCGCGCCATCGTTATTACCGGCAAAGGTCCGAAGTTCTTCTCCGCGGGCGCAGACCTGAATCAATTCGCTACGGGCAGCAAGGAAGCGGCACTCCGGGCTGCAGCGGCATTCGGTGCCGCGTTCGAAGTCCTCCAAAACGCACGCCCTGTGGTGATCGCGGCCATTAATGGTTATGCGATGGGGGGCGGGCTCGAATGCGCGTTGTCTTGCGATATCCGCATTGCGGAACAGCAGGTGCAGATGGCTCTCCCCGAACCTGGCGTGGGCCTTCTGCCCTCTGGCTGTGGCACGCAAACGCTGCCTTGGCTTGTCGGTGAAGGCTGGGCTAAGCGCATGATTCTCACGGGCGAGCGCGTCACGGCTGAAGCGGCTTTGCGCATCGGCCTCGTGGAGGAAGTCGTGGCGCAAGGCAAGTCGCTGGAAGCCGCATTGGCCATGGCCGCCCGCGTGTTGAAAAACAGCCCACAGGCCACGGACTTCAGCAAGCAATTGATTCATCAGGCGCGCAACGGCGTACCCCGTCCGGCGGCGCTGTCGGTGGAGCGCGAGCGTTTCGTTGATCTCTTCAGCGGCCCGGATCAGCGCGAGGGCACCAACGCGTTTCTGGAAAAGCGCGTTCCCGTATGGAAGTTTGAGTGATAACCCCCTTCGGCTGCTGATTAATTCGAATTTGCTGTTAGGAGATCCACATGAAAATTCTTGTACCTATCAAGCGCGTTGTTGACGCGAATATCAAGGTCAGTGTCAAGTCGGATGGTTCGGGCGTCGATCTGGCCAACGTCAAGATGGCGATGAATCCCTTCGATGAAATCGCCGTCGAAGAGGCGGTTCGTCTCCGGGAAGCGGGTACCGCCACCGAAGTCGTGGTTGTCTCGGCAGGGGTTACGCAGGCGCAGGAGACGTTGCGTACCGCGTTGGCGATCGGTGCTGATCGAGCGATTCTCGTGAACACGAACGAAGAGCTTCAGCCGCTGGCGGTGGCCAAGATTCTCAAAGCCCTCGTCGACAAGGAGCAACCGCAGCTCGTGATTCTGGGCAAACAGGCTATCGATGACGACTCGAACCAAACGGGTCAAATGCTGGCGGCTCTCCTGGGCGTCGGGCAGGCTACGTATGCATCGAAGGTCGTTGTTGCTGACGGACGAGCCGTGGTTACCCGTGAGGTCGATGGTGGTGCGGAAACGCTTTCGTTGAAGCTCCCTGCTGTGGTGACGACCGATCTGCGGTTGAACGAACCGCGCTATGTGACTTTGCCCAACATCATGAAGGCCAAGAAGAAGCCTTTGGACGTCATGAGCCCTGCTGATCTTGGAGTCGATCCGGCACCGCGTTTGAAGACGCTGAAGGTCGCAGAGCCGGCGAAGCGCAGTGCAGGCCAGAAGGTCGCAGACGTCGCGACATTGGTGGCGAAACTTAAGAACGAAGCGAAGGCCATCTAAGGAGCCACAAATGACGATTCTGGTTGTTGCCGAACACGACAATAAGTCGCTGAAGACCGCGACGCTCAATACCATCGGTGCCGCACTGAAGATCGGTGGCGATGTGCACGTCCTGGTTGCTGGCCATGACGTACAGGGCGTAGTGGACGCAACCGTAAAAGCCGAAGGCGTGGCAGTAGTCGTATGCGCAGATGCTCCGCAACTTGCAGACGGCTTGGCTGAAAACGTGACGGCTACCGTATTGGCTATCGCATCGAGCTATTCTCACATTCTGTTCCCAGCAACTGCTTCGGGTAAGAATGTGGCACCGCGCGTTGCCGCGCTCCTGGACGTCGCACAGATCAGCGACATTACTGCCGTCGTCAACGCCGATACGTTCGAACGTCCAATTTACGCGGGTAATGCGATTGCCACGGTGCAAGCCACCGATGCGCAGAAAGTCATTACCGTTCGTGCGACGGCATTCGATGCAGTTGCGGTTGATGGCGGAAATACCGTCACCGTGATCCAGGCTCCCAATCCTGTAGCGGATAGCGATCTTTCGCAATTCGTTGGCCGTGAAGTGACGAAGCTGGACAGGCCGGAACTGACATCGGCAAAGATCATCGTTTCTGGCGGTCGCGGCCTCGGAAATGGCGAGAACTATCAGAACGTGTTGACTCCGCTGGCCGATAAGCTTGGCGCTGCTCTCGGAGCATCGCGTGCTGCTGTCGACGCTGGCTATGTGCCCAACGATTACCAGGTGGGGCAAACCGGCAAGATTGTGGCTCCGGGGTTGTACGTGGCGGTCGGAATTTCGGGTGCCATTCAGCATCTGGCGGGCATGAAGGATTCGAAGGTCATTGTTGCCATCAACAAGGATGCGGAGGCTCCGATTTTCTCGGTAGCCGACTACGGCCTGGTTGCTGACTTGTTCGAGGCCGTACCCGAACTCGTCGGCGCTCTGGCATAAGGCATAACAGGGGGAATGACTGTGGACGATCTGTTCTACAACGAAGACCAACGCATGATTCGCGATGCTGCGCGTGATTTCGCTAGCGAGCAGTTGGCACCTAATGCGGCGCAGTGGGATCTCGACGGTCGGCTACCCGATGAGGTAGTCACGCAGTTGGGCCAGTTGGGGCTTCTCGGCATGGTCGTACCCCCGGAGCAGGGCGGGACGTATACCGATTACGTGGCCTATGCGCTGGCCATCGAAGAGATCGCGGTTGGGTGTGCCTCGTGTGCGACGTTGATGAGTGTGCACAATTCGGTGGGCTGTGGGCCGATTCTGCAATTCGGTACCGAGGAACAGAAAGAACGCTGGCTTGCCCCGCTTGCCAGCGGGAAGGCTATTGGTGCGTTTTGCCTGACTGAACCTCAAGCGGGCTCCGAGGCAAACAACCTGAAGACTCGTGCTGAACTCCGCGATGGTAAATGGGTGCTGAACGGCAGCAAGCAGTTCGTGACCAATGCTCAACGCGCCAAGATCGCCATTGTGTTTGCAGTTACTGACCCTTTGGCAGGAAAGAAGGGTTTGTCGGCGTTCATCGTCCCAACCGATACGCCGGGGTTCATCGTCGGGCATCCGGAAAAGAAGATGGGCATCCGGGCCTCGGATACGTGTCCGATCACCCTGGACAACTGCGCAATTCCAGAAGCCAACATGCTGGGCCGCCCAGGTGAGGGGTTGAAAATCGCCTTGGCAAATCTGGAAGGCGGGCGCATTGGTATTGCGGCGCAATCTGCTGGAATTGCCAGGGCTGCGTTCGAGGCTGCGCGAGTGTATGCCAATGATCGCCAGCAATTCGGCACCGCCATTATCAAGCATCAATCCGTGGCCAACATGCTTGCCGATATGCACACGAAGATCAATGCCGCGCGCCACCTGGTGCATCACGCGGCGCGGCTGAGGACGTTGGGCAAGCCGTGTCTTTCGGAGGCTTCGCAGGCCAAGCTTTACGCCTCGGAGATTGCCGAACAGGTATGTTCGGCCGCTATTCAGATCCACGGTGGTTATGGGTTTCTGAATGACTATCCGGTTGAGCGTCATTACCGGGATGCACGGATCACGCAGATTTACGAAGGCACGAGCGAAGTCCAGCGCATTGTCATCGCACGACAACTCACCGACTGAGGATTAGAAATGAATGCCATACCTACGCCTAATCCAGACCAGGAGGTGTTGTTTCGTGTCGTCAATGGCTGTGCCATCGTCACACTGAATCGCCCGCAGGCCTTGAATGCACTTACGCACTCAATGGTTCGCGAACTGGCAGTGATTTTGGAGCGAGTGCGCGATGACGATCGCATATTGGCCCTTGTGCTTGAAGGCCACGGTCCCAAAACCTTTTGCGCTGGCGGTGACGTGCGCGCGCTCTACCAGCAGGCAAAAGCCGGGGAGCGACAAGGCTCGAACGGTTGGCAACAGTTCTTTATCGATGAATACAGCCTCGACTACGCGCTGCACATGTTCGAGAAGCCCATAGTGGCGCTGATGGATGGCGTGACCATGGGCGGTGGTATGGGACTAGCACAAGCCGCAGACCTACGTGTGGCGACTGCGCGCACAAAGATCGCAATGCCGGAAACACGCATCGGCTTGTTGCCGGATGTCGGGGCAACGAGTTTCATGTCCAAGATGGACCCTGCGTTGGAGCTTTACGTGGGGCTCACCGGTGTGCAACTCAGCGGCACTGATGCCGTTTATTGCGACCTCGCGGATGTTTGCGTTGAGGCCCAATCGTTGGAGGGCTACGAAGACCGCCTACGAGAAGTCGAATGGGTTGAAGGCGCTACGGTGGCTTCCGTTTTGGCTGTGTTGCGCAAAGTGTTTGTCAACCACGATCTTGGAACCGAAAACGCAATTCTTCCCTCACTTCTGCCATTGATCAATCTTTATTTCGATTCCGAGAAGACGGTGAAGCAGATGGCATCGGACCTCCAACGCGATCTCTTTGAGGATGACCTGGAAAAGCCGCGTACGGAGGCTGAAAGGAAGTGGATGGAAGGCGCACTGGATGCCATCACGCAATGCTCTCCTCTAATGCTTGAAGTCACGCGCGAGGCGCTGATTCTCGGTCGTGAAATGACGCTGGCCCAGTGCTTCCGTATGGAACTCGGTGTAGTGCGCAGAGCCTTCGAAGAGGGTGATTTTTGCGAGGGCGTTCGAGCATTGCTGATCGATAAGGATCGCAATCCTCATTGGAAGCTGCGTGCTCTCACTGGGGTGTGGTCGGAGCACATACAGCATTACCTCTCGTGCCCCTGGGGCGGAGACAGTCACCCCCTGGTGGCACTCGAAGGGTAATCGCGGAGGAAGTAGTTACAAATCAGGTGAACAATATCAGGGGACATCATGTGCACAGGTAGCAGTTTACGAGGGCGTCGAATCTTGATCACAGGAGCTACAAGTGGGCTGGGTGCTCACTTTGCATCTGTATTTGCTCGTCAAGGCGCGTCAGTGATTTTGACTGGACGACGTGAAGCTCTGCTCGAAGAACAGGTGAGAGGCTTCATCAATCAAAATCTTAGCGCGTCATACATCGTAGCTGACGTCAACGATAGTGAGTCACGCAAGCACATAGCACAGACTGCGGGCGAGATCGACGTACTGGTTAACAACGCAGGCATCGTGATCGATAAGCCCGCTACAGCGCAGACAGAAGCAGATTGGGATTCCGTAATAGATACGAATCTCAAGTCGATGTTCTTCCTTGCGCAGGAGATGTTGGAAGGCCTCAAGGCGCGTTCTGGCACGGTGATCAACATCGCATCTATCTTGGGTCTGAGACAGGCAGGATCCGTCATGCCCTATGCGGTATCCAAGGCTGGTGTGATTCAGTTGACTAAGACGCTGGCACTCGAATGGGCACGCTACGGCGTACGTGTCAACGCCTTAGCACCAGGTTATATCGAAACAGAGTTGAACTCCGAGTTTTGGTCTACCCCGGCTGGGCTAGCGATGATAAAGCGCATCCCGCAACGTCGTCTTGGCCGCCTCCAGGATCTCGATGGTCCAATCCTTCTTCTCGGTTCTGACGCCTCTGCGTACATGACGGGCTCGGTGATCGTCGTAGACGGCGGCCACGTGACGAGTAGCCTTTGACCAACGAATAGAGCTGTAAAAATGCTGTCGGCTTCTCGCTCAACAATGCGATTACGCGCTGGAAGCGCAGCAGGCGGTGGTGCGAAAGAGCAACCATGCTATATGTGGCGCGGGAGATGATCATTCGCGGGAGGCAGAGTAGCCTGAGAGAGTGTTTAGGCGTGAACTCGGAATCTTTACCCGTTGTATCGAGGACGGTGACTTCTTGAAGGGCGTGCGTGCGTTCATGATTGACAAGGATAATCAACCGAAGTGGGCTCCGCGTAGTCTGTGGGAAGTCAGAGAAGACCGCGTACAGCATTTCCTGCGTTCGCCGTGGGATTCAACTAATCATTTGTTTAACGATGTTGAAGTTCATTACCCGTGATCAGCGTACTTAAGTTTTGCTATCGGAGATCTGGCACATTGAGCATTACCTTGTTCGACGTGCAGTTGGCTAATCACAAGACCTATTTGAATGAAAAAGGGGCTGAAGCCCCTTGATTCAGTGGTGCGGGACGGAGATTAGAAAATCTCGAACAGCGCGGCCGCGCCTTGACCCCCGCCGATACACATCGTGACAATGCCGAACTTTGCACCACGGCGACGGCCCTCGATCAGGATATGACCGGCCATACGTGCACCCGACATACCGTAGGGGTGGCCAACGGCAATCGCGCCGCCGCTCACGTTCAGGCGATCATCGGGAATCCCCAGGACGTCTTGGCAGTGCAGAACTTGACATGCGAACGCTTCGTTGAGTTCCCAGAGGCTGATATCGCTGACCGTGAGCTTGTGTTGCTTGAGAAGCTTGGGGATAGCAAACACCGGGCCGATACCCATTTCATCCGGATTGCAACCAGCGACCGCCATACCGCGGTAAGCGCCAAGCGGCTTGAGGCCGCGCTTGGCCGCTTCGGCAGCTTCCATGACGACCAATGCTGCTGCTCCATCCGAGAGCTGCGAGGCATTGCCTGCCGTGATGTAGTTGCCTTCCTTGAGTTGTTGACCACCACGGAACACGGGCTTGAGGCTCGCCAGGTCTTCGAGTTTGGTGCTCGGGCGGTTGCCTTCGTCGTTAGTGAGAGTCACGGTCTTGAAGCTGACCTCTTTCGTTTCCTTGTCAACAACTTTCATTTGCGTCGACATCGGAACGATTTCAGCGTCGAAGCGGCCTTCGGCCTGTGCTTGTGCTGTCAGTTGTTGTGAGCGCAGAGCATACGCATCCTGACGCTCACGGCTGATACCGTAGCGAGCGCTCACGATTTCAGCCGTCTCCAGCATCTGCATGTAGACCTGCGGAACCGTCTTTTGCAGTTCGGGATCGAAGATCTGGAATTGGTTGAAGTGTTCGTTTTGAACCAGCGACACGGACTCGACGCCACCGGCAACGACGATCTGCTGGCCGTCGCACATGATCTGCTTCGCAGCCGTCGCGATAGCCATAAGACCGGATCCGCATTGACGATCAACCGTCATCCCGGCAACGGAATGGGGCAGGCCGGCACGGAGGGCCGACTGACGAGCAACGTTGAACCCCGTCGTGCCTTGCTGCAGGGCTGTGCCTATGATCACGTCGTCAACGTCAGCGCCGTCGATGAGAGCGCGCTGCACAGCAGCGTTCACGACATGGCCGCCCAATGCCGGACCAGTCGTATCGTTGAACGCGCCACGGAAGGCCCTGCCGATGGGAGTACGCGCTACAGAAACGATTACAGCTTCACGCATGATTTGCATCTCCTGATAGATACTTGAATACGATTAGGCTTGAGAAACAGGCCACTGGTTAGCTTTGGCAGCTTCGGCAAGGGACTGTGCAGGCTTCCACGTATCACCGTAAAGCTTGTGATATTCCTGAACCTGTTCGTAGACCTTCTGGAGCCCCGTTTGCTGCGCCCAGAACATAGGGCCGCCGCGATAGCTCGGGAAGCCATAGCCGTTGGTGTACACAATATCGATGTCGCTCGCGCGCTGTGCAGTACCGGAGTCGATGATGCGAGCACCCTCGTTGACCATAGCGCACATAATGCGTTGCACGATGGCTTCGTCTGAGATCTCACGGCGTTCGATACCGGCGTCAGCCGAAACCTGGACGATCAGCGCCTCGATTTCAGGACAGGGAGTCGCCGTACGACCTTCGTACTTGTAATAGCCGCTACCCGTCTTCTGGCCGAATCGGCCTTGTTCGCAGATACGATCAGCGAGCACGGAGTAACGCTCATAGGCAGGGCGCGTGCCTTTCCGTTCCTGTCCCTGACGAATGCGCCAGATCACGTCCAAGCCTGCCATATCGCGCATAGCGAACAGGCCCATAGGGAAACCGAACTGATTGAGTACGCGGTCGATTTGCCACGGCGTCGCGCCTTCTTCGAGAAGATAGTCAGCTTCGCGGCCATAGGCACCGAGGATACGATTGCCGATAAATCCTTCTTCGTTGCCTGCGAACACTGCGATCTTGCGCAAGGCCTTCGTGATCTTGAGTATAGTTGCAGAGACTTCATCCGAGGTCTGCGAGCCCTTGATAACTTCTACCAGCTTCATCACGTGGGCAGGGCTGAAGAAGTGCATGCCGACAACTTGCTGCGGACGACGAGTCACGTTCGCAATCAGATCGATATCGAGCGTAGACGTATTAGTCGCCAGGATAGCCTCTGGCTTGGCTACAGCATCGAGATCCCTGAAGACACTCTGTTTGACGCCGAGGTCTTCAAAAACAGCCTCGATAATGAGATCGCACGTCGAGACCGCCACGAGGTCGCAGGAGATAGAAATCAGATTGAATGCACGATCGGCCTTTGCGCGTGCCATGGAGCCGCGAGCGACTGAGGTCTCGTAGTTTGCTTGAATAGCAACAATAGCGCGTTCTAGCGCTTCATACGTGCGGTCTACGAGGACGACGGACAAGCCGGCGCTCGCACAGGCTTGCGCAATGCCCTGACCCATGGTGCCTGCGCCGATCACGGTTACAGACTTGATATCCAGCGGTGTTGCCTTGTCAGCGCCGCGGACTTTGCCCGCCTCCCGTTCAGCGAAGAACAGGTGACGCAAGGACGCGCTTTCAGGGCTGTGCTCGCACTCCTGGAACGCTTTCTTTTCGAGTGCGCAACCTTCGTCAAAGGTCAACGCGCAGGAAGCTTCGAGGACGTCGACAATCTTCTGCGGAGCCACGAGACCGTGCCACTTCCTTTGATTCTTTTGACGATAGGTCTCGAACATTGAGAGGTCTACGTCTTTAAGAGGGCCCTTGATAGCGGTCCGGTCGCGAGCGAGGGTGCCCTTGCAATTCAGGTCTTGTGCGAAGGCTCTAGCAGCTGACACGAGATCGACGTCTCGGTCAGTAACCAGATAATCGATGACACCCCATTCGTGTGCTTGCTCTGCGGACACGGGGTTGCCTGACGTCGAAACGTCTAGTGCAACTTGAGGCCCGGCGAGTCGGAGCCACCACTGCGTACCGTAGCCGCCTGGCATCAAACCGAGTTTCACTTCAGGTTGTCCGATCTGCGCAGTCACCTGGGCTAAGCGCCACGTGCACGAGAGAGCCAGTTCGAGACCGCCGCCCAGTGCCGTCCCATGGATAGCTGCGATAGATGGCTTGGAACTCGTGCCCAATGCGTCGAGAATCTTGTACAGCGAGGGCTCTTCGTATGGCTGGCCGAACTCGCTGATATCAGCACCAGCAACGAATGTACGGCCAGCGCATGCAATGACCAGTACTTGTACATCGTCTTCAGCTTGCGCGCGTTCGATGGCGTCCATGAGACCGCGACGAACACCGATGCTCAGGGCGTTGATAGGCGGATTGTCGATCGTGGCAACAGCAATACCGTTCGATTTTGAGTAGGAGACGTAGGGCATTAGAGT
>ABYL01000071.1 GCA_000173575.1 Burkholderia sp. H160 | reverse complement strand
ATGCGGCGGTGGCGGGCCGGCTCAACGCGGCGGGCATCGAACTCGTCGCGATCGATCTGCGCGGCCACGGCCACGCGCCCGGCAAGCGCGCCTATGTGAAACGCTTCGACGACTATCTGCTCGACGCGCAGGCTTTGCTCGACGCCGCCGCGCAAAGCTGCGCGCCGCTATTCCTGATGGGCCACAGCATGGGCGGCACCATCGCCGCGCTGTATGCGATCGAGCGTCTCGACGCAAGCGGCCGACGCTTGAGCGGACTGATCCTGTCGAGCCCCGCCCTCGCGCCGGGCCGCGACGTGCCAAAGTGGATGCTCGCGCTAAGCCAGGTGATCAGTCGCCTCTACCCCGGCTTCCCGGCGATGAAGATCGACCCCGCCCTGCTCTCGCGGCTTCAGCCGGTGGTGAAGGCCAACCGCGACGACCCACTCGTGCATCACGACGCGATTCCGGCGCGCACGGGCGCCGAGCTGCTGCTCGCGATGGCACGCATCGAACGCGGTCGCGCCGGACTGCGCATGCCTCTGCTGGTGTTTCATGGCACCGCCGACAAACTGACCGAGCCCAATGGCAGCCGCGCGTTCGGCGAGCATGCGGGTTCACTGGACAAGACGCTCACGTTGCACGAGGGTAGCTATCACGAGACGATGAACGACCTCGATCGCGATCGGGTGATCGAGGCGTTGATCGAATGGATTGAAAAGCGGGCGGTGGGACGAAGCTGAGAAGACGTGGCGCTGGGTAGTCGTCGGCTACCGCTTCCACTCCGGCGTGCGTTTGTCGATAAAAGCCTGCACGCCTTCGAGCGCCGAGTCGTCCATCATGTTGCAGGCCATCGTCTGCCCGGCGAGCTGGTACGCGGCTTCGATGCCCATCTCGAGCTGACGGTAGAACAGGCTCTTGCCCGCGCTGACCGCCTCGACCGGCTTTGCGCTGATGCTCGCGGCGAGCCGGGCGATTTCGTCGTCGAGCGCATCGGCTGGGGCGACGCGGTTCACGAGTCCCTGCTGGCGCGCTGCGAAGGCATCGATGAAATCGCCGGTCAACAGCATTTCGAGCGCGGCCTTGCGCGACAGGTTGCGCGACAGCGGCACCGACGGCGTCGCGCAGAACAGACCGAGGTTCACGCCCGACACGGCGAAGCGCGCGATATCGGCGGCGACCGCGAGATCGCACATCGCGACGAGCTGACAGCCGGCCGCCGTCGCGATGCCATGCACGCGCGCGATCACCGGCTGCGGCATGCGCTGGATCGTCATCATCAGCTTCGTGCAGCGCGCGAATAGCTGCTGGTAGTACGCGAGCGACGGCGCCGCGCGCATTTCCTTCAGGTCGTGTCCCGCGCAGAACGCGCGGCCCGCGCCGGCAATCACGACCACGCGCGCACCGGACTTCGCGATATCGGTCAGGGTCTGCTGCAGTTCTTCGAGCAGCGCTTCGGACAGCGCATTGAACGCATCGGGCCGGTTCATCGTCACGCGCACGACGCCCGGCACGCGATACGCGTCGTGTTCGATCGTGACCAGCGCGGTGTCGCCGGTGCTGGCGGGACTTGCGTTCATGGCTCGCTCCTTCAGATCTCCGCCAGCGCCCGCACGTGAGCGACCACGCTGCGCCCGAGCGCCGACAGGTTGTAGCCGCCCTCGAGGCAACTGACGATGCGCCCGCGCGCATAGCGCCGCGCGATCTCGCACATCTGGCCGGTGATCCACGCGTAATCGTCTTCGACGAGCCCCATGTTGCCGAGGTCGTCCTCGCGATGCGCGTCAAAGCCCGCCGAGATAAACAGCATCTCCGGCCTGAACTCGTGCAGGCGCGGCAACCACAGCATGTCGACCGCCTCGCGCACGGCCATGCCGTTCGAGCGCGCCGGCATCGGCACGTTGCACATGTTGGGCGCCTGATTGTCGGCGCCGGTGAACGGATAGAACGGATGCTGGAAGATGCTGCACATCAGCACGCGCGGGTCGCCCGAGAACGCAGCCTCGGTGCCATTGCCGTGATGAACGTCGAAGTCGATGATCGCGACGCGCGCGAGACCGTGCACGTCGAGCGCGTGGCGCGCGGCGATCGCGACGTTGTTGAAGAAACAAAAGCCCATCGCGCGCGCCGGCTCCGCGTGATGGCCCGGCGGCCGCACGCTGCAGAACGCATTGTCGTAACGACCGTCGATCACCGCGTCGGTGGCGGCGACCGCCGCACCCGCCGCGCGCAACGCGGCCTGCCACGTGTGCGGGTTCATCGCCGTGTCGGGGTCGATCTCGGCCATGCCCTCGACGGGCGCGCGGCCGCGGATGTAGTCGACGTGCGCCTGCGTATGCACGCGCAGCAGCGCAGCCTCGTCGGCGAGCGGCGCCGACTCGCGCTCGATCAGCGCGTCGATCCGGCTCGCGATTAGTTGATCCTCGATCGCCTGCAGGCGGGCGGGACACTCGGGATGCCACTGCCCCATGTCGTGCAGCAGACAGTCGGTGTGGGAATAGAAGCCGGTTGCCATAGTTTCTGTTGTGCGTCTTTTCTACGGCGCGGCGCATGGACTGCGCGCGCGGCGTGTCTCCGTCGAGCGGCGCGCGCCCCGGCGCGCCAACATTCGTCAAGTTACCACACGACGCCGCTGTCGCTCATTCAGCACGGTTTTGCGGAAACCGTCGGGTATACTGCCCCGACCCGTTACTCGCCGTTTCGTTCCCGCCGCTTTCCGACTGCTTCCAGCCTTTCACGCATCGCGCTCACTGCTCACCATGACCGTCAAGCTTGCTCTGTCCGCACGATCCACACGCAATCGGCTTCGCCTCGGCACTCTCGCCGCCTCACTGACCGTCGCATCGTGCATGTTGATCGCAGCGAGTCCCGCGAGCGCGCAAAGCGCCGCGAGGAAAGCCCCGCTGCTGGTCGCGCAGGGTCAGCCGCAGCAAGCGGTACCGCAAGGACAGACGTTCGAGGAAGAGATCATCCCGCAGCGCTACGCGAACAACGCGAACGTCGATGCATTTATCAACGAGATGGTCGCGCGCTACGATTTCGACGAGGCTTCGCTACACTCGCTGTTCGCCGGCGTCAGCTACTCGGCGACCGCGGTGAAGCTCGTCACGCCGTCACCGACGCCGTCGATCAAGAACTGGCGCTCGTATCAGGCGCGCTTCCTTGAACCGGTGCGCGTGAATGCCGGCGTGCAATTCTGGCGCGAGAACCGGGCCACGCTGCAGCGCGCGTATCAGGAGTTCGGCGTGCCGCCTGAGGTGATCGTCGGCATCATCGGCGTCGAGACGATCTACGGCCGCTACATGGGCAACTTCCGCGTGCTCGATGCGCTGACCACGTTGAGCTTCGATTATCCGAACACCGCGAATCGCGCGGATCGCCAGGCCACATTCCGCAAGAACCTCGAAGACTACCTGGTGTGGACGCGCGACGCGCAGATCGATCCGACCTCCGTGCTCGGCTCCTACACGGGCGCGATCGGCATTCCACAGTTCCTGCCGAGCAGCATCGCGCAATACGCAGTCGACTACGACGGCAACAAGCGTATCGATCTGCGCGCGAGCGAGGCCGATGCGATCGGCAGCGTCGCGAACTATCTGCGGCAGAACGGCTGGGAAAGCGGCCGGCCGGTCGTCTGGCGCATCGGCTCGGACGCGGGCAGCCTCGGTGTCGCGCAGGCGGCGGCCAATGGTCAGCCGGAGCCGCAATGGCCGCTCGACCAGTTGCTGCGCGCCGGGCTCGTGCTGAACGAGCCGAACGTCGACATCGCGTCCGAAGCGGGCACGCCGGTCACGGTGGTCGATCTGCCGTCTCCTGGACGTGGCACGGAATTCGTGCTCGGGCTGAAGAATTTCTATGTGCTCACGCGCTACAACCGCAGCTTCTTCTATGCGCTCGCGGTGTATCAGCTCGGTCAGAAGGTCAAGGCGCAGATGGACGCGATCGATGCCGCAAAGGCGGTCAACGGCGGGGGCCCGTCGCAAGGGCAAGCGGATCAGTCGAACTCCGATTCGCAGTGAGTCACGCCGCGAGTCGCCGTTCGCGCCTCGTGTTGAAGGATGCAAAAAAGCGCCGGCTCGACCGGCGCTTTTCGTTTGATTCGCGCGCCCACTAAGGCGCCCGGCGAACCGCTCAGGCGGGAAACACCCCCGTGGACAGATAGCGGTCGCCGCGATCGCAGACGATGAACACGATCGTCGCGTTCTCGACCTGTCGCGCGATGCGCAGCGCAACTTCGCACGCGCCGCCCGACGAAATGCCCGCGAAGATGCCCTCGACCGACGCCAGGCGGCGCGCCATCGCCTCGGCGGCGGCTTGACTGACGTTCTCCACCCGATCGACGCGGCTACGGTCGAAAATCTTCGGCATATACGCTTCCGGCCATTTGCGAATGCCCGGAATCCGCGAGCCCTCTTCCGGCTGCGCGCCGATGATTTCGATCTGCTGGTTCTGCGTTTTCAGATAGGTGGACACGCCCATGATCGTGCCGGTCGTGCCCATCGACGACACGAAGTGCGTGATGCGCCCTTCCGTGTCGCGCCAGATTTCCGGGCCCGTGCCTTCGATATGCGAGGCGGGATTGTCCGGGTTCGCGAACTGATCGAGGATGATGCCCTTGCCTTCGCGCTGCATCTGCTCGGCGAGATCGCGCGCGTACTCCATGCCGCCCTTGACCGGGGTCAGCAGGATCTGCGCGCCGTAGGCGGCCATGCTCTGACGGCGCTCGACCGACAGATCCTCTGGCATGATCAGCACCATCTTGTAGCCGCGAATCGCGGCGGCCATCGCGAGCGCGATACCGGTGTTGCCGCTCGTCGCTTCGATCAGCGTGTCGCCCGGCTTGATGCGCCCGCGCGCTTCCGCCTTCTTGATCATCGACAGCGCCGGACGATCCTTCACGGACCCAGCCGGGTTGTTGCCCTCGAGCTTTGCAAGGACCACGTTATTGCGGCTGCGGATTTCGTCGTCGGGAAGCCGGATGAGTTGCACGAGCGGCGTATCGCCGACCGTGTCTTCAATCGTTTTGTATGCCATATGGGGTCTAGTGATCGATGCGCGAAAGAGTGTCTTTAATTTATTAATTCTAAACCACGATGTCGGGCGCTGCCCTGCAGCCCTATCGCCCGCATGGATGCATGCCAATTGCTGCGCGAAAAGCCCGCGGCTGCAAGCCGCGGGAAATCGTGTGTATCAATCGAAGGAATGGAACGTTCGCGAACCTTGCGCGCCGCAAGCCGCCCGTCAGCATGGCACGCGCAAGGCTCGCGATTGCTTACTTCTTCACCGCCACTGCGGCGGCGCCCTTCTGCGCGGCAGCGGGAGCGAGCGCAGCGGCCGGCTCCTTACCCGCTGCAGCTGCCGCAACCTGCGTGCTAGCAGCCGCGCCAGCCGGGCCGACAGCGAGACCCTCCGCCTGCAGGCGCTCGACGGTATGCCCGCCCATGCCCTTGACGCGCTTGCCGAGATCGGCCGCGTCCTTGAACGGACCATGCGCGGTGCGTTCGTCGAGAATCGCCTTGGCTCTTGCCGCACCGATGCCCTTGATGCCGCGCAGCGTGTCTTCATTAGCCGTATTGACGTCGACCGCCGCATACGCGTGGCCGAAAGCGGCAAGCATCGCCGCGGTAACCAGTACTTTTCGAAACATATTGGAATCTCCCTGTTGCCACTGACCGGCGACCATCACCGGCCAGGAGATTCCAGTTTAAAGAGGATGCCGTATTAATTACACCTGGCCGAACAGCCAACGCACGTAACGATCGACACCTTCCTGCACGCTCAGAAACGGCGCGTCATAGCCCGCCGCGCGCAGCTTCGACTGATCGGCCTGCGTGAAGCACTGATACTTGCCGCGCAGCGCATCGGGGAACGGGATGTATTCGATCAGCCCGCGCTGCACCTGATCCGCGAGCGACAGCGCCGGCTCGTTGTTCAGCGCGCGCAGCGTGTTGACCACGGTGCTCGCGATGTCGTTGAACGGTTGCGCGCGGCCGGTGCCGAGATTGAAGATGCCTGACTTCTCCGGATGATCGAAAAAGAACAGGTTGACCTTGACGACGTCTTCGACCGAGATGAAATCGCGCGTCTGCTGACCGGCCGCATAGCCGTTGTATTCGCCGAACAGCTTGACCTTGCCTTCGGCGCGAAACTGGTTGAAGTTATGAAACGCGACCGACGCCATGCGCGCCTTGTGCGTTTCGCGCGGACCGTACACGTTGAAATAGCGGAAGCCCGCAATCTGGCTTTTCGCGGCGGGCAGCACGCGGCGAATCACCTGGTCGAACAGGAACTTCGAATAGCCATACACGTTGAGCGGCTGCTCGACCTCGCGCTCCTCGACGAAGCGGCTCGAGCCGCCATACGTCGCCGCCGACGACGCGTACAGGAACTGGATGTTCTGCGTGAGGCAGACGTCGAGTACGTCTCGGCTGTAGCGGTAGTTGTTGTCCATCATGTAGCGGCCGTCGGTTTCCATCGTGTCCGAGCAGGCGCCTTCGTGGAAGATCGCGCGCACTTTGCCGAAGTCGCCGCGCCTGAAGCGCTCGACGAATTCGGTTTTGTCGAGATAGTCGTCAATTTCGCAGTCGATCAGATTCCTGAACTTGTCTGCGCGCGTGAGGTTATCGACGGCGATGATGCGTTGTTCGCCGCGCTCATTGAGCGCCTTCACGAGATTGCTGCCGATAAAACCGGCCGCGCCGGTGACGATGACGGTCATGATGATCCTGCCGTAGTGAGCTTTGTAGTGAGCTTCGTTCAGTCAACGCCGCGCGGGGTCCGCTGGTCCGACAGGACGACGGGGCCCCGCGGGCTGCATCAGGAAAAGAGTTCGTCGTAGTCGACGGTGGCGGTGCCGAGTTTGCCGACCACGATGCCGGCCGCGCGATTCGCGAGTCCGACCGCGTCGACGAGCGAAAGACCCGCGCCGAGCATCGCGGCGAGCGTCGCAATCACGGTGTCGCCCGCGCCCGACACATCATACACTTCGCGCGCATCGGCCGACGCGTGCAGGATGCCGTCGTCTGAGAACAGCGTCATGCCCTCTTCCGAACGCGTCAGCAGCAGCGCCTTGAACTGGAGTTCGGCGCGCAGCTTCGTGACCCGCGCGATCAGATCGTCCTCGGACTTCCACTGCCCGACCACCTCGCGCAATTCCGCGCGATTCGGCGTGATCAGCGACGCGCCGCGATAGCGATCCCAGTCATCGCCCTTCGGATCGACGAGCACCGGTTTGCCGGCCGCGTGCGCCTTCGCGATCATCTGCGTGACGTGGGTGAGGCCGCCCTTCGCGTAGTCGGACATCAGGATCACGTCGTGCGACGGCAGCAGCTCGTCGAAACGCGCCAGACCCGCAAGCAGGACCTCGTGCGCCGGCGAGTTTTCGAAGTCGACGCGCAGCAATTGCTGCTGACGCGATAGCACGCGCAGCTTGATCGTCGTCAGCAGCGCCGGGTCGCGTTCGAGATGCGGTGTCACGCCGCTTTCGTCGAGCAACTGCACGATGCGCTCGCCGGGCTCGTCATGACCGACCACACACAGGAGGCCTGCCTGGGCGCCGAGCGCGACCGCGTTGCGCGCAACGTTCGCCGCGCCGCCCAGGCGATCTTCCTGGCGCTGCACGTGCACGACCGGCACCGGCGCCTCCGGCGAAATGCGGTTCACGTCGCCGAACCAGTAGCGGTCGAGCATCACGTCGCCGACCACCAGCACGCGCGCCGCGTTGAGCTGCGCGCGCGGCACGACCGTTAGCTTCCGTGCCGGCGTGGATGCGGGCGCCGCGGGCATGGCCTCAGGCATCGGCCGGAATTGCAGAGGGTTGGGCATAGGGACGTCCAATGGCGTGATAGTCGATGCCGAGCTCGGTCATCGCGTCCGGTTCGTACAGATTGCGGCCGTCGAAAATCAGCGGCGTCTTCAGCACTGATTTCAGATGCACGAAGTCAGGGCTCTTGAACTCCTTCCATTCGGTCACGATCACGAGCGCGTCGGAGCCGGTCAGCGTTTCGTCCTGGGTGCTCGTGAACGTGAGGCGAGCGTGCTGCTCGGGTGCCGTGTGCAAATCCATCGCGAACACGCGACGCGCTTCGGCCACGGCGACGGGATCGTACGCGCGCACGTTCGCGCCGCGCGCTAGTAGCTCGCCGATCACGCGACGGCTCGGCGCCTCGCGCATGTCGTCGGTATTCGGCTTGAACGCGAGGCCCCACACCGCGAACGTGCGGCCGCTCAGATCCTCGCCGAGCTTCGCGGTGATCTTGTTCACGAGCACGTCCTTTTGCTGGTAGTTCACTTCCTCGACCGCCTCGAGAATGCGCAGGTTGTGGCCGCTTTCGCTCGCGGTGCGGATCAGCGCCTGCACGTCCTGGAAGCACGAGCCGCCATAGCCGCAGCCCGCATACAGGAAGTGATAGCCGATGCGCGGATCGGAACCGATGCCGCGGCGCACTGCTTCGATGTCGGCGCCGACCTTGTCCGCGAGATTCGACATCTCGTTCATGAACGAGATGCGCGTCGCGAGCATCGCGTTGGCAGCGTACTTCGTGAATTCGGCCGAGCGCACGTCCATGTACAGCGTGCGTTCGTGATTGCGGTTGAACGGCGCGTACAGACGCTTCATCATTTCGCGCGCGCGCGCGCCCGGTTCGTCTTCGTCGATGCCGATCACGATGCGGTCGGGACGCATGAAATCGTCGACTGCCGCGCCTTCCTTCAGGAACTCGGGATTCGACACAACCGAGAAGCGATGCTTCGCACTGCCGGCGAGCCCACGTTTCGCGAGCTCTTCTTCGATCACCGCGCGCACGCGCTGCGCGGTGCCGACCGGCACCGTCGATTTATCGACGATCACCTTGAAACCGTTCATCGTGCGGCCGATGTTGCGCGCGGCCTCGAGCACGTATTGCAGATCGGCGGAGCCGTCCTCGTCGGGTGGCGTGCCGACCGCGATGAACTGGACGTCGCCGTGTGCAACGCTCGCCGCGACATCGGTCGAGAACGTGATACGGCCGGCCGCGCGCGTGCGGGCGATCATCTCCTGCAGGCCCGGCTCGTGAATCGGCACGCCGCCTTTGTTGAGGATGTCGATCTTGCGCTGATCGACGTCGAGACAGAACACGTCGTTGCCGATTTCGGCGAGACACGCGCCGGTGACAAGGCCGACATAGCCGGTGCCGATAATGGTGATTTTCATACGCTTTCCGGTAGAAGGTTCCGGTGATGAATGCCGGTCATAAGGCCGGCGACAAACTCGTTGCGATATTCGCGGGCGGTTGCGTGGCTACCGAAGCCGACGCGGCCAGCGCCGCCCGTGCCGCGTCAGCTCGACGCAGTAATCGGCTCGACGCGGCGCGGCGCATAGGTTTCCCAACCGCTGCAACCCGGGCACTGCCAGTAGAAAAGCCGCGCCCTGAAACCGCAATTCTGGCACGTATAGCGTGGCAGATTCTTGGTGCGCTGGCGGATCAGCGTGCGCATCAGTTCGAGTTCGCTGCGCCGCGGCTCTTCGGCGACCGCCTGTTGCGCTTCGAGCAGACGCGTCATGCCGGCCAGATTCGGCGACTTCTGCATCTGCGAGCGGGCAAGCGCATGCGCTGCATCGGCGCCGCGCAGTGACGCGACGTGCTGATACGCGACGTCGAGCAGATCGTTGCTTGGATGACGGTCGACCCACGTGGTCAGCAGATCGGCGCCCTCTTGCGCGCGGCCGAGCGCTTCGTACGCCTTCATGATCTTCTCGGCGACGAGTGGCAGATACGCGGGGTTCTGCTCCTCGACGCGGCGCCATTGTGCGATCGCCGCTTCCGGCGCGCCGCCGCTCGCGTCGACATCGCCGAACAGGATGGTCGCGCGCACGTTGGTCGGATTCGCCTTCAGTGCGAGACCAAGCTGACGACGCGCTTCGTCCGGCTTCTTCTGCTGCAGCGCTTCCTGCGCGAGTTCGCAATGGAACTGCGCGATTTCCTTGTCGAGCGACGCGGCGCCCATCGTTTCGAGGTGGCGCGCAGTATCGATCGACTCGACCCAGTCCTTCTCGATCTCGTAGATCGTCAGCAGCGCGCGTTGAGCGCCGAGTGCGTAGTCACCGGACTGCAGCGAGCGGAACGTTTCTTCGGCACGGTCGAGCAGACCTGCTTTCAGGAAGTCCTGACCGAGTTCGTACAGGGCGTGGTCGCGCTCGTTGACCGGCAGGTCCGCGCGGCTTAGCAGATTCTGATGCACGCGGATCGCGCGGTCCGTTTCGCCGCGTCGGCGGAACAGATTGCCGAGTGCGAAATGCAGTTCGACTGTTTCAGGATCGAGCTTGACGACTTCGATGAAGGCGTCGATCGCCTTGTCGGGCTGCTCATTGAGCAGGAAGTTCAGGCCGCGAAAATACGAACGCGGCAGATTGGCGCTTTCGGACAGCAGCGTCTTGAGGTCGTAGCGCGCTGCCATCCAGCCGAACGCGAAGGCGACGGGTATGACCAACAGCCACCAGAAGTCTAGATCCATGCGATTAATGCAAATGTGCGGGAAAGCGAAAACGAAAAGCGGCGCTCAGAGCGCGCGGCGTAGAACAGCTCAGATCAGCGGCGGCATCGGCGGCTGCTCGACGACAGCCGGAGTTTCACGCGCCACGCGCAGATCGCGTTTGAGACGGCCATTCTCCATGCGCAGACGCACGACGGCAGGCATCGCCGACACGAGCCCCGCCAGCAAGCCGATCACGAAAAACGCGAGGCCAATCAGAATCAGAGGCGCCGACCAGACGTAGCCGGCGAAGAAATTCAGCTTAGCGGGTTCCATGTTGGAGAGCGCCAGCACCAGCAGCAGCACGAACACCAGCACACGGATCAGCCAGACGATAAATTTCATGAATAGATCTCTTGACGGCAGTTGCGGGGTGACGCCGGCTTGATGACGCGTCGCGCCACGGTGTTGCCCGCGCTGAAGTGACCCGTATTGTAATGGATGCCCTCGCGGCTGGGCAGCCAGTGGCGGGATGGGGCACTTACGTGCGATTCGCGACATGCACCGGCTGCCCTCGCGGCCGCCCCCGACTCATGGACGAAAAAAAAGCGCCCGAGGGCGCTTTTTCTGGTCTTTTGCCGACTGGCTTTGGCCGCTGACACTAGCTATGCCACGCTGCAAGACGCACAGCGGAGTCATTAAAGGTCGTCATCCGGCTCCTCGGCCTTCAGCGGCTCGCCCGCGCGACGATCCACCCGTTCGCGCAATTCCTTGCCCGGCTTGAAGTGCGGTACGTACTTCTCGGGTACCAGCACCTTCTCGCCCGACTTCGGATTGCGTCCGACGCGGGAGGGACGGCGGTTGAGGCCGAAGCTGCCGAAGCCGCGAATTTCAATGCGATGACCTTTGGCAAGCGCCTCCGACATCGCATCGAGCATCGTCTTCACCGCGAAATCCGCATCTTTGAGAACAAGTTGCGGAAATCGCGTAGCCAGCTGGGCGACCAATTCCGATTTGGTCATACTGCAGCAGACCTCTCAGGCTTACTGGTTCTGGCCGTCGAGCTTGGCCTTCAGCAACGCGCCGAGGTTCGTCGTGCCGGTAGCGGCTGCGCTCGAATCCGAAGCAGCGAGGCCGCGGATGGCTTCCTGCTGCTCAGCCGAATCCTTCGCCTTGATCGACAGGTTGATGCCGCGCGACTTGCGATCGATGTTGATGATCATCGCGTTGACCTTGTCGCCTTCCTTCAGCACATTGCGAGCGTCTTCCACGCGATCTTGCGCGATTTCCGAAGCACGCAGGTAGCCTTCGACTTCACCCGACAGCTGGACCACTGCACCCTTCGCGTCCACCGACTTGACGGTACCGTCGACGACCGAACCCTTGTCGTTCATTGCAACGTAGTTGCTGAACGGGTCGCCTTCGAGCTGCTTGATACCCAGCGAAATGCGTTCCTTCTCGACGTCGATGCCGAGAACGATCGCTTCCACTTCGTCGCCCTTCTTGTACTTGCGAACGGCTTCCTCGCCGGTTTCGCTCCACGACAGATCCGACAGGTGAACCAGGCCGTCGATGCCGCCCGGCAGACCGATAAACACGCCGAAGTCGGTGATCGACTTGATGGCGCCGCTGATCTTGTCGCCCTTCTTGAAGTTGCGGCTGAAGTCGTCCCACGGGTTCGGCTTGCACTGCTTCATGCCGAGGCTGATACGACGACGGTCTTCGTCGATTTCGAGAACCATGACTTCGACTTCGTCGCCCAGCTGGACAACCTTCGACGGAGCAACGTTCTTGTTGGTCCAGTCCATTTCCGACACGTGGACGAGGCCTTCGATGCCCGATTCCACTTCGACGAACGCGCCGTAGTCGGTGATGTTGGTGACCTTACCGAACAGACGCGTGCCCGACGGGTAACGGCGCGAGATGCCTTCCCACGGATCGTCGCCCAGTTGCTTGATACCGAGCGAAACGCGGTTCTTTTCCTGGTCGAACTTGAGGATCTTCGCGGTGACTTCCTGGCCAACCGACAGAACTTCGCTCGGGTGACGCACACGACGCCATGCGATATCGGTGATGTGCAGCAGGCCGTCGATACCGCCGAGGTCCACGAACGCGCCGTAGTCAGTGATGTTCTTGACCACGCCTTCGACGATCGCGCCTTCCTTCAGCGTTTCGAGCAGCTTCGCGCGCTCTTCGCCTTGCGTTGCCTCGATGACAGCGCGGCGCGACAGCACGACGTTGTTACGCTTGCGGTCGAGCTTGATAACGCGGAATTCGAGGGTCTTGCCTTCGTACGGGGTCGTGTCCTTGACCGGACGCGTATCAACCAGCGAACCCGGCAGGAATGCGCGGATGCCGTTGACCATCACAGTCATGCCGCCCTTGACCTTGCCCGTGATCGTGCCGGTCACGAGTTCGTTGTTGTCCAGCGCCTTTTCCAACGACAGCCACGAAGCCAGACGCTTCGCCTTGTCACGCGACAGGATCGTGTCGCCATAGCCGTTTTCCAGCGCGTCGATCGCGACGGAAACGAAGTCGCCCGCCTGCACTTCTACCTCGCCCGCGTCATTCAGGAACTCTTCGAGCGGGATGTAGGCTTCGGACTTCAGACCAGCATTCACGACCACGAAGTTGTGGTCGACACGCACGACTTCGGCGGAGATCACTTCGCCAGCGCGCATGTCCTGCTTGGTCAGCGACTCTTCGAACAGAGCCGCAAAAGATTCGGTATTCGGGGTAGAGGTTTGCAGGTCGGACATAAAAATCAAGGTTTGCATGGTTTTCGCAGCGCCTGGCTCACCGGACTGGTCAGCAACTTCGGCAAATACGCGACTGCCATGCGGGGTTAAAGGGTTAAAAACAACGCTTCGCGACCATCGCGAAGCACCTACCAACAACGGAACTGCCGCTGTCTGGCCACTGCTGCGTTACCGTTTTCAGTTACGCATGTGGGACCAGCGCTTCATACCATTGCACCACTTGCTCGACCGCCTGGTCGACCGACAATGCGGAGGTATCAAGCAGCTTTGCATCCGCCGCGGGCTTGAGCGGCGCGGCCGCGCGCTGACTGTCGCGCTCGTCGCGCTCACGCAAATCCCGGAGCAAGTCATCTATATTAGCAGAAAATCCTTTTTGGATCAATTGCTTATGCCGGCGGGTCGCGCGGGCCTCGACGCTCGCGGTCATGAACACCTTCAGGGCGGCATCCTGGAAGATCACAGTGCCCATGTCGCGACCGTCGGCGACGAGCCCCGGCTCCTTGCGAAACGCCCGCTGACGAGCCACCAGCGCGGCTCGCACTGGCGCGTGCACGGCGATCGCCGAGGCGCGGCTGCCCACTTCCTCGGCGCGAATTTCAGTCGACACGTCGACGCCGTCAAGCTGCGCTAGCCCCTCGCGGAACGTGATATGCAGGTCGTCGATCAGTTTGACAAGTGCGTCGACGTCGTCCGCCGCGACGCCGTAGCGCAGGCTCGCAAGTGCCGCGAGCCGGTACAGCGCGCCGCTGTCGAGCAGGTGAAAGCCGAGGTTGGCGGCCACCATTGCGGCCACAGTGCCTTTGCCGGAGGCGCTGGGGCCGTCGATCGTAATGACGGGCGTCTGGTGAAAGGGACGGGTCGGTTTCATCGAAAAAGTCGCACGTCAGGCGATTCGCATGCGAATCTGGGTTGAATCAGGGTTGCGCGAGCGCCGTGAAGCGCTCGAAGTAATCGGGGAACGTCTTGCCGACGCACTTCGGATCGTTGATGCGGATCGGCACACCACCGAGACTTACGAGCGAGAAGCACATCGCCATCCGGTGATCGTCGTAGGTGTCGATCGCCGCATTCGGGATCAGCTTTTCGGGCGGCGTGACGACAAGAAAATCTTCGCCCTCCTGCACTTTCGCGCCGACCTTGCGCAACTCGGTCGCCATCGCGGCGATGCGGTCGGTTTCTTTCACGCGCCAACTCGCGATGTTGCGCAGCGTGGTCGTACCGTCCGCGAATAGCGCGGCGACGGCGATCGTCATCGCGGCGTCAGGGATCAGGTTGAAGTCCATGTCGATCGGATCGAGCTTGCCGTGATCGTTGCCGACCCCGCGCACTTCGATCCAGTCGTCGCCCATCTGCACGTTCGCGCCCATCTTGATGAGGGCATCGGCAAAGCCGACGTCGCCCTGGATGCTCGCGCGACCCACGCCCTCCACTTTCAGCGGGCCGCCGCCGAGCGCGCCCGCGGCAAGGAAATACGACGCCGAAGAGGCATCGCCTTCCACCATGATCGCGCCCGGCGACTGATAGCGCTGCCCTGCCGGCACGACGAACTGATGCCAGCCGTGACGCTCGACCTTGATGCCGAAGCGCTCCATCAGCTTGAGCGTGATCTCGATATACGGCTTCGAGATCAGTTCGCCGTCGACCTGCACGGTGGTGACGCCGCTCGCTGTGCGCAGCAACGGCAGCGTCATCAGCAGCGATGTCAGGAACTGGCTCGACACGTCGCCGCGCACGCGGATCGGCGCATCGGCCGCGATCTGCGCGGGGCGGATGCGCAGCGGCGGAAAGCCTTCGTTCTGCTCATAATCGATCTTCGCGCCGATCTGGCGCAGGCCGTCGACGAGATCGCCGATCGGCCGCTCGTGCATACGCGGTACGCCGTGGATCCGGTAGTCGCCACCGTTCACGGCAAGCGCCGCGGTCAGCGGGCGGACCGCCGTACCCGCGTTGCCGAGGAACAGGTCGGCCGTGCGCGCGGTGAACGCGCCGCGCGTGCCGGTCACGACGCAGGTGTCGCCGTCACGCTTCAGACGCACGCCGAGCTTTTCGAGCGCCTCGAGCATCACGCGGGTGTCGTCGGAATCGAGCAGGTTCGTGATCGTCGTGTCGCCTTCGGCGAGCGCGGCAAGCAGCAGCACGCGGTTCGAGATGCTCTTCGAGCCGGGCAGACGAACCGTGCCGGCCGCACGGGAAAAAGGTCCGAGATCGAGGAATTCCATGATGAGTCCAGTTTCCGGTTATTTCGACGCGTCGCTGCCGGCCACGCCGGCCGCGCGCTGCTCCTGCCACTGACTGCGCGCGACACGCGAACGGGCGAACACGGCTTCGAGCGCGGCACCGTCGCCGGCTTCGATCGCCGTCCGCAGACGCGCGAGCACCGCGGTGTACGCATCAAGCTCGTCGAGGAGTGCCGCACGATTGGCGACGCACACGTCGCGCCACATCTCCGGGCTCGACGCGGCGATGCGCGTGAAGTCGCGAAAGCCGCCCGCCGCGAACGAAAACTTCAACGCGGCATCGGGCGAATTGAGGATCTGCTCGACGAGCGCGAACGACAGCACATGCGGCAGATGACTGACCGACGCGAACACGCGGTCGTGCTGCTGCGGCGCCATGTCCCGCACGAGCGCCCCAGTAGCGCGCCACATTGCCGCGACGCGCTCGACCGCTTCCGGCGTGTTCTCCGGCAGCGGGCACAGCACGACGTTGCGATTGACGTATAGATCGGGCAAAGCGGCATCGACGCCACTCGACTCGCGGCCCGCAATCGGATGGCCCGGCACGAACTGGCCGATCCGCGCACCGAGCGCCGCGCGCGCGGCGGCGACCACGTCGGACTTGGTGCTGCCCGCGTCGGTGACGATCGTGTCGGCGTCGAGATACGGCACGATGCGTTCGAGCAGCGGCTGCGTTTGCGCAACGGGCGCCGCGAGCAGCACGAAGTCCGCGTCGGCGAGCGCGTCGCGCAGCGCGGCGTCGTCGTTGAGTGCCGCGGCGCCGTCGATCACACCAAGTGCCAACGCGCGCTCGCTCGACGCGGAAGTCCGCCCCACGCCAATCACCGTGCGCGTCCCGCCGGCCTCACCGCGTTCACGCAACGCGCGCGCGAGCGATCCGCCGATCAGGCCGACACCGAAAATCACCAGCTTGTTAAAAGAAAACGCGGCCACGTCGGTCACACAATAAGCGCGCCGTTCCTGCCGGCCGGACGCGCGGGGTCAAGGATCAATGCTTACGCTGCGGCAGGCTCGGCAAGCGACTTTTCGAGTGCCGCGAGGAACGCTTCGTTTTCCTCCGGCAAGCCGATCGTGATGCGCAGCCACTGCGGCAGACCGTAGTTGCCGACCGGTCGCACGATCACGGCCTGCTTCAGCAGCGAGAGATTCACACGGGCGCCGGCTTTGTCGTCGCCGCCGACGCGCACGAGCACGAAGTTACCTTCGGACGGCACGTATTCGAGACCGAGCTTGTCGAACGCCTCGGTCAGAAGCTTATAGCCCTGCGCGTTCAGCGCTGCGCTCTTTTCCAGAAATGCGTTGTCGTTCAGCGCTGCAATCGCCGCGGCTTGCGCGAGCGTATTCACGTTGAACGGCTGACGCAGACGATTCAGCAGATCGGTCAACCCGGGCTGTGCGATCGCGAAGCCGATGCGCAGGCCCGCGAGGCCGAACGCCTTCGAGAACGTGCGCGACACCAGCAGGTTCGGATAGCGGCGCACCCAGTCAATCGAGTCGTAGCGCTTGTTCGCCGACAGATACTCGGTGTACGCCTCGTCGAGCACGACGACCACGTGGCGCGGCACCTTGTCGAGAAACGCCTCGAGCGTCGGCCCGTCGACGAACGTGCCAGTCGGATTGTTCGGATTCGCGACGAACACAAGGCGCGTATCGTCGTCGATCGCGGCAAGCATCGCGTCGAGGTCGTGACCGTAGCGCACGGCCGGCACGACGATCGCGCGCGCGCCGACGCCTTGCGTCGCAAGCGCGTAGACCGCGAAAGAATACTGTGAGAACACGACCGCCTGGCCCTTCTCAACGAACGCATGCGCGGCGAGTTCGAGGATGTCGTTGCTACCGTTGCCGAGCGTGATCCATTCGGCCGGCACGCCGTAGCGCGCGGCGAGAGCCGCCTTCAGCTCGAAGCCGTTCGAGTCCGGATAGCGGCCGAGATCGGCGACCGCTTGCGCCATCGCACGCTGCGCCGACTCCGGCATGCCGAGCGGATTCTCGTTCGATGCCAGCTTCACGATGCTCGCCTCTTCGAGACCGAACTCGCGGGCCACTTCCGAAATCGGCTTGCCGGCAATGTACGGCGCGATCGCACGCACATAGGAAGGGCCGAAAGACGCTGTCATGAAAAATCTCCGAACGACGATGGATGGTGAAATATGCTTTCGGGCAGCGCACGCGACGCCGCCCGGACTGCGCTGCCAGCCCTTAACGGGCGCGCGGATACGAGCCGAGTATCTTCAGGAACGCGGCCTTCTCGCCGAGCCCGGCGAGTGCGGCGGCCACGGCCGGATCGTCGCGATGGCCTTCGACGTCGATATAGAAGTAGTACTCCCATGTGCCGACGCGCGCCGGACGCGATTCGAAACGCGTCATCGACACGCCGTGGCGCGCGAGTGGCTCGAGCAGCTTGACCATCGCGCCCGGTTCGTTCGCGACCGACACGATCAGCGAGGTCTGGTCGTAGCCGCTCGGACCGGTCGGCTGCTTGCCGATCATCACGAAGCGCGTGCGGTTGTGCGGATCGTCCTGGATCAGCGCGTTGGTGACCTGCAGGCCGTAGTGGATCGCGGCGCGATCGCCCGCGATGGCAGCGACAGTTGGATCTTCGGCCGCCATCCGCGCGGCCTCCGCATTGCTCGACACCGCCTGGCGCTCGAGATGCGGCACGTTGGTCGACAGCCAGCGCTGGCACTGCGCGAGCGCCTGCGCATGCGCGCACACACGCGTGACGCCGGCGAGCCCGTTTTGCGTGAGCAGGTTGTGTTGGATCGGCAAGGCGAGTTCGCCGCCGATGGTCAGCTGCGTTTGCAGCAGCAGATCCAGCGTGCGCGACACCGCGCCTTCGGTCGAGTTCTCGACCGGCACGACGCCGTAGTCGGCGGCACCCGCCTCGACCGAGCGAAACACTTCGTCGATCGACGGGCACGGCAGCCCTTCGATCGACTGACCGAAGTACTCGTGCATCGCCTGCTCGCTATAGGTGCCGACCGGCCCAAGATACGCGGCCGTGATGGTCTTTTCGAGCGCGCGGCTCGCCGCCATGATCTCGCGCCAGATCGCGCTGATGTGTTCATCCGCGAGCGGTCCCGCGCTCATTTCCTGCAGGCGCGCGATCACCTGCATCTCGCGCTCGGGCCGGAACACCGGCGCGTTGAAATGCTTCTTGACCTCGCCCACTTCGAGCGCGACCGACGCGCGCTGGTTCAGGAGCGCGATCAGCTGCGCGTCGAGCGCGTCGATACGATCGCGCAGAGGTTTGAGTCGGTTATTGAGTTCGTCGTCCATGCGTGAGAAACGGCCCTGCCGGGTAACTGCTGGAAAAGATGCGCGCGCCTGCGAGTCGACCGACTCAGGCGCTGCGCTGTTCGAATTCCTTCATGTATTCGACAAGCGCTTTGACGCCTTCGAGCGGGACGGCGTTATAAATCGACGCCCGCATGCCGCCGACGGACTTGTGGCCCTTTAGCTGCACCAATCCCCGCGCTTTCGCGCCGGACAGGAAATCTTCGTTGCGCGACTCGTCGGCGAGGAAGAACGGCACGTTCATCCGCGAGCGAGAGCCACGCTCGACCTTGTTCAGATAGAAGCTGCTCGAGTCGATCGTGTCATACAGCAGCTTCGATTTTTCGAGGTTACGCGCCTCGATCGCCGTGAGGCCACCCTGCTTCTTCAACCACTTGAACACGAGCCCGGCGATGTAGATCGCGTAGGTGGGCGGCGTGTTGTACATCGAGTTGTTCTCGGCGACGATCTTCCATTCGAACGCCGACGGGCAGATCGGCATCGCGCGATCGAGCATGTCCTCGCGCACGATCACGACCGTGACGCCGGCCATGCCGATGTTCTTCTGCGCGCCGCCGAACAGCACGCCGAATTTGGCGATGTCCATCGGGCGAGACAGGATATGCGACGACGCGTCCGCGACGAGCGGAATGTCGCCGAGATCGGGAATCTCGAAGGTTTCGACGCCGTGGATGGTCTCGTTCGTGCACAGGTGCACGTAGGCCGGATCGTCCGAGAGCTGCCACTCCGAGCGCGCCGGCGCGCGGGTGTAGCCCTCGGCCGTCTTGCCGGTCGCGGCCAGATGCACGCTGCCGTATTTTTCCGCTTCCTTGAACGACTTCTGCGACCACGAGCCGGTCACGACGAAATCCGCGCGCGGTTTAGAGCCGAGCAGGTTCATCGGCACGATTGCGTTTTCACCGAGGCCACCGCCCTGAAGGAACAGGATGCGGTGGCTCGCCGGCACCCGCAGCAGCTCGCGCAGGTCGGTCAGCGCTTCCTCGTGGATCGACATGAATTCCTTGCCGCGATGGCTCATTTCCATCACGCCCATACCGCTGCCTTGCCAGTTCAGCATCTCGTCGGCTGCCTGGCGCAGCACTTCTTCGGGCATGGCCGCCGGTCCGGCGGCGAAATTAAAGACGCGCATGTGAGGTCCTGGAAGCGGCGCGAATAAATCGGAGTCGCGCGAAAATCGGCGAAAAGATCTGCGAAATTACTTGCCGAAAAAAGAGAATGGCCGTTTGCGCCAGTGCGCAAACGGCCATTATCGCATTGTCGCCGCCAACCCGCCACGCCGTATGGTCCAGCGGGTGCGCCTTCCGGGCACTTACCCGGCGGACGCGGCGTCAGGCTGCCTGATCAGCGCGGCCTGCGAGCGGAACTTACTTGGCAGCCGGCTTGACCGATGCGACTTCCTTGTCGGCCTGGTCACGCGTTGCCTTGATCGATTCCGGCATGTACTTCTGCATCAGGCTGTTCACGACGTCGCGGCCAACCTGGTCTTGCACCTGGATGAACTTGCGGCCGGTCGGGCTCTTGTAGAACGTGGTCAGATCCTTGATTTCCGACGCGCTGTAGTACTTCGCGTACGCGTCGTACTGAGCCTGCATTGCGTCCTGACGGAAAGCATCGGTTGCGAAGACCTGGCCCGCGCTGTCGACCAGCTTCGGCACCGTGTTCTTCTGCAGCGTCGGCACGGCCGCCTGCTTCTGCTTGTCCGTCATCGTCTTGTTCTCTGTCAGCGCGTCCGACAGGATTGCCGGCACGAGCTGCTTGGCCTGCATCTGCGCGCTGTTGCCGATTGCGCCAACCAGCTTCTGCGCGTCGATGGCGTCGAGCAGGTCCTTGATGGCAGCCTGCTTGGCCGGATCAACCGGTGCTGCTGCAGCAGCCGGAGCTGCGGGCGCCTGGTTTTGCAGCGCTTGAGCCATGGCGAAGGTCGGCACGATGGCAGCCAGCAACATCAGTTGTTTGAATCGTTTTTGCATCATTACTCCCTAAGAGAAATTAACTTGAACTGCACGCCGCATGGGAAAGCGTACCGGCCCGATACGCGGTGACCCGCAGCGTAGCTTCAACGTATTAACTGAGACTGAAAGCCACTGGCACGGATCAAGCCGCACCACCGCTCTCGCCGCCGTTATCACCTTCAGCGGAGCCGTCGGAATCGTTTTCCGACTCGCCCTCGGCCTCAGCAACCTGTTGCAGACCAGACAGCTTGGTCCCTTCGTCAAGACTGATGAGTGTAACACCTTGCGTTGCGCGTCCCATTTCGCGGATTTCCGACACGCGCGTGCGAATCAGCACGCCCGTCGTGGTAATCAGCATGATCTGCGCTTCCGGATCCACCAGCGTCGCGGCAACCACCTTGCCATTACGCTCCGAGGTCTGGATCGCGATCATGCCCTTCGTGCCGCGGCCGTGACGCGTGTACTCGGTGATCGGTGTGCGCTTGCCGAAGCCGTTCTCGGTCGCGGTGAGCACCGACTGCTGCTCGTCGCCGGCCACCAGCAACGCGATGACGTTCTGGCCGTCCTCGAGCTGCATGCCGCGCACGCCGCGTGCCTCGCGGCCCATCGGACGCACGTCGTTTTCGTCGAAGCGCACTGCCTTGCCCGAATCGGAGAACAGCATCACGTCGTGCTGGCCGTCGGTGATCGCGGCGCCGATCAGGTAATCACCCTCATCGAGACCGACCGCAATAATACCCTTGCGCAGCGGCCGGCTGAATGCTTCGAGCGGCGTCTTTTTTACAGTTCCTAACGCAGTCGCCATGAACACGAACTTGTCGGCCGAGAATTCCTTGACCGGCAGCACGACCGTGATCTTTTCGCCTTCCTGCAGCGGGAACATATTGACGATCGGCCGGCCGCGCGAATTGCGCGAGCCCTGCGGGACTTCGTAGACCTTGACCCAGTACACGCGGCCGCGGTTCGAGAAGCACAGGATGTGGTCGTGCGTATTCGCGATGAATAGCGTGTCGATCCAGTCGTCTTCCTTCATGGAAGTGGCCTGCTTGCCGCGACCACCGCGCTTCTGGGCCCGATATTCGGACAACGGCTGCGATTTCACGTAGCCCGCGTGCGACATCGTCACGACCATTTCCTGCGGCGTGATCAGGTCTTCCGTGTTCAGCTCAGTCGCGTTCAGCTCGATCTTCGAGCGGCGCGCATCGCCGAATTCGGCCTTGATCGACGTGAGTTCGTCGACGATGATCGCCGAAATGCGTTCCGGGCGAGCCAGAATGTCCAGCAGGTCGGCGATCTGCGCCATCACGTCGCGGTATTCGCCGATGATCTTGTCCTGCTCGAGACCGGTCAGGCGCTGCAGACGCATCTGCAGAATTTCCTGCGCCTGGGTGTCGGACAGACGGTAGAGGCCGTCGGCCTGCATGCCGAACGACGGGTTCAGGCCTTCCGGACGGTAAGCTTCGCGGCCACCCGCCGACGCGTTATCCGTCTCGGCGCGCGACAGCATCTCGCGCACGAGCGACGAATCCCACGCACGCGACATCAGCTCCTGCTTGGCGATAGGCGGCGTCGGCGCGGCCTTGATCAGCGCGATGAATTCGTCGATGTTAGCGAGCGCAACCGCGAGACCTTCGAGCACGTGGCCACGTTCGCGCGCCTTGCGCAGTTCGTAGACCGTGCGCCGCGTCAGCACTTCCCGGCGATGCGACAGGAAGCACGTCAGCATTTCCTTCAGATTCAGCAGCTTCGGCTGGCCGTCGACGAGCGCGACCATGTTCATGCCGAAGGTGTCCTGAAGCTGGGTTGCCTTGTACAGATTGTTCAGCACGACCTCGGGCACTTCACCGCGCTTCAGCTCGATCACAACGCGCATGCCGCTCTTGTCGGATTCGTCGCGGATGTCGGAAATGCCTTCGAGCTTCTTCTCGTTGACCAGCTCGGCGATGCGCTCGAGCAGCGAGCGCTTGTTCACCTGATACGGTAGCTCGTCGACGATGATCGCCATGCGCTGGCCGCGGTCGATTTCCTCGAAGTGCGTCAGCGCGCGCATCACGACGCGGCCGCGACCGGTGCGATAGCCGTCGCGCACGCCGGCCACGCCGTAGATGATACCGGCGGTCGGGAAATCGGGTGCGGGGATAATCTCGATCAACTCGTCGATCGTCGCTTCGGGGTTTTTCAGCAGATGCTGACAGGCGTCGACGACTTCGTTGAGATTGTGCGGCGGGATGTTGGTCGCCATGCCGACCGCGATGCCGGACGAGCCGTTGATCAGCAGGTTCGGGATGCGCGCGGGCAGGATGGCCGGTTCGTTTTCGCTGCCGTCGTAGTTCGGCACGAAGTCGACCGTTTCCTTGTCGATGTCGGCCAGCAACTCGTGGCCGATCTTCGCCATGCGGATTTCGGTGTAACGCATCGCCGCGGCGTTGTCGCCGTCGACCGAACCGAAGTTACCCTGGCCGTCGACGAGCATGTAGCGCAGCGAGAAGTCCTGCGCCATCCGGACGATCGTGTCGTAGACAGCCGTGTCGCCGTGCGGATGGTATTTACCGATGACGTCGCCGACGATACGTGCCGACTTCTTGTACGCACGGTTCCAGTCGTTGTTCAACTCGTGCATCGCGTACAGCACGCGCCGGTGCACCGGCTTCAGGCCATCGCGGACATCGGGAAGCGCTCGCCCTACGATCACGCTCATCGCGTAATCGAGATACGAACGGCGCATTTCCTCCTCTAGGGAGATTGGCAGAGTCTCTTTGGCGAATTGATCCATTATCCGTATCTTTTACGTGCGAAGGCGAGGGGTTCGCTGCATCTTCGCGTAAGCATTGCAGGCGCAACACATCACGCGATTCTAACATGCCGCGCATCCGCCCCCGACGACGGTACGTATACATATTAGAGGGGCAACCGCCAACACCTCGCCGATAGCAGATTTTCCACCCCGTCAGGCTCGATTCGTGCGTGGGGCCAATTCGCCGCTCAGGCAGAGCTGGCGGACCGTTCAGACGAAAACATTTGTTGCTCATGCACCACAATTGGAAGGGGAATTGATAGGGGACAGATTTTTTTTTCGTCGGAAGGGAACGATATGGCAAAATGCCAACGCACAAAGAGTCAGACGCTGCTCGAAGTCTACACACACGGTTTTTGTTCCGCACCAATGTTATACTTCGAGCAATGTATGACTCGTACTTCGTCAACAGGCTCGCAGTAAACCTGCGGTAATCTCAATTTCGAGAGGAGAAATATGAATAAACTTTCAAAGCTCGCGTTCATTGCAGCTACCGCAGTTATGGCTGCATCCGCCATGGCGCAGTCGGTGCCGGCGTCGCGACAAGCTACCAACGACAACTGGGTGAATGGTACTGGCGAATACGTGTGGATGAACGGCACGAACGAGCTTTGCTGGCGGAATGCATTCTGGACGCCTGCAACGGCTAACGCCAAGTGCGACGGCGCTCTGGTTGCTCAGGCACCGACCCCGCCGGCACCGGTCGCTCCGGCTCCGGCTATCTCCAGCGAAAAGATTACGTATCAAGCTGACGCGCTGTTCGACTTCGACAAGGCAATCCTGAAGCCGGCTGGCAAGGACCGCCTGAGCGAACTGGCATCGAAGATTCAGGGCATCAACCTCGAAGTCGTCGTCGCTACGGGCCACACCGACCGCATCGGTTCGGACGCCTACAACGACCGTCTGTCGCTGCGTCGTGCTCAAGCTGTGAAGGCCTTCCTGGTCAGCAAGGGTGTCGAAGCCAACCGTATCTACACGGAAGGCAAGGGCCGCCGCAACCCGGTTACCACCGGTTGCAACCAGAAGAACCGCAAGCAACTCATCGCCTGCCTCGCACCGGACCGCCGCGTGGAAGTCGAAGTTGTCGGTACGCCGAAGCAGTAAGCTGCAAATTACCGCAGTATCGAAAGCCCCGCTTCGGCGGGGCTTTTTTTATGCGCGGCAGCCTCGGCGCGGTGCCAAGCGCGACGGCGGGAACGCCCTCGGCTCTCCCCGCTGACGGCTCACGGCTCGTACCGGAGCCCACCGTCCGCGGCGCTTTTGCCGCCCTTTCTCTCGCCCTATATACTCGGGGTTTATCCTCGAGCGTCCGCTCACCGCTTTCATCGAGGCAGCCTTCGCCATGACCAACGTCGATCCCCACGAACTACAGAAATTCAGCGACCTCGCGCATCGGTGGTGGGACCCGAACGCCGAATTCAAGCCGCTGCACGAACTGAACCCGATTCGCCTGAGCTGGATCGACGCGCACGCGCATCTCGCAGGCAAAAAGGTGCTCGATATCGGCTGCGGCGGCGGCATTCTCTCTGAATCCATGGCAGGTTTGGGTGCTCACGTGAAGGGCATCGACCTGTCGACGCAGGCACTCGGCGTCGCCGATCTTCACAGTCTTGAAAGCGGTGTAACCGTCGATTACGAAGAAATCGCCGCCGAGGCGCTCGCCGCGCGCGAACCCGGCACTTATGACGTGGTCACCTGCATGGAAATGCTCGAGCACGTGCCCAAGCCGGCCGCGATCGTCGAGGCCTGCAAGAATCTCGTGAAGCCGGGCGGCTGGGTGTTCTTCTCCACGCTGAACCGCAACGTGAAGTCGTATCTCTTCGCGGTTATTGGTGCCGAATACCTCGCGCGGATGCTGCCGAAAGGCACTCACGACTACTCGCGCTTCATCCGCCCGTCGGAACTCGCGGGCTTCGTGCGCGTCGCCGGTCTGCGTACGGCCGACATCAAGGGCATCGTCTACAACCCCCTCAGCAAGCATTTCACGCTGTCGTCCGACGCGAGCGTCAACTATCTGCTCGCCTGCCGCCGCGACGCCTGAACTGCCGGAACCACCCCGATCCGCCGCATCCTAAACGAACAATGAGCGACCCGACGCCCCTGCCCCAACGCGAAGACAACGACAACCTGCTCGGCTTTTACCTCGCGGTGCTTTTCGACCTCGACGGCACCCTGGCCGACACGGCGCCCGACCTTGCGGCCGCCGTCAACAAGATGCGCCACGACCGCGGACTCGAGATGGTGCCGCTCGAGAAGCTGCGCCCGCTGGCTTCGGCCGGCGCGCGCGGACTGATCTGCGGTGCGTTCGGCATCGGGCCCGACGATCACGAATTCGCGTCGATGCGCGACGAGTTTCTCGCGAACTACGAAGCGGACCTGTGCATCGAGACGACGCTCTTTCCGGGCATCGCGGAAGTGCTCGACGAACTCGACGCGCGCGGTGTGCGCTGGGGCATCGTCACGAACAAGGTCGCACGGCTCACCGAGCCGCTGGTCGCGCAACTCGGGCTCGAGGAGCGCGCCGGCTGCGTGGTGAGCGGCGACACGACCCCGCATTCGAAGCCGCACCCCGCGCCGCTGCTGCACGCGGCGCGTGAGCTGGACGTCGCGCCGGAGCGCGTCATCTATATCGGCGACGATCTGCGCGACGTGCAGGCGGGTTTTGCCGCCGGCATGAAGACCGTCGCCGCGGCGTACGGGTATTGCGGCAACGACATTCCGCCGACGCGGTGGCACGCGCAGCACGTCGTGCAATCGCCGGCTGAGTTGCAGACGCTGCTGCGCGATATCAGCTGACGGATCGGCCGCAAGGCGCGGCTGAAAGGCGCGCCCGACCCACTCGCTGACCAGGTTGCATGATTCGGCGGCCACCGAGGACACACGACGCGGCCGTCGATTTATTGTAAAATGTAATTTGGCTCATAAATATGAGCAACGAACCGCGGGGGCGACCTGGTTTCGACAGGGGTTGCGAAGCGGCTAGGGCATGTCGAGGACCCGTCACCTCGTTAATCAATGGGAAAAACGTAACTGCAAACGACGATACGTTCGCACTGGCAGCCTAAGGGCCGCCGTCCTCTGCCTAGTTCACTGACGGGCTAGTGTCGCAAGACCGGTAGCAATACCGACAGAGGTCATATACGTCAGTTAAGCCTTGGCGGCGTCACGACGTCCGGGTCGAAAATTTAGTGAATCGCCGTAGCGCAGCGTGTTCGTCCGCGTCGCTGCGGTTAAATCAAAAGACAGAACTAAACATGTAGAACTGGTCGTAGAGGACTTCTGGACGCGGGTTCGATTCCCGCCGCCTCCACCAAACACCTTGGAACGTTCGCAATGAACGACCTCGAAAAACCCCGGTAGCTCCGCGCTGCCGGGGTTTTTGTTTTTTGCAGCACTCACCCGACGACCCAGCCTACCCGCGTCCGCTACCTATACTCGAAGCGCCTCGTCGCTCGTCGATCACGTCGTCAAAACAGGAGCACGCAACATGCGCAAGACCATCGTCTTCCTGGCCCCGCTCGCATTCGCCGCGCTGCACGCCACCGCCTACGCCGATCCGCCCAAACTGTCCGACGGCCGCATCGTCGCCGCCGACGGCATGACGCTCTACACGTTCGACAGGGACACCACCCCCGGCGTCAGCGCCTGCACCGGCGGCTGCATGAGCAACTGGCCGGCGGCCACGGCGTCGCCGACCGACAAGCCGACGGGTGACTGGACGCTGATCCCGAGCGCGGACGGCAAGCAGCAATGGACCTACAAGGGCCATCCGCTGTATCACTACGCGGCCGACAAGCAGGCAGGCGATGCGAAGGGCGACGGCTTCAACGAAATCTGGCACATCGCCAAACCCTGAGGAACCGAACCGGCCGGCAGATGGAGCGGCATCTCACCTGCCACAAAGCACAACGCCGACCTACGGGCCGGCGTTGCGTCAAACCTCGAAGCTCGAGCAAAGCCCGAGCGAACCCTCAATTGTCTTTCGGGCACTGCAGATTGCAGCCGTTCGGATCGCCCATGTCACCGCGCTTGCGCGCCTCGGTGCGTTCGCCGTGCTGATACTTGCCCGACGGCGCGGACGCGGCGAACGGCATCTGCGGATGCTCGTTGATGCGGAATTGGTCGGTCAGGACCCCGCCTGGTACGCCAGGCGAGTTTTGCGCGAAAGCGACGGAGACGGTGGCACAGAGCACACCAGCCGCGGCAGCGGCGGCACATGCGTGGAGAAGAGCTTTCATGTCGGTTTGGGGCGGCAGGGCGCGCGGTTAAAGCGGAAGCGAAGCCAAGAGAGTAGCCGAAACAGGCGCGGCGCGCAGCGGCGCGGGCCGGGCACTACCGCTTATATGATTACAAGCTCTTACGCCGGCGTTAGGGGAGCGTGCCACCGAGCCCCTCGTCCACATCGACGATCCTGCCGCAGTCGCGCGGATCGTAGCCGTCGAGCTGCTCGACGCTATGGTGAAACGCGCTGCCACGCAGCAGCTCGATCACTGTCGAGAGCGGCGCGCGCGAGAGGTGCGCGCGGTCGCACGCGAAGTAATAGTCCTCGTCGACGATCGGAATGAAGTCGAGCCCGAAATGATGCGCGGCCGGCTTCACGCCGATGCCCACGTCCGCCATGCCGCTCGCGACGAACGCCGCGATCGCCGAGTGCGTCAGTTCGGTCGACGCATAGCCGTTGACGCGGTCCGGGTCCACGCCGAGCTGTCGCAGCGCAAGATCGAGCAGCATCCGCGTACCCGAGCCCGGCTGGCGGTTGACGAAACGGATGTCATCGCGCGCAAGATCGCCGAGCCCGCCGATCTGCTTCGGATTGCCCTTGCCGATGAAGAGCCCCTGCTTGCGCCGCGTCAGATGCACGAGCACATGGCGCTGCGGATCGAGCCAGCGCCGGTAGGTACTGGCGCACGCCGCGCGAAACTCGCCGAGCGGCAGATGAAAACCCGCCAGATTGCACTCGCCGCGAGCGAGCGCGCTGACCGCGTCCGCGCCGTCGCGGTACTTGATCTCGACCGGCAGATCGTTGGCGACCAGCGCGGTCACGAGCGCGGCCACCGCATAACCGTGCGACGCGTGGATGCGCACGTCATCGGCGGGCGGTGCGAGCCAGCGATTCAGATCGCTCGCCACTTCGCTCGCGAGCGCCTGCAGGTTGACGTCGAGCCGCTCACCGCAGAGCCGTTGTCCGCGCAGGACCGCATGACCGAGCTCGGAGAGCACCGAGCCGCGGCCGCGCTCTTTCGCGATCAGCGGACCGCCAAGCCGCTCCTCGATGCTGCGCAACAAACCCCACGCATGCCGGTAGGACAAACCCTTAAGCGCCGCGGCCTGCGCGATGCTGCCGGATTCACCGACGAGCGCGAGCAACGGCACCACGTCCGACAGGCTGGCCTCGCGGCCGTCCGCGCCCTTCACCACCAGTTCGACCTGACATTCGATCCTGACCATATATGATCAACTCTTTCCTATTGCACGCGCCGATTTGCCCGCCTATCGTTCGGCTATACCATATCGAATAAGCCAAGGATATGCGCATGCATTATGAATAACAAGTGCATATATCGCTTTGGAGGAGCCCCCCTTTGGACGATTCTCTTGCCACGGCCCCGGATCAGCTCGTGCAGCGTCACGCGCAGCCGGGCCGCTCGCTGATGACGATCCTGCACGCGATCCAGGACGAACTCGGTTATGTGCCACCCGCGGCGGTCGGACCGCTCGCCGGCGCGCTGAACCTGTCGCGCGCGGAAGTGCACGGCGTCATCACCTACTACCATCATTTCCGCACCACGCCGGCCGCTCCCGTCACGGTGCAGCTTTGCCGCGCCGAAGCGTGTCGCAGCATGGGCACCGAGGCACTCGCGCAGCATATCGAGACGCACACCGGTTGCCGCTTCGACGCCGGACACGAGGACGGCGCGAAGGTTGAACTCGAATCGGTGTACTGCCTTGGCCAATGCGCGCTATCGCCGGCGATGATGCTAAACGGCACGCTGCACGCGCGCGTGTCTCCGCAGAAATTCGACGCGCTGTTCGCCGCGGCCCTCAAACGCGTGGAGGTGCCGGCATGACACGAATCTATGTTCCGCGCGATTCGTCGGCGCTCGCACTCGGCGCCGATGCGCTGGCTGACGCCATCATGACTGAAGCCGCGCGCCGCGGCATCGCTATCGAACTGATCCGCAACGGTTCGCGCGGCTTGCTGTGGCTCGAACCGCTCGTCGAAGTCGCGACGCCCGAAGGCCGCATCGGCTATGCGAATGTCGACGTGGCAGACGTCGCCGCGTTGTTCGACGCGGGCTTCGTCGACGGCGGCGAGCATGCGCGGCGCGTCGGCGTGGTCGACGAGATTCCGTATCTGAAGAAGCAGCAGCGTCTGACCTTCGCACGGATCGGTATCACCGACCCACTTTCCATCGACGACTACGTCGCGCACGGCGGCCTCGAAGGGTTGCGCAACGCGCTGCAAACCGACGGCGACGCCGCCTGTGAAGCCCTGATCGAATCCGGCCTGCGCGGCCGCGGCGGCGCGGCCTTCCCGGCCGGTATCAAGTGGCGCACGGTGCGCGGCGCGAAGGCCGCGCAGAAGTACATCGTCTGCAATGCCGACGAAGGCGACTCGGGCACCTTCTCCGATCGTCTGGTGATGGAAAGCGATCCGTACGTGCTGATCGAAGGCATGATCATCGCGGGCGTCGTGACCGGCGCGACCGTCGGCTACATCTATGTGCGTAGCGAATACCCGCACTCGATCGCAACGCTCGAAGCGGCCATCGCCCGTGCGCGCAAAGCTGGCTGGCTCGGCGACAGCGTGCTCTCGAGCGGGCAGCGCTTCGAACTGTTCGTCGCCAAAGGCGCGGGCTCGTATGTGTGCGGCGAGGAAACCGCGATGCTCGAATCGCTCGAAGGCAAGCGCGGCATCGTCCGCGCGAAGCCGCCGGTTCCCGCGCTCGCCGGTCTCTACGGCCAGCCCACCGTGATCAACAACGCGATCACGCTCGCCACCGTACCGATCATCTTCGCGCGCGGCGCGGCGTTCTATAAGGACTTCGGCATGGGCCGCTCGCGCGGCACGCTGCCGTTCCAACTGGCGGGCAACATCAAGCGAGGCGGCCTCGTCGAACTCGCGTTCGGCGTGACGTTGCGCGAACTGCTCGACGACTTCGGCGGCGGCACCGCGAGCGGCCGCCCGGCGCGCGCGGTGCAGGTCGGCGGTCCGCTCGGCACGTATCTGCCGGAAAGCCAGTGGGACATCCCGATGGACTATGAAGCGTATGCGGCAGTCGGCGCGGTGATCGGCCACGGCGGTCTCGTCGTGCATGACGACACGTCGAATCTCGCCGAGCTCGCCCAATACGCGATGCACTTCTGCGCGCTCGAATCGTGCGGCAAATGCACGCCATGCCGGATCGGCTCGACGCGCGGCGTCGAGGTGATCGCGCGGATCCGCAACGGCGACACGTCGACGCGTCAGGTGCAATTGCTGCGCGATCTGTGCGACACGATGGTGGCGGGCTCGCTGTGCGCGATGGGCGGCATGACGCCCTACCCGGTGCTGTCCGCGCTCGATCATTTCCCCGAAGACTTCGGTCTCGCCGCCGATCACCCTGCCGACCACGCCACCAAAGCGGCCGCGGCCTGACACCAGGAGTTCACCATGCCCGATCAGTTCAACTCCCCCGCCGGCGCCCCGAAGGAAGTCCCCCTGGGGGGCGGCTGCGGCTCAGGCAACTGCGCGTGCAAGTCGCAAGCCCAGGCACGCGCCGCCAACCCATTCTTCGACGACACCGACTACGGCACCCCTGCCCGCCACTCGGACGTCGACGTGACGCTCGAAATCGACGGCCAGGCGGTGACCGTGCCCGCCGGCACGTCGGTGATGCGCGCGGCGGCCGAAGCCGGCGTCAACGTGCCGAAGCTGTGCGCAACCGATTCGCTCGAACCGTTCGGCTCATGCCGCCTGTGTCTCGTCGAAATCGAAGGACGGCGCGGCTATCCGGCGTCGTGCACGACGCCGGTCGAAGCCGGTATGAAGGTGCGCACGCAGACCGACCGTTTGCAGACGCTGCGCCGCAACGTCATGGAGCTGTACATCTCCGACCATCCGCTCGATTGCCTGACCTGCCCCGCCAACGGCGACTGCGAACTGCAGGACATGGCGGGCGTGACCGGTCTGCGCGAAGTGCGCTACGGCTTCGACGGCGAGAATCATCTGAAGGACAGGAAGGACGAATCGAATCCGTACTTCACGTACGACCCGTCGAAGTGCATCGTCTGCAATCGCTGCGTGCGCGCGTGCGAGGAAACCCAAGGCACGTTCGCGCTGACGATCACCGGACGCGGCTTCGAATCGCGCGTCGCGGCCAGCGAGAACCAGCCGTTCATGGAATCGGAGTGCGTGTCGTGCGGCGCGTGCGTCGCCGCCTGCCCAACCGCGACCTTGCAGGAAAAGTCCATCGTGATGCTCGGCCAGCCCGAGCATTCGGTCGTCACCACCTGCGCCTATTGTGGCGTCGGCTGCTCGTTCAAGGCCGAGATGAAGGGCAACCAGGTCGTGCGCATGGTGCCGCACAAGAACGGCCATGCCAACGAAGGCCATGCGTGCGTGAAGGGCCGCTTCGCATGGGGCTATGCGACGCACAAGGACCGCATCAAGAAACCGATGATCCGCGCGAAGATCACCGACCCGTGGCGCGAAGTCAGCTGGGACGAAGCGATCTCGTATGCGGCGTCGGAATTCCGCCGCATCCAGGCCAAGCATGGCCGCGATTCGATCGGCGGCATCACGTCGTCGCGCTGCACGAACGAAGAGACTTACCTCGTGCAGAAGCTCGTGCGCGCCGCGTTCGGCAACAACAACGTCGACACCTGCGCGCGCGTCTGCCATTCGCCGACCGGCTACGGTCTGAAGACGACGATCGGCGAATCGGCGGGCACCCAGACATTCGCATCGGTCGATAAGGCCGACGTCATCATGGTGATCGGCGCGAATCCGACCGACGGCCACCCGGTGTTCGGCTCGCGTCTGAAGCGCCGCGTGCGCGAGGGCGCGAAGCTGATCGTCGTCGATCCGCGCCGGATCGATATCGTCGATACGCCGCACGTGAAAGCGTCGCACCATCTGCAATTGCGACCCGGCACCAATGTCGCGATCATCAACGCGCTCGCGCATGTGATCGTTACCGAAGGTCTGCTCGATGAAGCGTTCATCGCCGAGCGCTGCGAAACGCGCGCGTTCGAGCAGTGGCGCGATTTCGTCGCGCTGCCGGAGAACTCGCCGGAAGCGACCGAAGCGGCGACCGGCGTGCCCGCGCAACAGGTGCGCGAAGCCGCGCGCATCTATGCGACCGCCGGCAACGCCGCAATCTATTACGGCCTCGGCGTCACGGAACACGCGCAAGGCTCGACGATGGTGATCGGCATCGCGAACCTCGCCATGGCGACCGGCAACATCGGCCGCGAAGGTGTCGGCGTGAATCCGTTGCGCGGCCAGAACAACGTGCAGGGCTCGTGCGACATGGGCTCGTTCCCGCACGAGCTGCCCGGCTATCGTCACATCGGCGATCCGCTCGTGCGCACGCAGTTCGAAAACGCCTGGAACGTCACGCTGCAACCGGAGCCGGGCCTGCGCATTCCGAACATGTTCGATGCCGCGCTGCACGGCAGCTTCAAGGGCCTCTACTGCCAGGGCGAGGACATCGTGCAGTCGGACCCGAACACGCACCATGTGGCGGCGGCGCTGTCGTCGATGGAATGCATCGTCGTGCAGGACATCTTCCTGAACGAGACCGCCAAGTACGCGCACGTGCTGCTGCCCGGTTCGTCGTTCCTCGAAAAGGACGGCACGTTCACCAATGCCGAGCGCCGTGTCTCGCGCGTGCGCAAGGTGATGCCGCCGCTTGGCGGTTACGCGGACTGGGAAGTCACGCAGCTGCTGTCGCGCGCGCTCGGTTACGAGATGGACTACGCGCATCCGTCCGAGATCATGGACGAAATCGCACGCCTCACCCCGACCTTCCACGGCGTGTCGTATCAGAAGATCGACGAAATGGGCAGCATCCAGTGGCCGTGCAACGAAGACGCGCCCGACGGCACGCCGACGATGCACGTCGATACCTTCGTGCGCGGCAAGGGCAGGTTCGTGATCACGAAGTTCATCGCGTCGCCGGAAAAGGTCACGCGCAAGTATCCGCTGCTGCTGACGACCGGCCGCATCCTGACGCAGTACAACGTCGGCGCGCAGACACGCCGCACCGAGAACTCGCTCTGGCATGACGAAGACCGGCTCGAACTGCATCCGGACGATGCGGAAGAACGCGGCATCAAGACCGGCGACTGGGTCGGCATCGAATCACGCGCGGGGCAGACCGTGTTGCGCGCGAAGGTGACGGAGCGGATGCAGCCGGGCGTCGTCTATACGACGTTCCACTTCCCCGAATCGGGCGCGAACGTGATCACGACCGACAGCTCCGACTGGGCGACCAACTGCCCCGAATACAAGGTGACTGCGGTGCAGGTGATGCCGGTCGAGCAGCCGTCGCAATGGCAGCAGGACTATTCGCGCTTCAATAGCGAACAGCTCGAACTGCTGAAGCGGCGCGAGCAGGCCGATGCGGCAGCCGCCGTCACTGCGGGCAAGTGAGGCGAGCGATGAACAATCGGAATCTGATCGACATGGCGAACCGGATCGGCGATTTCTTCGAGTCGATGCCCGACCACGAGGAAGCGCTGACCGGCGTCGCCGAGCACATCCGCCGCTTCTGGGAGCCGCGCATGCGGCGCGCGCTGCTCGCGACGCTCGACGAAGCGCCGGATACGTATGACATTGCGCTATCGAACTTCACGCGCGAGGCGATCGTCAGGTATCGCGAGAAGTTGACGCCGGCAGACGCGCCGGCGGCTTAAGTCGTTTTCGCGATCACCGGGCGGCAGCGGCGCAATCCGCTGCCGCGCGCTTGTCCGTGCCACGCACGCAACAGGTACCCCGGATCACAACGTCGCCTGCTCCGGTATCTCTCCCCCCACCCCAAACCACGCCTCGCAGTGCCGCACCAGACCGTGCAGGTCTGAGCCGGTGCGTCCGCGCGCGCTGATATAGCCATCCGGCCGCACCAGATAAAACGACGGCCGTGTGCGCCCATACGATTCGGCCAGCGCCGGACCGCCGTCGCCGCTCGTATCGGTGATGCGCCAGACGCGCACTGCGTTCGGCAGGAGCCGCTCGACCTCGGCGGCGAGCTTTTCCACCTCGGGGTCCAGCGGCGGTGCATGTTTCGCGGCGGGATCGAGCGGCGTGCCGTCGACGGGCAGCGGCGGCACCAGCAGAAACAGCGAGAAGAACGCCGGATCGTGCAGATCGAAAATGCAGCCGACGCCCGGCGCGCGCCCGAGCGGACCGTC
>ABYL01000072.1 GCA_000173575.1 Burkholderia sp. H160 | reverse complement strand
GGCGCTGCGCGAGGGCAACGCGGAGATCGGCAAGTGGCTGAAGATGTCCGCTCTCGAAGGATCGTCGCAGCGCGCCGATGTCGCCGCGCTCGACCGCGCCGCGGTGTCGAGCGTCACCCTGCTGGCCGCGGTCGAGCTGGCGACCGGCGAAGCGTTAGCGCGATTGCCGGCGTCGTTCGTCGAGCCGATCACGACGACGCTCGAGGAGATGGCGCGAATGCTCGACGCCGGCGGCTACCCGGTCGACATCGAGCTGCCCCTACCCGCGCCGGAGTCGTTGACTCCGCTCGCACGCGCGGTGGCCGAGACGCTGCACGACGCAATTACGCGCTTTGCGCAGCCCAGGGTCGAACCTGAAGCTGAAGCCGAATCCCAGGCCGCGCATCCGCCCTCGCAACCGACGCCCGCCCCCGCACGCGCCGGCTTCTTCGCCGCCGACGCGTTCACGAATCCCGATCACGTTCGCTACGCGCTGAAGACCACCGTCGCGGCGATGTTCTGCTATCTGCTGTATTCACAGCTCGACTGGCCAGGCATTCATACCTGCTTCATCACCGTCTATGTCGTGTCGCTAGGCACCACCGCCGAGACAGTCGAGAAGCTGGCGCTGCGCATCGCCGGCTGTATCGTCGGCGCGCTCGCGGGCACCGCCGCGATCGTCTTCGTGATGCCCGCGCTGACGTCGATCTACGGGTTGATGTTCGTCGTGGCGATCGGCGCGGGCTTCTCGGCTTGGGTGGCGTTCGGCTCGCCGCGCATTTCGTATGCGGGTTTTCAGATCGCGTTCGCGTTCTTCCTCTGCGTGGTCCAGGGCGCGTCGCCCGGGTTCGATCTGACGATCGCGCGAGATCGCACGATCGGCATCCTCATCGGCAACGTGGTCGTCTATCTGGTGTTCACGCGCGTGTGGCCGGTCAGCATCGCCGCGCGCGTCGAGCTGGCGCTGGCCGGGCTGCGCGAGCAATGGGCACGGCTCGCCGCGCCCGGGGACGCCGACACGCGACGCGCCGAAGCGGCGACTGCGTTGGCCCGCGGCGGAACGCTGCGCGAGGATCTCGCGCTGATGCACTACGAACCGTCGTGGGTGCGGCCGGGACCGCAGTGGTTCGCTGCGCGCCACCGCGAACTGGCCGGCCTCGCCGCGCTCGAAGTGCCGATGCTGCTGCTCGCCGAACGGCGGCCTGCAGCCGCGACGATCGACGGCTGGCTGCAACGGCTGACGGCCGCCGCGCATGGGCAACCGGCCCGCATCGATGCAGAGGCCGCCACGCAACGGCCCGCGCCCGATGTCGAAATCGACCCGGCAAGCGCCGCGCTGCACAGCCTCGGCGACGCGCGCCTTGGCGAACTCGAACGCGCAGCGTCAGTAGACGCGGCAAAGGAATAGTCGAATCATGCGCCGGCTTAACCCGCCCATTGCGCTGGCGATCTTCGTCGCGGCAGGCTTGACCGGCTGCGCGACTTCATCGCTCGATATGGCGCCCGACAGCCCCGCGAGTCCGTGGCAGCCGCAGACCGATACGACAGGTGCGATCGTGCCGGGCCCGCACGCGCCGGGCGCAGCGGCAGCAACGACGTCCCGCTACCAGTTGCCCGCCAATCCCGCGCTCGCCGCCGTGCCGCCACCACCCGCACTCGATGCCACGCACGCGTACGGACTGCCCGAGCTGATCGACATGGCGGAGTCGGCCAACCCGCTGACCCGCATTGCGTGGAACGACGCGCGCAACGTTGCGCTCGCGGCCGGCATCGCGAAGAGCGCCTATCTGCCGCAACTGTCGGTCGCGGCGCTGGCGCACTACACGGGCGGCCAGAGTTCGGAGACGTCACAACTTGGTCAAGCGTCGATCAGCGGCGAGACGCACGGCGTGACCTCGGTGCTGTCGCTGGAGTGGCTGCTGTTCGATTTCGGCGGACGCGCCGCGCGTGTCGAGGCGGCGTCGCAGGCCTCGGTCATTGCCAACATCGGCTTCACCGCGATCCATCAGCAGGTGATCTACGACGTCAGCGTCGCGTTCTACGCGTACCAAAGCTCACGCGCGCGCCTCGGTACCGCGAAGCAAAGTGTCGGGAACGCGGATGCGATTCTGTCCGCCGCGCAATCGCGCTATCAGCATGGGGTAGGCACCGTGATCGAAGTGGCCCAGGCGCGTCAGAACATCGCGCAGGCGAAGCTCGGCCTCGTGCAGGCCGAGGGCGCCGAAAGCAGCGGCTACCTCGCGCTGATCTCCGCGATCGGCATCTCGCCGTTGGCCAAACCGGCGATCGCCGACATGCCGATCCACGCGCTATCGCCGACGATGAGCGCGCCGATCGAGCGGATCGTGGCCACGGCGATCGCGCGCCGTCCGGACGTGTTGAGCGCCTATGCGGCGGAACGCGCGAACCTCGCGAAGATCAAGGCGGCCGAGTCCGACTTCAAGCCGAAGGTGTTCCTGTCGGCGTCGGCGGCGTACAACACGAACAGTTCGTCGATTTCGGCGGTGCCGGGAATTGGCCAGCAATTGCCGACCGTCAATCTGAGCGGCAACCGTTATGGCGGTACCGTGGTGGTCGGCGTGTCGATTCCGCTGTATGACGGCGGCTTCCGCTCGGCTGTGCTCGCGCAGGCACGCAACGACGCCGATAGCGCGTCGACCCGTCTCGCGCACAGCCGCGAAGAGGCGGTACGGCAGGTCGTCGGCGCACAGAACGCGCTGCAAACGAGCCTGAGTGCACACGTTGCCGCGCAGGAACTGCTCGCCGCGGCGCAGACGACCTACGACGCCGCGTTCGACGCCTATCGCCACGGCGTCGGCTCGATCACCGATGCGTTGCTCGCGCAGAACCAGTTACTGGCCGCGAAGAATGCCTACGCGGACAGCTATAGCGGTGCGCTGTCGGCGGCAGCGGCGCTCGCGCTCGCGACGGGGTCGATCGACGCGCCGCCCGGGGACCAATCCGACGCGCCGTTGAACGCACCTGTCAACTGACCGCACGCTGCCGCATCGTCCCCAATCTGTTCATCGCGCTGTCGACGAAGCCGGACCCCGAAGCGATGCTCGACGGACTCGGCAGCCGCTTCTACGTGACCGAAACGGCGATCAAAACCTACTCGGTTGGCTATCCGATCCAGTCGCCGCTCGATGCGCTGCTGACATTGCGCAAGCAGTACGAGCTCACGCCGGACAACGTGCGCAGCATCGTCGTGAGGATTCCGACCGACGCGGAGGGCATCGTCGGTGACAGCGCGATGCCCGACGTCAATTGCCAGCACCTCGCGGCGCTCGCGCTCGTGAAGGGCGCCGTGTCGTTCACCGACAGTCACGATGTCGCGTTGCTGCACGATCCGCGCATCGTCGCGCAGCGCGCGAAGATCACCGTGACGCCCGACGCCGCGTTGATGGACCCGACCGCGCCGCGCGGCGCGATCGTCGAAGTCACGCTGACCGATGGACGCAAGGTCGAGCATTTCACGAAGTATCCACCCGGCACGAAGGAAAACCCGCTCAATACCGAGGCCGTAAGCGCCAAGGCACGCGATCTGATGGCGCCGGTTCTCGGTGCGGGCAAAACCGGGCAATTGATTGCCCGGATCAACGGGCTCGAAGCGGTAGAGGATGTTCGGGAATTGCGTTCGTTATATACGGTGTAGTCACCGCGTGTAGTTGACCACCGGCGCGGAATACGAACTCGGCACGAAATCGGTACGACCACTGCGCTGCGACGTACCATTCGCGGGCGTTCCGTAGCCGCTATTCCTGGCAGCCTGGTTTTGCGCCGTGACCTTTGCTCCGGGCGCCTGGATATCGGGCGTCCGGCCCGGTTCGGCGCGCACCTGCGCACGCGTAGTCGGCTCATTGGCCTGATTCGACTGGGCAAACGCGGCGAGCGGCGCGGCAATGAGAGCGGCGATAACACCCGCTTTAATCAGCGACCCAAGGGACTTCATGATCCGCAACCTCCAGTGATGGCCTAAAGGCAGTCTAGGAGCCGGTCAGCCCACGCAGAAAGCCCTGAACCATGAATTCACTGTTGCTACAACGACCACAATTCGAGGACACCACAAGCCGGCGCAGCCTCATCGCGATGAACTACACTGACAACGCAGAACGACTCGCGGTAGCCATCGCATTCGATCGAGGAGACACACGCTCATGTCGCATCCCGTTGTCCTGCCGTCTTACCGCGACACCGTGCGCGCCGAATGGGTCGACTACAACGGCCACATGCGCGACGCGTTCTACATGCTGATCTTCAGCCTCGCGGTCGACGGGCTGATCGATCTGATCGGCCTGCCCGATGCGGTGCGCAAGGAGCGGCATCGTTCGATCTATACCCTCGAAGCGCACCTCAACTATCTGCACGAAGTCAAACAAGGCACGCCGGTTCGCGTCGACATGCGGGTACTCGGCTACGACGCGAAACGCATTCATCTGTACCTGGAAATGTTTTCGCTGGACTCGACGCCGAGTCAGCGCACCAGCCCCGTCGCGGCGGGCGAGCAGATGCTGCTGCACGTCGATACCAGCGGACCACGCGGCGTCGCTTTCGACCCGGACGTCGAAGCGCACTTGCACGAGCTCGCGCAAGCGCATGCGGCGTTGCCGCCGGCGCGTTTCGCGGGACGTGTGATCGCTCGGCCGTCCGCCACGTAACCGGAAACACAACCCGAACGGAGTGGCCATGCTTGAGCCGGAAATCGCCGCCTTTGTCGAACGAGCCAGCGCGCTCTATCCGTCGCATCACGCGGCGATGACGTCGCGCGAGCAGCGCGATCTGTACGACCGCTACGCCGCATTGTTGACGCCGCCGCTGCCCGGCGAACTCATCACACAGGACGCGAGCTTCCACACCGACACGGGCCATGCGATCCCGCTGCGGCTCTACCGGCATCCAGCGAAGGCACGCGAAAACGGCGGTATCCGCGGCACGGTGCTGTATGTCCACGGCGGCGGCTTCGTGCTCGGCTCGCTGAACAGTCATCAGATGATGACCGCGCGCCTCGCCGCCGACACCGGCCTCGACGTGATCGCGGTCGACTACCGGCTCGCGCCCGAGCATCGCGCACCGGCCGCCCATGACGACTGCCTCGCGATCACCCGTGCCGCGTTGAACAACCGCCTGCCGTTCGATTTACCCGAGAACGCCCCATTGCAACTCGCGGGCGACAGCGCTGGCGGCACGCTCGCGGCAAGCATCGCGCTGCGCTTGCGCGACGAAGGCGTGAGCGGCGTGCGCGGTATCGCGCTGGTTTATCCGATGCTCGGCACCGAGCCGCAATGGCCCGCGCGCGACACCGAGGCCCATGCGCCGATGCTGACGCTCGCGGACGTGCATAAGTTTCGCGACGCTTACTGGGGGAAAAGTGAGGAAACAGGCGACGCCTCGCCCGCCCCGGCATGGACGATCCCGCTCGCCGCAACCCGCTTCGACGGACTGCCGCCGACGCTCGCCATCGGCGCCGAGCACGACCCGCTACGCGACGACGCGCGCGTGTTCGTCGAACGGATTCGCGCGGCGGGTGGAGATGCCCGGCTCCTGATCGGCACGGGGCTCGTACATGGATGCTGGCGTGCGCTTGAAACGAGCCCCGGCGTGCAGGCCATGCACCGGGCTGTATGCGATTTTCTCTGCGAACACGCTCGAGATTAGCGCGGCGACACGAACCGCCGCGCCCGACGCGTGAGCGCGGCTCAGCGATTGCGGTCGCTACGCCATTGCGCGAACGTGACGAGATCGAGGCCGATCTCGTATGGCTCGATGCGGGTCCAGCCAAAGAACGCGTCGTCCCAGTCGGGGATGCTATGCGGCGTCAGTGAACGGAACTTCATGCCGGAGCGATACGCGAGGTCAGGCCAGAACAGCGGCATCACCTCGCGCACGGCGAGCTGCCGCAGCAGGTCGGACGGCCCCCCCTCGTCCGCGACGATCTCGCCCTGCGAGATCCAGTCGTTCTCGGCCCACGCGACGAACACGCTCGGGTTGCCCGCGCCGTCGAACATCAGGATCACGTTCTGCTCGGGCCGCCAGTAATACTCGACAATGCCCTGCGCGGCCACCACTTCGTCGATCACCTTGCGCGTGCGCGGATCGCAGTAGGTCATACCGTTTTCGCCGAGCGCGAGCCAGCCCGACTCCGCGCAATGGCGGCTCTTGGCGTCCTTCAGGAAATGCGTGAGGCGATTGGCCGAATCCGGGTCGGTCTTGCGTAGGTACAGATCGACGATGCCGGCGTTGAACGCCTTCACCGCGACGGTTTCATCGGCGACACCGGTGAGCAACACCTTCGCGCAACGCAGATGCGAGATCGACGACAGAAACTCGACGCCGCCGATGCCCGGCATGTCGTAGTCGACGACGACCGCCGCCACTTCCTCGAAGCGCGACGGCCGCGCGACGATGTCCCGCTCCGCCGACGTCTCGACAAAGCGCTCGACGCCCGGCTCGCTCAGACACGCCGAGCCCGCCGCAAACTCGAGCGTATTCTCGCGCGCGTGCTGGCGGATATAGCTGAGCGCCGCTTGCGGACGCGTGAAAAACAGGTTTGTGTAGGTGCCCGGGAAAAACCGGCGCAGCGCATCGAGGTAGCTGTCGTTGTCGTCGACGAAAACCACCGTGGACGGATAAAAAACGGGAGGTCGAATAAAGTTGTTCATATCTTCACGTGTTTCTCACGCTCTCACGCTCTCACGCCGCCGCTGCGAACGCCCCTAACCAGCCGGTCCGCATGGCGTCTCGCAAAGCGACTGCCCAAGGAATGCCGGGCGATGTCTCGCCCGCGGGTCCGCATGATCAATGGGTTCTTGCCGCTACTTCCGGTCACCGCCTGCCGTCGCCACCGCATTTCGGCGCTGTTCGCGCGTGCCGGGTGGCGCAGTGTGGCGGGCCTGCCGGCGTGTGCGTTGCGAGGAGTTGTTACAAGTCACTTTCACACGCCGGACAATCGAACGATGGCTGCCGGTCGTCTCCGATGGTTCGTATAGTACAGGCTCGGCGCATTGGCGGTCCAACTTATGTCACATTGCCCTCGACGCCAGTCACGATAATTGGGTCAAAAAAGAAAATCGCCGCACGCGAAAAAAAATCCTTTTTTCGGTCGCCCAAGCGAATCGCCAGAACGACGAGCGGGCGCCGTTTTGCTGCCAGGTCCATGCGGACATCAACCATCGCGAAGTGTTGCGGTATGGCGGCAAGAAGCGTCGATGGGGAGAGGCTCGTTTATTATCCAATCATCGCAGTTGTTGAATGGTTGTTGCTTAGATATGACGAATACCGGCAAGTTGATGATAGTCGGGCTGCTCGTAGTCGATGCGGGCGTCGCCGGTTATCTGCTTTACCCCAAGGACGATCAGGTGCCAGCCGTGACCGGCGCGGTGACTCGCAGCGTCACTGGCGCAGTGGACTCGGAACCGCAGACCGGCACGTCGCGCACGGCTGGCGGCCGTGTGATGCCGGCGGAACCGGTGAGTCCGGCCCCGCCGCGCACGGACGTCGCGAATAATGCCGCGATCGCGCCGCAATCCGTGCTTCCGCGGACGGATTCCGCGGCTCCGGCTCCTACTCCGGCTCCTACTCCGGCTCCCGCTCCCGCTCAGGCGCAGGCTCAGGCTCAGGCTCAGGCTCAGGCTCCGGCTCCCGCTCCGGCTCCGGTTCAGGCTCCGGTTCAGGCTCCGGTTCAGGCTCCGGCTACGGTTCAGGCTCCTGCCCCGGCTCCTACACCTGCCCCGGCTCCTGCTCCCGCTCCCGCCCCCTCCCAGCCCGCCACGGCCGCCGCCCCCGCACCGGGCGTCGCGCCCGAATCGAGCCAGAACGCCAGCGGCCGCATCGATAGTGCAACACCACCCGCGGTCAATCCGGCTGCGGTAGCGCACGCACGCGCGAAGCCGCAGCCGTACGCTCAGCAACCAGCCCAACCGCGGCCGCAGCCCGGACCGCGAATCGATCAGACCCAGGCCCGCCGGCGCGACGACACGCACGCGAACGGCTCGAACCCCGTCGCCTCGCTGCTGACGAACGAACTGGTCAGGGAATCAGCAAAGCCTGACCCGTCGCTGCCTATGCCTTCAGGCGTCACCGTGCCGATGCCGGCCGGTACTGACGCTGGCAATGGCACTGGCAATGGCACTGGCACTGGCACTGGCACTGGCACTGGCCGCGGCACGAATCCGGTCGCGTCGGCGATGACCGACCAGCTCGTCAAGGAATCGTCGAAAGTGGAGCCGACGCGCCCTGCGGCGCAGCCGCCGCTCCTGAACAAGCCCTGATCGCCGCTCTGCTCACGGCCGCGACGCCACTTCGTCGAGGTGCGCCAGCAGATCGGCCGGGTCGTCGTAGACGCGCAACGCCCCCGCGCGCTCCAGTTCCTCGGTGCCGTAGCCGCCCGAGAGCAGGCCGACGCCGAGCGAGCGGCAGCGGCGCGCGGCGAGCATGTCCCAGATGCTGTCGCCGACCACGACCGTGTGCTCGATCGGCACGCCGAGCCGCGCGGCAGCGGCAAGGAAGAGATCCGGATCGGGCTTCGCATATTTGACGTCGTCGCGTGTGACGACGACCGCCTTCGCCGGATCGACGCCGAGCGCCTGCAAATTCAGCGCGGCGGTTTCCATCCTCCCGCTCGTCGCGATGGCCCACGGGGTACCGGCCTGCGTCAGCGCGTCGAGCAGTTCGCGCGCACCCGGCAGCGGACAGACCTGCGCGCGCATCCGCTGATAGGCGGCCGCATGCGCGAGCCGCAGTCGTTCGGCGCGTTCGACGCTGATCTCGCCGTGTGTTTCACGCAGCAACTGGGCCGTAAACAGCCCACCGCTCATGCCGATCTTGCGATGAATGCGCCACACGGACAGCGCAATCCCCTCGCTGTCGAGCGCCTCTTTCCACGCCAGCACGTGCTGATAGACGCTGTCGACGAGCGTGCCGTCGAGGTCGAAAAGAAAGGATGTCTGGATACGCATGCCGGCCTCCGGTGATGATGGATTCAGTCACTATGCCATGTGTCGATGAAGCCGCCAGGGCGAGCTCGATGCCGTCAAGGCGCTCATCGCGTCCACTTGATGGTGCAGATCCGCGCAAACTCGGGCGGATCTGCCCCGATTTCGCTCGCCGCCCCTCCCGGCGCGCACCGGAACAGGGTAAGCTTCGCCCCCTCGTTGTTTGCGTCGTCAACCGTTTTTTCGAAAAATCCCCGCTTTATTTCCCCGCTGAATGACCGGAGCGTGCATACCGCCGCGCCGCGCATCATGTATTGGCACGCTGCTTGCTTTAGACTGGCTCGCCAAATCATCCGACCACTGGCTCCCAGCCTACGTGCAAAGACCTTGGTACGCCGTTATTCGCAATAAAAAGCGAGGAAACATTCGACATTTTTCGATTTTCACAATAGCTCGATACCGCACGCAGAATGCGCGCGCGACGGCATCCGACCAATCGCGCAACGAGCCCAATCCAGTCGAAAACACGTTTGTAAATCAATAAAGGAACCCGCTATGAAAAAGACCCTTCTGGCCGCCGCGCTGTGCGGCGTCTTCACCATGTCCGCGCACGCTGAAAACAGCGTCGCGCTGTACGGCCTGTTGGACACCGGCCTCGTCTACACGAATAACCAGCTCGGCCACAGCAACTGGCAGCTCGCGAGCGGCACCACGCAAAACACGGTGTTCGGCCTGAAGGGTACGGAAGACCTCGGCGCGGATCTGCACGCTATCTTCAAGCTCGAGCAGGGCTTCCTGATGAACAACGGCGCGCAGGCGTTCGGCGGCAGCGCGTTCGGCTCGCAGGCGTGGGTCGGCCTGCAAAGCGATCCGTACGGCACGCTGACGTTCGGCCGCCAGTTCGACGTGATGAACGACGCGGTCGGCCCGCTGACGGCCGGCTTCAACACGTGGGGCGGCAGCATCGCCGCGCATCCGTTCGACAACGACAACCTCGCCGCGAACTCGGTCGTGGTCAACAACTCGGTCAAGTACGCAAGCCCGGCGTACCACGGCGTCACGTTCGAGTCGATGTACTCGTTCAGCAACAAGGCCGGCAACTTCGCCAATAACCGCTCGTACGGGTTCAGCCTCGCGTATGCGCAGGGCCCGCTGAACCTGGCGGCCGGCTATCTGCAGTTCAACAACGCGGGCAACGGCAGCGGCGCCGTGACTACCGGCGACACGAGCGCAAACTTCGTCGCCGAACGCCAGCGCGCGTGGTCGCTCGGCGGCAACTACACGTTCGGAGCGGCGACCGTTGGCCTCGTCTGGAGCCACACGCAGATCGACAACGTCTCGGGCGTGTTCTCGTTCGGCACCGGCACCTATCTCGGCGCGGCCGGCGACGGCACCGGCACGCTCAGCGGATCGCTGCGCCTCGACAACTACGAGGTCAACGCGAAGTACGCGCTGACACCGGCCTTGAGCCTATCGGGCGCGTATACGTTCACGCATGGCGCGTATAACGGCTCGTCGCCGGCATGGAACAGCGCGATGCTGCAGACCGACTACGCACTCAGCAAGCGCACCGACTTCTACCTCGAAGGTGTGTACCAGAACGCGCACGGCGCGCCTGCCGATTCGGTGTTGTCGCACGCGATGCTCAACACGCTGTCGCCGTCGTCGACGAGTACGCAGGTGGCGGTAACGGTCGGCATGCGTCACGCATTCTGATGGTGCGCGGCGCGGGCGTGGCGGCGCGATGCCCTCACGACTGCGCCGCCGCGATCACCTGCGACGCAAGCGCATGATGCTGGCCGCGTCGCGAGCGGATCGCGTGAATCTCCTCGATCACGCCGTCCGCACGGCCGAGCCAGCGCAATCCCCGCAATAACGTCAGATCTTCGGCGCCGAGCTCCGCGAGCGGAAACACGCCGAGCCCGCGCGCCGCAAACACCGCCATCAACGCGCTGTCCTCGAATTCGCCGACGACGCGCGGCCTGATTCCCTGAGCCTCGAACCAACGCTCGAGCCGCGCGCGCAATGCACCGTGGCGGGTCGGCAGCAGCACGGGCAGGTCCGCGAGACAGTGCGGAAAGCCGTCCCGTGCCGATTTGCGCACGAGCTGCACGGACCCGTACCAGTCGACCGGCGAGCCGGCGACGCGCTGGCTCAGCACGCGCAGGTCCGCAGCGTGCGGCGCCGGCTGACAGGCAAGCACCAGATCGAGCCGATGAAGCGCCAGTTCCGACAACAGCTGCGCGGGCTCGCCCTCGTGACATAGCAGCCGCAGAGAAGGCGTGGCAAGCACGGGCGCCAACAGCGCATGCGCGGCGAGCTTCGAGATCCCATCCGACAGACCGACCGCGAGCCGCACCGCGCCCGCGCCGCTCGCTTCGCGCATCTCGTCGAGCAACGCCTCGCCTAGCTGAAAAATCTGCTCCGCGCGATCGAACGCCTGCTCGCCGGCCTCGGTCATCGCGACACTTCGCCCAGCCGGCTTCAACAGCTGGCGACCGAACGCTTTTTCGAGTTCGCGCACCTGCGCGCTGATCGTCTGCACGGCCATATCGAGCCGCGCGGCCGCGCGCGCGAAGCCGCCCTCCTTCACGACGATCCAGAAATAGAACAGGTGACGATAGTTGAGCATGGGGAGCCGACACTTCGAAAAAAACGAAAGATCGTTCAGGTTATCACTGGTTCTTTCGAACCGCGAACAGGCCCATGATGTTGGTTCCGCCGCCCGCGGCGCACCCGATTCCGTCACCTCATGGACTCCCTGCTCGCACTCGTTGCCGATCCCGCCGCCTGGGCCGCGCTCGTCACGCTGGTCGTGATGGAAGTCGTGCTCGGCATCGATAACCTGATCTTCATTTCGATCCTCAGCAACCGCTTGCCGGAAGCACAACGCGCGCGTACGCAGCGCATCGGGCTGCTGCTCGCGCTGGTGATGCGGCTGATCCTGCTCAGTACCATCGCGTGGATCGCAAAGCTGACTTCAGTCGTGTTCGAGCTGTTCGATCATGGCTTTTCCTGGCGCGATGTGATCCTCATCGCCGGCGGCCTGTTCCTCGTGTGGAAGGCGACCAGCGAGATCCGCGAGCACGTGAGCCCCGACGACGAAGCCGACGCGAAGGTCAGCTCGACCGTGCAGCTGACCGTGGCGGCCGCGATCGGCCAGATCATCGTGCTCGACATCGTGTTTTCGGTCGACAGCATCATCACCGCCGTCGGTATGACCGAACACCTCCCGATCATGTTCGTCGCGGTGATCGTGTCGATCATGGTGATGCTGTTTGCCGCGCCGCCGCTCGCGCGCTTCATCAACCGCAATCCGACCATCGTGATGCTGGCGCTGAGCTTCCTGCTCGTGATCGGCATGACATTGATTGCCGATGGCTTCGGCTCGCATGTGCCGAAGGCCTATATTTATGCGGCGATGGCGTTTTCCGCGTTCGTCGAGTCGATGAACATGCTGGCGCGGCGCGCGAAAAGAAAACGCGTGGCAAGCCGCCCTTAGCGCGCTTTCTTGCGAGCGCCCTTGCCTGGGGAAGCGGCGCGCGGCGCTTCCTTCTCGACCGGCGCGCCGCCGTTCATCTGCTCAAGCCACGACAGCGTATCGACATACGACAGAAACTGCTTCAGATATCCCGGCGACAGCTCGCGCATCAACGACAGCGCGCGATGCACGAGGGTGCTCGAATTGAGCGGCCCCGCGTTGCCGGGCACCTGCGCGAGCGACTGGCGCAACTGCTTTTCGGTGCGGACTTTAGACCAGACTTCGCGGAAGTAGTCGATTGCGGGGAGTTCGGGATAGGCGGCGGCGTGTGGTGCATCCGCGCGCGCGTGGTGGCGGGCGAGGTGTTCGATCAGCGCCGCGAGCGTGGCTTCGTTGGCTTGGTTGGCTTCGTTGGCGGTGGCCTGCGACGCGCCTTCGTCCGCGTTCGCACGCTCGACCTCTGCCGTATATTCGTCGAGCAGTCCTGACAATCTGTGTTCGAGCACACATCGCGTTTCGCCGCTGTGCTGCGCCGTCCGTCGCGCAAGCGCCTCGAGCAGATGAAAGCGCACGGGATCGAGCCGGTCCGCACCGCTCGCGCGCCATGCATCGAGCGTCGCGCGAGCTGCGTTGATCGCGTCGTCAAGCACCGGACTTCTCCGCTGCCGCCGCGCTCGACGGCCTTGGCACCGGTGCGATTTCAACGCGGCGGTTTTTCGCGCGGCCCGGTTCGTCGGCGTTCGAACTGACCGGCTGCTCGGAGCCGAACGCAGCCGCAAACACCGACGACGCCGGCACGCCCTCATCGATCAGCGCGCGCGTGACCGTCAGCGCGCGTTGTGCCGACAGCTCCCAGTTATCGGCGAAACGCCGGTTGCCTTCGCGCAGGCGTTGATCGTCGGTAAAGCCGCTGACCATCAGGATCTGGTCGCTCGCGCGCAGATACGCGGACAGCGGCCCTGCCAGACTCTTCAGCAGCGCGCGTCCCTCGGGCTGCAGCTGGGCGGAGTTCAGCGCGAACAGCACGTTGCCGCTAATACCAATGCGGCCATTGACTAGCGTCACGCGCCCCGCCGCCAGCGGTCCCGCGAGCGCCTGCTCGAGCGTCTTGCGACGCTGCGTTTCGGCCTGCCGTTGCTTGACCTCCTGCTCGAGCTTGCTCGACAGCTCGAGCTGCACGCCTATCACGCTCACCAGAATCAGCACGAAGGCGCCGAGCAACACCGACATCAGATCGCCGAACGCGGCCCAGATCGGCGCGGACGTTTCCACGCCGCCGTCGATGTCCTCGCTCATACCGCGTCGGCTCCGGCGATCGCGCGCTGCGCGGCCAGCAACTGCAGATCCTCGACGATCTGCTTCTGCGACATCACGCTGAGATCGACCACGTCACGCGCCTGCGCAACGTAGTAGGCGAGCTGTTCGTCGCTGCGTGCGAGCGATTTGTCGAGCGCCGCTTCGATGCGTTCGAGATGCGTGACGAGCTTGTCGTTCGCTTCGCCGAACAGTCGGACGGCCGCGCCGAACGCTTCGCCGAGGCTCGCGACCTCGACCGCACTGCCGGTGACCTGCGCGGCGACCGAGCCAAGCTTGCCGGTCTCGTGCTCCAGATGTTCGGTAAAGCGGTTGCCGACGCGTTCGAGCAGATCCGCCGACGTCGCGACAAGTGCATCGACGGCGGTGCGCTGTTCGGTCGACGCGTGGTTGACCGCGTCGAGCAGCGTCTCCAGCGTGGCGAGCAAACGGCTGCGCTCGTCGAGCATCGCGGTGTCGCGGACCATGCTGTCGGAGAGCTTCTGGCGCAACTCCGCGACGACTTCGGCAGCGGCCTTCGGCGCTTCCGACGCCGCCTGCACGAGGCGCTCGATCTCGGCGATCGTGGCGTTGGCATGCGTTTGCGTCTGCGCGGAGATATCGCGTGCGGTTTGCGCAAGCGCGTCGCAGATTTGCTGCTGATGGGCTGCGGTTTGCGAACCCGTTTGCTGCCATTGGTCGATCAGCTTCGCGGTCATTGCGCCGAGCGCTTCGGTCCAGGAAGTGAAGCGCTGTTCGTCGCGCGCGGCAAGTTCGGCTTGCAGGTTTGCTGCCGCCTTCGGTGCTTCGGCTGCTGCCTGGACCAGACGGTCGATTTCAGTGATAGTCGCGCTCGCATGCGTTTGCGTCTGCGCGGAGATATCGCGCGCGGTTTGGGCAAGCGCGTCGCAGATTTGCTGCTGACGGCTCGCGGCTTGCGCACCCGTCTGTTGCCACTGTTCGCTGAGCTTCGCGCCCATTGCGTCGAGCGCCTCGGCCCAGGCGCCCAAACGCTGCTCGTCGCGCGCGGTCAGTTCCGTCTGCAAGTCCGCATGCGAGCTGCCGACCGCGCTCAGCAACGCGGTCGCATGCTGCTCGAACGTCGCGGCGGCCCGCGCCAGCGCCTGTTCATTGGTGGCGGCGAGCTTGTCGCCCGCGCTCTGCTGCTGCGCCAACGCGTCACCCCAGGCCTTCGACATGCCGCTCGCCGTCGCTTCGAGCCGTGCGGACACGCCGTCGAGCAACGCGGCCGAGCGCTGGTCGAACGCTTCGGCGACGCGTTCGATCGACGCGCGCTGCTGCGCGGCCAACTCGTCGCTCGCGTCTCGGTGTCCAGCGAGCGCGTTGTTCCAGATTTCAGCAACGTTCGCGCTCGTCGCCGCGAAGCCGCTCGACATACCGTCGAGCTGGCGCTGCACGGCCTGCGTCACGGCCTCGTGCAACGCCGCAGTTTCACGCGCGACACCAGCCATCGTCGCTTCGACGACCGGCTGCAGCGCCTTGCCCGCGGCCTGCGCGCTGCCGGCCACGCTGTCCTTCAGTGACCGCTCGATCACGCCGGCCAGGCGCAGATACGCAGCCTCGGTGCGTCCGTAAAACGCGTCGAGGCTCGCAATCTGCCGCTCGTTCGACGCGGCGCTCTGCTGTTCGAGCGCGCTCATCATCGTCTGCAGACGTTCGACCAGCAGCGGCGTCGCTTCGGCCTGGCGTTGCAGCAGCCGGAAGCTTTCCTCGCGCTGATGGCTCTGCGAGTAGACGCGCAAGGTCGTCGCGATCTTCACGTCGAGCTGTTGCGCGGCTTCGAGCCGCTCGCGGCGGCATAGCGCGGACAGCAGCCCGAGCATCGCCGACGTCGCGACACCCGCGATCGAGGTGCCGAACGCGAAGCCCAGCCCCTTGACCGGCGCGGCCAGCGACGCACGAATCGACTGCAGGTCGCTCGCGCTCTCCAGTGCGAGGCCGGTGCCGCGCAGCGTCATCACCATGCCGAGCAGCGTGCCGAGCATGCCGAGCAGCACCAGCAGGCCGACCAGATACGGCGTCAGCGCGGGTCCCGGCAACGCGACGCGCTCGCCTTCGACGCGCAGCCGCACGCTGTTGCGCAGGCTCGGATGCACAGGTTCGAGGAACGCGGCGAGGCTCGGCGGCGGTCCCGACAGCGCGGCGAGCGCGCCCGTCAGCGTGGCGCTCGCCTGGCTGTAGCGGCGTAATTCGAGCGCGCCCAGCACGTAGAACACGCCGATCAGCAGCGTGACCGCGAACGCGAGCGGATTGGAGACGGCATAACCGACGGCGATCCAGCACGCCGCGGCGAGCCCCGCGAGAAACACAACGAGATCGATACGATATCTGGACATGGGGTCCCAGTTAGCAGGTGCGAAGAGCCGCGAGCAGCCCTTCTACCGGTTGAAAACGAACATCCAGCTCGGCCAGCAAAACGCTCTGCATGTCCTTGCGGAACGCGTCGAGCCACGCGTCGGACGCGGCGGCGTTGACGTGGCCGTGGGCCAAGGATGGCTTGGGTTGAACGGCTGCGGTTGGGGTGGTGGCCGCGGCTTCAGCGTTGGCTTTCAAGCGCTCGAAGTGCCCGCCGAGCAAGCCGGGCACTGCGCCGAGCAAAGTCCGCTCGCGCTCGCCGAGCGCACGCTCCATCACGGCATCGACGACCGCGAGCCGCGCGAGTGCCGGCGCTTGCGTCGCCAGCAGCGCGCGCAGCCGGCCGCGCAACGTGCCGATCGCGGTTTCCATCGACTGCTGGAGCGCGAGATAGCGCTGCCGGAACACGGCATAGTCGGCTTGCGTATCGGCGGCCAAGCGCGGCGCGGACATCTGCGCGGACGACGCCGCCGCTCCACGCCGCCGAGACCCGCCGAGCACGCTATCGCTGGCGATCGCGCTCACCAGCGAGCGGCGCACGCGCGTGCACTCGTCCTCTTCCGCACGGCCGAACGCGCGCGCGCCAACAGCGACGGCCGGCGGCTCGCCGTTCAGCGCCGACGACAACGCGATCGCATCGGTCCAGCCGAGCCAATGGCTCAGCCGATCCGCCAGCGATTGGCGCGGTTCGGCGACATCGGCCTCGGCGAGACGGGCCAGTAATCGAACGAGCGCGGGCCCGCTGAGGGCGCTGCGCTGAGGGGCTTGCAACATACCACCGGAAGCAAAAAAGTCAGCAGTTTACACGCTGAGGCCAGCGAGTTCGACGTCATCCGCTCGAACGTGGGATCAGAGACAGCGTTTTGTCCGAGCGAACAGGACATTCGTGCGTTTTCCCGAGCGCGGTTTTTGCCAATGGCGAAGCGGGCCGATCCCTGTATAAGATGAAAGCACGTGCTACGCCGCGCGTTGAAACACGGCGGAACGTCGACAACACACAGAACACAGGCAAGGCGGACAGGGAGCATGAAATTCGATACCGTGGTGCTCGGCGCCGGCATCGTCGGTGTGAGCGTCGCAGTGCATCTGCAGAAGCGCGGGCGCGCGGTGGCGCTGATCGATCGCAAGCTGCCGGGCAACGAGACGTCGTTCGGCAACGCGGGGCTGATCCAGCGCGAAGGCGTCTATCCGTACGCGTTTCCGCGCGGGCTCGGCACCTTGCTGCGCTACGCGCGCAACCAGTCGCCCGACGTGCGCTATCACGCCGACGCCATGCTCGAGGTCGCGCCGTTTCTGTGGCGCTACTGGCGCAACTCGCATCCGGCGAAGCACGCGGAGATCGCGAAGTCGTACGCGACGTTGATCGAGCATTGTGTCAGCGAACATCGTGCGCTTGCCGCGGAAGCCGGCGCGAGCGCGCTGCTGCGGCCGATCGGCTGGATCAAGGTATTTCGCCATGCCGCTGCGCGCGACACCGAAACCAGCCACGCCGAGCAGTGGCATCGCGAGTACGGCGTCGAGTTCGAAACGCTCGACGCGCCGCGCCTGCAACAGCTCGAACCCGATCTCGACAAGCGCCTGCAAGGCGGGCTGCGCTATCCGCAATCCGATTCGGTCAGCGATCCGAACGCCCTCGTCACCGCGTACGCGCGCTACTTCGAAGCGCTCGGCGGACGGTTCTTCATCGGCGATGCCGATACGCTGCGCGAAGGCTGGCAGGTCGATACGAGGGAAGGGGCGATCACGGCCGCGTCGGCGGTGATCGCGCTTGGGCCCTGGTCGGATCGCGCGAGCACGCGGCTCGGGTATCGGCTGCCGCTCGCGGTCAAGCGCGGCTATCACATGCACTACGCGCCGCGTCGGGGTGCGCGGCTCAATCATCCGATTCTCGACGTCGAACAAGGCTATGTGCTTGCGCCGATGGCGCGCGGCATCCGTCTGACGACGGGCGCTGAAATTGCGCGACCCGATGCGGCCAAGACGCCGGTACAGCTCGATGCGGTCGAGCCGATCGCGCGCACCCTGTTTCCGCTCGGCGAGCGTCTGGACGCCGAACCGTGGATGGGACGCCGCCCGTGCACGCCGGACATGATGCCGATCATCGGGCCCGCGAAAAAACATCAGGGACTATGGTTCGCCTTTGGCCATGCGCATCATGGCCTGACGCTCGGACCGGTCACCGGGCGGCTGATCGCCGAGATGATGACTGGCGAGCAGACGCTGGTCGATCCGCGGCCGTTTCGGGTCGAGCGGTTTTAGGTCCAAGCAACAAAAACGCCGCGGGCCAACGGCCCGCGGCGTTCTTCATCTAGCCAGACAAACGTCGATCAGGCCGTAACAGCAACCCGTCGCGGCGATACCGCCGACACCGCGAAGCTCACGACGATATTCACGACCAGCGCGATCAGGCCGATATACAGCGGATAGTTCTCGTGGCCGAAATGCAGCCCATACACCGGCTTGAGCCCTTGCGAAATCGCGAGGCCCGTGCCAACCACGATACCGACGAGCCAGCCGAGGAACAGACCCGGCGTATTGAGGCGCCGCGTGTACAGCGAGAACACGATGGCCGGGAAAATCTGCAGAATCCACACACCGCCGAGCAGTTGCAGATCGATCGCGTACTGCGTCGGCAGGAACACGATGAACAGCAGCGCGCCGAACTTGACGACCAGCGAGACGATCTTCGCATTGGCCGCTTCCGCTTGAGGCGTGATATTCGGCGACACCAGCGGACGCCACAGATTACGCGTGAACAGATTCGCCGCGCCGATCGACATGATCGCGGCCGGCACCAGCGCGCTGATCGCAATCGCGGCGGCAGCGAAGCCGACGAACCACGACGGGAACAGCGTGCCGAACAGGGTCGGCACCACGTCGCTTGGCGACTTCACGTTCACGCCCGCGGCGATCGCCATATAGCCGAGCAGCGCGATCAGGCCAAGCAGCACCGTGTAGGCGGGCAGGAAGATCGCGTTCTTGCGCACCGTCTTCGCCGACGCCGACGACAGCACTGCCGTCATCGTATGCGGATACATGAACGCGGCGAGCGCCGAGCCGAGCGCGAGCGATGCGAACGCCGTGTACTGATTCGGCTTCAGCAGGATGCCTGTCGCGCCGCCCTTCGCCTGGAAGTGCGCGTCGGCCAGCTCGAACACGTGTCCATAGCCGCCGAGTTTCACCGGAATCAGCCATACCGCAGCGATCACGACGATATAGATCATGATGTCCTTGACGAACGCGATCATCGCCGGTGCGCGCAAGCCGCTCGCATACGTATACAGCGCGAGGATCACGAACGCGACGATCAACGGCGTTTCGCCGCTGACACCGAGCCCCTTGATCACGACCTGCATGCCGACCAGTTGCAGCGCGATATACGGCATCGTCGCGACGATACCGGTCAGCGCGACGGCCGCCGGGAACCACTTGCCGCCGTATTCGCCGTGCACGTAGTCCGCCGCCGTGATGTGGTTGCGCGCGTGCGCGACCTTCCACAGCTTCGGCATCACCGCGAACACGAACGGATAAACGATGATCGTGTACGGCAGCGCAAAGAAGCCATACGCGCCCACCGAATAGACGAGCGCGGGCACCGCGATCACCGTATAGGCGGTGTAGAAATCGCCACCGACGAGGAACCATGAAATGATCGTGCCGAACTGCCGCCCGCCCAGGCCCCACTCGTGCAATTGCGTCAAATCGCCGCGTTTCCAGCGCGCGGCGAAAAAGCCGAGCACCGTCACGAGCACGAAGAACGCGATGAAAACCGTCATCGCGACCGGGTTCACAGGATTCAGATCGCTCATTTGAGACCTCGATACACGATGTAAATCAGCAGCGAGGTCAACGGCACCCACAGAAACTGATACCAGTAGAAGAACGGAAAGCCCGCGAGCGGCGGATGCATGTCGTTATAGAACGGCAGCCACAGCAGCGCGATATAAGGGATGAGCAGAATGAGCCAGAGCCATGAACGGCCGGCCGAAGGGGTGGTCTCCACGAACGTCTCCTGAGTATTATCGACAGCACACGCGATGGCTCGTGGCCCGACGCGCGCATGCCCGGTTGCCTGAGGTCAGGCGGGAAAACGGGGAACGCCGCACACTCGCCTGCCAGGCGTCGCGCAGCGCAGTGTGCGACGGGGATGTAGTATTCGCCTTCACGCGCTTCCTTACAAGCGCGCAACTACGTATGCCGTCTACGTAATACTACGTAGCGTGTTGGCTGGTCTTCGACGATGAAACTCAAAGCAAAGATTGTGCTGCTCGCGATCGTGCCCTTTCTGGCGGCGATCACCAGCATAGAGACGGGCGTGCGCCGCGAAGCCACGGCGCTCGCCGAGCGGCAGCACGCGACCACCCAGGCCGCGTACATGGCGAGCAAGGAGATCGAGCTCAAGCACTACGTCGAACTCGCGACGACCGCGATCGCGCCGCTCTACGAAGCGGGTGGCGACAATGCACGCGACGACGCGCTGTTGCGCACGCGCGCGCTTGCGGTGCTCGAAAAGATGGATTTCGGCGAGGATGGCTACTTCTTCGTCTACGACACGCACGGCCGCGCGCTGATGCATCCACGCGAGCCGGACCTGGTCGGCCGCAATCTCTGGTCGTTGCGCGATAGCCAGGGTACGCCGACGATCCAGCAACTGCTCGCCGCGGCCGCGCGCGGCGGCGGCTACGTGCGCTATCTCTGGCATCGGCCATCGACCGGCAAAGTCGAGTCGAAACTCGGCTATGTGGTGCCGCTCGAACGCTGGGGCTGGATGCTCGGCACCGGCATCTATCTGGACGACGTCGACACGGCGCTCGCGCATATCGACGCCGAGGCCGCGGCCAATATCGATCGCACGATGAAGTGGATCGACGCGATCGCATTGGCCGGTCTCGCGGTGATCGCGCTGTGCGCGCTCGTGCTGAACGTGACCGAATATCGCAGCGCCGACGCGAAGCTGAAGCGGCTCGCGCAACAGGTCGTCGAATCGCAGGAGAACGAACGCGCGCGCCTGTCGCGCGAATTGCACGATGGCATCAGCCAGATGATGGTGTCCGTGAAGCTGCTGTTCGAATCGGCACTCGCGCGGCTCGAACGCAGCGACGCACGCGAGCCCGCCGCCGAGGCCGCCTTGTCCACCGGACTCGCGCGGCTCGGCGAGACGCTGCGCGAAGTCCGGCGCATCTCTCATGCGCTGCGTCCGTCGATGCTCGACGATCTCGGTGTCGCGGCCGCGCTCGAACAGCTGACGCGCGAACTCGGCGACGAGTCCGGCATCGCGATCGGCTTCACGCAGATCGCGCACACCCATGCGGCCACGTTGCCCGATGCGGTCAACACCGTGCTATTTCGCATCGCCCAGGAAGCGCTGACGAACATCGTGCGGCATGCGCAGGCGTCGAGCGCGGCGCTTGCGCTCGAAGTCTCGCGCGATGCGGTCACGCTGACGATCTCCGACAACGGACGCGGCTTCGACGTGACCGATGCATTCGTCGGCGGACGTGAAGGCGTCGGGTTGCGCAACATGCGCGAAAGGCTCGAAGCGCTCGGCGGCACGCTGTCGTTGAGCTCGCAGCCTGGTCACACCGTCGTCGCCGCCCGCGTGCCGCTGCCCACGACGCACGCAACGGTGCCGCCCCTGCAGGAAATCTCTTCATGAACGACACGTCCCCTCCTTCCATCGCGCGTCTGCTGCTCGTCGACGATCATCCGCTCGTGCGCGACGGTCTGCGCGCACGCCTCGAAGCCGTGCGCCATTTCGAAGTGGTCGGCGAAGCGGGCGACGCCCAGGAAGCGCTCGCACTGGCCGAACGACAGGCGCCGCACCTCGCGTTGATGGATGTCGGCATGAAAAGCGGCATGAACGGCATCGCGCTGGCGAGCCTTTTTCACGAGCGTTTTCCGGCGATTCGCGTGCTGATGCTCTCGATGCACGACAATCTCGAATACGTCACGCAGGCGGTGCGCGCAGGCGCGAGTGGCTATGTGCTGAAGGATTCGCCTGCGCTCGAAATCATTCAGGCGATTGGCGCGGTGCTCGACGGCAAGACGTTTTTTAGTCCCGAGTTGAGCGCCCGGCTGATTCAGGCGTCGGCGACGCAATCGCCGGTTGAACGGTTGACGCCGCGCGAGCGCGATATTCTCGATGCGCTCGCCGAAGGACTGTCGAGCAAGCAGATCGCGCAGCGCAACGATCTGTCGGTGCGGACCGTGGAGACGCATCGGCTGAATCTGAAGCGCAAGCTCGATATTGAAGGGCAGGCTGAGTTGATCAAGTTCGCGGTCGAGTATCGGCGCACCAGGCGTTAAGGTTCGCGGGCGCGCGATAATGGGCGGTCCAGACCTGGAGCGGCTACAGCATGAAACGCCTGTTCGAAATGAGGTTGGCCAGCCTGCTGCTTTGCGTGGCCACGGCTCACGTTTATGGCGAACCCGCGCGCGTCAATCGCGGCCACGATCCGTTCATGCAGATCTCCAAGGCCATCGCCAATTGCCCTACTCCGCTCGGTCCATTCGAAACCGAAAAGGAATGGCTGGATGACAGCCATTACCGGATCGAGCGCGGCAATAGCTGCTGGATCGAGGGCCGTTGCCGTTTGCCGAACGCGTATCTGTACGACACGGAAATTGCCGACAGTGTGCAGCGGCGTCTCGCGAATCTGAACGTCGCGACGCATTGGCGCGAGCAGTCCACGCTGTGGCTCACGTTGCAACGTCGCTTCATTTACGTCGAAGGCTGTGTCGCGCCGGGCTTTGACAAGAAGACCTTCCTCGCCGAACTCGCGAAAACAGCCGACGTCGAGCGCGTGATCGACAACACGGTCAGTGATCCGCATGCCGCGCGGCTGCCGTACCGGACGCAGGCGGAGCCTGACAAGCCGGTGCTGAATCCGGGCAATTGACGCGGCACAAGGCGACGGTTTTGACATGCTCAATAGCGCTCAAAAACGGCCTGCAACGCGCCCGTTTCGTCGGTTTGCGTGAGCGCCAACATCAGAAGAATGCGGGCCTTCTGCGGAATCTGGTCGTCGACCGTGAGCCAGCCGTATTCGTTGTCGGGTTGCGCACCGTTGTGCAATACGATGCCGCTGCCGGTGCGCGAGGCGCGGACCACATGCACGCCCCGCCTCACGGCATCCCGAAGCGGTTCTATCAGATGACTGGCGACATTGCCGTTGCCGGTCCCTGCATAGATCAGCCCACGCGCGTTCGCGGTGATTGCGGCGACCGCGCCGGGTTCAAGCGCGCCATACGCATAAACGATATCGACTTTTGGCAGTGAGTGAAGCGTATTGATCGACCACGGCGTGTCGAGCGTATGGAAGCGCGCTGGCCGACGGTAGTAGCGCGGCGCTCCTTCGATCACATACCCTAGTGCACCGTATGGCGAGCGGAATGCGTCGAGCTTGAAGCTGTTGCTCTTGACGACATCACGTGCCGTATGGATTTCATTGTTGGCCACGACCAGCGTGCCGAGTCCGCGCGACGACGGGTGCATTGCAACCGCAAGCGCATCGTATAAATTCAGAGCCGCGTCAGAACTCATCGCTGATGGCGGACGCATTGAGCCAACTACTACCACCGGCTTTGCGCTCTTGAGCGTCAGATGCAGAAAGTATGCGGTCTCCTCGATCGTATCGGTGCCATGCGTGATGACCACTGCGTCAACGTCATTCCGTGCGAGCAGTTCGGCGACGCGCTTGCCGATTGCAAGCAGATGCGCGTTGTTGAAATTCTCGGAGCCAGTTTGCAGCAGTTGTTCCGAGCGCAGATTCGCCAGTTCGCACGCGTGCGGAATCGAGCCGAGAATCTCATCGATACCGAGCACCGAGCACATGTACGTGGAAGTGTTGACGCTGGCTTTCCCTTGGCCGGCGATCGTACCGCCTGTGCCAATCACCACGATATTGGATTTTGCTGTCATGTGGGTTTGAATTGGCGTCGCAACGTCAATGCGAAAGGACAAATGCGCGGCTCAGTTCGCGGTCAGTCCTGCCCGCGAGCCCATCCGCCAGCAGCGCTGCGGAACCCGTTGCGAGCGTAAAACCGAGCGCGCCATGCCCTACGTTGAGCCACAGGTTCGGGTAGCGCGTCGGTCCGACAATCGGCAGACCGTTCGGCGTTGCTGGACGCAAGCCAGTCCATTCTCCGGTGGCGGCGGTCCGGGCAACCTCAGGAAACAGCGTGGCCGTCTCCTGGCGCAATGTCGCCAGGCGCGCGGGGTCCGCTTCGAGCGAATAGCCGTCGATATCGGCAATGCCCCCGACCCGCAGCCGCTCGCCTAGCCGCGCATAAACGACCTTACGGGCGAAGTCAGTGACGCTTACATGCGGCGCCGCGGTCTGCGCCTGAAGATCGAACGTCAGGCTGTAACCCCTGATTGGATAGACCGCTACGCGGATGCCGAGCGGCTTGAGCAACCGCGCCGCGCCCGCACCCGAGGCGACGACAATCTGATCTGCCGTGAGTGGTGCTCCGTCGCATATAGCTTCGACGCCTTTTGCATCGGCCTTCAGAGCGTCGATTGATGTATTCATCAGGAAGCGAACGCCGCGCTCGCGCAGCACGACCTCGAGACCCTTGCAGAAGCGCCGGCAATCGGCCGTGTCTTCGCTCGGCGTATGAATGCCGCCAGCCAGAAGCGATCTGGCCTGCGCAAGTGCCGGCTCGATTTCGATGCATGCATCGGCGCTCAGCGCTTGCTGTTCGCAACCGAGCGTGCGCTGGAACGCCAGCAGATTCACCGCGCTTTGCATGGCGTTTGCATCACGATGCATCACGAGCTTGCCGGAACGCACGAAATCGAAATCAAGCGAGGGCTCGGCGACGATCAGTTCGTGCATCAGCGTGCGGCTCAGGAACGATAGTGACAGCAGTTGTCTCGTGGTCAGCTCGCTGCGTGCGCGCGTGCATGCAGACAGGAATTCGAAGCACCAGCGCCACTGCTCGACGCTCAGCTTCGGCCGGAAGCGCACCGGCGAATCGCGCTGCGTCAACCAGCGTGGCAGTTTCGAAACGACGCCGGGGCCGGCGAGTGGCGCGACGTAGCCATACGACAACTGCCCACCGTTGCCGAAACTGGTTTCGTTGGCCACCTCCGCATGCCGGTCCACGACCGTCACGTCGTAGCCCGCGCGGCTCAGGTAATACGCGCTCGACAGGCCGATGACGCCCGCGCCGACGATCAATATCCGCATACCGCTGCACTCGCTCTCTTGCGTGATCCTTGCGTTAGGGGCTGCACGATGCATGGCTTGCCCGATGACCCGACTTTACGACGGGGCCGGTGCAGAGGAATTGCATCGATTTGCCGAAAAGTAGAAGAAACGCGACAGATCCCTGCGCGGTGAGATGAAACGCTCGTGGGTACTCCGTCGGCCCCGGAAAGGTCAGGCAGCGACGCCGCTGCGCGAAGCGCGCAGCTTGCCAGGTGTCACGCCATACGCTTCGCGAAACACACGGATAAAGTGCGCCGAATCGGCGAAGCCGCATTCGAATGCAATGTCGGTGATCTTGCGCGCCGTGTTGACGAGCATCCAGCGCGCGTAGCGCAGCCGCATCCGACGATAGAATTCATTCGGCGATGCGTTCATCTCACTCATGAACGCGCGTTCGAGGTTACGCACGCTCGTGCCGATCATCCTCGCGATGACGGCGATGTTCAGCGGCGCTTCCAGATTCTCTTCCATTAGCAATACCGCGTGACGCACGGTCGCGTCCTCGACCGACAGATAACCGAGCGCGGTACGACGCTCGATGAACGATGAGCCGCGCTGACGGCTAACGGTCATCTGATGAATAACCTTCGACGCGCGGTCCGGTCCGCAGTGCAAGCTAATCAGACGCGCGGCGAGTTCAACCACCGAAATCCCGCCCGCACAGGTGATGCGATTGCCGTCGATCAGATAGTCGGCGTGCGTAATGACGCGCAGTGCCGGAAACATGCGCCGGTAGTCCTCAAGATGGAAGCTGTGTACGCACGCGACGCGATCTTCCAGCAGACCGGCCCGCGCCAGCACGAAACTGCCAGTGCACATGCCGACCAGTGGAATGCCCGCGTGAGCAGCCAGTTGCAGATATTCCCAATAGCGGCGGTCGACCTGATCCAGATGTGGCAGCAGTCCGCCGATCACAACCACGTAGTCGAATTGCGCGACATCCGGAAACGCCGATTGCACCTGCACGGGAATGCCGCAACTCGCTTCAACCGCTTCGGACTGAACGCCGACGATTGTCCACAGACAGCGCAATTGCCGGCTCTTGTCACCGCGATCCGCCGCGTGGCGCAGTGCGTCGCACAACCCAGCGAGCGAGAGCATCGGAAAACGCGGCCATAACAGAATGGCGACGCTCAACTCGGCCTCGGAGCGGCTCGGGCGAGTCTGCAACGCCCTCGGTAGCGCATCCAGATGCTCAACCAGTTCATGCGCCGCCGGCGCGAGAGAAGAGGACATAGGAGGGGAAGAACGGGCAGTCGGCATGCGTGAGCTCGAGGGCGGTTCGCGCTGATTATAAGGCGAGGCGCCGCGAATTCGCGCAATCGGTGCCTGACGCAATTCTTCTGTTTTTCGGCAGATCGGTTCAATGCCGCCGCTTTCTGGCTGCATAAATTTGGAACCGCTGACGAACGACGCTGCGCTGCGAGAAGCGAGCGATCCGGCGAAGGCAGGAAGACCGGCCGCATGCAGTTGCGTGCCCCAACTACCACTACTATTTGGGTGAAGCATGAGCACAAGCACAGCCTTGGGTCGCGGCATGGCGACTGTCGGCATTCTGGGAACATTGGCGGCGGCTTCAGTCAGCGTCGTCCGTGCCGACGAGATGGTGAAAATCGGCGAAGCCGCTCCCGTAACCGGGCCGGCTTCGTATCTGGGGAAAGACACGGAAAACGGCGCGCGCCTTGCGATCGAGGAAATCAACCAGAAGGGGCTCGTGATCGACGGACAGAAGGTGACATTGGTGTTCGACGCGCAGGACGATGCGGGCGATCCGCGTCAGGCGACCCAGGTCGCGCAGAAACTGGTGGACGACAAGGTGGTCGCGGTGGTCGGTCACATGCAATCCGGCTCGACCATCCCCGCGTCGAAAATCTACAACGATGCCGGTGTCGTGCAGGTGTCGCCGTCCGCGACCAACCCGGCGTACACGATGCAAGGATTCAAAACCGCCTATCGCGTGGTCGCCACCGATGCGCAGCAGGGGCCAACGCTCGCAGATTACGCGGCGAAAACGCTGAAAGTGAAAACAGTCGCAATCGTCGACGATTCGACCGCCTACGGCCAGGGTCTCGCGGTCGAGTTCGAGAAGCAGGCAAAGGCGAATGGCATAGCGGTCTTGTCGCACGACGCGAGCACCGACAAGGCCGTCGATTTCCGCGCGATTCTCACGAAGATCAAGGGCGAAAAGCCGGACGCGATCATGTATGGTGGCCTCGACGGCACGGGTGGCCCGTTTGCGAAGCAGGCGAAGCAACTCGGCATCGCGACGAAAGTGCTTGCCGGCGACGGTTTGTGTGCCGACGACCTCGCGAAACTCGCGGGCGACGCCGCCGATAACGTGATCTGTTCGATTGCCGGCGCGCCGCTGCTCACCATGGCAGAAGGTCCGGCGTTCGTCGAACGCTACAAGAAACGCTTCGGCTATGCGCCGGTCTTGAATTCGCCGTTTGCGTACGACGCGGTAGGAGTAATCGTTGCGGCGATGAAGCGCGCGCAGTCAACCGACTCCGCGAAGATTCTCGCCGCGATGCCGGCGACCGATTACCACGGCGTGCTCGGGGAAACGCAGTTCGATTCGAAAGGCGATCTGCGGCACGGTGTGATTTCGCTGTACAAATACGTCGGTGGCAAACAGGCGTTATTGGGGGTCGTGGAGAAGTAAGGGCGCTTTAATAGACCCATCGAGCGAAGGAATTGCGGATCTTCTCTCTTAGCGCGTGCTCATATCAGGACCGCACGTTGCCGCCCGGCTCCAACGCTTTATCTGGCCAATGCAAATGCCTCGCGACTGGCTATTTCGCCCGCGCCGAATACGCCGATGACCGTATAGTCGGACGCCACGCACTCGAACGTCGACGCCTGAAACGTGATGACGAAATGCCGCCGCGCAGGAGCCGCGGGAGCCGCGGGAGCAATGGCCATAGAGCCTGTCGCTACCATGGCAATCTCCGCGCACAACGACGAATTGACGACTTCATGCACCGTATAGCCGCTCAGGCCTTGCGCCGCGAGCGGATGAATGGCCAGATCGGCGTCGCCTGGCGGCCCGAGGCGATGAAAGACGGCGTCGGCAAACAACACCGCGCAAAAAGGATCGTCGTCGGGATCGAATGGCCCGAACCGTTCAAAGTCCGACTCCGCGATCGGATAGGTCACGATGACGCGGCCATCGCTTGCGACGATGAACGGTTCGGCGGCATCGGCTGCCGGACGAGGAGCGGAGTCCAGCAGGACGACCAGATCTTCCTGCTGGGATGCGCCGAACGTGCTTGCCATCTACGTCACGACTCCGCGGCCATTACGCGCTTGCTTGCGCCTCAGGCGTTTGCGGAGCTGCCGCGACGGGCGCGGCCGTGCCCGTTGCAGCAGCCTTGCGCGCCGGCGCCTTTCTTGCCGTCTTCACAGCGCTCTTGCGGCCGGCAGTTTTCTTGACCGCGGCTTTCCGGCTTGCCGGGGTCGCCTTGGTGGCTGCGGTCTTTTTCGCGGCGGTTTTGCCCGGCGCTTTTTTCGCCACTGCTTTCTTAGCCGTGGCCTTCTTGCCTACTGCACTCGCAGCCGTTTTCGCCGCCTTTGGAGCGGCAGCCGTCGCGGCGTCAATCAGGAATTTGCTGCGATCCTTGACCGTCGCGAGCCATGCCGGCGCCGGACCGCGGCCGCTCCAGGTCGCGCCGGTTTTCGGATCCAGGTACTTCGGCGGCTGCGCGCCTTTCGGCTGACCTTTGCCGCGCTTCGCCGCGGGCGCAGCCACGGATTTGCTTTCGCTCGCAGCATCGATCAGGAACGCAGTGCGGTCCTTCACGCCGGCAATCCAGCCGGGTGCGCGGCCGTGACCCGTCCATGTCGCGCCGGTTTTAGGGTCGCGGAATTTCGCCGGCGTTGCCGATTTGGCGGCTTTGCTCGCGCCAGCGGGTCTTCCCCGACCCGTACTTACGCCGCCGTTCGAACCTTTCGAGGCACGTCGTGCCCTTGCCTGTGCTTCGATATCGGCAGTCGTGAGGCCGTGCTTCAGCATCAAATCGCGAATCTGATCAACCGCGGCTTGTGCTTTTCTGGCAATGAGAACGTCAGCCTGGGCCTGGAGCTTCTTAAGCTTTGCTTGGATTTGCTCTAACGAAGGCATTTGATTGCTCCTTATGTGGTAATCGTCGAACTATGCCATGAATGACGGAAGAAAGGCAGTCCATTTAACTATCCTGACCTTCAATACAACGATGCGAGCGCCGAAACAGCGTTCAAATAACAAAGCTTTCAGGTTTTCTACCGACTCATCGCAGCCTTCTTCCTTTTCCTTCCCTCCTGGTTCTTCTTTTCCATGTCGGTCCCACCACTCAGATAGGTGTGAAAACGACGACCTGGCGATCGGCAATGTACCTCACACTCCGTATAAAGCGGTAGTGTTGTCCGTCCGCCGTTATCCGGTTCAAGCCCAGGCGGGTCAGCACAAGCATTTCATCTGCCTGAAACGCGTCGATGACACCGGAATCCGTTAAATCCTCCAATGCACCAGATGGATTTCCGACATAAACGCTGCGCAGTTGCGTGCCGATCCGCATCACGACCACACTTTTTCCTTCGTCGAGCGCCAACTCGAGAAAGCTCGCAAGCGTCCGCAACGACTCCGGCGTGCAAGTTCTGGTCTGATAGATCGCTGCATTCGATGGCGTCATTTGTGTTTCCCCGACATCCGCATCGGCGGAAAAAGGGCGCCGCCGTGCTTTGTGGCATTAGTCGCTTCTACTATAGGCAAGCATTCGAATATGCAAAGGAAGTAGTCCACTTTTTTACTTGAAAACCGTCATTTTTCGCGGCCCGCTATCGCGCCCGGATTGCGGCGTGCGCGAAAACGCCAGTACGATCATGTAAAGGCGCAGCCGCCGCTCCGGTAACGGGCCGTTACCGATCTTGCAGCACCTGTTGCGCCTTTACCGGACTCATCCATATACACTTCGTGTCCGTGCCCGGGCGCAGATGTATAGCCGGTAGAGAGCCTTTGCGAGCCAGCGTGCTCGCGGCGGCTATTGAAAAAGACGCCCAAACACCCTATTTTCGATCCACTCAAACACAATGGTACTTTCAATGAAAACTGGCTTTATTCGGACCGCCCTCGGGGCAATGGCAGTCTCTTTGGCAATGGCCGGCACCGCGAACGCGGCCGGTTGCCTGAAAGGAGCGGTGGTAGGCGGCGTCGCCGGCCACTATGCGGGACATCACGCGGTGGTCGGCGCAGTCGGCGGCTGTATCGTCGGACGGCATATGGCTAAAAAGCACGCCGAAGAACAGCAGGCGGCGGCTCAGGCTGCACCACATCAGCAGGCTAAAATGCAGTAACTGGAGTCGTGCGGGAGCCGCCGCAAGCGTTCACGCAAGCGGCGCGCCAATGATGATTGAATCCCCGTTCGCGGCAACGCGCCCTGCTCCAATCAGTCACGCAATGCGCAATCCGCGAGCGGGCAAGATCTCCTGAGTGGTCACGAAACGGTGCTGTTTGACCGCGTCGTGAAAAAGGCGATAGTCGCTATTCTCGAAGGCGTCGGTCCACTCCGGTCTGTCCCCGGTGTCGTCATCGCACAACAAACCGGTGGCCTGGTACTTCCACGAACCAGGGCCTTTGGCGATATAGCCGGGCACAGGTTCTTTCAAACCCGGAATTCGACCGGCTTGAACCCAGTCGCAAACGGTTCGCAGACGCAAGTTGTCGTCGAGATCGCGGTTCGTATCGAGCAGTTCGGTCAGTGCGTCTTTGACGTCGTCCGGCATGCCGGGCTGGGTTTCGAAATCTTCGCGTCCAGCCAGATAAGCTCGCACGACACGACAAGTCATGTCGGCCGCCTGCACGAAATCCGGCAAATTATGTCGTGAGATGAATTGATTGCGGCCGTCGATGTAATGCCAGCGAGCCCACGGCTGGTCAGGATAGTGCAATGCTGCGCCGTGACCGACCGGCAACGCGATCGTCAGAATGTCCTCCTCGATATGCTGGTGCAGATGCGCGACGGCCAGTTCGAGGCTCGCGAGCCAACCTTTGCGCGTGCAATCCTGCGCTTCGAGAAGATGCACGCGATTCCACGGGCTTTCGATGCCCGCGAATCCCTGGTGCGCCCAGGTATCGACATACGTATGAAGCGTCACGCCGAGCCGGTGCAACGCAGTCTCCGACGCGCGCTGCCGGATCGCGCGACGCACGACTTCGCGCGCGACTTCACTATCGGGGCGACAAATCGCCTTTTCCTGGAGGCTTTCACCCACGCCTGCCGGCAGAAAATGGAACGGCGCCCACACGAGCCGATTCTGGTCGTTCTCGGTATTGGCGTAATCGAATAGCTTGTGCGCGGTCGCGAAACGCTCGAATGTCTCGCCGCCTTTGAACCGCAGTATGCCGCTCGTCGTGGCGTCGTCGACGTATTGGCAGGCATGCGCGACCGTCTGCGCATCGCCGGCCGTCATGCCGCCGACGCGCGCGGCAATGTAGACCACGCCGTAGTGGAAGTCGATATTCATGGCAGGCGCTCCTGGCGCGCGAAATCACGACCAGTCTGTTGTCGCCGGTAGGGCGAGACGAATACAGGGAGCTGCGCGTGACTAGATAGTAGACGAGCGAGCGGCACGCGCCTTGAAAAAACACGCATTCCAGACGCGTTTATCCACGTTTCGTGCTACCCAAACGTTCGGGCTACTGAAGGACGTGTGTGCCGAGCCGGCCGCGATGCAACCCGCCGGCACGGAAAACCGCCCGGCAATCAGGAGGAAAAAGCGTCAGCCGACCTGAGCGGCGCTGCTCAGGTCAGATGCGTAATGGACAGGCGACTATTCCAGTGCTGGTTCAGATATTCGAGCGCGAACATCCTGTGGCAATGATGTGGTAAATGTTCACTGCAAAGCAGGCACCCCGAGTCGAACAGCGCGATATCCAGATTGCTTTCCACGCGGCGTCGCGCAATGAGGTCGAAATATTCCTCGCGAAAGTTCTCCCAACTCAATTGCTTGCCCTGGTAGCGCTTGAGCAGGTCCGGCTCGGGAGCCAGTTCCGGTATTTCCACGTACGCCGCATTGCACAACTGCTCGAGAAAGTAAGGTAGATCCTGCTTTTTCGCAAAACCCGCGAGTTGCGACGTGTTATTGAGGCGAATGTCGAGCACCGTGCGCACATGGGCGCCCTTCAACAAACCGAAGAACTTCTCCGCGCTCTTGCCGGTAAAACCGATGCTTGCCACCTGGACCGCACTTTTGTCACGTTTCATGGTGAATCCCCTGACAGGCCATTCGGCGCCGAAAAAAAGCCTCGCTGCGATTGGCGCAGCGAGGCTCGGGTTTCAGTGCATCTTTAGCGCAGCTCGCGCGCTATTACTTAACGATGTCGACCAGTTCGACTTCGAAGGTCAGATCGGTATTCGGCGGAATCGGGCCGACGCCGCGATCGCCGTATGCGGTCGCCGCCGGGCATGTGAGCCGCGCCTTGCCGCCGACTTTCATCTTCTGCACGCCTTGGGTCCAGCACGGAATCACGCGATTGAGCGGGAACGTGGCCGGGCCGCCATGCTTGGCCGAGCTATCGAATTCGGTGCCGTTGGGCAGCGTGCCGCGATAGTTGACTTTTACCACGTCGGTCGCGGACGGTTGCGGGCCCGTGCCTTGCGTCAGATGTTCGACGACGACGCCGGACGGCAGCTTCTCCGTGGTCGGCGCGGCAGCCATCGCGGTCGAGGACAGAACGGCTGCGGCCAGCAATGCAACGAGTGATTTCAAAGCGAGTCTCCAGTGGGGTAATCTGGTTGATTGTAACGGATCGGATGACGGCCGAGGCTCCTGGGTATTGCCCGATGCTGCCGGTCGTCGCGCGGCTGTCCAGCCCTTCGCTGAACCAACGCGCGACCCCATCGTCGTGTCGGCGTCCGCCGACGAGCGGCGTCGCGCGCCAAGGCCACGCCAGGTTCCGCGCAGTCCGGCGCAACAGGCTCGGCTCGACGCGCGCGAACTGCAACATGAAACTTTGCACACCTATGCATATCGCGATCTGACTCAGGAGGGGTTCGACTGCTCGCTGGGTTTTGTTGAAGGCAGCGTGGCGAGCGCAGCACGTTTTCCATTTCGATGGACGACTACGGTTTTGAATGCCTGTGCACACCGCGCAATTGCAGAATGGCCTGTTTCCCCCAGATAACTCAATCAGGACATTCTCGCGGGCCTCAATTCGTCCGAGCTCTCACCGCAACGTTTTCGCGAGATTGCGCGCGTGTCGGGACTCGTGTTTCAGGCGTACCCGGGACAGCAAAAAAGCGCGACAGGCTGCGGCTCGGCCAGTCCGATACCGAAGTACTGCTGCATGAACTCGACGTGCGCTGCATTCGTATTGCGCTCGTACGAATGAACGCGAGCCGCGTCGTCTTCACGCGGCCCAAGAAGGTAGCGCAACGATGAAGCCGACCTCGCTTGCGATCGACAGCGCCGGGCAACCGCTCGTGCCGTCGAGCTTGCGTGCGTGTTTCAATCTGGCGTTGCGTGAGCTCTTTATCGCCGACGCGCATTTCGGCAAGGATGCGGTGTTTCGCGCGCCCGGCATTCCGGTGCCGGTCGGCTCGACCGCGGAGAATCTGCTGCCGATCGATCATCTGATCGCCGGGTTCGAGCCGGTGATGCTGATGTTTCTCTGCGATCTGCTGCACGCGCGCGAATCGATATCGACGCTCACGCTCGGTGCGTTGCATGCGTAGATGCGTGCGGTGCTTGTCGAAGGCAATCATGATCGGCATGCGGGCGCGTTGCCTCGTACGTTGGATGTCGAGTCTGTGCGCGGGCCGTGGCCTATCGGGGCGTGGGCGCCGTGGCATCACCCGCGCGCGGTCGATCGCGCGTATGTGCTCGCGGCGCACGTGCGCGGGCGTTTGGGAGCTTCACCGGGGACGCGGTTGAGACTGGATGTGTTGCGGGGAAGCGGGTTTTTCTGGTGGTGCAGGACAGGGGGATCGAGCTGCGGAGTTGAGTGGACGGTGGGGATCGTCCACTTTGTTGCGTGGTTGGATTTCTCTTGGGTGGTTCGTTTGCTGGATCGCTAGCTGGTTTCTGCGCTGGCTGGTTCGCCGCCAGTTTCATGCGACGCTCGATCGTGGTCGGTGTGGAGGTCGGGCGGCGCCGGCCCCCACGTTTGGAGAGAGTCCCGCAAGCTTCGCGGGACTCCTACGACCGGTTAGTGGTTGCTGCCGCCGTGGCCGCCATTGCCGGAGCCACCGCTGCCGTAGCCGCCGCCGCCTTCGCCCCCACCGTTGCCGCCTTTACCCTGGCCGCCGCCGTTGCCGCCGTGACCACCGTTTCCGGAACCACCCTTGCCCTGGCCACCACCGCCGTCACCGCCATGGCCACCGTTTCCGGAGCCGCCCTTGCCTTCACCACCGCTGTTGCCCGGGCCACCGCTGCTACCGTGACCGCCATCACCGTGGCCGCCGTCGCCAT
>ABYL01000073.1 GCA_000173575.1 Burkholderia sp. H160 | reverse complement strand
ATGTCGCGCAGACGCGAACCAAGCCGGATCGTCGCGCCGCCATGCTGCAGGAGTCGCAGCGCCGGATCGACGAACGCACTGCCAAGACCGTTACGCGCGACGAGCGGCCGGCACGCGAACCCGCCCGCGAGCAGCGTCTCGCGCACGAGCGCGCCGGTCAGCTCGGCCGACGCCTCGCGCGGATCCAGATTCAGCAGCGCATGCAGCAACGGCCGCAGCAGCCGGTCCCACAGGGGACCGTCGCAGCGCATCGTCTGCGCGACGCTGCGGCCCGGCTTCGCGAACAGCAGCGGCACGAGCGACAGGTAATCGGTCGGGCCCGTATTCGGCACGCGTGCGTGCTCATCGAAAATCCACCACGGCAAGCGTCCCGGCGACAAACGCACGGTCCAGCGCGACAGCGTGGCCAGATCGACGAACGGATAGTCGGGCTGCGCGGGACCGACCAGTTCGTCGGCGGCGCCGATCGCGCGCGCGTAGTTCAGCGTCGCGGCATTGGCCGACAGCACGATGTGATTGCCGCTATCGAGCGTCGCGCCGAGCTTCGCGTCGTAGTACGACCGGCAGCGACCGCCCGCGTGATCCTGCGCTTCATGCAGCACGACCCGCGCGCCGCGCCGCTGCAACTGCACAGCGGTGGCGAGCCCGGCCACGCCCGCACCGACCACGTGGACGAGCTTCGGCATCAGTTCAGAAAAGCGCGTAACGCGCGACGATCCACAGCAGGCGCAGCTTCGGCTTGCTGACCTTCGTGCGCGGAACGTCGAAGCCGCGCTCCAGCGTGCGTTCGAGCAGCACGCGATAGACGCCCGACATGATGCGCGGCGCGCGCACGTGGCCGCGCGGCTCGCGATCCATGATCGCGTCGGACTCGGCAAAGTGCTGCTTCGCGCGCTCGGCGAGGGTCGCGCACACGCGCGGCAGCGACGGATCGTCGGCGATCTCCCGCGGGTTCGCCACCGCGATGCCTTCACGCGCGAGCAGCTCGCGCGGCAGATAACAGCGGTCGATACCGGCGTCTTCGTCGATATCGCGCAGGATGTTGGTCAGTTGCAGCGCGCGGCCGAGATGGTGCGCGAGCAGCCGGCCCGGCTCGTCGCGCATCCCGAATATCCTCACCGACAGACGGCCGGCCGCACTCGCGACGCGGTCGCAATAGAGGTCGAGCGTGGCGTCGTCGGGCGCGCAGATGTCGGCGGCGGCGTCCATCGCCATGCCGTCGATCATCGCGTGAAAATCCTCGCGTTGCAGGTGAAACGTGTGAATGTGTCGAGTCAGCGCGCGCAGCGACGCGCGCGGCTGGCCGGCATAGCACGCGTCGATGTCGGCACGCCATTGCTCGAGCCCGGCCGCGCGTTCGGCACGCGGCAGGTCGCTGTCGGCGATGTCGTCGACGGCGCGGCAGAAGGCGTAAACCTGATACATCGCATCGCGCTGCACCGCCGGCAGGATGCGCATCGCGAGATAGAACGAGCTGCCGGACGTGGCGGCAGCGGCGTCGATTTCAGTATCGTCCACGACAAGATTGGAAACAGCCAAGACGATCTCCGCTGGAGGCGCCCGCTGAAAGGCGTTCAAAGAAGTTTTTTAAGCCGACCCGCAGGGCAATGAGCCCGCGCGCGCGGACACGCGCGAAACATCCGGCCAGGCGGCCGGAAACGGCGAAAAGTATAGCAATCTTTGCCGGTGACCGCAGATTCTCCGGCCAATAGGGGGACGGAAGGGAAGGCCGTCGGGCGCGCCGCGGCGGGGTTGGAGCCACGCCGCCCTCGCCAGCGAATCAGCTCCCCGCGAGCCGGAACGCGACCGCGCAGTTGCGGCCCTGGCGTTTTGCGCGATACAGCGCCGCGTCGGCTTCGTTGATCAGCACGTCGTAGGCGGGCACGCCATCACGTGCCGCCGCGCCGCCCAGGCTCGCCGTGACCGGCACGCTGGTGCCGATCAGTTCGACCGGCGTTTCCTCGATCACGCAACGAATTTTCTCCGCCACGAGCATCGCGTCGTCGAGCGGCGTGCACGGCAGCAGCAGCGCGAACTCCTCGCCGCCGAAGCGCCCGAACGTATCCTGCGCGCGCACCACGCCGGCGACACGCTGCGCCATCACGCGCAGCACCGTATCGCCGACGCCGTGGCCGAACTGGTCGTTGATCTTCTTGAAGTGATCGAGGTCGAAAAGCAGCATCGACATGTCACCGCCATAGCGCTGCCAGCGCGTGAACTCGTCGCGCAGCCGCGCTTCGAAAAAGCGCCGGTTCGCGATGCCGGTCAGTCCGTCGCGATTCGCGTACTCCTGCAGCTTCGCAACCGCCTCTTCGCGTTCGCGCTGCACGATGCTCACATGCGTGACGTCGGAAATGGTCACGCACACGGCGACCACTTCACGCCCGCGCATCAGCGGCATGAAGGTGCAGTCCTGCTGCATGAAGTCGACCCCGCCGGTGATCGGCCGGTCGTGATCGAATTTGAACAGATAAGGGCGTTGCTCCCACGAGCTGAACGCGAAGGTGCCGAGCTGGAATACGCTTTCGATCTTGCGCGTCAGCCATACGCGCGGCAGTTCCGGAAAGTTCTGGAAGATCGAGTGGTCGACCACCTGCTCCGCCGACAGGCCGCTATGGTCCTGCATGAAGCGATTCCACATCAGCACATTCAGGTCTCGGTCGAGCACGAAGATGCCAAAACCGACCCGCTCGAGCACGAGGTCGCTCAAGGATTCAACGGATACATTCATAAACTGGACAGCAGCGCGTCGAGCGCCTGATTCAAATGACGGATCGAGTCTTCGGCCATCAGCATCACCAAATGGGCGCGAAAGCTCTGATGTTCGAGCGCGAAATTCACTTCGACGAGCAGCGCCAGCTGCCATTGCAGTACGTCTGGCTGGAACACTTCGTCGAGCGTCAGCGCCTCGCCGAGCAGACCCGGCGCGGAAAACACCGGCGTGCGGCCAAGCTGGTCGAGGACCGACGACACGCATGCGCCGGACAGCAGATTCGCGACGTCGAGCATCAGCTCCCGCTCGCCGATCGCCTCGTAGGTCGAGCGCGCGTACGGATCGTCGACGAGCGAGCACAGCTGCGCGATGCTGTCGCTGCGACAGATCACCAGCACCTCGCCCTTGATGTCCGAGCGAAAGCCCTGACGCACCGCGCTGACCGTGTCGTCGATGTGGGTCATCTCGCGCAGCGTGCGCGCAGCGTCGCTCACCGCGACCATCTTCACGCGCGGCACCGATAGTTCGATGAACGAATCGAGCAGTCGCGCGAGCCGCGTCGCGGCCTGACCCATCGCGAGGTTGGCGATTTCCTGCAGCGCGTCGCGCTGGTCTTCGGTGAAGCCGGGCTCAGTCATACAAGCCGTACTCCTTGAGGATGGGCAGGAGCGCCTCGGACGTCACCGGCTTGGCGATGAACGCGATCGCGCCGAGCTCACGCACGCGCGTCTGGGCTAGTGGCTGCACGTCGGCGGAAACGACGATCACGAAAGTATTGAGGTCCTCGTGCTGCAGCGCTTCGAGAACCTGGTAGCCGGTCATGTCCGGCATCGTCAGGTCGAGGAACATCACCGACGCCTTGCCCGCGCGGTACAGCGCGAGCGCCTCGCGCCCGTTTGCCGCGTAGGACACGTCAACGGCCCAGTCCGGCGGCAAAGCCTTCGTGAGCAACTTGCGGGCGAGCAGCGAATCGTCGGCGATCACAATGGGCAGCATGGCAACGGCGGGTCGGCGGTTTAGGCAGGTGTAGGGTAAAGGAGTCAGTTCGTTCGTCCTGGCGTCATGCCGGCCGCCGCGCGACCAGGTACAGTGGCGCCTATCGGATTGCAGTTGCCTTCGGCGAGAGGGGTGCGAGTGCAGCAGGCCGCGTTTGGCCGACCTTGACGATCCGGCCCCCGGACGTGGCGGCGGCCTTTTTATCGTAGCGAGGATTGTCGAAGCAAATTCGCGTAAAGGCAACTCGTCAGGATTGCCGCCGATAACGATATGTTTCCAGATTTCGCGTATTTCAGAAATGATTTTCTCGCCTGAACCGACACCCTTTTATGTTTATACTTTTGTGTACGTTTGCGCTTCCCGATTCGTCGCTGTTTTAACGCCGCTTTTAAAGAACGGCCGGCGCGGCGATTGCCCTTCCCCCACGCTTTGCGGCAAATTTTTCCGCGCGGCGTCTATGCTTGTTCTGAAGGCGGCATGGTGCCGGCAACGGCCCGATACGGGGCTGCCAGTTTCGAACGACTTTTCCCATCAACGACAATGACTTCAGACCGGGTCGACTCCGCACGTGCGGGCCGCCTTTCGCGTCGTTCTGCCCGCGAGCAGGACGACGCGTCGTTTCCTGCCGTGCCGGAACAGAATTTCCAGGTACGACGCATCACGCTGATCGCGCTGCTGGTCGCGGCGATCGTACTGCCGTTCGTCTACGTCGCGGCGATGGCATTGTCCGATTTGCGCTCGCGCGAGGCCGACGCGACCGATCTGACGCTACGCACGGTGCGCGTTGCCGAAGAACACGCGTTGAAGGTGTTCGACATGAACGAGACGCTGAACTCGCGCATCGTCGATCTGACCGCGGGCCTCGACGACGACGGCATCCGCGCGCGCGAGCACACGATTCACGACAAGCTGCGCACGATGGGCGGCGGCTATCCGCAGGTGGCCTCGGTGTCGATCTATGGCGAGGAGGGTGCGCTGCTGGCGAGCAGCCGCCTCTATCCGTCGCCGGTGATCTCGGTCGGCCAGCGCGACGACTTCGTCGGCATCCGCACCGGCAACGAACTCGAACACGTGTCGAAAGTGATGACCGGGCACGTGAGCGGCGAGCAGGTGTTCAACATGGGCGTCGAGCGCCAGGCGCCCAATGGCTCGTTCGCGGGTGTCGTGTCGATTGCGCTGCGGCCCAGCTATTTCGACGCGTTTTATCGCGAGCTGCTCGGCAACAGCGACGACACGCCGATCATCATGAGCCTCGTGCGCACCGACGGCGCCGTGCTCGCGCATTTCCCGCGCGGCCCGCGCGAGCCGACCGCGCTCTCAGCCGACTCGCCGTTTGGCGAAGCAGTCAGACAGGGACAGCGCTCGGGTGTCGTACGGATGCGCTCGAGCTTCGCCGGCGGCAACGTGATCGTGGCGTTCCGGCACGTCGGCTCGTATCCGGTCTACGTGCTGTGCGGCTATCGGACGTCGGCCATCTGGGCCGGCTGGTACAAACATCTGAGCGTTCTGATCCTGTCGATGTTCACGCCGTCGATCGCGCTGTGGTGCGTGATCTGGCTGTCGCTGCGCCGCCTCGGCGCCGAAGAGGAAGCGTGGGAGCGCTGGCAGGCCGAGGCGTCGATGCGCCGCTCGGTCGAATCCGCATACCGCCAGTCGCGCAAGATGGAAGCGCTCGGCACGCTGGTCGGCAGCGTCGCGCACGACTTCAACAACCTGCTGATGATCCTGTCGGCCAACGTGCAGATCGTGCGGCGGCGCGGCGTCGGCGGGCTGGAGCGCGAACTGGCCGCGATGGAGCGCGCGTTGAAGAGCGGCCAGTCGCTGACGCGGCAGCTGCTCGGCGTCGCGCGCAAGCAGCCGCTGCGCACCGAGACGCTGTCGCTCGAACGCTGGCTGCCGTCGTGCCGCGAGCTGCTGCGTGCGTCGCTCGGCGCGAAGGTGTCGCTCGTGATCGACAGCGGCGTCGAGACGTGGCCCGTGCGCGTCGACGTCGCCGAACTCGAACTGGCGCTCATCAACGTCGCGGTCAATGCGCGCGATGCGATGGGCAACGGCGGGCGCTTCACCGTGCGCGCGAGCAACGTCATGTTCCGTCACGAGGACGGCTTTCCGCTCACCGGCGAATTCGTGCAACTGTCGCTCGAAGACACTGGCGGCGGCATGGCGCCCGATGTGCTCGCGCGCGCGTTCGAGCCGCTCTTCACGACCAAGCCCAAAGGCATGGGCACGGGCCTCGGGCTGCCGCAGGTGTTTGCGTTCTGCGAGAGCTCGGGCGGCCTCGCGGCGATCGACAGCGCGATCGGCGCGGGCACCTCGGTGCGGCTCTATCTGCCGCGCGCGTCGACCGAGCCGCAGACTGCCCGACCGGCCGAAGCGCTCGCGCCCGAAAGCGGCGCGCCGCAGGGCCTGCGCGTGCTGCTCGTCGAGGACAACGAAGAAGTCGCCGCCGGCACCGAGGCGCTGCTGCAGATGATGGGCCACCAGGTCACCTGCGTGTTCAATGCCGACACGGCGCTGCGCCTGCTCGACGACGCCTGCGCGAAGCGCGCGAGCACCGGCGAGCCGCTGCCGTTCGATCTGGTGCTGTCGGACATTCACATGCCCGGCAAGATGAACGGCATCGATCTGGCCGAAGCGGTGCTCGCGTTCGACACGCAGCTTCCCGTCATTCTCGTGACCGGCTATGCCGAGGAGCTGGACCGCGCGCGGCACGTGAACGTGCGCGTGCTCTCCAAGCCGTTCGATATCGGCCTGCTCGAAAAGCTGCTCGAAACGATCCAGCACAACGCCGCGCAAGCGGGCACCGATGCGGCCACGCATCCGGCCGACACCTGAGATCGATCGCTCGTCGATATCCAGGCGTCATTTACCAGACTTTGTAAAAACGCGGCGGCCACACGTCACGCTTTTTTGCATCGCAAGCCCGCGTCATGCGCAATGCAACGGGCGTCGCGGCCGCGCAGAGGTTGCAGCGCCGGCGCGCGATGGTGCGGGGGCATGAACGTTGCATGTCGAAATACGGCAAGGGCGACGGCGCCTCTTGCGCCGCCCGTTCCAGCAGAACATGCCGGGAGACAACCATGCAACATACCGTGATTGGTTTATTCGACACCTACATGCAGGCTGAAGCCGCCCGCGACACGCTCGTGCGAACCGGTTTTGCGCGCGAGAGGATCGAGTTGCAGGCGAACACCGGACCTTCGGTCGGCTCGGCCACCAGCGAAGTCGCCAATGCGGGTGTGCTCGCGAGTATCGAGCGCTTTCTCGCCAGCCTGTTCTCGACCGGCCCGAGCCCGTCGGACACCGCGCGCTATGCGGAAGCGATGCGGCGCGGCGCGGTGCTCGTGTGCGTGCACGCGGCGAGCGAATCGCATGCGGAGCTCGCGCGCGCTACGCTCGTGCGACTCGGCGCAACCGATATCGGCGACCGTCCGCCCGAGCCGCACACACGGGCCGCCACCGGCCGTGATCACTCTGTACTCGACGAACTGGGGATCGGCGCGGTGATGCCGGGTACCCCCCGCACGTCGAGCGTGACGACCGAGGCGGGCGCGACGCCGGGGATGCGGGACACCACTGCGACAACCGGGGGCGCTGGTGCCGCGGGCGCGGTGATGCAGCCGTCAGACATCGTCCCCGAAGGCGGACAGCCGGGCACCGGTCCCGGCGCCCAAATGCCGAACGAATATCTGGAGTACGAAGAAGACTTCCGCGCGCACTACGACGAGCAGTACGCGGCTGCGGACGCGCCCTACGAAGACTACATGCCCGCCTATCTCTATGGCACCGAGATCGGCCGCGACGCGCGATTCCGCGATCGTCCGTGGGAAGACATCGAGCCCGAAGCACGGCGCTACTGGGAAACCACCTCGCCGGAGGACACCACGTGGGAGCGCTTCAAGCTCGCGGTGCGTCATGGATGGGAGCGGGTGACCGGGCATCACCACGTGTAGGCGCGATGCGGCCGGTCCGATGGGCGTCAACCGCGCCAGGTTCCGCTACACCGCGGCATACCGCTTGACCCATTCAACGTAGCGGTCCATGAACGTCTGCAGGAACTTGCGCGTGCCGTCGTTGACGATCTCGCCTTTTTCGTTAATGACCGACGCATCGTGCTTGATGAAGACCTCGGGCTGTCCCATGGTCGCGACGTCGAGATAGGCCAGCACGTTGCGTAGATGCTGCTGCGCGAGCGCCGTGCCGGTTGCGCCGAGCGAGATGCCGATCACAGCGCCGGGCTTGTTGGCCCAGGAGTTCGTGCCCCACGGCCGCGAGCCCCAGTCGATCGCGTTTTTCAGCACGCCCGGGATCGAGCGGTTGTATTCCGGCGTCACGAACAGCAGGCCGTTCGCGGCTTGCACACGCTCCTTGAGCTTTTTGCCGGCTTCGGGATAGTCGGCGTCGTACTCCTGGGAGTACAGCGGCAAGGAGCTGATATCGATGTATTCGAAGGTGAAATCGGATGGAGCGAGGGAAATTACCGCCTGAGCCAGTTGGCGATTGAACGAGTCCCGCCGCAGGCTGCCGACGACCACTGCAATGTGATAGGCCATGGATCGCTTCCTCAGGTAACGCGCTCGACGCGCAAGGGGTACGGCCTGTCCATCATAGGCAAAAGTCGGGAGAAACGCCCAGGCCCTGGCGGATCTGGCGGATTTGGCAGGGCGATAGCGGATCGGGACGGGTTCTTGCGGGCCCCGTCGGTGGACAACTTCGCAGGCTGAAAAGTTGTCCACAGATTCGCTGAATAACCTTGTGGATAAGTGGAACTTTCGCCTTGCCAATCAAGCATGCCTTCGGGCAAGGCCGATTTGAGGCAATGGGACAGAATTGACATTCTGGAGGACCAAATCGTGAGTCTCGACTACGCAGGAAAATCCCACGACGAAGCGGTCGCCGCGCGCAAGAAAGCCAGGCAGCGCGCGCAGGAGCCGGCGGGCGGCGAGATGGCCGTCAATGGCGTTGAAGCCGATGCCACGCATAGCTGCGGCGAGTTGTCGGAGCGAGGCAAGCAGGTGTGGCGCACGGGCGCCGGGCTCGATGGCGGGGGGAAGGCGCGGGATCGGTAGGGGTTTGTGGGTTACCGATCGGCTGTGGATAGAAGGGCCGCCTGACGCAGCTCGATACTTCCATCCGCGCTGAATGCGAAAAGGGCGCCGTTGCCGGCGCCCTTTTCTCTTGCTGCTTTGCTGTGTCCTTCGACGTGCAGATCAGTTGCCGAAAAATACGTTGCAGTACGACGCCGGTCCGTTGCAGGTCGAAGCCGGAGCGGCCGCATGCGCGACACCCGAAGCAGCGGCGAACAGGGCGGCCGAAGCGATCAGGGCGGTGAAAATGCGTTTCATGGTACGAGTCCTCGTGAGCGTATGGTTGCGCGATCTGTTCCGATCGATCGCGTGAAGGATAGCGAGCCCGCCCGCACCCATAAACAGCGAAGATGAGAAGACATTCTTTTAGAAATTGAAATAATCGTTATTGCCTGACTGCGTTGGATCGGTGCTCGATCGGCGTACTTTGACGGGGCAATGCGGCGGTACAGAAGCCTTCTCGTGTTGAAGCTTGCGATTTCATCTTTCGCAATAATTTAGTTCCACTGTCATAAGCCGCCGCGCTGCGCGACCAAGTTCCTCAGGTCATCGATTGCCGGGGGCATATGTTCAATATCGATTTGCTTGGACAGGAACGTGAGGGAGAATGGCGCACGCATCCGCAGACCGTCCGAGGACGACCATCCGCTCATGATTCCCGACGTTTCAGGGCAACACGCGCAGCGCAGCGCGCGGCCGACAGTGCATCGACGGAGCACGCCGTGACGCAGCCAGGCGGCCCCTCGCTCGACGATCCCATCTATCTCGCGCAATTGCGGCGCGACCTCGTACGCTTCGCCCGTCTGCAATTGCGCGATGCCGCGGCCGCCGAGGACGCCGTGCAGGAAGCGCTGACCGCCGCGTGGACACAGGCCGGGCGCTTCGCCGCGCAGTCGGAACATAAGACCTGGGTGTTCGGCATCCTGCGCCACAAGCTCGTCGACACGCTGCGCGCGCGACAGCGCACGGTCAATCTGTCGGCGCTCGAAGCCGAACTCGACGACGAGTCGCTGCTCGATCGGGAACTCTTCAAGGAGAACGGCCACTGGTCGCGCGAAACCAAACCGCGTCCGTGGCCGACGCCCGAAACCGCGTTGCGTCAGCAGCAGTTCTGGACGCTGTTCGAGATGTGCCTCGAGCATCTGCCCGAGCACATCGGACGTGTGTTCATGATGCGCGAGTTTCTCGACCTCGACATCGCGGCGATCTGCGCCGAACTGCAGATCAATGCGAATCATTGCAGCGTACTGATCTATCGCGCGCGGCTGCGGCTGCGCACGTGCCTGAGCGAAAAAGGCCTATCCAGCGAGGATGCGAATGGGGAAGTGTAAGGACATCACGCGGCTGCTATCCGATGCACTCGACCGGTCGCTGTCGACCAGCGAATGGCTCGCGATCCGGCTGCATCTGCCGACTTGCAGCGGATGCCGGAACTATCGCAAACAGATCCGCTTGCTGCGGGTCGCGGCGCATGTAGCGAGCGGGGTGACGGCTGTGGATGGGGCGGTGAACGGCGACGAGTGATGCGTCGGGGTGGCGAAGGGCATGGCTTTTGAAGCTTTGCGGCCTTTTCGCGTCGGCACGCGCCGGATGTTTCGCGAGCGATGTGTTTCAGTTGGAGTCCGAAGTATTCGCGCTCCATCCAGAAGGCGGCGTCGTTCAAGTGGCAGAAGAACACCGGGAATGCTTCGTCACGCCTGCATGATTTGCTTATGCGAATTTATCGGTTCGTCCAGGCGGGCAGACGAATTATCGTCGGAGCCAATCGGACCATCTTCTGGCGTCCGTCATATTCTTTTTCGACGAGTATTCTCATGTCCCGTGATCCGCTGCCGTCACGCCGCACGTTTCTTGCCAACATAGGCGCAACGCTGGCCGCTGCCGCGTTGCCCGGTTTCTCCGCCACCGCATTTGCCGCCGATGAACATGCAAAAGAACTTCGCATCGGATATCAGAAAGCCGCGAGCACGCTGGTATTGCTAAAAGCGCACGGCACGCTCGAAAAGCGGCTTGCGCCACTCGGCATTGCTGTCAAATGGACCGAGTTTCCGGCTGGGCCGCAATTGCTGGAAGGGCTCAACGTCGGGGCGATCGACTTTGGCTATGTTGGCGAAGCGCCGCCAGTGTTCGCACAGGCCGCGGGGGCAAATTTCGTCTATACCGCATATGAAATTCCGACTCCGCACGCCGAAGGCATCCTCGTGCATCCGGATGCGCCAATCAGGACATTGGCCGATCTGAAGGGAAAGAAAATTGCGCTGAACAAGGGCTCGGATGTGCACTGGTTTCTGGTCGCCGCGTTGCAGAAGAACGGCGTGAAGTTCAGCGAGGTTCAACCCGTGTACCTGCCGCCCGCCGATGCGCGCGCGGCCTTCGAGCGCGGTGCGGTGGATGCGTGGGCGATCTGGGATCCGTTCCTCGAAGCCGCGAAACGGCAAACGAACGCGCGGCTGCTTGCCGATGCCGACGGTATCGTGAGTCACCACCAGTTCTTTCTGAGCGCACGGCCATTCGCGCAACAGAACGGCGAAGTACTTGCGATCGTGATCGATGAAGCCGGCAAGGAAGGGGAGTGGGTACGCGGTCATTACAGCGAGGCCGCCGCACAACTCGCGCCGATTCAGGGGCTCGACGCGAGCGTGATCGAATCAGGATTGCACCATTACGCGCATGTCTACAAGCCCGTCGATGCGAACGTGCTTGCGGAACAACAGCGCATCGCGGATACGTTCGCCGAGCTGCACCTGATCCCGACCAAGATCGTCACCCGGGATGCTGCGCTGACGGGCAAGGCCTAGCGCAGTACTTTCAGTCTGCGTTGCAGACCTCGCGTTTTACTTCGACAGCCGCCCGATCAGGCAAAGAGCGCGGCGACATTTTCCGGTGGGCGACCGATGACGGCACGCCCGTTTCTGACGACGATCGGACGCTGCAGCAGTATCGGGTGCTTTGCCAATGCATCGTAAAGCTGGGCGTCCGTCAGCGCCGGATCGGCAAGATTGAGTTCTTTATATTCGGCTTCGGTGTCGCGGATCATTTCGCGGACGGGACAGCCAAGCTGAGCGTTGAGAGTCTTGAGCTCTGCGACGCTGAGCGGCTTCTTCAGATATTCGACGATTTCAGTCGCTTCGTTTGCCGAGTTGTAGGTGCGCGCGACGAGTTCGCAAGTGGCGCGCGATTTGGAGCAGCGGGGGTTGTGGTAGATGGTGATCATTGTTGGTTTCAGGGCGTGTGCCGTTGAAGGTTGTCGTGGTGATGGTGGTGAGGGTTGGGGATTCTAGCGGGTGACGCGATGGTGTGGCGCTGGATGACTGTACTCCATGCTCGTTGTTTGAACGGTCGTTTAGGCGTAGCGGTTTATGCGCATAAACCGACGCTGCTTTCGAGGCGAACGGGAACCGCTTGCCGTTCTAGGCCTGAGATCTAGCGGCGCTTGCAATTCGCTCACGCGAAGGCGAAACAGACAACCTTGATGCGCAAGTCGCGTGAGGCGCCGACGACACGTTTGCCGTTCACCGCCAGGTTCGACGAGCAGCGGAGTCGGACGAGTCCGCGGCGAAGGCCCTCTCTGCGCCGGTTATCACGCGAACTTTATGCGCATAAAGTCGGGCCATCTTGATCTCTCAGATGTGCTCGCTCCATTTCCCATCGGATCAGCCCGAGAATCGCAAACAGTCGCCGGCGACTGAACACGCGGTCCACGACCAGTCATACCGCCGCCTTCCCCATTGACCAACAGCGATCAGCAACCGCGCTTGTTCGCGTGTCGCGAAGGACCCGTGGTCCTCCTCCGATGCCTCTTTATGCGCATAAACCCTTTGCCGAATGGCTATTTCAAAATTTCGCTTACTCAAATCATTTGAAATAGCAATTCAACCAGGTAAAATCCATTTGCGTCTAAAAAGAGGAGGTGAAATTTGGCGGCAGAAATCATCGCGGTAACACAGCAGAAAGGCGGAGTCGGGAAGAGCACCATCGCGATGCATCTCGGCGCTGCATTTCACGAGAAAGGCAAACGCGTTCTCGTCGTCGACGCGGATGGCCAGAACACCCTCATTCATTGGGCCAGCGCAGCTTCCGACGGCGACGTCGGCATTCCATTCGCAGTCGTCAATCTGTCCGAAGCAGGCAGCCAGATCCATCGCGAGATCAGGAAGTTCGTGGCTGACTACGACATCATCGTCGTCGACTGCCCGCCCTCGATCACCGAAAAAGTCTCCGGCGTCGTCCTGCTCGCAGCGAGCGTCGCGGTGATTCCAACCTCGTCGTCCCCCGCCGATTACTGGTCGAGCATCGGTCTCGTCAAGCTGGTACAGCAAGCCCAGGTCATGAACGAAGACCTGCGTGCGGTGTTCCTGCTCAACAAGACTGAAGAGAAGCGGATGCTGACGCGCGAACTCAAGCGCGCGCTGGAGGAACTCGGCTTCCCTCTACTCAAAACCCAGATTCCGACGCGCGAAGCCTACAAACAGGCGATGGCGTTAGGACAAACGGTGCTCCAGATGAACGACCGCGGCGCCAAGCTCGCCGCGCTCGAAGTACGGGCGTGCGCCAATGAGATCGCCGCCTTGCTCCCGTGAATTTATGCGCATAAAGGACCCTGAATGAAACCGTCCCAGTTCGCCAAAGGCTTTCAAGCCCGTCCTGACACGACCAGCAGCGAAAAGCGCACGGCGCTCGACCGTCTGAATGCGATCGACGGTCTGGTCACAAACGAAGCAAAAACGCCCCCTATCGCCGGGCGTACGATTCAGGCCGTCGTGCCGGCGCGTTTGCAGGACGCCGAGATCGCCGATCCGGTCGATGAATCGGCGGCCTACCGCGCATGGCGGCTCGAACATGGCTATCGTCCGGGCCAGGTCATCGAGCTGGCGCTCAAAACCATCAAGCCGAGCCCGTTCAATCCACGGTACTTCTATGTGAAGTCGTCGATTGCCGAACTCGCCGTCAACCTCGCGAAGCAGGGGCAGCAGCAGGCGATTCACGTCATTCCCGACTACGACAACCCTGGCACCTACTTCGTCAGTGACGGCGGCCGACGTGTCCGTGCGCTGAAAGAAGCAAACAAGGAGTCGGTGAAAGCGATCGTCATCGATCTGCCGATCGGCATCCAGAGCTACAAGCTCGGCTATGACCTCAACGTGCAGCGCGACTCGCAGACGGTGTTCGACAATGCGGTCGTCTGGCGACGCTTTCTCGACGAGCGGCATTTCCAGAGCCAGAAGGAACTGGCCGAACATCTCGGGCTCGACGAATCGACGGTCGCGGTCGCGCTGTCCATCGCCAAGCTGCCGGAAGCCGTGATGCAGGAGATGGTCGCGCGCCCCGACCGCTTCGGCTCGAACATGGCGTATCAGGTGGGCCGCTATCACACGGCCCGCGGCGCGGATGCGACGCTGAGGCTGATCAACCGGATTCTTTCCGACGATCTGAGCACACGCCAGGTCGCCGACATCGTCAAAGGCCGAGCGAGCGCGCAGGAAACCGCCAAACCGGCGGGCCGGCAGCGCTACGCGCAACGTTTGGAAATCAAGCTTGAGGGGGTGTCGGTGGGTGACCTGAAGTCCTACGGGGACGACCGGCTCGAGTTGCGCCTGAAGGGCCTAACGCGCGAAAAGCGCGACGACATCCTGCGGCAGATTGAGAAGATGCTGAAGTAAGACGTGAGGGGCGGTGCGCGTGCGCCGCCCCTTCGATTTTAAAGACCGCTCAGGAACCGTCAGGCTGCGCGCGACTGGCTCAGCGTAAAGGCGAGCAGATCGCCATCGGTCGGTTCGCCCCAGGTTCTGCGCGCGAGCCAGTCGAAGAAAGCCGTTTCGACGATCTTCGAGTCGAGCCCGCGACGCCGCCAGTCGTCGCGCATGTGCGTGCCGAGCCCCGGCAATTCCTCTTCCTCGAACGACTGCCGCGCAATATCGCGCTCCGACTCGCCCTGTTCGTTGTATAGCTCGTAGGCCTGCTTGCGACGGTAAGCCGAGTATTCGCCAAGCAGGCGCGCCTTCAGATCGTCGGCCGGCGTCGCCGCGGCCTTGCTTGCGCCACCACCCGATGGAAGCGCTTCAACCGGCGGCGCATAGCCTTTCTTCAACGCGTCCTTGAATAGCGCCGGCGCACTGCGCACCGGCGGCAGCGACGTGCTGCGCATACGCTGCTCGGTCATCTGCAGCGCGGCGCGGATCCGGTTCTCCTCGCTGTCCGCGTAAAGCGTCTGCGCTTCCTTGAGCGGAATGCCGATCTTCACCATCCGGTCGACGAGCGTGCTGTCGAACACGTTCGGATGTTCGTCGAGCGCGAGCATCGGCTGCTTGCGCTCGGTCACGCGGAACTGGATTTCGGCGACGCGCCGACCCTCGCGATGCTCGATCAGCTCGACAAAAATGTTCGTGACCGCGTTGACCTCGGCGATGGCCGGGCGCAGGTAATCGCGCTTGAAATACTTGTACTCGCGCTTCGCTTCGTCGCCGGCTTCGGTGTCCGGCGTGCCCGACAGGATCGGCCGCCACCATTCCCAGGTCTCGCGCATCGTCAGATGACTCGGGTTGGTCAGGTAGCGCACGCAGATCTCGTAGAGCGCGAGGCCCGCGCTGCTGCGCAACTGGCTCTGGAACTGCAGACTCAGCCGCGCATACTGGACCGGATCGAGCAGCTTCTTCTTGATCTTCGGCGCAAACGAAAACTCGACCCAGACGCGGCGCGTGGTCGGATCTTCGAGAATTTCCGCGTCCGCGATCAGCGTCGAAATACCCCACTTGCGGCCTGGCTTCTGACTCGACGTGCCGGTGCTCCATTCGACCTGCACCGACACCATGCGGCGCAGGTGCTCCTTGACGAGCGCGGTGTCATTGGAATCGAACGCGGAATTGGCGACGATGTCGGACAGCAGCGCCCGATAGGTGTCGCCCGACTCATCGGCCTGCTGGGCGACCGCGAGCAGCACGTTAAACAGCTTGCGTGTGAGCAGTGTGATCTTGCCGCTCTTGGGCTGGATCGCGATCGCCTCGACGGCTTTGCGCAGCTCAGCCGAGCTCGGGCTGACAACATCGGTCTTTTTCGCGCGCTTCGTGGCCATGCGTCGGGGTGAGGAGGGGGATTTCGCGAGAGCATACCGGCTGCGGTGATACGCGTCTATAGTGCCCATCTCACCGTTGCCGGTGAAGCCAGTTTACGGAGCGCGACTCACCTCGAGCCACTCCCGAAAACCCTCACCTCGGCTGCATGCCGCCAGGGTTGGGCTCTCCTTGCCGGTCGCGGCGTTGGCGAATCTAGCGAGTTTCGCGCCGTAGCGGACCGGGGAGCATTTGATCCCGAATCTTCTCACCTCAAATATTTTTGCGGATTTCTTCGAGGCCTTGCGTAAACGAGGGAGCTCCTGGCGGGTGTTGTCCTTATCGTGCGACCTTGAGACTGTTTCGTCGATTGTCGCGCGAAATCGGCGCGGCAAAGTCGGGATCGATCGATGAAATGCCTGGTCGGTGGTGGCAAAGGGGAATCCCGGGGCGCAAAATTCGACTTCATGCGACGTCCGAAGCTACTGCCAACGGGGAGATCGAGCGACAGGCAAATCCTCAGCGCTTCGATACCCCCGAAAAAGCTCACCGTAACACCGCCGACCAGTACAACATGGCATGCGCTCGCCCCCCCACCAGGACCGGCCTTCCCCGAGAAGGCCTCCTGAAAAGCCTCACCTTTGGGGTTTCCCGAGGCTCCCACGCATCAGTCCAAAGAGCTCCTGAAAACCCTCACCTTTGCCGCCTCACAAGTAATAATTCAATGATTTCAATAACTTGCGACAATTGCCTCTAGCCCGCAAACGACTGCGGTCCCCGTAAAACCTCACCTCAAGCCTGTTTTTCGCACCGCAGCACTTTTCTATTCCTCGTCTCAACTCTCCCGAAAAGCCTCACCTTTACAATCAAAAGCCAGGTATACCCGCATACGCAAACCGCCATCAGCCGGGCATTTCCAGCCTACAGCCCCCATTTCGATCCCGAATCTCCTCACCTTAGCGCGCCGAACACCCTCCAAAGCTTCCCGAAAAGCCTCACCTTTGAGGGATTCGCCAGCCAAACCAGCTTGCTGATCCGGCCCATTCGTCAACTTCCCGAATCCCCTCACCTCTCCAATCGCCAGCGGTTCCAGCCGGCCAGCCTTTCGGGCAATCGATGCGTCGCAATCCACCTTCGCTCCCGTAAAACCTCACCTTAGCCCGGTAAATGCTCAAAAACGCGGCAAACTGGCCCCCCACGCCCCGTAAAATCTCACCTTCGTTTCCCGTTTTCTCCCGTTCCGGCTCACCAAGGGGGTTAATCGCCCCAAAACAGCCCCAAAAAACCACGCTCGCGAGCCTCCCGAAAGCGCTCACCTCAGTGCGGGCGATACCGGCAAAGGACTTTCGAGGGCGGTCGGGCGCTTCACGGCAGCGAAGTCCCGCAAAACCTCACCTTTGCCCAAACCTCACGTATACGGCGTTTCCTGAACCCGCTCACGTTCCGTCCCGGACCCGCTCACCAACCTCCCCGAACCCCATCACTCGAGTTTCCCGCAGACCCTCACCAAGTCTCCCGCAAAGTTTCACCTTGCTCGGCTGAAACCCCCGCCAGATAAGGGATTGCCGGAGCGTTAACGTTTTTAACAAGGGTTCAAAGGTGTTTACTTTTATTACTCTCTAGCCTTTTACCCCGCGAGCCCCGTGACACACGGGTCCTAAACCCCAGCCGCCATAGCGTTTTCATCGTGAAACAGTCCGCAATCATGGGGAAAACGAACAAAGCGCTTCTAATACAAAGGCTTATTAGCTATTCTTCGTTTTGTTTCACGGAAAAAACCGGTATACGCGTGTTTACGACTGCGATTCCTCTGTCAAAGCCCGTCCGTATACGCCAATCCGTTCGCCACTCATAAATCGGTAGCAAATACTACGTAAATTGTTATGATCAATCCAATTCGAGCAACATCGAGGTAGACATGAATCTGGATCAGGAGCGGCAAGCCATTCGCGATGAGCTTGAAATAATGCGCGCTCAGGGCGTACGCCGGCAGGATCTGTCGCTGCATGCATGCAAGCGGCTCTTCTTCGATCTCGGCATCCGACCGTCGATGGCGGCCGTGCGCGACCTGACGCAGACCGGGAGCGCGAGCGACATCCCGAAAGACATCGATCATTTCTGGGAGCGCATCCGCAACGTGTCGCGGGTCAAGGTGGGTGCAGGCGCCATTCCGAAGGCACTCGAGGATCGGGCCGGCGAGCTGCTGGGCGCGCTCTTCGAGGAAGCGGTCGTAGAGGCCAAAGCGGCGCTCGAAGGCGAGCGCGAAGAAATCCGCGCGCAGATCAGCGCCGCCGACCAGCGCGTGCGTGACGCCGAAATTCGCCGCGACGCAGCCGACGACGCGATCAGGCGCAGCGAAGCGCGCGCCGAAGCCGCGTGGGAGCGGGTTCGCGCACTCGAAACCCAGCTATCGAGCGCAACCACGCACGGCAGCGTCCATCTCGAAGGCTTGCAGGCAACGACGCGTCGGCTCGATCAGGAAAACGAGGCGCTCAGGCAGCGGCTCGAGAGCGAGCAGACCACCAATGCCGCGTTGCGCGACCGGATCGACGCGTTGCACGTCGAATTGCGGCAAAGCACCGAACACTATGCACAGCAGATCAAGGATGCGGTCGCCGAAGCGGAGCGGCGCGTCAAGCCGATGCTGGTCGAACTCGACTCGCTGCGCAGCATGGCCGCGACGTATCAGTCCGGCGTGCGGGATGCGAGCCGAAAGGAATTCGAGTTCATTCAGCAGATTGCCGCAGCCAAAGCCCGCGCGGACCGGCTCGAAGCGCAACTGCGCGAGCAGTCGGACGAAGTCGACGCACTGACGAAAGAGGTCGTCATGCTGCGTGGCCAGCAGGGCATCGATCCGGCCATCGCCGTGCTGCTATGCTCGCTCGTCAGCGACGGACGGCTCACGAGCGAAGAGTTGGGCGCGATCGGCACCGCGGCGGACGGCCACGTGACGCTGCCCGCGCGCTGCCCGAAATGCGAGGAAGGTGAGCCGGAGCTATCGCAGGTCGGTCACCGTTTCGAACTGCTGTGCCCGGAATGTGAGCACTCGTCCGGCCCCGGCGAATCCAGGCTCGCGGCGGTGAAACAGTTTCTGTCGAACGATGCGTCCACCGCGCCGTTGTCCCGCTCCGTCAACACGATGCGTCAATGACAGACGGGCAACACAACGGAAAAAACCTCAAAGGTGAGGAAATTCGGGACCGCGAAGGTGAGGCTTTTCAGGGCTCGCCGGCTCCCGTTTTCCTCGTCAAACGCCCGTCGCGTCGAGGTTCGGCCAACGGAGCCGCCGCCGGATCCGGCTCGTTGGTCGCAGGCGAATCCTGCTGATCGCTCCACGTTTGCCAAGCACGATATAGCCGGTTCGCGGACACCGCCTGCACGAAGCCGAGCCATTGACCGACCTGTTCGGCTTCTACCCCGCTCTCGAACAGGTCCGCCGCAAACGTGTTGCGCAAGGTCTGCGGACTCGCGCGTGATTGGCGCGATGCGGCGATCCCAGCGGCATCGACCAGCGCGTCCACCGCGCGCAGCATCGTGGCCTTGTGCATCGGACGGCCGGACGGCGACGCGGGAAACACGAGATCGCCGGCGAGCTCTGTTAGCCGACGTTCAGCGAGCCAGGCGTCGAGAATCGCCGTCGCGAACGGCGCGAGCCGCGTGCGCCGTGTCAGCATCGGATTCGCGGACTCGATCGTGACCCACGGCGAGCCTGCTTTCACGCAACTAACCGTGAGAGCACCCGCTTCACCTGTCTTCAGTCCGCCGCCCAGAAATACGGCGATCAACGCGCGATCGCGCCGCTCTCTCCAGCGCTGCGCGCGAGACGACGCCGGCAGCGGCGCAAACAACCGCGCGATCAATGCAGTGCGTTCCTCATGCGTAAGAAATCCGGTCGGCTCATTGTCGCGCGCATTGCGCCAGGCTGCTTCGCCATCCTGAGCAATGAAGCGAGCCGGGTTGGTCGACGCCGATTCGATCTCGCGCACATGATCGAGCACGCGTTCGATGAGCCGCAAATAGCGGATCCGTTGCGTTCTACGGATTTCGAGGCTGGCGACGAATTCGGCGATTGCGGGCGTGTCGACGGTCGCGAGGCTTTGTTGCCGCGTGCCGAGCCAGTCGAGAAACTGGCCCCACTGAGCCTGATAGACCAACGCGGAAGAGCGACGGAAATGCTGTTTCGCGAGCCAGGCATCGAACGCGATCTGCGGGTCGCGACGCCAGTCTTCGCGTTGCTGATCGAACAGATCGGTAGAAGGCGCGGGACGGGGAACGGGGTCGGACAGATGAGGGGGAGACATGGGCATTCCTTCCGTTAGTTGCGCCGGTCGATTCGCCTATTGTAGGCGCTAACCGGTGCCAGGCCGACCCCGAAGAATCGATGAAGATCCGATTCATTACCCCGTGAGGATGTCATCAGCCGCCCCACGCCCGCGCACGCTTTAGCGGCGCATCGGCAGCCAGAGGCTGCGCCGCACGATGCAGCGCTTGCCGCGCGGCTTCTTCGTACGCATTGACAGCAAACGCGAAGACGGCCGGCAACGCAGTGGAGGCGCCGAAATCCACGCCATCATCGGTTTCTGGATAGGGCAGATCGGACGGACGCTGGAACAGCCCGTGCATCAGCGCGTCGTGCCGGCTGGCAAAACCGAGGTCGGCCAGCGCCTCGGCTTCGATGGCATGCAGCAGACGCCACGTGAGCGGCACCTGCTGGACGATGTAACGCGCGGCGATGCTGCGCACGATATGTTCGAGATCGCGCGCGGCGGTCTGGTAGCGCAGCGCGGCGAGAGTTTGATCGGTAGGGTCGGCTTTCAGGTTGTTCATTCTCGGCTCCAATCGACACGTGATACTGTACAAACATACAGTACCGGGCGCAACCTGGCCAAAAGGCCTACGCGTCGCGAACCGTGCCAGTAGCGTGCCAATACCCCGCCAGCCGGCGCGCTAGCCGTGAATCACGACCAGCAGCGCTTTCGCCTCACCCTTGCCGACGTTGCGGATCGCGTGCGGCTCGTCCGCGACATAGCGTGCGGTGTCGGCGACCTTGAGCCGCTTCGTTGCGCCGGCCGCCTCGATTTCGATCGAGCCGTGCAGCACGGTCAGATGCTCGCGCGTGCCAGGCTCGTGCGCGTTCGACACCAGCGCTCCGCCCGCTTGCAGCGTCAACTCGTACCACTCGAACTTGCCGGCCAGCTCGATCGGCCCCCACACGCGCAACTGGTATTTCGCGTCATGACCGCTTAGCGTAGGAATATCGTGCGGACCGGAAACGGCAATCACCTCAGGCGGCTTAGGCTGCGCAAACAGCGAATCGAGGCTCACGCCGAGCGCGTTGGTCAGCCGCCACGCGACCGCGATCGTCGGATTGGCCTTGTCGCGTTCGATTTCCGACAGCATCGATTTCGACACGCCGGCCGCACGCGACAGATCGTCGAGCGTCATGCGCCGCTCGGCGCGCAGCCGCTGAATCTGCTCGCCGACGCGCGGCGGCGCCACGTTCGCCGGTACCGCAGCGCTAGCGGAAGTGGGCGCCGCATTGGCTGCGGCGCGGCGTGTACCCGAACTTGCCATTTCCTGACCCATCGTTTAGAGTTGTTCGATATACCGGATTTTAGTTCGGAAAAACGAAAATATCCGATAAAGCTGACAGCCGACTATAACAGTCCGTGCTCGCTGCGCCCATGCGAACGCGGGCGCCATTACCCTCAGGAGTCCCGTTCATGCGTGACCAATACCTTGCCCATCTGCGCGGCACCCTCGAACAGATCCGCGCCGACGGCTTCTACAAGAGCGAGCGCGTGATCGCGAGTCCGCAGTCGGCCGACGTGCGGCTCGCCGACGGCAGCGACGTGCTGAACTTCTGCGCGAACAACTATCTCGGTCTTGCTGACGACGCGCGGCTGATCGAAGCGGCGAAGCAGGGCCTCGACAGCGACGGCTTCGGCATGGCGTCGGTGCGCTTCATCTGCGGCACGCAAACCGTGCACAAGCAACTTGAAGCAGCGCTCGCCGCGTTCCTGCAAACCGACGACTGTATTCTCTATTCGAGCTGCTTCGACGCGAACGGCGGCCTGTTCGAAACGCTGCTCGACGAAAACGACGCGATCATCAGCGACGAGCTCAATCACGCAAGCATCATCGATGGTGTGCGGCTGTCGAAGGCAAAACGCTTTCGCTACAGGAACAACGACCTCGCCGATCTCGAAGCGCGCCTGAAGGAGGCCGACGCGGCTGGCGCGCGCTTCAAACTGATCGCGACCGACGGCGTATTCTCGATGGACGGCATCATCGCGAACCTCGCCGGCATCTGCGATCTGGCCGACCGGTACGGCGCACTGGTGATGGTCGACGACTCGCACGCAGTCGGCTTCATCGGCGAACACGGCCGCGGCACGCCTGAGCATTGCGGCGTGCTCGCGCGCGTCGACATCATTACCGGCACGCTCGGCAAGGCGCTCGGCGGCGCATCGGGCGGCTACGTCGCCGCGCGCAAGGAAATCGTCGAACTGCTGCGGCAGCGCTCGCGTCCGTATCTGTTTTCGAACACGCTGACGCCGAGCATCGCCGCGGCGTCGCTGAAGGTACTCGAATTGCTGGCCAGCGATGAAGGCGCGCAACTGCGCGCACGCGTCCGCGAAAACGGCGCGCACTTCCGCCGCGCGATGAGTGCGCTCGGCTTCACGCTCGTGCCGGGCGAACATCCGATCATTCCGGTGATGCTTGGCGATGCGCAACTCGCGGGAAAGATGGCCGATGCGCTGCTGAAGGAAGGCGTCTACGTGATCGGTTTTTCGTTCCCGGTCGTGCCGCGCGGCCGCGCACGCATTCGCACGCAGATGAGCGCCGCGCACACGCCCGAGCAGATCGATCGCGCCGTCGATGCATTCGCGCGCGTCGGCCGCGAACTCGGCGTGATCCAGGCATAGTCGCCGCGTGATTCGAACGGAGAAGCAGATGAAAGCATTGGCAAAACTCGAACGCGGACCGGGCCTCACACTGACGGACGTGAAGAAGCCCGAAGTCGGCCATAACGACGTGATGATCCGCATCACGCGCACCGCGATTTGCGGCACCGACATTCATATCTGGAAGTGGGACGACTGGGCGCAAAAGACGATTCCTGTGCCGATGCACGTCGGCCATGAGTACGTGGGCGAAATCGTCGAGATGGGGCAGGAAGTGCGCGGCTTTGCGATCGGCGACCGCGTGTCGGGCGAAGGACACATCACCTGCGGCTTCTGCCGCAACTGCCGCGCCGGCCGCCGCCATCTGTGCCGCAACACGATCGGCGTCGGCGTGAATCGCGAAGGTGCGTTCGCCGAATATCTGGTGATTCCGGCCTTCAACGCGTTCAAGATCCCGCCCGAAATCTCCGACGATCTCGCCGCGATCTTCGATCCGTTCGGCAATGCGACGCATACGGCGCTGTCGTTCAACCTCGTCGGCGAGGACGTCCTGATTACCGGCGCGGGGCCGATTGGCATCATGGCGGTCGCGATCGCGAAGCACGTCGGCGCGCGCAACGTTGTGATCACCGACGTCAACGACTATCGCCTCGAACTTGCGCGCAAGATGGGCGCGACGCGCGCGGTGAACGTGTCGCGCGAATCGCTGCACGACGTGATGCACGATCTGCACATGACCGAGGGCTTCGACGTCGGCCTTGAAATGTCGGGCGTGCCGAGCGCATTCACGAGCATGCTCGAAGCGATGAACCACGGCGGCAAGATCGCACTGCTCGGCATTCCGCCCGCGCAAACCGCGATCGACTGGACCCAGGTGATCTTCAAAGGCCTTGAAATCAGGGGCATTTATGGGCGCGAGATGTTCGAGACCTGGTACAAGATGGTCGCGATGTTGCAAAGCGGCCTCGATCTGTCGCCTATCCTCACGCACCATTTCAAGGTCGACGATTACCAGGAGGCCTTCGCGACAATGCTCTCCGGCGAAAGCGGCAAGGTAATTCTCGACTGGACCGCAGCCTGAATTAGCACGGCACTGTTTGAAAGCTCACGCCCGCAGCGCGCTTATGCGCCTGCGGGCGTTTTCACGAATTCGGCCTGGATGCGCACGTGAATATCGTCGCCGACAGCGGGATACCACGTCGCCAGACCGAACTTCGCGCGGCTGAAATGGCCGTCCGCGGAAAAGCCGAGCGTGTCCTTCTTCGTCAGCGGATCGGGCGCGAAGCCGTTGAACGTGACGTCGAGCGTGACCGGCTGCGTGACACCGCGGATCGTCAGATCGCCGCTCAGTGTGCCGCGCGCGTCGCCGGTGCGCTCGAAACGCGTGCTCGCGAAGCGGATCTGCGGATAGCGCGCGACATCGAGCATGCTGTCGCTCTTCACCATCTTGTCGAGCAGCGGCACGTTGGTATTGATGCTCGCGGCGTCGATCGTGATCGACGCCGTGCTGCGATCGAGCCCGCCGTCGTTCCAGTCGAGCTGCCCCTGCTTGCGATCGAAGCGCATCGTAAAGCGCGTGTATTTGAAGTGATCGATATCGAACGTGATGCTCGTATGGTCCTGATCGATCTCGTAGCGCCCAGGCGGCACGCGCGCTTCGTTCTGACTGACCGAATGCGTGAGTACCTGCAAGGGCGTGCAGGCCATCGCGCTCAGCAGCGTTGCGGCGAGCAGCACGCGTACCCACACGGTGCGAACGGAGGACGGGTTCATCGAAGCGATTCCGGTTGAGCGATCTCCATCACGATAGCAGCAAGCGCGCCCCGAGCGCGTGGCTCGACGAAAAACTTGACATGGGAGAATGATCGTTCTACCTTTCGCCCATGACACACGATGCGATCCCGACCGACCCGACACAACCCGCCACTGCACGCGAACGCCTGCTCGATGCTGCCGAGGCCCTGATCTACGCTGGCGGCATCCATGCAACCGGCGTCGATGCGATCGTGCGGCAGTCCGGCACCGCGCGCAAAAGCTTCTACACGCATTTCGAATCGAAAGATGCGCTGATCGCGGCCGCGCTCGAACGGCGCGACGAACGCTGGATGAACTGGTTTATCGCCGGCACGCAACGGCACGGCAAGAGTGCGCGCCAACGCCTGCTCGGCATGTTCGACGTGCTGCGCGACTGGTTTGTATCGGCGGATTTTCATGGCTGCGCGTTTCTGAACGCGGCCGGTGAAATCGAATCCGCCGACGACCCGATCCGCGTCGTCGCGCGCAAACACAAGGCACGGCTGCTTGATTTCGTGCGAGCCGAATGCGACGCGTTTGCGGCGGAAGCGGCGCTCGATGCGCGTCGCGTGGCGCCGCTCGCGCGTCAATGGCTTGTGCTGCTCGACGGCGCGATCGCGGTGGCGCTCGTAAGCGGCGAAGCCGATGCGGCGCTCGACGCGCAAACGGTTGCGAAGACCTTGCTCGATGCGGCAGCGAGACCCGCCGCAACCAAACGGCCGCCATCCCGGCGGACCACTACCTGACCAGGGAGCCATCATGGCCGATACGATCGAAACCCGTCCGCCGCTGCCGCCGTTCACGCGCGACACCGCGATCCAGAAAGTTCGCGCCGCGGAAGACGCATGGAACACGCGCGAACCCGAGCGCGTATCGCTCGCGTACACGCCGGATAGCGTGTGGCGCAATCGCGCGGAATTCGTGCACGGACGCGCGGAGATCGTGGGCTTTCTGCGCCGCAAGTGGGTCAAGGAGCTCGACTATCGGCTGATCAAGGAACTGTGGGCGTTCACCGACAACCGCATCGCAGTACGCTTTGCATACGAATGGCACGACGATTCGAATAACTGGTTCCGCTCGTACGGAAACGAGAACTGGGAGTTCAACGAGCATGGCCTGATGGCGCGGCGTCACGCGAGCATCAACGACCTGCCGATCCGTGAAGCCGACCGGTTGTATCGCTGGCCGCTCGGTCGGCGGCCCGACGATCACCCTGGCCTGTCCGAACTCGGTCTGTAGACGTTCCTGCCACGTTTATCGCCGACGGCGCGCGCGATGCGCGCCGCGAATTTCTTCACCGCTTGTTCATCACCTCGCCATCGGTTCTCCGTTATCGTGGCGGTTCCGGCACGCGGGGGCACGTCGCGTGCCGGGCTGGCCGAGCGAGTCTTCAACATCGGCCGCGCGGCTTCAGGTACAGTGCGCGACGGGCGGTACGCGGATCGCCAGAACACCATGACACCGGCGCTCGACCGGTGACGGAGAAATAATGCACGTCAGGCAGATGAACAAGAATATCCGACGCGCCGCGGTGGCGCTTTTCGCAAGCTTCGCGGCGGTCTCCACGGCACATGCGGGCTGGTGCGACGGCGGTATCTGGGGCGACGTGATGCTCGGCTCGTATCACATCAATCCCGATCCCGATACACACTTCGAGCAGTTCAATCCCGGGCTTGGCGTCGAATGCTGGCTGAACAACCAGTGGGCGCTGACGGCCGGCGGCTTTCGCAACTCGCTGCGGCGGCCGTCCTACTACGGTGGCGGAGTCTGGGCGCCCGAGTTCGCGCATTGGGGCATCGTGCGGATCGCGGCGATCGGCGGGATCATCTCCGGCTATAACTACGGCAACTGGGGCCTTGGCAGCAATCACACGATCGGCCCGGTGGTCGCGCCGATCGTGATGGTCGAATACAAGCGCGTCGGCGCGAACTTCATCCTCATCCCGCCGATCCCATCGGATCATCTGCCCTTTACGATTGGTTTTCAGGCGAAGGTGAAGTTCTGACGGAGTAATCGCAGCACAAAAAAGATTCGACTTTTGGGAAATCACCTAAATCGGACAATAGAGTTGCGACCTTCCGTCTCACACTACGAAAATCTGCTCGCTCTGTCTTACGGGGCGCTGATGTGTGCGATTGGGGGGCAGCGGTCCAACCGCGACCAACTCGGCGAATTTCTTTCTTGCGGCGGCATGTTTTAAATCGTTATACGAAATTAAAGTTGCGACCTTGCTTATCGCATAAGGCTCCAGAGGGGATTCGTACGTGACGTTGGGGCAGCTCAACCCGACTGCACGTTCGTCTCCATTTCGGTTGAGTGAACGGGAGATATGTCCAAAACTCACTTCGGTGAACCGCTGAACTGGCATCCGTTCACCGTCTCAAAATCTTCGCGGATAGATGAACTGTTCCAGATTGGTGAGGACTTCCAGGATGGTGAGGATTTCCAGGAAGGTGAGGGCTTCCAGGACGGTGAGGATTTCCAGGATAAGACGATGACCAATTTCGTATCTCCCGAAAAGGCTCACCTTGCCTCCGGCCGTTGCAGCGAAATGTGTGGTGCGCGAATTGGCGTGAGGAGATGCGTCCCAAGCGACGTCGCCGCAGGCGTTGACCGATCGAATGAGCCGCCGATCCTACGGTTTTAGCGTAAGTCGGCGGCCATCCTTTCCGCTTCTTGACCATCGTTTTCCAGGACTACGCATCTCGACGTACGCCTGAAGATTGTTGCCCCATGCATGTCCGCTAGTTCGTCCCAAATCTCGCACAAGTTTGAGAACTTTCACTCGAATGCAGTAACCGAGGATTGAGGTTAAAACGTCAACGCGAAGATTACGCATCAGTTCAGCGAGATGCATTGCCTCTTCCAGCGTCTGTCCTTTACCACCCGCCTTGCCGATGGCGCTTGCAAGTTCCAGAAGGGCAAGTTCCGGGATTGAAACGAGAATTTCGTTGTTCTTGTTGGGTAATGGACGTAGCCAAGCTGCTATTGGCGCATCGAAACCGCTGGGTGGTCTGAAAGCTGAAGGGCGTGTGTTCGCCAACCCAGTCCGGAAACCTGTACGACTGGAAAGCCCAAAGAGCGATTCGTTAGATGCCTATTGCATGCAAATAGCACTGAAATTACCTTCTCTGGGGAATCTACCGGCTGGAGCGTGCCCATGGACGCTTCGTGCGCACGATCCCGATGCCCGAATACGCCGACCCCGGCCGCGCCCTGGCAAAGGTCGACAACGGCATACTCACGTTGACCATTCCAAAAACGGAGCCAGAACCATCCGGGGGCCGCACGATCGATGTTGGTTAGCGTGAGCACTCAAGAGCGCTGTGACGGCGGGTGGAAAGAGGGCTGGTGTGTGCCGCGGCAGGGAACGTGTGCCACCCCGCTAACCGCAGCAGAACACTCACAAGTAACCCGGTGGCGGGGGCGTGTTGAATGCCGGCGGAGGTGGCGTCTGGAAGGGCGGCCGAGGCGCCGGTGCTTCGTCGCGAGTCTGCGATGCAGCGGCTGCGCCGCCCGGAACTGGCACACGCTCGCCATTTGCGTACATGCATTGAACGTACGCCTGGTCATAGCGAAGTTGGAGGCTGGTGGCAGAACTATGTGCCATCCCGGCACCGATCAAGCTGCCACCGAGCAAGCCCATGCCTGCACCTACCGCTGCGCCACGGCGGCCGTTGAACGCTGCGCCAGCGGCAGCCCCAAGCGCGGTGCCGATTGCCGTGCCACCTAGCGCGCTGCTTGACGCGGTCGATTGAGTGCTGGCGCCGCCTGTCTGCCGGGAAGCGAATTGCTGGCACATCGCTTCATCGCTGCGGAATTGTTCGAACGATTTGCCGGTGCCGGGCAGCGCCATCACTGTGGGGCTCATCGGCGTTGCAGTGGAAGCGCAACCGGCGAGCGTGACGATGCCGGCTTGGCTAATCACGGCGGCTACTATGAATAGGCGCCGTTTTGCGCTCAAAAGCAGGTCGCTATCAAGCATGTCATTTCATCCCGGTTGGTCTCGCGGGCACTTCCACCCAACCGCTCGAACAACTCTTGACGTACGGGTAATATTTTTTTGTGGCCGGGCAATACCACCAGTTGCCAACCGCCGGACTTGTCTGCGCTTTTTCGACATAGACGGCCGTCGGAATTGGCTGGATCGACTGGACGACGACGGAGAGTGGCTCAGCGTAGAACATTGGCGGGGGTGCCATCATGACCGGGGGCGGAACCCCTACCATGACCCCGACGCCCGAATGCGCTTGCGCACTACCGAACACGCATGCGGCGATAGTCGCCAGCAACTGCACAACTATCTTAAGTCGCACATCAGTTCTCCTATTCAATAAAGCAGGCTTGGTTGAGATCCGGCGCACAACGGTTGGCGATCTCACATAGGAAAGAGAAGGACCACGAGCTGCCTGACGTCCCGATGCAATCCAGTCAATCAAGGCAAGACGCGATAAGACGGAAAAGGTTTGCCAATAGCGCGCTTTGGCGCCCAATCAGCTTTGCCGATAAATCGAACGATACGACGCCAGGCGCGACGCGGTCGTTGCGCCGGAAGTCGATAAATCGAATTTCGCAGTGCTGGTGCCGCTGAACGCCTGCTGTCGAGCTGCCAAGCTCGCCAAAGTCACGTGAATGTCCGCAGGATTGCGTGCATCACCATCGATGCGTTCATGGTCCGCTTGCTGCAGTTGAACGATGGCTTTGCGCGCCAGTTCACGCGCAAAAGGATCGTTGTCCTTATTGGATTGGTCAGTGGGAAGAGTGAGAACCGACACGACAGTGAGAACGGGCATGAACGCGTTGGCCATGATGAACTTGCAATCTCGGGCGTCAGAAACAGCGACGCGGGTTATCCAGAAAGCGACCCGGGCGAATTTGAGAATCTATCTGCCCGTGGCCTCGAAGTTCGTAATCTTCTTATCCGGGTATTACAAACTACTTGCACAAATACAGTGTTTCCGCGTGCGCAACGTTCGTTGCCAGTTACTGCGTGAGCCGTCATTGCAGCTCTGTAGCCCAAAGACTGGCGCTGCGCGGCGACGAGGAAAATCCGCGCAAGACCCGCGCTACACCTCGACGCTGCCCGCAGTATTCCGGGCGTTCTCCGATACGCTGGTTGCGCCGGCAAATGAAAAACCGCTACGGGGCGGTCCGCCCGAAACGGCCCCTTGCGCATTGGGAAGCGAACCGTGCGGGGCATGGATCAAAACCGTTCGTGGGTTCGACAACGGGATCTCGGCGGCACGTAGCCGCTTCAGGATGTCGAACAGGAGTTCGCTTCGGGTGTCGGCGGCGATCCTGGGACTCCTGACATGTCCCGTGACCGTGAGCGTGATGCCGTCGGGCGTCAGCTGACTGAACATGACGGACGGCGCCGGATGCGCCAGAACCGAAAGGTGATCACTGAAGGCATCGAGAAGAATGTCGCGAACGCGCTCCGGATCGACGTCCAGCGAGAATGTGAGCACCAGGGAGGCGATACCTTGTGTGCTGTTTCCCATCGTAACGTTGCGCACGTTCTGGGATATGAGTTGTGAGTTCGGCACGATCACGGTTGACTTGTCTGCAAGCTGGATCTGGGTGGCACGCACGCTAATGCGCCGTATGTCCCCCTCAATGCCGGCGATACTGATCATGTCGCCCACCTTCACGGGCCGTTCCGCGAGCAGGATGAGTCCGGAGATAAAGTTCTTCACGATCTCCTGCAGACCGAAACCGATTCCCACTGACAAAGCACTGACTATCCACGCAAGGTTGTGCCATCTGACTCCTAGCACAGACAAGGTCTGCAGTACGACGAGTGCGTAGCCAATGTTTGCAAACAGCGTCAGCAGCGACGCGCGCATGCCGGGACTCATGTCTGTCTTCGGCAACAACTCCCTGTCGAACCATTTGCGCACGGACCGCACCAGATACAGTCCGACGCCGGATGTGAGCAGGGCGCTGAAGATATGAGCGGGGACGATATTGAGCGCACGCAGCCGGTCGCCGCCTAGCACCTCGAGAATGCTGTCGATGAGATCGGCGGGCGTTGTTCCGAGACCGCCTGTGAGCAGCGCAATGACTGCAGCGACGATGAGCGCACTTCGGCAAACCCCGGTAATCAGCGTCGAAATCTGGGCGAGATGGGCATTCTGGAGGCCAAAGAGATGCTTGATCGTATTGCCGCTTGCATGTGCCGGCGAAAAGACGCTTTCGCACATATCACGCGTGAGCATCACGAGAAAATAGAGACTGCACAGGACGATGTCGAACCAGACGAGTTCGTAGGTCAGGAAGCGCGCAACGGAAATGTACCCGCAGAGTAGTGCAGCGAGAGCACCCACTACGACGACGCAGACGGCAGCATGAATCAGACCCGCAAGTGTCGAACGACCTTCAGGTGAATTTCCGGCTGCGGCGAGTGCGGTGCGTACCCGGTTCGCATGAATCAACGAAGCGCCGATGGTCAACGCGACGATCAACGCGACGAGACCGCGAGTGAAAATCGTGAGTTGGAGACTAGTGTAGACGGCTCTATTGATCTGCTCTATCGCCCCTGAAAACAGCAGGAGCGCGGCCAACGTCCGCGGAAAGGATCGAAGCGCGTGCGCAACCGGATCAGCGATAGCAGGGAGGCGCCAGGTTGGATGCTCGGTACACAGGAACGCCCTGCCAAGCGCGAGGACCAGCGCACAATTGACGATGTGTTTGACAAGCTCGTCCGTGAAGGTTTGAAGGGCCGGCGACAAGCTTTGTTGATTGACAATGGCCAGGCTGACCAGGTGTATCGCGACCATCGTGGTTGCCAGCGTCGCAAACACAGTCGATATCGCGAAGGCACTGCGCCGCAGCCGTCCTTCGGGCAAACGCCGAAGGCAAACCGATCCTGCCATTCGTTCAAGAATGAGCGCACCGACTGTTGCGCAGGCCAGCGCGATCAGCAGGAGAAGCGTGGTCGTGATGCGGCGACCTGGTTGCCACATCGATTGCATCTGTTTTTCGACCTGTTCGCCAAACGCTCGCAGATTCTTGTAGTCAGCCGCTTCCGGGTGAACCATGGGTGCCCAGAACGCAGCGCTCAGAATGCTGTCGGTGCGAAGCGCGAGTTGGTCTTTCAGATGTGCATGAAGCAATCGCGCAATCTGTGCGTCGAAATTGACCAGTTCGCCTTTGATGCCTTCCGCCTGGCTGACCTCGGCATCAAGCCGCGCTTGCTGCGCCGTGAGGGCGTCGCGTTGCCGGGCGACGGCGGGTGTCTCCGAACTTGGGCCGGCAACGGGCGCCGCTCCCAGCACATCGAGCTGCGCCTGCGTCTTGCCGAGTTCAGGCTGCAGCGAGGCTGCAAGCAGTCTGTCGACGTCGTAGGCGATGCGCCGGCTCAGCGAGCCTAGTTCTATCAGTTCGGCATCACCGGTTGCCGTCGATGCGCGCTGCCTGATGGCGTCTTCCCTTGCCTGAAGCGCGTTGAGTGCTTCCGCCGCGTCGGAACCGGCGCCAGCGACGGGCAGAAAGTAGCCACCGTCCGCGCCGGTAGGCGAAGTGGCAGTCGAGCATGCAAGGGTCGGAAGGAGCCCAGTCAATGCAAGGACGATGAGGCGGAACGTGACCAGAAGTACTTGTCGCATGGCTCGGGAAGGGAAAGAGACGCCAAAAACGTCATTGCCTGCCCGATGGTGCAGCAGGCGCCATCCATCGATATGCCGATGCCTGTAGCGGAAGAGACGTTCGCCGTCCGACGTAGATATTGATAACTATATCATAAATGATGACAATGGAAAAAATGTTGACGGAAATGCGACGGCTATTCGTGGGCGCTACGCCCGGTAATAGAGTCGCCGCCGCGTTGCCGTGCCCGTTCGCTGCGCCGGTTATCGGCAGGAAGCGCGGCAAAAATGACAACTCCGATACAGATAGCGGCCGCGAGTGTCGTGCGGATTCGCGCAGGACTTCGCGGCCGCAGGCAGCTTCTATCCCTTTTATTGCGGGAATGGCGGAAGCGGTGATGAGGGGCGCGTGGGCAGTTGAGGCAGCTGTGCCGGCAATTGTGACGAAAGCTGCGTCGGCAGTTGCGCCGACAGTTGGCTCTGGGCCTGAGAGGTTGCCTGCGCCAGTTGCTGCGACGAAGGCTGCTGCGACGAAAGCTGTTGTGACAAAACCTGCTGTGAGGGAAGCTGCTGGGACGAAAGCTGCTGCGTCGTTACGCTTTGAGCGAACACTGATGTGCTGCTAAGGATAACGAACGTTGCCAAATAGAGTTGTTTCATTGTCATTTCCTGGTTTTTTGGGGAATCACGATGGCATGGGGGGCTGCGAAACTGGCCACCTGACGCGTGGCGCCGCTAACTTCAAATATCCGATATTGCGCCCTCGCCGGAAGCGAGTTGCACTGACGAACGCTTTGCGGACGAACTTTTCGCGCCGCCATATTGATCAAATGCCTGTTGTTGTGCCTGTATCCGCGCCTTCGCACACGCAAAGTCCATCGGATAACCTGCGGCGGCGGTTGTTCTGTCCAGGTAGCTTGCACCCTCGTGCCGAACCGGAACGCGCAGTTGTTGGCTCATTAGCGGGCTGGTGCTGTAGGCGAATGAGACAGCCGGTACGGATAGCACAGACGCGAGAACGGTACCCGGGATCAACTTCCTTGCCTTTGCCATGTTGCTATCTCCACTAGAGCGTCGGATACAAAAGGACGCGGATTTCTGAAATAACGTGCTGGCGCAGTACAGTGTCCGGTTGCCAGTTCGTTGAGCGAAAGTCTATCGAATCACTAACCACTTACAAGCAACTGCGCAGCAACGAATAGTTCCCGCACGCGCAACGTTACGAGCTTGCGCGAATAAGCCCGCCGTTTTTCGTGCTTTGCCGGATACGGCCCCCCGGCGGGCAGGGCGGCGCTATGCCCGGGCGTTGACGAGATGGAAACAAACAATTGCGACCGGCGATTCAACGTTTGCGGCGCATATACTTTCGGCCGTCACCTCATTCATCAGGTGTCGGATCTTTTTGCCCCGAGAAGGAGTACTTATGGAAAAGCATTTCATCGCGAGGATCGGTAAAGCAAAACCAGAAAGCGCTCATCAGATCGTACAGGCAGCGCTTCGCAGTGCTGCTACCGCGTCTACGCCCAACGGCGCCATTGACCTGCTTGGCGAGGCGCTGCTGGAACTGGAGCGCCTGCTTGCACTGAATAGCGATCGGTTGCACTGAATTTCATCGGCTCACGTGGTCGCCTGAGAACAGATGCAATACTCAAGTTTGAGGTCTCAATGAAGAGGTCACTTGCCGTCCTGCTCTTGCCGATAATCGTCCATGCCAATGCGGCGTCCGACGCGTCAATCGAGACAACAGTCGTGGGCGCTCCGTCAATAGACTCGAACGGAGGTTTCATGGTACTGGCGTCGGTTGATCAGAAATGTCGCTACTACGGCGACCTTTGGGAGAGGCCGCGGGAGCCCCGCGGGCTGGTTGAACAGATCAAGGCGATGCCGCGCGGCGGGAAAATATACGAATGGGTAGCGGTCGTCAGGTATTCGGCATGCGTGCAGCCGGACGGCACCGAGTTCATCAGACCGGTTTCATTTGTTTCGCCGGCTGGCAAGCGGTTCCATATCGGCGATAGTGCTGTGTTGCGAGCGACAACGCATGCCGCGGAAGAAGACAGATCAGGAAATAGTTGACGGAGGTAGGCGGGGCGGTTGAAGAGAGCGTGAAGGGTCCCTCCGGCTATGGCGGAATCGAGGATTGCCTGAAGGAAGCCGAAATGATCGTTTTCTGGTCCAGCGACCCGGAAAGCACAAATGGCGCCTACGCCGGGTTCGAAGGTACACCGAGGCGTCTGTGGGCCAAGGAACTGGGCATCGAGTTCGTCCATATCGATCCGCACTGCAATCCGACTGCCCAGTTGCTGGGCGGCCGATGGATTCCAGTCCGACCGCAAACGGACGCGGCGCTCGCCACCGCCATCATGTATGTGTGGGTGACGGAAGGGCTGTACGACAAGGATTACATCGCGAGCCGGACGACCGGGTTCGATGAATGGATG